>JAQGIP010000023.1 GCA_028291055.1 Caulobacter sp.
TCGGGCATCAAGACGGTGCTGATCCCTCAGGAGAACGAGAAGGATCTGGCCGACGTGCCCGAGAATGTGAAGAGCCAGCTGGAGATCATCCCGGTGGCGACCTTCGATCAGGCCGTCAAACTGGCGCTCACCAAGCCCCTGACCCCCATAGAATGGACCGACGAGGACCAGGAACGGGCCATGCGCGCGATGATGACCCCGCCCGGGCCGGACGGCGATAATCTCGTCACCCACTAGGTCGACAAGCCGACTCGGCCCGATCCGGGTAGGTGAACTGCATTAAGTTGGCGGCGCGGGGCATCCCCGCGCCGCCTTCGTTTGACGCGCGAGTTTCCCGCTCCATAATCATTCGTTGGGCTGGGGTTCCCCTGGGGAGGGAAGGGCTCCGGTCGTATGGCTGGGAGGCATAAATGACGAAAGCCGAATTGGTGGCCGCCATGGCCGACAAGACGGGTCTCAACAAGACCCAGGCGAACGCCGCGCTTCAGGCGTTCATCGAGTCCGTGACCACATCTCTGAAATCCGGGACCGAGGTCCGCCTCGTGGGTTTCGGCAGCTTCGTGCCGGTGAAACGCGCGGCCGGGACCGCGCGCAACCCGCGCACCGGCGCCACCGTCCAGCGTCCGGCCTCGAAAACCGCGCGCTTCAAGGTCGGCGAGGGGCTGAAGAACGCCCTCAACTGAAGCTATTGCGACCCACGGCGAGGGGCGGTGCGCGCAATCGTGTCGTCCCTTTTCGTTTGCCGTCTTCCCGGCGGCGCGCGCGCTCGCTAAACGGTCGGGACAAGCGGATCGGGCGGCTAGCTCAGCTGGTTAGAGCACCTCGTTTACACCGAGGGGGTCGGGGGTTCGAACCCCTCGCCGCCCACCATCCTGCTTCGCGCCTTCGGCGCTTCGCAGGATTGCCCTGCGAAGCCTTGGCGAAGCAGGGACGCTCTAGGGCTGGTGCGCACCCCAAAGGTCGCCGTTGCCGGAGCCGGTGATCGGCGACTGGTTCTTCTTCTTCTCTTCTTCGTCATCGTCCAGCTTGATCGGCAACACCGCGGTGATGTCCAGCTGCTGGATCAGGCCCGCCTGCGCCCACTCATCGAGGATGTCGCCCAGATCACCGCCGCCCGGGCCGTTCGTCTCCGGCGGCGTCTGGAACGGCGGAACATCCGATCCGGCCCGGACGCAGGTCGTGCCGAAGATGCAGGTGTTGATGCGATAGGCGCGGCTGGTGACGATAGTGCCAGCCAGCAGGTTGGGCTCCTTGGCCGCCGCTTCGTCATCGATCGGGTCGCCGATCAGCGGGGTCAACACGCCGAACAGGTCGATCTGGGTGGGGCCGGCGCCGAAGTGGGCCGTCCAGCCGCCCTGACCGGTCCCGCCGATCTGCATACCTTCCAGGCCGGTCACCGCCGAGATCAGGGGATGACCAGTGCTGGGCGAGTCGATGGCGATGCCCGCATAGCCCAGGCTGTTGGGGCCGGCGGTGTTCTGCTGGATGATCCGGCCCTGCGCCGCCAGATCCAGCGTCGAGGCCGACACGAACAGGTGGCCCACCGGTAGGGTCGCGAAGTCCTGGGAGTGTTTGGTCGCATCGAAGGCCGGGTCGGCCTGGGCCGCGGCGATGAAGGTCGATGACCCCATGAAGATGTTGTTGCGCGCGATCAGGCTGACCGCGTCCAGCGCCGAATCCGCCGCGCCGAGTCCGCCGGTGATGTCGATCTCGCCCGGAATATAACCCAGCAGGGTCGAGCCGCCGCCGCCCGGCAGGGTGTCGCCGATATTGAGGCCGTCGATCTGGGCAAAGCCCAGGCGCACGGCCACATCGCCGGTCACCGTGCCGCTGACGGTGATCTTGCGGCTGCTCTGCGCGCCCACCCACAGGCCGGCCAGTTTTTCGGAGTCGAGCGTGAGGTCGCCGATCGTCACGTCGTATCCGCTTCCCCGTCCGTCCGCCGCTCCGCTCAGGAAGACGACGTTGCGCGCGGTAATGTGGCCCAGCGCCGCGTTGGTCAGCTGGAAGCCGCTGCCGCCCGTGCCGCCGATGGTGACGCCGGTCTGGGTCCCCAGGGGCTGGATGAAGACGTCGGAGCGCGCCTGGGACGAGCCGGCGGTCACCGTGCCGTTCAGGGTCAAGGCATGGGCCGCCAGGGTGATCCCGTGAACGGTGGGGGGGCCTTCACCGCCCGGCCGGTAGTTGAAACCGACGATGGGCCAGGTTGGCGCCGTGGTTGCGGCCGTGCTGGTGACCGTGCCGTTGGCCGAGACGGTCAGGGTCTCGTCGGAGAACAGGCCAACCGAGCCGCCGGAGACCTGACCGCCGATGGTCACGTTGTCGGTTGCCTGGATAAAGGTCTGGGTGGTGCTCTGCACCGTAACGCCGCCGTCCACGGTGACCGCGCCGCTGCGGTTATAGATGCTGGTGAAGCCGCCGCTGGTGATGTCGGCGGCCACATGCACGTCGCCCCCGATCTCGGGATCGAAATTGAAGTTGGCGAACAGGTCGACATAGTCCTCGCCGGTCACCGCGCCGTTCACATTCAGGTCGCCGTCATAGACCGTGATGGCGACGCTGCGGCCGCGCACCTGGCCGACGGTGGTGTCGCCGCCCGAGCCGGCGCCGCCTACGATGCTGACGAAGTCGGTCCCCGGACCCTGGGCCGCGCCCGCGACGATCAGGGAGTCCGTGGCGGCGGTGAAGTCCCGGTCGGCGGACAGGTCGATGCTGCCTTCGCCGTCGCCCTGGGAATCCGAGCGCACGGTGACTTCGGACGCCACGGTGATGGTGTCCGCGCTGCCGGCGATGGAGCCCACGGCGGTCGTGTCGGCGTTGAAGGCCAGGTCGCCGTCCGCCGCGATATTGATGCTCTGACCGGAATCCACCGTCCCGCCCAGGGTGATGTCGCCGCGCGCATTGGCGCCGATGGCGCCGTTCACGTCGATGACGCCCGGCGCCGTGCTGGTGATGTCGGTGGCGTCCATGTCGAGGCGCCCGCCCACGTCCAGCCTGGCGTGGATCAGGATGTTGTCGTCGGTGACCAGACTGGCGTCGCCGCCGACGGTGGTGTCCGCGTCGATGACGATGTCGCCGCCCGGATCGATGGAGAGGTTGCCCTCGATGTCCATCGTGCCGGTGTTGTGGAAGGCGAACGAGTTGGTGGTCATGTCGCCGCCCACATGCAGGGCGTCGCCGATGCTGATCAGGCCCGTGTCGCCCTCTGACGTCAGGATCGCATCGCCGCCGACGTCGCCCCCGCCGTTCAGCGCGATGTCGCCGTCGACCGTCACGCTCAGGTCGCCGCCCACATTGATCGGTCCGCCGGCCGTGAAGGTGTTGGCCCCGCTGATGGTCAGGCCGCCGGGGCTGTCGAAGCTGCCGATCGCGATGTCGGCGCTGCTCTTGCCGACGCTCAAGGTGGCGTCGGTGTCGCTCGATACGTCGCCCACGTCGATGCCGTCCGCGCCGGTGATGCTCAGCGCGCCGCCGGCGTGGATGGCGCCGGACCCGCTGACCGCCGCGCCGCTGATGTCGGCGGTCTGATCGGCGCTGAAGTCGCCGTCGATGACCACCTCGCCTCCGGCGTCGATATTGGCCGCGCCGGTCACGGTGACCGGCCCGCCCAGGGTGACCGCGCCGTCGGCGTCGATGCCGAGGTCGCCCCCGACGGTGACCGCGCCCGTGCTGGTGAAGGTGTCGGAGCTGGTCTGCAGATCGCCCGAGATGTCGGCGTCGGCGAGGGTGATGTCCGTATCGGCCACGAGGTCGGCGTTGCCGCCGATGGTCAACAGGCCATCGCTGGTGAAGGTGCGCGAATAGCTGCTGAAGCCGGCGCCGGTCTCGAACGTGCCGTGCACGGTGATGTCGCCATCGGCGCTTTCGTCGTCCTGGTCATAGATCGCCAGGTCCGCCGAACCGGTCACGTTGACGGGGCCGGTGATGTCGATCGAGCCGCTCGGGAAACCGGGGTCGCCGCCTTCGCTGCCGGTGTGGACCGAGGCGGTCAGGTTGCCGCCCACGCTCAGGCCGCCGCTGGAGGCAATCGAGCCGAACTGGTCATAGGCGAACAGGTCGGCATCGCCGCCGACATCGACAAAGCCGTTCAACGTGATGTGGATGGCCTGGATGGACAGGTCGCCGCCGGCCGTGATGGCGCCGTCGGCTGTGAAGGTCGTGGCCTGGATATTGAGATTGGCGGCCTGGATCACGCCGCCGCTCGTGGTGGTGATGTCGTCGCCGAAGATGCCGGCGTCCGAGGTCACGTCGAGCAGGGCGGCAATGGCGATATCGCCGGAGCCTTCGATGATGGCCTGGCCGCCGACGGTGGTGGCGCCGCCGAGCGAGATGCCGTTGACGACATGGATGTCCAGATTGTCGCCCGTGCTGAGCGCCGCGCTGCTGGTGAAGTCGTGGCCGTCCACGCGCGTGGCGCCGCCTGTGTTCAGCGGTCCGGTCAGGTTCACGACCGTGTAGAAGTCGCCGTTCAGATGGGTGTCGCCATCGACCTGGGTGTCGCTGCCTACGGTGATGGCGCCGGGGGTGGAGAAGTCGCCGGTGGCGCTCAGCGTCATGTCGCCGTGCACGGTGATCGTTCCCGTGGTGCTGAGCGGCGCGCCGACATCGGTGGTGGTCAGGTTCAGGTCGCCGTCGATGATCGCCGAACCCAGGTTCAGGGCGCCCGCGGTGGTCAGGTTCCAGCCGCCGGCCAGGGTGATCAGGCCGCTGCTGTCGAACGAACCGGCGCTGATAGTCAGGTTGTCGGCGGTCAGGTCGCCGTCGATGGTCACCAGTCCATCGCTGTTCAAGGTGATGTTGCCGCCCGTGGTCGGGCCACCCAGCGAAATGCCGCTCGTGCCGTCGATCTCCAGCGCGCCGTCGGCGTGGATCAGAGCGGTGCTGGAAACCGTGTCGGCCACCAGGGTCAGGTCGCCGCCGGCCGTCAGGTCGCCGTTCACATAGAGGCCGTCGCCCGCGGTGATGGTGGCCGAGCCACCGATATCCATGGCCGCGCCGATGATCACATCGGCGGGGTCGATGTTGAGATCGCCGGTGACGGTCACCGGAGCCGTCGTCTCCAGGCTGAAGGAGACCGTGGTCAGGTCGCCCACCACGTTCATCGGCCCATTGATGGCGATCTGGCCGGCGCTTTCGTCGGCGTTCAGGTTGGTCGCGCCGGTGAAGTCGGATGCGCCGTTGAGGGTGAGGTCACCGCCGGCGGTGAGGGTCGAGGCCGCGCCGGTGATCAGGTGACCGTTGGCGGTGAAGTCGCCGGCCGCATTGACGCTGACGTCCGCGCCGGACGACAGGCCGACCACGATGATCTGGCCGCTCGTGCTGGTGAGGCTGGCCGTGCCACCCGATGACAAGTCGCCGCCCATGTTGATCAGGTCCGACCCATCGATGGTCAAGGTCCCGTCCGCCGACAGCGGGCCCGAGCCGAAGACGAACAAGCCGTCCAGGGTGGCGTTGCCCGCTACCGTCACGGTCGCGTCGGTGACGATGTCCGCGCCGGTGGCGCTGAGGTTGCCCCCTACCGTTAGGGAGCCGCTGGTGTTGACCGCGCCGCCGCTGGCACTTGAACTCAGGGTGGCGTTGCCGTCGGCGCTCACGTCGCCGCCCAGGTTGAGCTGGCTGCTTGCGACCACGTCCAGGTCGCCCGCGCTGGCGATGAAGCCGCTGGAGT
The DNA here is from genome assembly GCA_028291055.1 of Caulobacter sp. Classification (GTDB taxonomy): domain Bacteria; phylum Pseudomonadota; class Alphaproteobacteria; order Caulobacterales; family Caulobacteraceae; genus Caulobacter. The sequence goes on from JAQGIP010000023.1 coordinate 5,669, forward strand.
TGAAGACGTTGCTGAACGCGGAAATCGACCCTTCATCGGTGGTCGCATTGCCATTGATGTTGATCGTACCGCCGGGCGAGGTGTCGTCCTGGTCGAAGATGGCCAGGTGGATGTCGGAGTTGGCGTGGATGGCGCCGGCGACGCTGATGACGCCGGTCACCGGGATCGGGTTCGGGGATTCGGCATCGGGATGGATGCTGGCGTGGATGTTGCCGCCCGCCGCGAGGCTGCCATTGAGCGGCACGGAGATCGAGCCCGAGCCGCTCTCCACTCTCAGATCGGCGTCGTCGTCGACCGTGGCCGCGCCACTGATCGTGATGGCGCCGCCGAACGAGGTGAGATCTAGGGCGCGGACGCTGGTCGTGCCGGCCAGGGTGATGTTGGTATCGGCCTCCATCACCGCGTTGCCGCTGACTTCGATAGTCCCGACCGCCGTGGAACTGATGTTCACCGCGCTGGCGAACAGGTCGCCCGAAACCTGGAGGTTTCCGATGGTCATGTTGCCCTGGCGGCGGAAGACCTCGATGTCGGCGTCGCCGCTGACGACGACCGGGCCCGTCAAGGTGACCGCCGTGCCGGCGGGCGGCGTGGGGCCGTTGGGAACGCCGCCTTCATCCAGCAGGACGAGGAGGTCGCCGCTGACGTTCAGGGCGCCGATCTTCATCAGGCCGGTGCGCGTGTGGGTTTCGATATCGGCGCCGCTGGCGCTGGTGTCGGCGTTGAAGGTCAGGTTGCCGTGGGCGATGGCGGTCAGCTTGCCGTTCACGTCGAGCGAGCCGGCCGTGGTGATCGACCCGGCGCCGCCGGCGGCCGAGCGCAGGGTGGCGTCCCCGAGCACCGAGCTCGTGCCGGTCAGGCTGATCAGATTGGTGGCGTCGATCGTGGCGATGCTGGTGACGTCGAGGCTGTTGCCGTTGAAATCACCGGTGTCGGCCGTGAACGACCCGCCGGTGCGCAGGCTGGTGATGATGTCGATGTTGCCGCCGAAATGGCCGTTCAAGTCATCGGACTTGGCCGTCAGGTCGACCAGGCCGCCCACGGTCACCGGACCCAGCAGCTTGATCTTGGCCAGGGGCGGGATGCCGGAACTCTGGGCCTCGACGTCCATCCTCAGCGTGCTGTCGACATGCAGGCCGTTGTTGAAGCTGGCGGAGACGGATTCCCCGTGCATCTGCACGTCCGCCGCGCCGGAGACGTTGACCGCGGCCCCGAAGGTCGCATCGGCGCGGCCATCGATGTTGAGGTTCTGGGCCTCCACCGTGCCGGCGGCGCTCGCCGTGACGCTGTAGGTGTTGATCGCCAGGTTGCCCGACGCATGGAGGTCGGCGTTGATGGCGACGTTGTGACCCGTACCCTGGTCGGTGGTTAGCGTGACGTCATGGGCCGCCACCGCACCCGCCAGGGTGATGTCGCGGTCGGAATCGATATCGAGTGCGCCGCCGGCGTTGACGATGCCCATCGTGGCATTGGTGGCCACCACCGCGACCCCATGGGTGGCGTTGATGGTCCCCGCGGAGGCGTCGAGCGTCTGAGCGGAGTCGTTGAAGTTGAGGTCGTCGCCGCCCACCGTCAGCTTCACGCTGGTGTTGGTCGCGCCGGGGACCAGGCCGGTCGCATCGACCGTGCCGCCAAGGTTGATGATGCCGTGGTAGCCGCCCTCGACCTGGCCGGTCGGGGTGGAGAGGGTGACGAAGGTCGCGGCGGTCGAGCCTGTGGCGCCCTGGGTAAAGCTGGGACGCCCGGAGTTGGCGACCGGGTCGGCGGAGGCGTTGATCAGCTGCTGGCCGCTGCTCGTGGTGTTGAAGTCGATCTCCGCGCCGGCGCTGACGATGTAGCCGATGCCGTCGGTGGCGGTGATATCGCCGTTCTGGATGATGGACTGGGCCTGCAGCACGACGAAGCCGCTGTTGGCGTTGATGGTCGCGCCGTTGGCCACGGAGATGACGTCGCTGCCGTCTGTTGTGAAGCCTACGCCAACGAAGGTGCCCGGACCATCGGGGTAGAGCAGCTGATCGGTGTCATAGTCAGGCTGGAAGGCGCCCGTCGAGGCCACGAAGCTGCCCACGTCGACGCGGGCGTTGGCGCCGAACACCACGCCGCCCGGCGAGAACAGCCACACGCCGCCGTTGGCGTTGAGGGCGCCGTCGATGGTCGACAGCGGCGGAGGCGGCGGCGGGCCCGACCCGGCGGGCCCGGTCACGAAGTTGAAGGCCACCGCATCGGGGCCGGTCTGGTTGAAGGTGACGGTCTCGCCGTTGCCGATGTTGAACGTCGACCAGTCGATGATCACCCGGCTGTCGCCCTGGTCGATCGTGACCGCGCCGGGCGTGCCGGTGTTGATGGTGGTGACGCCGGTGCCGTCGCCGTTGGAGGTTACCACGCTGCCACCCGTGGGCAGGGCGTAGGCGGCGCCGGCGGTGGCCAGGGCGATCGAGGCGACCGAGGCGAACAGGACAGCCCGAAGGGGCTGACTTTGCATGCGGGACATGGGGGTACGAACCGTCACTTTGCGTCTCCCGAAGAAGCGCGACCGCGGTGTTTGAACAGGTCGTCCAGCCCCACCGTCAGGCTGAGCAACACGCGAGCGTGCGGCGTGGGTTCGCCCAGGCCCATCGGCGGGTCCTGGGGCGCGGAATAGGAGAGGTCGAGGTGCATGCGGCCGGGCGCTTCCAGGCGGATGCCGCCGCCGACCGAGGAGATGGTGTGTTCGCGGTGCGCGCCGGGCGTCAGCGTCCAAAGCTCGGCGGTGTCGTAGAAGACGAAGGGCTGCACGCGGAACTTGCCGGCCGGGTAGGGACCGAAACGAACCTCGGCGCTGAGCGCCGCGGCCTTGTCGCCGAAGGCCGCGCCGGGCTGATACCCGCGCCCGATGCTGAGGTTGCCCACCGCATACTGTTCCGGCGCGGTCAGGGCGTCGCCGGTGACCTGGCCGTCGAAGCGGCCATAGAGGCGCACCGTGTGGAAGGGCGGGGTCTGTCCCGCCACCGTCATCCGGGCCACGGTCGCCTGGGGATTGGCCCCGGCCCGCGACAGCCCGGCATCGCCTTCCTTGCTCGAATTCAGCCCCTCGATGCCTTTGCGGACCTCGAAGGAATAGTCGAGGTGGTAGCCGCCGCGCGCCGAGGCGTCGCCGCTGAACGACAGGCTGAAGATGCGCAGGCGGTCGTCGGTGATGGCGATGGAGTTGAAGACCTTGGTCTTCTGGTCGCTGGCCTCGAAACCGAAGGTGCCGCCCAGGCTGAAGTTCAGGCGTTCGATCAGCGGCTGGCTGACCGACAGCCGCCCTGCGGTGACATTGGTCGCAAGGTCCAGGGGCGCCACGACGCCGCCCGGCTCGGCCTTGGCCACCAGGATCATGCCGGCGACGCTGGTCCCCGAGGCATTGAGGATCTGGCGGTGGCTGATACGTCCGACGATCTGCTGGCCGCCATCCACCGAGGAATAGAGCTGCAACGAGGTCTGGTCGCCGTAGGGCGAGGAGCCGAAGTGGTCGACGCCGAGCAGCACGCCCCAGGGACCCACCGTCTCGGGATAGAGGTTGTTGGCGTTGGCGTAGACGCGCCAGTCCTGGTGCTGGGCGCGGACCACCAGGTCCATGCCGCCGGGCACGCCGCCCCTGCGTAGCGCGCCGTCGATGGCCAGGCCGGGGATGTCGCGGGCGTGGACGTAGGCGCCTTCCACGTCATTGGCCGCCAGGGGCCTGCGATCGACCAGGCCGCCGAACACCGCCGCCGTCTGGCGCCGCGCCGTGGCGTCGTTGGACAGCACGGTCAGGCTGGAGATATGACCTTCCACGACCTTGAAGCGGACCACGCCGCCCTCGACCGCCTGGGGCGTCAGCACGATGGCCACGAAGGGATAGCCGGCGCTCGCATAGACCCGCTCGGCGGCGCGCGCGATGTTGTGCAGGTCCGACAGGGAGACGGGCTTGCCGACGAAACCCTGCCAGGTGGGGCGTAGCGCGTCGGGCGAAACGGTGGTCGCGCCCTCGAATTCGACCCCGGTCAGGGTGAAGCGCGGCGCGCGGTCGTCGGGGCCGCCGGTGGGGCCGTGGTCGGGCGCCTGGATGGGCCGCGACGCGTTGGGGGGCTGTGGGACCACCGCCGTCGGGTCGGTGGTGTTGGACAACGGCTGACCGTCAGCGGCCGCCGCGACAGCCGGGAATGCGGCCAACGCCAGAGCAATACGCCAGAACTTCAAAACCCCCACCTCCCAAGAAAAGACCGCACGACGCGGAATCTGGGATAATCCACCCCTGGCCGCGCCTGTCTTTGAGGGGGCAAACCCTTGCCCGTCTTGATCTTAGCATCGGTATTTGGCGGGCACGCCAGTAAAATTACAGCGTTCGGTGATCTCATCGGGGTTGCCCTGATCGCGGGTTGAGTTTGGGAAGGCCATGAGCGGATCCGACGAGTTGAAGGCAAAAGCCCTGGCCGGCGACGGCGACGCGCAGTTCGCGCTGGCGCGGCTGTTCGACCGGGAAGGCCGCCACGATGTGGCGGTGGGCTGGCTGGAGCAGGCTGCGAACGGCGGCCACGTGGCCTCGATGACCTATCTGGGCGTGCGGTTGCTGGTCGGGCGCGCCGCGCCGATGGAGCCGGCGATGGGCGCCGCCCTGCTGGCCCGGGCGACCGAGGCCGGGGCAGGGGACGCCGCCGCCCGCCTGGCCGTGCTGGCCGCCACCGGCGTAGGCCGCGCGCAGAGCTGGAGCGACGCCCTGGACCTGCTGCAACGGTCTGCCGAGTTGGGCCATGCGCCGGCCCAGGGGCAGCTTCGGGTATTGGCCGCCAAGGAGGGCCGCTGGACGGAGACCTCCACCCACTGGAAGCGGCTGCGCAAGGCCATCGACATCGCCGAATGGGGCCGCGCCGCGGCGCCCAAGGTGATCTCCGCGTCGCCACGTATCGAGAGCTTTGCGCGTATCGCGCCGCCGGCCGTCTGCGCCTGGCTGATCGAGCGGGCCAGACAGCGTGAGGCGCCGGCCAGGGTCAGCAACGCCGTCGAGGGCGGGACCGGGCTGGACGAGATGCGCAGCAACACGGTGGCGGGCTTCGGGCTGCTGGATACCGACCTTGTGATGCTGTTGGTGCGCGCCCGCATCGCGGCGGCGACCAGGATAACCATCGCCCAGCAGGAGGCGGCCAACGTCCTGCACTACAGGCCCGGCCAGCAGTATGAGCCGCATGTGGATTATCTCGACCCCTCGGTCAGTCACTTCCAGGAAGAACTGGCCACCATAGGGCAGCGGATCGGCACCTTCCTCATCTACCTGAATGATGCCTATGAGGGCGGGGAGACGGAATTCCTCGATCTCGGGGTCAAGTTCAAAGGCAGGCCGGGCGAGGCCCTCTACTTCGTCAACGCCGATCCGCAGGGCGCCCCCGACCGCCGGACCCTGCACGCGGGCCGGCCGCCCACGTCCGGCGAGAAGTGGGTGCTGTCCCAGTGGATCCGGGACCGGCCGCAACCGATCGCCTAGCGCCACTCAGACCAGGGATTCGAGTTCGGACTCGGCGGAGCGGGTGGTTTCGTCGTGGTTGATTTTGAGGGCTATTTTTGAGGCGGACTCGCGGAAGGCGGGTTCGGTGAGGAGGCGCTGAACGTCCCTTGCTACGGCGTCGGGGGAGGCGTCGGGGGGGAGTTGGAGGGCGGCGCCGCGGCTCACGGCGCGGATGGCGTTGTCGTTCTGGTCGCGGCCCATGGGCAGGCAGAGCAGCGGGACGCCGGCCATCAGGGGGCGGAGCGTCGAGCCGTGGCCGCAGTGGGTGATGAAGACGGCGGTGTGGGGCAGCAGCAGATGGTGGGGCGCGGTGCGCACCACCTCGACGTTCGGCGGGGGCGAGAAGGCGGCGGGATCGACGGCGGGGCCGGTGGTGACCAGGCCGCGCACGTCGAGGCGGCCCAGCGCCTCGAGGATGCGACCGATGGCGGCTTCCTGGGCCTGGTAGAGGCTGGAAAAACTCACGAGCACGAGCGGGCGCGGATCGTCTGCGGGCAGGGCGTAGGGCTCGACGCCGACCGGATCGGCGACATAGGGGCCGACATAGCGGAAGGGTTCGGGCAGGGGATCGGGCGCGAAGTCGAAGGCGCGGCTGGTGGCCAGCAGGATGCGGCGCGCATAGGCCAGCTGGTCGAAGAGGTCGGCGAGCGGCATCAGGCCCAGCGCCGCGCGGGCTTCGTTCAGGGCGGGAAGGCCGTGCTGGAAGATCAGCCGGGTGGTCTGGGCCACCATGGCGTGGAGGGCGACTTCGTTGTCGTCGGTGGGCGGGGCCATGCCGGCCCCGAAGGGCGGCATGCCGGCCAGGGTGGGGAAGGACCAGACGTTGGCGGCGAAGATGGCCAGGGGCAGGCCGGCCGCCTCGGCCGCGATCATCGGGCCGAACAGCAGCTCCTGGGTGATGATGAGGTCGGCGGGCGCCTCTTCGAGGGCGGCCAGGACGTCATTGGCGTAGGCCAGGGCCGGGCCGGTGATCACGCGGTCGCAGAGCTGGTGGATGGTGTCGAGGGGCGTCTCGGCTTCCCAATCGCGCAGGCGGTCGCTGGCGGGGGACTTGTCGGTGCGGCTGAGCGGGCCTGACCACGCACGGAACGGCACCCCCAGCACGCCGGCCTCCGGCGCGTTGCAGGCGTCGCTCATGACGCGCACGTCGTGGCCGCGCTTCACCAGGCCCTGGGCGGCCAGCATCATCGGCTGCACGTGGCCGCCGCCTTCCCAGGTGCAGAACAGGAATCTTGCCATGGCGGCGTCGATACGCGCGGCCGGGGCAGGGCCGCAAGCGGGGCCTTGCATCGCGATAGCAAAGTGATATCACTTTCGGGCAACCCAAGGAGGGTTTCCCATGTCCGATACCCGGACCATCAATCACACGGCCGAACGCCCCGGCGGCGGCATCAGCGGCGGGCTCATGTTGCTGGCGCTGCTGGCGGGCCTGATCGCGACCGTCTGGCTCTTCATCCAGGTGCGAGAGAGCAAGCTCTTCGTCCTCGGCGGCGCGCTGATGATCGTCGTCGACCTGTTCGTCCTGTCGGGCTTCTACGCCCTGCAGCCCAACGAGGCGGTCGCGATCACCCTGTTCGGCAGCTACCAGGGCACCGACCGCAAGACCGGTCTGCGCTGGCTGCTGCCCTGGCAACGGCGCCAGAAGATCTCGCTGCGGGTGCGCAACGTCACCAGCGAGCGGCTGAAGGTCAACGACAAGCGCGGCAACCCGATCGAGATCGCCTTCAACGTGGTCTGGCGGGTGAGTGATTCGGCCCAGGCCCTGTTCGACGTCGATGACTATGTGGCCTTCATGAACATCCAGATGGAGACCTGCCTGCGCGAAGTGGCCAGCCACTATGCCTATGACCACGGCGAGGCCGAGGAGCCGACCCTGCGCGCCGACGCGGTGATCGTGGGCGAAAGGCTGCGCGCCGACCTGCAGGAACGCGTCATCGTGGCCGGCATCGCCATCGACGAGACCCACCTGATGCACCTGGCCTATGCGCCGGAGATCGCCGGCTCGATGCTGAAGCGCCAGCAGGCCGAAGCCGTGCTGGCCGCGCGCCAGACCATCGTGGCCGGCGCCGTGGGCATGGTGGAAAATGCCCTTAAGCAGTTGAATGAGCGGGGTGTTGTCAATCTGGACGACGAGCGCAGGGCGGCCATGGTGTCCAACCTGATGGTCGTTCTGTGCGCCGACCGCGAGGCCCAACCGGTGCTCAATACCGGCAGCCTCTACTAGGCCGGGCGGCGGTGGCCAGCCCCGGAAAACGCGCCTTTCTGTTGCGGGCCTCGCCTGAGGTCCTGGCCGCCGTCGAACGTCTGGCGGCGGCCGAACTGCGCAGCTTGAATGCACAGGTGGAGATGTTGCTGCGCGAAGCGCTGAATCGACGCGGCGTGCTACCACGAAACAGTGACGCTTTGCCGGAACCCGAATAGGGTTGACGCCTTTCAGCCTAGGGGCCGTATGGTGCCGCTGGGGCGACGTACGGCAAGAGGTTTGGCGTTGTTTGAATTCGCACGGGAAAATGTGGCGGCCGGCCTTCGCGATCTTCGTCGCGTGATTCAGGGCGGCGGCGACCAGGCCGCGCGATTGATCGACACCACCATGCTCTACGCGCCCAAGTCGGGCGGCGTTAAACGCTACCTGATGGCCAAGCGCGCCTGGTTCCAGGCCCGCCGGCCCGACGTGCGCCACACCCTGGTGACCCCCGGCCGCCGCGACGGCTGGGACGGCGAGGGCCAGGTTTCCATCTATGCCGCGCCGCTGCCCTTCGGCGACGGCTACCGCTGGCCGGTGAGCAAGCGCGTCTGGACCGAGCGGCTGATGCGCCAGCGGCCCTCGATCATCGAGGCGGGCGACGTCTATACGCCGGGCCTGGCGGCGCTGAAGGCCGGCGAGAAGCTGGGCGTGCCGGTGGTGGGCTTCTGCCACACCGATCTGGGGGCGCTGGCCGCGCTGCATATCGGCGAATGGGCCGAAAAGCCGGTGCGCAAGAAGTGGGCGCAGATCTACAGCCAGTTCGACCAGGTGATGGCCCCCAGCCGCTACATCGCCGACAAGCTGATCGAGAACGGCGTCGAGGGCGCCCTGGCCCTGCCGCTGGGCGTCGACACCCGCACCTTCGATCCGGCCAAGGCCGACCGCGAGGCCGTGCGCCGCAAGCTGGGACTGGAAAGCCATCATCGGCTGCTGGTGTTCGCCGGCCGGCCGGCCCGGGAAAAGCGCCTGGACGTGCAGGTCGAGGCGGTCGACCGGTTGGGCGAGCCCAAACCCCTGCTGATGATCGCGGAGATCGGAATAGCGACCTGTAGGGAAAGAGAGTCTGTAGA
>JAQGIP010000027.1 GCA_028291055.1 Caulobacter sp.
GCGTGGCGGGCCGCGCGGGCGGCGGCGGGCAGGCCGGTGGTCGGCTTGCCGCCGGTCCAGGACAGGGCCCGGAAATCGACGCCGAGGCCGGCGGCGACCGCGCCGACGCGGGCGCTCCATTGCGCGCCCTCGGCCCGCAGGCCGTGATCGACGCTCAGGACCAGCAGGCGGCGGTCGGCGGCGCGGGCCCAGTCGGCGGCCAGCAGCAGCAGGGCCAGGCTGTCGCCGCCGCCGGAGACGGCCACGGCCACCGGCGCGGAGGCGTCGGACGCCAGGCGGCGCGCGAAGACCGCGCGGACGATGGTGGCGGGGTCGGGCCCCACGGTGACCGTCGCCCTCAGCGGGCGGGCGCCGGGCAGGCGGCCTGGGCGCGGGTGGTGGCGGCGCGGGCGGGCACCGGCGGAGCGGCCTTGGGATAGTGCTTGGCCAATTCGTCGAGGGCGCGGCAGGCCTGGGGGCTGTTGCCCAGGGCTTGCAGCGACCGCGCGAGGTTCAGGGTGGCGGTGGGCGCCCACGGGGTCGTCGGCCAGCCGCGCAAGGAGCCCAGGTAGGCCGCGCCGGCGTCGCTCCAGGCTTTGCGGGCAAACAGGGTCTCGCCGTACCAGTAACGGGCCTCGGCGCCGTGCGGGCCGTCGCCATACTGTTCGATGTAGGCGCCGAAGGCGCTCTCGGCCCCGGCGGTGTTGCCGTCGACCAGCAGCTTGCGCGCGGCGGCGAAGGCGTCGCCCTCCGGATCGGCGGAAGCGACGGGCGCCGCCGCGGCGGGATCGGGCGCCGGCGGCGCGGGCGGGCCACGATACTGGGCCTCAAGGTCGGAGGTGCGCTTCTCCAGCGCGTCCAGGCGGGTTTGCAGCGCCTTGTTGTCGGCCTGCGACTGGGCAAACGCCTGGCGGCTGGTCTGCAGGTCGTGGGTCAGGGTTTCGTTCTGGCCGGTGATCCGGGTTAGCGTCTGTTCGAGGTCGGTCACCCGGTCGGTCAGGGCCTGGATCTGAGGCTCGGTCTCGGCCGACTGCACCACCACGGGCTTGCCCGTCTCCTTGCCCTGGAAGACGATGGCGCGCAGCTCGCGCACCACCTTTTCCATGCGGTCCAGCCGCTTGGCCGAGCGGTCGTCCAGCGGATCGTCCATCGATGTCTGGGCCATGGCCTGGGCGCCGGCCAGGGTCAGGGTGATGACGGCCAGGGCCGACAGCAGTGCGGTCTTGAGCTTCATGGTCCCGATCATCTCCGGGGGTAGAGCCAAAATTGCGGCCAAGGTCGAGGCGACCCTGAAACGGAAAAAGGGGACCGCGTGAGCGGTCCCCTCCCCCTTAGCTTATGCCGGTTGAAGAAACCTAGCGGGCGCCGTCGACAATGGCGGTGTGGCCATTGCGGTTGCGGGCCCAGGCGTCCTCGCCGTCGCCGCCGTCCAGCGGGCGTTCCTTGCCGTAGGAGATGGTGGCGATGCGGGTGGTCGACACGCCGCGGCTGACCAGGAAGTCGCGGATGGCGTTGGCGCGGCGCGCGCCGAGCGCCAGGTTGTATTCGCGGGTGCCGCGTTCATCGCAGTTGCCTTCGATGCGCACGCGCACCGAGCCGTAGCGGCTCAGCCAGGCGGCCTGGGCGGCCAGCACGGGCTGGGCGTCGGGGCGGATCGCATAGCTGTCGAAGTCGAAATAGACGCGGTCGCCGATGTTGATGACGAAGTCCTGCTCCGAACCCGGGATCGGGCCCTGCGGAACCTGGTCATGGCGCGGCTGCTGCGTGTCGTGGCGTGGCGGCGGGCCGGTGTCGGCCACCCGCGGCGGCGTCTTCGGCTTGGAAGCACAGGCGGACAGGACAGCCGTGGCCGCGACGATGAGCGCCAGTTGAAGGGCGCGCCTGGTGTTGAAGCTCACGGTGGCTTCCTCCTCAGCTAATGGTTTCGGTAGACGCCGGTCTAAACACACGCAATCCGACGCTTGTACTGGCATAAACCACGAAAGGCGGACTTGTGTCCCTTACGTCGCCATTATGGTCTTCTGACAATGGCGTTAACTGTGACGCTTTGGCGCCCCTTTCCCTTGTCAGTTGAGCAAAGGCGACCAGGCGGGGTCCGACCCCGACCCCTGGAAGGGCGCGGGCTTCAGGACACGGCCGGTGATGTCGACCGTCCAGAGCCGCACGGCGCCGCCCGGACTTTCGCGGAAGAAGACCAGAACCCGGCCGTTGGGCGCCCAGCTGGGCCCCTCATCCAGGTAGCTTGAGGTCAGCACCCGCTCCTCCGAACCATCGGCGCGCATGACGCCGATATGGAAGTCGCCGCCCTCCTGCTTGGTGAAGGCGATGTAGTCGCCCTTGGGGCTCCACACCGGGGTGGTGTAGCGCCCGCCACCGTAGGAGATCCGGCGCACGTTGGAGCCGTCCACGTTCATCACATAGAGCTGGGGCGAGCCGCCCCGGTCGGAATTGAAGACGATGGAGCCGCCGTCCGGCGAGAAGGACGGCGAGGTGTCGATGGAGGGATCCGACGTCAGCCGCGTGCTGGAGCGGCTGCGCAGGTCGGTGATGTAGATGTCGCTGTTGCCGTTCTTCTCCACCGAGAAGGCGATATGGTTGCCGTCGGGCGAGAAGCGGGGCGCGAACACCATGCCCGGGAAGCGGACCACGGTTTCCTGGCGGTTGGTGTTCAAGTCGAACAGATAGACCGTCGAGCCGGTGGGCCGCAGGGCCATGTAGATGATCTGGCGGTTGCTGGAATCCGGCGAGAAGCGCGGCGTCATCACCAGGTAGGAGCCGTCGGTCAGGTAGCTGGGGTTGGCCCCGTCCTGGTCCATGATCTCCAGGCGCTTGACCCGCGCGGTCTTGGGCCCGCTCTCGGCCACGAAGACGATCTGGGTGTCGAAATAGCCGCCCTGGCCGGTCAGCTGCTCATAGATGTCGTCGGCGATCTTGTGCGACAGCTTGCGCCAGTTCTCGGGCGTGGTGGTGTAGGTCTTCCCCAGCAGCGACTTCTCCGAATAGACGTCGTAGAGGCGGAAATCGACCTTGAGCCGGCCGTCGCCGGCCATGGTCACGGCGCCGTAAACCAGGAACTGGGCGGAGATCTGCTTCCAGGCCGGGAAGCTGGGCTCCAGCGACAGGTCGAGGTTCTTCTCGATGAAGGTCGCCGGGTTCAGCGGCGCGAACAGCCCCGAGCGTTCCAGGTCGGCGGTGACCACCTGGGTGATGTCGCCGCCCCGCGCCGGACCGCTGAAGGCCGGGATGGCGATGGGCAGGGGCTGGATGACCCCCTGGTCGATCTCGACCACGCCGCTGGGGGCGCCGGGCGCCCCAGGCGTTGCGGGCGGCGCGCCGGTCGGTGGCAGGGGCGCATTCTGGGCCAGGGCCAGGACGGGGCTGAAGGCCAGCAGGCAGGCGGCGCAGAAGCCGATGAAGTCAGCCTTGATGTTCATTACCTGCCTCGAGACGTTTCACTGGAACTTACGCGGGTCGAAATGGAAAGACAGCGTTACCGGGCCGCCGTCAGCACATCTTCCGGGGGTCGAAATGGAAGGACATGGTCACCGCAGAAAACCGCGAGGGCACCTTGAACGGCTCGACCTGTTTCAAGGCGGCGATCGCGCGGGTCACCGCGGCCTTGGTGAAGGCGTCGCCCATGTTGGTGCCCGGCACGGCCGTGGGCATGCCGTCGAAATAGCCGTCGGACTTGATGACCACGGTGATGGTCACGTCCACCCGGTTGGCCCCCAGCGCATAGCAGTTGGCGCTCCACACCTTGAATAGCGGTGAGGCCAGGTCGGCGGTTTCCGACTGGGTCAGGTCCGCGCCCGTCCCCGGATGCGGGCGGGTGTCGGTGGCCGCGTGCGTGGTCGGGCCCCGCGGGCCCGAGCTGGACGGAGAGCCGCCGGGCTTGGCGTGGTTGTTGAGGGCCGACTGGGTCTGGCGCTCGAAGTCGTCCTCGACCGGCCGCGCCTTGCCCGGCGTCGGCAGCGGCTTCACCGGAGCCTTGGTCGGCTTGGAGGGCACGATGAAGGACGGCGGCAGCGGCGCGGGCGTGGGCGCCGCCGGCGTCGGCGGCGCTTGCGCAACCGGATCCTCGACCGTGGCCTCCTGCTTGACCACGTCCTGTTCGACCGGGCGCAGAGACCCCGGTCCGGTGACGACGTTGACCGGCACCGGATCGCCGAAGGTCACCGGCACGGGCGGCGGGGCGGGTTCATGGGGCCAATACATGAGCAGAAGCACCGCGATCGTCCCATGCAGGACGGCGGAGGCGACGAGTGAGGGCGTCAGTTCGAAACGGCCCCGCATCAGCGCTATTGGCCTTTTGCGTCTGGGTTGGGTGCGGCGGGTTTGGCCGCAGGGCCCGACGAGGGTCCGCCGCCCTCGGTCAGCATGTTGATCTTGTGGAAGCCCGAGGTGGACAGCGCCGCCATCACCTGGACCAGGATGGCCACCTGGCCGCGCCCGTCGGCGCGCACATAGATCGGCTTTTCAAAGTTGCCGTTGGCCAGGCTGACGATGCTGGGCGTGAAGGCGGCGAAGGGGATTTCCTGCTCGCCCACGAAGATGGAGCCGTCCTGGCGTATGGAGACGGTGATCGGCTCGTTCTGGTTCTGCAGCGCCCCGGCCTCGGCCTTGGGCAGATCGACGGGAACGCCGCTGGTCAGCAGCGGGGCCGAGATCATGAAAATGATCAGCAGCACCAGCATCACGTCCACCAGGGGCGTGACGTTGATTTCGGAGAGCGCGCCGCGGCCGCGGCGGCCACGCCGCTGGCGGCGCTTGCCGGCCGAGAAGGCGTCGTTGGCGGAGAGGGCCATCTAGGTCCTAGCTCCGGTCGGCCAGGCGGCGCTGGATGGCCGTGGACAGGTCGTCCGCGAAGCCTTCCAGCCGCGCGGAGAACTTGCCCGCGTCGGTCGAGAACTTGTTGTAGGCGATATAGGCCGGGATGGCCGCGACCAGGCCGATGGCGGTGGCGAACAGGGCCTCGGCGATGGCCGGGGCGACCACGGCCAGCGAGGTGTTCTTCTGGATCGCGATGTTCTGGAAGGCGTGCATGATGCCCCAGACGGTGCCGAACAGGCCCACGAAGGGCGAGGCGGTGGCGACGATGGCCAGGCTGCCCAGGCCGTTCTCCACATGCTGGCTTTCGCGCGCGATCATCGAATCCAGCACCCGGTCGATGCGCTGCACCAGGAAGGCCACCTGGGTGTCGCCCATCTGGCCCTTGGCGCGGGCGTCGCGCCATTCGCGCAGGGCGGCCTGGAGCATGCGCGGCAGCGGATGGCGGGTGCGCTCGCCGGCGGCCTGGGCCACGTCCTCCAGCGGACGGCCCGACCCGACCTGGTCCTCGAAGCTGGCCGCCTCGCGGTTGAGCACCATGAAGCGGAACGACTTGTCGATGATCACCGCCCAAGACCACAGGGACGCCAGGCCCAGGAAGATGATCACGCCTTGCACCACCCAGTCGGCGTGCAGGAACAGATTGATGAAGTTGAAGCTGTCGGCGGTGATGGTTTGGGCGGGTGCGGCGTCCATGGCGTCTTTCGGTGTCTGGGCGTCAAGGCGACGGCGAAGCTATGCGTCGCCCGTTGTTACATGAAGTCTGGCGATGGTGAATTTATGACGCGCTTACGGCGAACCAGGGGGCCAGTTTTTCAACCATGCCAGCAGGCGGCTTGCACGGCCGCCCGGCCATCGTGATGCAGGCCGCATGCACCTGAGCCTGCGCGATCAGTTCGGTTCCGCGCAGGATTGTCTGCCCGACGAACAGCCTGGGCCCCTTCACGCTGTCATAGGTGGTGACCACCGTCAGCGCATCGTCGATCCGCGCCGCGCGCTTGAAATCCACCTCCATGCGCGTGATCACGAAGGCGGTCGGCTGATCGCCGTCCAGCAGGTCGCTGTGCGATATCCCCGCCAGCCGCAGGAAGTCGCTGCGCCCGCGCTCGAAATAGCGGACGTAGTTGGCGTGATAGACCACCCCCGTGAAGTCGGTGTCCTCGTAGTAGATGCGCACCGGCAGATGGTGCTCGCGGCCGATGAAGGCGCCGGACGTGGGGAAGACCCCGGCGGTGGGGGTGAGGTCGGTCATCACTCCTCCTCGAACAGCCCCGCCTGGGGCGGAGGCGTGATCTTCGGCTCCTTCAGCCCAAGGTGCCCATAGGCCTTGCCGCAGGCCATCCTGCCGCGCGGGGTGCGTTGAATGAAGCCCTGCTGCAGCAGGAAGGGTTCGATGACGTCCTCCACCGCGTCGCGGGCTTCGGCGATCGCATAGGCCAGGGTCTCCACCCCGGCGGGGCCGCCACCGTAGTTCTCGATCAGGGCGCGCAGGTAGCGGCGGTCGAGGCTGTCCAACCCCATCTCATCCACTTCCAGCCGCGCGAGCGCGCGGGCGGCGTGCGGCTGGTCGATCACCTCCACCCCGTCGGCGGATGCGAAGTCGCGCACCCGGCGCAGCAGGCGGCCCGCCACGCGCGGGGTGCCCCGGGCCCGCGCCGCGATCTCGGCGGCGCCGTCGGGCGACAGCTTCACGCCCATCTTGCGCGCGGCCTGGGTCAGCACCTGTTGCAGCTCGCGCGGCGAATAGAATTCCAGGCGCAGCGGAATGCCGAAACGGTCGCGCAGCGGCGTGGCCAGCAGCCCCGCCCGCGTGGTGGCCGCCACCAGGGTGAAGGGCGAGAGATCAATGCGCACCGAGCGCGCCGACGGCCCCTCGCCGATCATCAGGTCCAGCACATGATCCTCCATGGCCGGATAGAGGATCTCCTCCACATTGGCGGGGAGGCGGTGGATCTCGTCGATGAACAGGACGTCGTTGGGCTCGAGATTGGTCAGGATGGCGGCCAGGTCGCCCGCCTTGGCCAGCACCGGGCCGGAGGTGGCGCGGAAGCTGACCCCCAGTTCGCGCGCGATGATCTGGGCCAGGGTCGTCTTGCCCAGCCCCGGCGGGCCGAACAGCAGCACGTGATCCAGCGCCTCGCCGCGCGCGCGGGCGGCGTCGATGAAGACCTTCAGATTGCCCTTGGCCTGCTCCTGGCCGACGAACTCGGCCAGGGTCTGGGGGCGCAGCGCCTTGTCCGGCGCTTCCATCGGCGCGGCGTCGGGGGAGACGATGCGCGTCACGCCGAAGCCCTCATCGGCCAAGCTCCTGCAGGCCCGCCTTGATCAGCGACTGCACGTCGGCGTCCTCACCCAGGCGCAGGGCGGCCTGCTCGACCACGCGGCGCGCATTCACCTCCGCCACGCCCAGGCCCATCAGGGCGGCGACGGCGTCGCCGGTGGCGGTGGGCTTCAGGGTTATGGGCAGCGGCGCGTGAGCGCCCGCCACCATCGGCCCGTCGGTGAGCGGCTTGTCCTTCAGCTCGGTGACGATGCGCAGGGCCAGCTTCGGCCCGACCCCCTGGGCCCGGCCCACGGCCGCCTTGTCGTCGCGCGCCACGGCGCCCGCCAGTTCGGCCGGCGACAGGATGTCCAGCACCGCCATGGCCGCCTTCGGGCCCACGCCCTGGATGGCCTGCAGCGTCACGAAGGCCCGGCGCTCTTCGCGCGTGCCGAAGCCGTAGAGGCGCGGCCCGGCGCTCTCGCTCCACTGATGCTCGATATGCAGCAGCGCCTCGTCGCCGATCGGCGGCAGGCGCGACAGGGTGCGGCCGCCGCAACGCACGAGGTAACCCACCCCACCCACGTCGATCAGGGCCTCTTCCTCGGTGACTTCGGCGAGCACGCCGCGTAGACGCCCGATCATGCCGCGGCTCCGAGCCGGCGTTTGAGCGTCCGGGCGTGCGCATGCGCAATAGCGACGGCCAGGGCGTCGGCCGCGTCGGCCGTGGGGCCGCCAGCCGTCGGCAACAGCCGCGCGATCATGAAGGCGACCTGGTCCTTGTCGGCCCCGCCCGTGCCGACCACGGCCTTCTTCACCACCTTGGCGGCGTATTCGGCGACCAGCAGCCCGGCTTGCGCGGGCGCCAGCATGGCGGCGGCCCGCGCGTGGCCCAGCTTCAGGGTCGACTGGCCGTTGGCGGTGACGAAGGTCTCTTCGATGGCGGCCTCGTGCGGCCCGTGCTCGGCGACGACCGCCGCGACACCCTCGAGCAGGGCCAACAGCCGCACCGACAGGTCGGCCTTTTCCGGCGGCGCGATCACGCCATGCGCCACCCACGATAGCCGCGCGCCATCGACGGCGATGACGCCCCAGCCCGTGCGGCGCAGGCCTGGATCCAGGCCCAATATGCGAATCGTGGTGTTCGTCATGTGTTCCGCACCATAATGTCGCCGGCGCGGCTTTGGGTTAACGAAAAAGCGTCCTCCCCACAGGCGCGGAGCGCCGCTGGGGGGAGGTGGCCCCCGTCAGGGGGTCGGAGGGGGGCCGCGCCGGCCGCTGCCTCAGCCATGCCGGCAGCCAACTCTGCTCACACCTTGGAGACTAATCATCTGGCCGCAAGGGCAAGGCCACCGTTGGACGGCTGACACGCCGGCGCACCTGGCCCCCCTCCGGGTCCTGCGGACCCACCTCCCCCCAGCGACGCGCGGAGCGCGTCTGTGGGGAGGACCGATCAGCCCAGCTTTTCCATATCCTCGTCGCTGATCTCATAGTTGCCGTAGACGGTCTGGACATCGTCGTCGTCGTCCAGCGCATCGATCAGCTTCATCAGCTTGGCCACGTCGTCGCCGGTCACGGGGGTGACGGTCTTGGGCTTCCAGATGAGGTTGGTGGAGCGCGCCTCGCCCAGCGCGGTTTCCAGCGCCACGGCCACCTCGTTCAGATCCTCAAAGGCGGTGTAGATGGTGTGGCCGTCCTCGTCGGATTCCACGTCGGCGGCGCCGGCCTCGATGGCGGCTTCCATGACCTTGTCTTCCGAGCCCGCCTTGGCCGGATAGACGATCTCGCCCATCCGGTCGAACATGAAGGCCACCGAGCCGGTTTCGCCCAGGTTGCCGCCGTTCTTGCCGAAGATGGTGCGCACATTGGCCGCCGCGCGGTTGCGGTTATCGGTCAGCACCTCGACGATCAGCGACACGCCGCCGGGCGCATAGCCTTCGTAGCGGATCTCGTCATAGGAGGAGGCGTCGCCCCCTTGCGACTTCTTGATGGCGCGGTCGATGACGTCCTTGGGCAGGCTTTCGGCCTTGGCGTTGTTCACCGCCAGGCGCAGGCGCGAGTTCATGTTGATGTCGGGCAGGCCGGCCTTGGCGGCGACGGTGATCTCCCGCGCCAGCTTGGAGAACAGCTTGGAGCGCGCGGAGTCGGCGCGGCCCTTGCGGTGCATGATGTTCTTGTATTTCGAATGGCCGGCCATGCGGAATTCTCGCGTCGCGCTGAAAACGTGAGCGGCGCTTCTAGCCTCGCGCCGCGCGAAAGGCCAGATCAGGCGGCAACCTGCGCTATGGTCGCCCGTTGCCTATCCGCTTCAAGGAGCCCGCCATGATCGACGACGACAACCCCCTCGACCCTGTCACCCTGCCCCAACCGATCGTCGACTGGCAGCCCACCCACTCGCCCGATGGCGCCCTGGCCGGCCTTGGTCCGCGCAGCCTGAGCGCGGGCGCGGCGGGCGTGCTGGCCTTCGGGGCCCTGGCGCTGGGCGCCCTGGCCATCGGCGCGGTGGCCATCGGCCGTCTCGGCGTCGGCCGCGCCCGGGTCGGAACGCTGGAGATCGACCACCTGATCGTGGGCCGCGTCTCGATGCTGAAGCGGCGCTAGCGCTCGCGGCTTGCCAAGCGGCGCTGAAACCCCACACCCTCGCCGCCAGTTGTGAACCCAGCGCGGAGACCACGGCGATGGACGCCAAGATCGAAACCCTGCCCCCGGCCGACCAGTTGGCGCACGAAAACGCCGTCCGCGTTCCCAACGAAAGCGCCGCCTACCGCGCAGCCCGCACGGCCCTGTTGGCGCAGGAGATCGAGCTTCGCCGCAAGATCGAAAGCGTCGCCGCCCAGCGCCGCGCCCTGCCGCCCGGCGGGCCGGTGATCGGCGACTACCGGTTCATCGGCGAGGACGGATCGACCACCGACCTGGCGGGGCTGTTCGGCGACAAGGACACCCTGGTCGCCTACACGGCCATGTATGGGCCGGAGCGGGAAAAGTTCTGCCCGATGTGCACCAACCTGCTGGACAGCTGGGACGGCAATGCACGCGACATCGGCCAGAAGGTGTCGCTGGTGGCCATCGGGCGTTCGCCCATCGAACGGCTGACGGCCTTCAAGCGCGAGCGCGGGTGGAAACATCTACGGCTCTACACCGACCTCAACTCGAACTACGCCAAGGACTATTTCGGCCTGACGCCGGGCGGCGACGAGATGCCCGCCGTCAATGTCTTCACGCGGCGCGACGGCACGATCCGCCACTTCTGGACCGGCGAGATGAGCGGCTCCACCGCCGATCCGGGCCAGGATCCCCGGGGCGCGCCTGACGCGGCGGCGCTGTGGACGGTGCTCGACATGACCCCGGAGGGCCGGGGCGGCGACTGGTATCCGAAGCTGAGCTACTGACGGGCGCTCAGGCGTAGACGCCCGCGTCCGCCACCTCGGGGATGTGCTGCGACAGCCGCCCGCCGATGCGGATGGGCTCGACGCGCAGGGCCAGGCCGGTCTTGTCGTCGGTCTCCACATAGACGCCGCACACCGTGGCCGGGCCCTCGGCGGGCTGGTAGCGGCTCTGGCTGATGCGGGTGGTGAAGCGCCGCAGGGGCTCTTCCTT
This sequence comes from Caulobacter sp., assembly GCA_028291055.1. Taxonomy (GTDB): domain Bacteria; phylum Pseudomonadota; class Alphaproteobacteria; order Caulobacterales; family Caulobacteraceae; genus Caulobacter. The sequence continues at coordinate 10,664 of JAQGIP010000027.1, forward strand.
CTTGTTGCCGATCACCGAGTCGTAGTCGCAGCAGGCGCCGGCGTCGGTCTGGTAGGCGCTGCCGCCGTCCAGGATCTGGCAGTCGGCGGTCGGCACATGGGTGTGGGTGCCGACCACCAGGCTGGCGCGGCCGTCGCAGAAGTGGCCCATGGCCATCTTCTCGCTGGTGGCCTCGGCGTGGAAGTCGACGATCACCGCGTCGGCCACATCGCGCAGGGGTGCGGAATTCAGCTCGCGCTCGCAGGCGGCGAAGGGGTCGTCCAGCGCATCCATATGCACCCGGCCCAGCAGGTTGATGACCAGCACCGAGCGGCCGGTCTCGGTCTGATAGAGGTTGGAGCCGCGGCCGGGCGCGTCCGACAGGATGGGATAGTTGGCGGGGCGGATCAGGCGCGGCTCGCGCACGATGTAGGTCAGCGCCTCCTTCTGGTCCCAGCTGTGGTTGCCGAGCGTCAGGCAGTCCGCGCCGGCCTCATAGAGTTCGCGCGCGGTGTTTTCGGTGATTCCGAAGCCGGCGGCGGCGTTCTCGGCGTTGACCACCACGAACTCCAGGCCCAGGCGGCGGCGCAGGCCCGGCAGGTGGTCGGACAGGCCGTCGCGGCCGGCCCGGCCGACGACATCTCCAAAGAAGGCAAAGCGCATCGCGGTTAGTCCTTTCGGACCGCCCTATAGCCCTTTTCCGTCAGGATGGCGTCCAGCCTTTGATCGTGCGCCTCGGCGGGCAGCTCGGCCAGTTCCTGACCGGCATAGGCCAGTCCCACATAGAGGACGGATTTGCGGGCCCGGAGTTCCGCGATCGTGCGGTCGAAGTGGCCGGCGCCATAGCCCAGCCGGTGGCCTTGCCGGTCGAAGGCCAGCAGCGGCGCCAGCACGATGTCCGGGTCGGCCAGCGGTTCGTCGGGATGGGGCTCATGCACCGCGAAATGGCCGGGCTTCAGCTCGGCCCCGTCGCGCCAGACGCGGAAGGTCAGGCCGTCGGCCGAGTCCCGGGCCGGCGTCACCGGCAGGGCCAGGACGGCGCCGGCCGCCGCGAACCGGTCCAGCAGCGGGCCGGGGTCGATCTCGTTCCTGAACGGATGATAGGCCGCCACCGTCACGGCCTTAAGCAGCGCCGCCGGCAAATGGGCCGCCAGCGCCTCGGCGGCCTGGGGCGAGGCGGCGGCCAGACGGGCGCGAAGGGCGCGCATCTGGGACCGCAGAGCATCTTTGGAGGAGGTCATGGCCGGCTCTCAACGCGCGACAGCGGGAAAGGAGACGGGAGAAAAGGGTGGCGGCGCCAAGGAGCCGTGAAAGCGTTTCAATCCCCTCGGACCTGCGTTAACAGGTGGGCGCCGTGTGTTCCAGACCACGGTCAGAAACAGGGACAGCTCCCTAGAGGTGATTTAAGGTCCCCGGGATGTGAGCTTTCGACGTGAGCCCCAGCAGGACCCGCCACTGCGTAAGGTAGGCTTCCGGCGCGCGCGTTACAAGCGTTCTAGCCCGCCATCTTCTCTATGCGCTTGGCCGCCGCCTCCAGGGCCGCGATGGCCTTCAGTTCGGCGCCCGTCTGGCCCGCCTGGTTGCGCGCGACTTCCGCCTGCAGCGCCGCGTGGCGCATCTTCAGGTCGGCCAGTTCATCCGACAGCAGCAGGGCCCCCATCAGGAACAGCCGCGTCTCGCCCAGCTGGCCCACGTCCTGGCTGACCTGGCGCACCTGGCGGTCGAACAGCTTGGCCAGTTCCAGCAGATGCGCCTCCTGGCCGTCCTCGCAGCCCACGCTATAGGGCCGTCCGTTGATCTGGATGGTCAGCTGGGCCATCAGCCGTCCGCCTCCTGGTTGGTGGCCAGCGCCGCGCGGATCTGGGCGATCGCCTGGCCGAGCGCGGCCGAGGCCTCGGCGCCGGCCGCTTCGAGCGCCCGTTCCCGGGCCCGCGACGCGTCCAGTTCACTGGCCAGCCGGGCGCGGTCCTGGTCGACCGAGCCGTCGGCCTGGGCGCCGGCTTCCGCCAGACGCTCCCCCACCCGCTTTTCCAACTGGCCCAGCGCCCGATCCAGCCGCCTGGCCGCCATGTCGAGGGCGCTATCGCCGCCCATGTCCGCCGTCATCCCGCGCTCCGCCTTCTCGGCCCATCTATAGACCGGCAAAAGCGGCGGGCGGAAGGCTTGTCCGTACGCGGGGTGAAGTCTGCGCTCAGCCATCCTCCCCAGGCGAGCCTGCAGCGAGCCGGTTGGGGAGGTCCCGCGAAGCGGGGGAGGGGTTTACCGAGTCGATGACTATTCGTGTTCTGGCGCAGAGTCCGATGCCGTCACCAACCAAGGCGCCAGAACACGCCCACCCTTTGACTCGGTAAGCCCCTCCCCGCCTTCAGGCTTCGCGCTGCCCTACGGGTCGGCGGACCTCCCCCGCCGGACTGCTTGGGCAGCCCTGGGGAGGACGCGCGGGAGTTGACCCTTCCGCCCTCCGATGCCAAGGCCCTGCGGCAACGCCGACTCGAAAGCCTTGCCCATGTCGCTCTCTCCCGTTGTGATGGCCGACGCCATCCGCGTCCTCAGCATGGACGCCGTCCACAAGGCGAAGTCCGGCCACCAAGGGATGCCCATGGGCATGGCCGACGTGGCCACCGTGCTGTGGTCGAAATATCTGAAGTTCGATGCGTCAAAGCCCGACTGGGCCGACCGCGACCGCTTCGTGTTGTCGGCGGGGCACGGCTCGATGCTGCTCTATTCGCTGCTGCACCTGACCGGCTTCAAGGCGGTGACCACCGACCAGCTGAAGGCCTTCCGCCAGTGGGGCTCCAACACCCCGGGCCACCCCGAGTATGGCCACACGCCGGGCGTGGAGTGCACCACCGGGCCGCTGGGCCAGGGCCTGGCCACGGCGGTCGGGATGGCGATGGCGGAGGCGCACCTGGCCAACCGCTTCGGCGGCGACCTGGTCGACCACCGCACCTGGGTGATCGCCGGCGACGGCTGCCTGATGGAGGGCGTCAGCCATGAGGCCATCAGCCTGGCCGGGCGGCTGAAGCTGTCCAAGCTGACCGTGCTGTTCGACGACAACAATGTCACCATCGACGGGGCGGCGACCATCGCCGAGACCGGCGACCAGCTGGCGCGGTTCAAGGCCGCCGGCTGGAAGGTCAAGGAGGTCGACGGCCACCATCACGGCAAGATCGCCGCCGCCCTGCGCTGGGCGGTCAAGCAGGACCGCCCGACGATGATCGCCTGCAAGACCAAGATCTCCAAGGGCGCGGGGGCCAAGGAGGCCGATCCGCACAGCCACGGCTACACCCTGTTCGACGAAGAGGCCGACGCCGCCCGCGTGGCCATGGGCTGGCCCCACGCGCCGTTCGAAATCCCCAAGGACGTCGCCAAGGCCTGGGAAAAGGTCGGCAAGCGTGGCGCGCGCACCCGCAAGCAGTGGGACAAGCACCTGAAGGGCCACAAGGCCGGCGCCGACTTCGCCCTGGCCATGAGCGGCGACATCCCCGCCGCCGCCTTCGACGGCCTCGCCGCCCATATCGAGAAATGCCTGGCCGACCAGCCGGTCAACGCCACGCGCGTCCACTCCGGCGCGGCGCTGGCCGCGCTCACGTCCGCCATCCCCGAGATGATCGGGGGGTCGGCCGACCTGACCGGCTCCAACAACACCTACGTCAAGGGCATGACCGCCTTCGACGCGCCCGACTATGACGGCCGCTATGTCCACTATGGCGTACGCGAGTTCGGCATGGCGGCGGCGATGAACGGCATGGCGCTGCACGGCGGGGTGATCCCCTATTCGGGCACCTTCCTGGTCTTCTCCGACTACAGCCGCGCGGCCATCCGCCTGGGCGCCCTGATGGGCATCCGGGTGATCCATGTGATGACCCACGACTCCATCGGCCTGGGCGAAGACGGCCCCACCCACCAGCCGGTCGAGCATGTGGCTTCGTTGCGCGCGATGCCCAACCTGCTGGTCTTCCGCCCCGCCGACGCGGTGGAGGCCGCCGAGTGCTGGCAGGCCGCGCTGATGGAAAAGACCGCGCCTTCGGTCATGGCCCTGTCACGCCAGAAGACCGCCGTGGCGCGCAAGCTGCCCTCCAAGGAAAGCCTCTCCGCCAAGGGCGCCTACGAACTGCTCCCCGCCGACGGCAAGGCCAAGGTGACCATCTTCGCCAGCGGCACCGAGATCGCCGTGGCCATGGAGGCCCGCGACAAGCTTCAGGGCGCGGGCGCCCCGACCCGCGTCGTCTCCACCCCCTGCTGGGAGCTGTTCGCCCGCCAGCCGGCCAAGTACCAGGCCGAAGTCATCGGTGATGCCGACGTCAAGATCGCCGTCGAGGCGGGCGTCAGCTTCGGCTGGGAGCGCTTCATCGGCGCGGACGGCGTCTTCGTGGGCATGACCGGCTTCGGCGCCAGCGCGCCCTATGAGCGGCTCTACAAGGAATTCGGCATCACCGCCGACGGCGTGGTGGAGGCGGCCAAGGCGAGGCTCTAGACGAACGGCACAACCGTCTCTTCCCCGTTCGTCATCCCCGGACGTGTTCCGGGGACCCATGCACGCGGGCAGTGTAAGGTGAGGGGCTGAGCCTCGGCGCGTTATTCACTCAGGCCTGGACCGATAGCTTCTAGGCGCCGACGGCCAACCGACCCTTACAATCATTTAACTGGCGCGACGGCCCGGAAGGCCCGCTACTACAATCCGTAACATGCAACGGATCTTGCTCATGCGCGCTCGCACCCTGGTTTCCGCCTTCGCCCTGACCGCCCTGCTGAGCGGCGTAGCCGCCGCCGCGCCCAAGCCGGCCGCGCCGCCGGTCGCCACTGCGCAGCAGGTCAAACCCCGTCAGGTCGTGGCCGGCATCGCCCAGGCGATCGAGGACCGCTATTTCGATCCCGCCAAGGGCAAGCAGATCGCCGATGACCTGCGCGCCGCCGCAGCCAAGGGCGAGTTCGACGCCCTGACCGACCCGCGCGATCTGGCCCAGGCGCTGACGCGGCGGCTACAGCCGCTCGACCACCACTTCAACATCTCCTGGCCGGTCGAGCCGCCGCCGGAAGGCCAGGGTCCCGGCGGACCTGGCCCCGGGCCTGGGCCGCGTCCGCAGGGCGACAACCCCTTTGAGGTCCGCGAGAACTACGGCTTCCGCCACGCCGACATCCTGCCGGGCAACATCGGCTACATCGACCTGCACCAGTTTTCCGACATCGACTTCGACGATCCCAACTCCGGCGCCCGCGCGGCGGCGGATGCGGCCCTGGCCATGGTGTCCCACACCGACGCGGTGATCATCGACCTGCGCGACAACGGCGGCGGCTCGCCGGCCATGGTCGGCTACCTGACCAGCGCCTTCACGCCCAAGGGCGCCGACATCTACAACACCTTCCACTCGCGCCGGGGCGACATGAGCGAGGCGCCCGGTGTCTACTATCCGCATCCCCGCCTGACCGTGCCCGTCTACATCCTGATCAGCGCCCGCACCGGCTCGGCTGCCGAGGCCCTGACCTATACGCTGCAGACCGCGGGCCGCGCCGTCATCGTCGGGGAAACCAGCGGCGGGGCCGCCAATCCGGGCGGCCCGGTCCCGGCCGGCAACCGCTTCGCCGTCTTCGTGTCCCAGGGCGCGCCGGAGAACCCGATCAGCCACAAGAATTGGGAAGGCGGCGGCGTGCAGCCCGATGTCGCCGTCCCCGCCGCCGAGGCCCTGACCCGCGCCCGGATCCTGATCCTTGAGAACCTGGCCAAGGCCGACATGCCCGACGACCAGAAGACCGCCAACCAGTGGGCCCTCGAAGGCCTCAGGGCCGAGAACGCCCCGCCCCTGGCGATCAACGCCGGCGACTATGTGGGCGCCTACAGCGGCGTCACCATCGCCGCCACGCCCGATGGCCTCACCTATCAGCGCGGGCGCCGCCCGGCCTGGTCGCTGGTGGCGTTGGGGCCCGACCGCTTCACCGTGCGGGGCGAACCCACGCGCCGCATCACCTTTCAGCGCGACGCCTCGGGCAAGGTCGTGGCGCTGGACTTCACCACCGCGGACGGCCCCAGCCAGCACATGCGCCGGGGCGAATAGGCCGGGCGCCGGACGGGACCGGGGCGCTCCTCCCCGGCTTTGCGGTTGCAGCATCGACACAATCGCTAACCGGCTTTGACGGCCCGACAAGGGCGCGCGGGGTTGACTCTCGGCCCCCCGCCCGCAAAACCCGCCCGCAAAACTCGCGCAAATTCAAGGAGCCCCACCCATGACCCTTCGTGTCGCCATCAACGGCTTTGGCCGTATCGGCCGTCTGGTGCTCCGTTCGATCATCGAGCATGGCCGCACCGACATCGAAGTCGTGGCGATCAACGACCTGGGTCCGGTGGAGACCAACGCCCACCTGCTGCGCTACGACAGCGTGCACGGCCGCTTCCCCGGAACGATCACCACGGGCGAAGACTGGATCGATGTGGGCGCGGGCAGGATCAAGGTGACCGCCGAGCGCGACCCGGCCAACCTGCCGCACAAGGCGCTGAACGTCGACATCGCCTTTGAATGCACCGGCATCTTCACCTCCAAGGAAAAGGCCAGCGCCCACCTGAGCGCCGGCGCCAAGCGCGTGCTGGTCTCGGCGCCTTGCGACAACGCCGACAAGACCATCGTCTTCGGCGTCAACAGCGCCACCCTGAGTGGCGCCGACATGGTGGTCTCCAACGCCAGCTGCACCACCAACTGCCTGGCCCCGATCGCCAAGGTGATCCACGAGCTGTGCGGCATCGAGCGTGGCTACATGACCACCATCCACTCCTATACCGGCGACCAGCCGACCCTGGATACGATGCACAAGGACCTCTACCGCGCCCGGGCCGCGGCCATGTCCATGATCCCCACCTCCACCGGCGCCGCCAAGGCGCTGGGCCTGGTGATCCCGGAACTGGCCGGCAAGCTGGACGGCTCGTCGATCCGCGTGCCGACCCCCAACGTCTCCGTCGTCGACCTGAGCTTCGTGCCCGGCCGCGACGTGACCAAGGACGAGATCAACGCGGCCCTGACCGCCGCCGCCAACGGCGCGCTGAAGGGCGTGCTGGAGGTCTCCAGCGACCCGTTGGTGTCCATCGACCTGAACCACATCGCCGCCTCCTCCACCGCCGCCCTGCCCCAGACCCAGGTCATCGAGGGCAAGCTCGGCCGCGTGCTGAGCTGGTATGACAACGAGTGGGGCTTCGCGACGCGGATGAGCGACACGGCGCTCGTCATGGCGAAGTTCCTCTAGGGGGGCTGGAACGGAGAGCGGTCATGGCAATAGCGTTTCAGGTCGTCCTGAGGGCGGTGCTGGCGCTGGGACTCGGCGCGCTGTCCTTCCTCATCGCCCGCTACGGCGGCGCTCAGCCCCATGGCCTGGAGACCGGCGAATTCTTCGCGGTCGCGGCGGGGGTGCTGGCCATGGCCGTCTGGAGCTGGCGCCAGGCGCCGCGCGCCCATGGCGCCGCCGAATTCACCGCCAACGTCATCCGCCACGGCCTGACCATCGCCGGCGCGGCCTTCGCCGCCCTGCTCTGCCTCGCCGCCGCCCTGCTGGGCGCGTGGATGCAACACGGCTGATGCAAAGGGACTTGTCCGCCTCATGAGTTTCCGCTCGCTCGAAACCGCCGATCTCGCGGGAAAACGCGCCCTGGTCCGGGTGGACATCAACGTCCCCATGGAAGCCGGCCGGATCACCGACGACACCCGCCTGCGCGCCATCCTGCCGACCCTGTATTTCCTGTCGGAGAAGGGCGCGAAGATCGTCCTGCTGGCCCACTTCGACCGGCCCAAGGGCAAACGCGTGCCCGCGATGAGCCTCAAGCCCCTGGCTGATCCCCTGTCGGACCTGCTGGAACAGCCCGTGGCCTTCGCCGACGACTGCATCGGCCCGCACGCCAAGGCCGTGGTGGCCGCCCTTGAGAACGGCGGCGTCGCCCTGCTGGAGAACCTGCGTTTCCATCCCGGCGAGGAGAACAACGACCCGGACTTCGCCGCCGAGCTGGCCAAGCTGGGCGACCTCTACGTCAACGACGCCTTCTCCGCCGCCCACCGCGCGCACGCCTCCACCGAGGGCCTGGCCCATCTGCTGCCGGCCTATCCGGGGCTTTCCATGCAGCGCGAGCTGGAGGCGCTGGACGCCGCGCTCGGCAAGCCCAGGCGGCCCGTGCTGGGCATCGTCGGCGGATCCAAGGTCTCCACCAAGCTCGACCTGCTGAACAACCTGGTGACCAAGCTGGACCGGCTGGCGATCGGCGGCGGCATGGCCAACACCTTCCTGGCGGCCCAGGGGGTCGATGTCGGCGCCTCGCTGTGCGAGCACGACCTGGGCGACACGGCCCGCGAGATCATCGCCTCGGCCAAGGCCGCCGGCTGCGAACTGCTGCTGCCGGTCGACGTGGTCACGGCGCGCGAGGTGAAACCCAATGTGGCCTTCAGCGTTCGCTCGCTGGACGCGGTGGCGCCGGACGACCGGATCCTGGACGCCGGTCCGGAGACCGTGAAGCGGCTGCTGGAAGCGATGGACAGTTCATCCACCCTGATCTGGAACGGGCCGCTGGGCGTGTTCGAAGTCCCGCCCTTCGACGCGGCGACCGTTTCGGCGGCAAAACGCGCCGCCGACCTGGCCATGGCGGGCAAGATCGTGGCGGTTGCCGGCGGCGGTGATACAGTGGCCGCCTTGAACCACGCGGGCGTGGCCGGCGAATTCACCTTCGTCAGCACCGCCGGCGGCGCGTTTCTTGAATGGATGGAAGGCAAGGCGTTGCCCGGTGTGGCCGCGCTTGAGACCTGAAACGACAATAAAATCAATGCGCAACACAGTGGGGCCGAACCGATGGCGCGTATCACGCTAAGACAACTTCTGGACCATGCCGCCGAGCACAGCTACGGCGTGCCCGCGTTCAACATCAACAATATGGAACAGGGACTGGCGATCCTCGAGGCCGCCGACATGACCGGCAGCCCGGTGATCATCCAGGCCAGCCGGGGTGCGCGGCAATACGCCAACGACATCATCCTGGCCAAGCTGATCGACGGCCTGGTGGAACTCTATCCGCACATCCCGATCTGCATGCACCAGGACCACGGCAACAACGAAGCCACCTGCATCACCGCCATCCAGAACGGATTCACCAGCGTGATGATGGACGGCAGCCTGATGGCCGACGCCAAGACCCCGGCCAGCTATGAGTACAACGTCGACGTCACCAAGCGCGTCTGCGACATCGCCCACTGGGTCGGCGCCTCCGTCGAGGGCGAACTGGGCGTGCTGGGCAGCCTCGAAACCGGCATGGGCGAGAAGGAAGACGGCCACGGCTTCGAGGGCGTGCTCGGCCACGACCAGCTGCTGACCGATCCGGATCAGGCCGTGGACTTCGTCGAGAAGACCGGCGTCGATGCGCTCGCCATCGCCATGGGCACCAGCCACGGCGCCTACAAGTTTACCAGGAAGCCTGACGGCGACGTCCTGGCCATGGGCGTGATCGAGGAGATCCACCGCCGCCTGCCCAACACCCACCTGGTGATGCATGGCTCCTCGTCCATCCCTCAGGATCTGCAGGACATCATCAACAAATACGGCGGCGACCTGACCCAGACCTGGGGCGTGCCGATCGAAGAGATCCAGCGCGGCATCAAGCACGGCGTGCGCAAGATCAACGTCGACACCGACAACCGCCTGGCCATGACCGGCGCCATCCGCAAGGTGTTCGCCGAGAACCCCGAGGAATTCGACCCGCGCAAATATCTGAAGCCCGCCATGGAAGCCATGCGCGCGGTCTGCAAGGCGCGCTTCGAGGAGTTCGGGGCGTCGGGCCACGCCGACAAGATCAAGGTGGTGCCGCAGGCCGCCATGGCCAAGCGCTACGCCGCAGGGACCTATGCGCCGAAGATGGGCATCACCAAGCAGGCGGCGGAGTAGGCTCTACCAGAGCCTCAGGACACCGAAGCCGTCGAACACGGCTTCATTGGACACCAGAGTCATCCCTTCGATCTGCGCTTGAGCAATCAGCAGCCGGTCGAAGGGATCTTTGTGTGGGATGAGCAGCGAACCGGCGCGGCTGGCATGTTCAAGGGTGATGGGCAGCGTTTCGAAGCCCTCTTCTTCAATTTCCGGTCCGAAGTTTCGCGCAAGCAATTCAGCTTGGGGCAGCTTACCGATGCGGAATTTCGTGGTCACTTCCATAGCACTGACGGCGCTCACGAAGATCTCGTTCGCATCCTCGGCAATGGCTTCATAAGCGCGCCTTGAGAGCGCGCCGTCGTTCATCACCCACCAGATGAGCGCATGCGTGTCGAGGAGCAGCCTCAATCGCCCTCGCCATTCCAAAGCGCGAGTTCGTCATCCGGCAACCGCTCGAAGAACGCGTCCGTCAGAACAATCTGACCCTTCAGCCTACCGGCCTGCCGTTTCGCTTTGGGCTTCATAGGTACGAGCTTGGCGACCGGCGTGTTGCCGCGCGAAATCACGATCTCTTCGCCAGCCTCGGCCTGAGCGATGAGCTTGGAAAGATTGGTCTTGGCCTGATGGATGGTGACGACCATGGCGATCTCCTTAGCTAACAACTTAGCTAGGCGACCATTCCGGTGCAATCCCCGGGTTTAGTGAACGGTCGGCGTCGTGGCCGTGCCCGCCACGCCCTTCCACAGGCGCTCGGCGGCGACGCTGGCCATGCTGATCCAGCCGGCGTAGGGCGCGGTCAGGGTGGAATTGGGGGCCTTCACCTTGCTGGCTTCCCAGGCGTAGGCGGCCGTGGCGCCCACCGAGGCGGCGGTGGCCAGGGTCTGGCCGCCGAGACGGCGCGGCCCCCAGGCCATCCACAGGGCGTTGAAGCCCTGGATCAGGCCCCACAGGGTCAGCGCCTTGGAGCGCTGCGGGCTGGCCGGCGCGTTCCAGATCTTTATGCCCGACAGGGTCAGCGCCATGTAGAGCGGCGGCCACAGCATGGCGACCAGGGCATTGGGACGCTCCGCCCCCTTGCCCCAGTAGTGGCCATATTCGCCCTCGGATTCGGGGTCTTCCGGGATGTGGGCCACATGGCGCGAGACCAGGTTGGCGGTGATCACCGCCGCCGCCGCCAGGCCAAGGCCGATGGCGATGTTGCCGGCCGCCTTGCCACGCAGGTGGGAGGCATAGGTCGGCGCGCCGTGGGTCGGCCGTGACAGATCAGCGTGCATGCAAACTCTCCACCCATCTCAACCGAAGACAAACGGCAGGCCCCGGCCTTGGTTCCGGCCCAGCTTGGCCGGAGATGAAGCTTAGCCTATCCGCCTTCCAATTCGCCTAACGCGCTTTGCAGATAGTTCTGCTCGCCCAGCGACGCCACCAGCATCAGCTGGGTTTCGAGGAAGTCGATATGCTCCTCGGTGTCCTTCAGGATCTCCTTGAAGATCTCGCGGCTGACGTAGTCGTGGGTGGCTTCCGCCGCCGAGATGCCCTCGATCAGGGTCACCCGCCCCCCGGTTTCCACCGACAGGTCGGCGCCCAGGCATTCGGGCACGCTCTCGCCGATCTTCAGCTTGTTCAGGTCCTGCAGGTTGGGCAGGCCGTCCAGGAACAGGATGCGTTTGATCAGCTTGTCGGCGTGTTTCATCTCGCCGATCGACTCGTCATAGGTGATCTTGCCCAGGCGCGCGAAGCCCCAGTTCTGGTACATCCGCGCATGCAGGAAGTACTGGTTGACCGCCGTCAGCTCGTTGGTCAGCACCTTGTTGAGAAGCGCGATGATCGCCTTGTCGCCCTGCATCACGGTCTCCTTTTTGCGCAAGATTCGCCGCAACGTGAGCCATAGGACCCACGCCTTCAACGCCTATGTCTGCGAGTGTTTCGCGGTCTCAAAAATTGTCCTCCCCAGCCGGATCGCTTGGGCGATCCTGGGGAGGATGGTCGCTACTCGGCCGCGTAGCGCAGGCTCTGCTGGTTCTCGTCGATCATCTGGCGCATTTCGCAGACGCAGCGGGCGCATTGCGCCTTGCACTGGTGAGCGCGGAACACATCGGCGGGCTTGCACGCGCCGGCGTCGATCGCCGCGCGGACCTGACGTTCCCGGATGCCGTTGCAGTTACAGACGTACAAAGGTCGCCCCACCAACGAGTGTGATAGTCATTCTCATGTAGCACATGCGAACGCCGTTGCAACTCATTTGCAAGTGGTGGGCCAGGGAATCTTGTCGCGGCGTGGGCGCGGCGGCTCGCCCATGCGGCGGAATGTCGCGAAGACCTTTGCAAAGCTTGAGCGTTCAGGGTGTCGGGCGCACGAAGCGCGCGCCGCCAATCCCCAAGCCGCCTTCTTCGAAGGCGGCGTTGGACAACAGAAAGGCAAGAGCGCGCATGCGCTCTTGAGGGGGCAGCCATGGACTTCGACGCCCTACTGCTGTCGCGACTGCAATTTGCCTTCACGATCGCCTTCCACATCATCTTCCCGGCCTTCACCATCGGCCTGGCCAGCTATCTGGCGGTGCTGGAGGGGCTGTGGCTCTACACCCGGCGCGAGGTGTTCAAGACCCTCTACCTGTTCTGGCTGAAGGTCTTCGCGCTCTCCTTCGGCATGGGCGTCGTCTCCGGCGTGGTGATGTCCTACGAGTTCGGGACCAACTGGAGCGCCTTCTCCGTCAAGGCCGCGCCGATCATGGGGCCGCTGCTGGCCTTCGAGGTGCTGGCCGCCTTCTTCCTGGAGGCCTCCTTCCTGGGCGTGATGCTGTTCGGCTGGAAGAAGGTGGGGCCCAAGCTCCACTTCGCCGCCACCTGCCTGGTGGCCTTCGGCACGCTGACCTCCGCCTTCTGGATCATCTCCGCCAACAGCTGGATGCAGCACCCGGCCGGCTACATGGTGCTGGCCGACGGCCGGCTGGCGGCCAGCGACTGGATGGCGGCGATCTTCTCGCCCAGCTTCCCCAACCGCCTGGCCCACATGGTGCTGGCCGCCTATCTGACCACCTCGCTGGTGGTGGGCGGGGCCAGCGCCTGGATACTGCTGAAGGATCCGACCCAGCCGGAATCCAAGATGGCCCTGCGCATGGCCATCGGCATGTTCGCCATCGTGGCGCCCCTGCAACTGGTCGTCGGCGACCTCTCCGGCAAGCAGGTCGAACAGCTGCAGCCCGCCAAGCTGGCCGCCATCGAGGCCTTCTGGGAGACGCGGCCCGCGCAGCCCTTCCACGCCGTCGCCTGGCCCGACCGCAAGATCGAAGCCAATCGCTGGGAACTTTCCATCCCGGGCCTCGGCAGTTGGATCACCACCGGCCGCACCGACGCCGTGGTGAAGGGATTGAAGGACTTCCCCAAGGCCGACCGCCCGCCGGTCTTCCTGGTCTTCTGGGCCTTCCGGGTGATGGTGGGGCTGGGCGTCGCCATGATCGGCCTGGGCGCCTGGGGCGTCGTCCTGATGTTCCGGGGCGGACCGGAGCGATCACGCCTCTATCTGCGCGCCACCACGCTGATGGGCCCCGCCGGCTTCGTGGCCGTCATCTCCGGCTGGATCGTGGCCGAGGTCGGCCGCCAGCCCTGGGTCATCTACGGCATCATGCGCACCGCCGACGGCGTCTCACCGGTGAAGGTCGGCGCGGTGTCGGCTTCGCTGCTGGCCTTCATGCTGGTCTACGCCGTCGTCTTCAGTGTCGGCGGCCTCTACATCCTGCGTCTGTTCGCGGCGGGTCCGGCGCTCGCCGGGCTCCAGGAGCCGGCGCCCGGCCTTGCCCGAGCCCCCGGATCGGCGCTGTCCGCCGCGCCCGATGAGGGCGAGCTGGAAGCCGATCCCAGAGAGGGAGACGCGTGATGAGCCTCGACCTGCCCCTCATCTGGGTCACCCTGATCGCCGTGGCGGTCATGCTCTATGTGCTGCTCGACGGCTTCGACCTCGGCATCGGCATCCTGTTTCCCTTCGCCCGCTCCGACGAAGACCGCGACACCATGATGGCCGCCATCGCCCCGGTATGGGACGGCAACGAGACCTGGCTCGTCCTCGGCGGCGGCGGGCTGCTGGCCGCCTTCCCGGCGGCCTACGCCGTGGTGATGCCCGCCTTCTATCTGCCCATCATGCTGATGCTGATGGCGCTGATCCTGCGCGGCGTAGCCTTTGAGTTCCGCCTGCACGGGCGCAAGCGCGGCAAACCCTTCTGGACGGCCGCCTTCGCCGGCGGCTCCTTCCTGGCCGCGATCGCCCAGGGGTTGGTGCTGGGCGGCTTCATCCAGGGCGTGACGGTCCGCAACGGCGCCTTCGCGGGCGGTCCCTTCGATTGGCTCAGCCCCTACAGCATCCTCACCGCCGCCGGCGTGGTGGCCGGCTATGCGCTGCTGGGGGCCGGCTGGCTGGTCTGGAAGAGCGAGGGCGAGCTGCACGGCGACGGACTCCGCTGGGCCCGGCGCGCGCTGGTCGCGGTGGCCGCCCTGCTGGGCGCCGTCAGCCTGGCGACCCTGATCGTCCATCCCCAGATCGCCGCCCGATGGGGGCTCGGCCATCCGGGCGTCGACATCGCGCGGCTGGCGGTCCACCTGCCCATCCCGCTGCTCGGCCTGGCCGGGCTGGCGCTGGCCGGCTGGGGCGTTTGGAAGGGCTCCCACCGCCTGCCCTTCGCGGGCGGGGCGGTCGTCTTCCTGTCCGGCTATCTGGGGCTGGCCGTCAGCTTCTTTCCCTATGTGGTCCCCTACGCCCTGACCTTCCGCCAGGCCGCCAACGTCGACAGCGCGCTCAGCCTGATGCTGATCGGCATCGTCATCCTGCTCCCGGCCATCCTGGGCTACACCGTGTGGGTCTATTGGCTGTTCAGGGGAAAGGCGCCGGCCGGTGGCGGTTACCATTGAACCCCAGGGTCCGCCCGGGCCCGATGAGCCGCCCACGCCCCTGATCCAGCGGCTGGCCTGGTTCGTGGGCATCGCGTTCGCCGCCGCGCTGGCCACGGCCATGGTCGCCTATGCGCTCAAGGCGCTGTTGCCGGCCCACTGATCCGGCTATTTCAGGCCCCATGAAAGCCGACTGCCGCCTCTATCTGATCACCCCGCCCAGCCTGACCGACCTGGCCGGCTTCGCCCACACCCTGGCCCAGGCGCTGGAGGCGGGCGACGTGGCGGCCCTGCAGATCCGCCTGAAGGATGCGCCCGACGACGTCATCGCCGCCGCGGTCGATGTGCTTTCGCCGGTCTGCCTGTCGCGCGACGTGGCCGTCATCCTCAACGACCGCCCCGACCTCGCCGCGCGGCTGGGCTGCGATGGCGTGCATGTGGGCCAGGAGGACGCCTCCTATGACGAGGCGCGCCGGGCGATGGGCAAGGACAGGATGGTCGGCGTCACCTGCCACGACAGCCGCCACCTGGCCATGGAGGCCGCCGAGGCGGGGGCCGACTATGTGGCCTTCGGCGCCTTCTATCCCACCGCCACCAAGGACGCCCCCACACAGGCCGAGCCGGACATCCTCACCATCTGGCAGGAGACAATGCAGACCCCCTGCGTCGCCATCGGCGGCATCACCGTGGCCAACGTCCAGCCCTTGGTCGTGGCCGGCGCGGACTTCGTGGCGGTGTCCGCCGGCGTCTGGTCCCACGCCCAGGGTCCGGCCGCCGCCGTGGCCGCCTTCAACGCCGGGATCGCGGCGGGGCTGAAGGCGCGCGCAAGCTAGGCCGCAAACGATTATGGCTTGATTGCGGCCCCTATTGGGTTAGATATTGCTAAATCTCGCGGTCACGGTCCGCTGAGCGGTAAATATTACCAAAACTTCATTGTCCTCCGGCACGCCCTGGCCTTAGACCTTAGCCATGCCTGGGGACATGGACAGCGGCTATTCTTCAGCGCCATTCGGGCGAGCCCCGCCCGTATCCGACGACCCGCCGATGTCGCGGCGCCTGCGCAATCGCCTCCACACCGCCGGCATCCACACCCTCGACGACCTGCGCCGCTATGTGGCCGCCGACGGCGGCTGGAACCGCCTCTGCGCCCGGCCCCAGATGGGCCCGCGCCTGATCGGCGAGGCCGCCGCCCTGTTGGGCCAACGCAACCCCCTGCGACCCGAAGATCCGCCCACCGCACGCTGCCCTCATTGCGGCCACTGGATGGAGCCGGGACAGCACCCGGCCTGACCCTTGCCGCCCCGCGAACCGGGGCGTAGCGTTCGTTTCAGAGGAAACGAACATCGGGGGGGACTGAGCATGCGTCTGCGGCTCGCAGTGTGCCTTGCGTGCTTCTTCGGCCTGGCCACCACGGCCGCCGCCGAAAACTGGAAGGCCGCGTCCGACGGGACGCTTTACGACACCGACTTTGTCCGCAAGGACGAGACCACCGGCCTGATCGTCCTGCGCATGGCGACCGGCGGCCGGGCCGGCGCGCCCTATGCCGGATGGCCGAAATCCAAGTCGCCGGTCATGCTCTATGCGGTGGACTGCGATAACGACCAGTATCTGGACCTGGGCCTCGACTTCGACGGGACCCACGGCCTGCCCAAGGGCTGGCGCAAGACCGAGAAGGGCCCCGGCATCAAGGACGGCCTCGGCGCGGTGGGGCTTGCGGTGTGCGCGGGCAAGGACACCGTGCCGAAGGTGGCGCTGCCCTAGGCTCGAAGCCTCCAGCCGCCCGCGACGAGATCGGCAGGCATCACCACGCCGCCATGACCGCCGCCCTCACCGGCGAGCTGGCGGCGCAGGCCGATCCGAAGGTGTTGATCAAGCTCCTGGCCCCGCTTTTCCAGCAGTTGTTGGACGGCTAGCCAGCCACGCGCGGTCCTCCCCAGCCGGGTCGCTTGGGCGACCCTGGGGAGGACGCGCGCCAGCCTGGCTCGGCCTTCCAACATCCCCTCAGCCCCCTGCCTTGCCTTAAGCCCCCCTCGCCGTTAGGTTCCGCCGCCTTTCCGGCCCCCTGCCTCCTCCCCGCGAGCTCCATGAAAATCAACGCCAACCTGATCAAGCCCGGTGTCGTCATCGAGCACGACGGCGGCCTGTGGGCGGCGGTCAAGGTGAACCACGTGAAGCCCGGCAAGGGCGGCGCCTTCGCCCAGCTGGAGCTGAAGAACCTCGTCGACGGCCGCAAGCTGAACGAGCGCTTCCGCGCCGAAGACACCGTCGAGCAGATCTTCCTGGAGCGGCGCGACTACACCTTCCTCTACCGCCAGGACGACACCCTGGTGTTCATGGACGCCGAGACCTACGAGCAGATCGAGCTCGACATCGACTTTGTCAGCGAAGACCAGGCCCAGTTCCTCCAGGACGGCATGAAGGTCCAGGTGCAGAGCCACGAGGAAAAGGCCATCGGCATCCAACTGCCCGACCACGTCGTGCTGACGGTCGTCGAGGCCGACGCCACCTTGAAGAACCAGACCGCGCAGTCGTCCTACAAGCCCGCCAAGGCCGACAACGGCATGCGCATCCTGATCCCGCCCTATATGGAAGCGGGCGAGCGGATCCTCGTTTCCACTGAGACGGGCGAATACGTCCGCCGGGCAGACTGATCATGGCCACTCCCTCTACCCTCATCGCGGTGATGATCGATGCGGCCCGCAAGGCCGGCCGGGGCCTGTCGCGCGATTTCGGCGAAGTGTCCGAACTGCAGGTGTCCAAGAAGGGCGCGGCCGACTTCGTCACCGCCGCCGACATCAAGGCCGAGCAGGTGGTCTTCGAGATCCTGCTGAAGGCGCGGCCCGGCTACACCTTCCTGGGCGAGGAACGCGGCTTGGTCGAGGGCACCGACAAGACCCACCGCTGGATCGTCGACCCCTTGGACGGCACCACCAACTTCCTGCACGGCATCCCCCACTTCGCGACCTCCATCGCGCTGGAACGCGACGGCCAGGTGGTGGCGGCCGTCATCTACAATCCCGCGACCCACGACCTGTTCTGGGCCGAGAAGGGCAAGGGCTGCTTCTTCAACAATGAAAAGCGCCTGCGCGTCGCCGCGCGCACCAAGATGGAAGAGGCCGTGCTGGCCACCGGCATCCCCTTCCTGGGCAAGCCCGGCCACGCCCAGTTCCTCAAGGAACTGCATCAGATCAGCCAGCGGGTCGCCGGCGTGCGCCGCTTCGGCGCGGCGTCCCTCGACCTGGCCTGGGTCGCGGCGGGGCGTTTCGACGGCTATTGGGAGCGTGGGCTCGGCGCCTGGGATATCGCGGCGGGCCTGCTGATGGTCACCGAGGCCGGCGGCAAGGCCAGCGATATCGAGGGCGGCGACACGGCGCTGACCAGCGGCTCGGTGCTGGCGGCCAATATGGAACTGCACCCGCAGATCATGGAACGCCTGCGCGCGGCGGGCTAAGGCTGAAGCGCCGCCCTCCCCCCCACCTTCCGTCATCCCCGGACTTGTTCCGGGGACCCATGCACACGGGCAGCGAAGGTGAGCCGCTGAGCGTCGGTGCGTTATTCCCTCAAGCGCCGTGTTCCTGGGTCGCCGCAACAGGTCCGGCGATGACGTCTTTGTGAAATTCAGGGTCTCGCCGGGAGCGCCGCTCCGATTCCATCAGAGCGGACAACGCTCTAGGCCCTCAGCACGATCAAGACCGCCAGCGCCCCCAGGGCGAAGGCGATGAGCCCGGCCACCAGCACGGCGGCCAGGTCATGGGGCCAGGCGGCGCGTGAACCGGCCTTGGCTTTGAGCGTCTCGTTGCGGCGTTGACCCGCGGCGTCCGACATCTGACTCTCCCCGATAAGCACCTGCGGCAGTTGCGCGCGGAGAGATTGATGTTCGATGAAGAACACAGGCGCCGGTTGAGTCGGCGCGCGGTGGCCGCCGCCGCGCTCGCGATCCCCGCCCTGGCCTCCGCCAAACCGAGGACTCCCATGCGCCCGCCCATCACCCCGCCCAGGCGGCCCATCGTCATCGCCCATCGCGGGGCCAGCGGCGAGCGGCCGGAAGAGACCCGCGCCGCCTATGAGCTGGCCATCGATCAGGGCTGTGACTTCATCGAACCGGACCTGGTGGCCACCAAGGATGGCAAGCTGGTCTGCCGCCACGAAAACAACGTCGCCGAGACCACCGACGTCGCCGCCCGCCCGGAATTCGCGGCGCGCCAGACCACCAAGATGATCGATGGCGCCAGCCTCACCGGCTGGTTCACCGAGGACTTCACCCTGGCGGAGCTGAAGACCCTGCGCGCGCGGGAGCGTCTGCCTGCGCTGCGCCCGGCCAGCGCGGCCCATGACGGCCAGGAGCCCATCCTCACCTTCGCCGAGGTCTGCGCCATCGCGCGCGAGGGGACCAAGCGGACCGGCCGCGTGATCGGCGTCTATCCGGAGATGAAACACCCCACCCACTTCGCCGGGCTTGGCCTGGGGCTGGAGCAGCGGCTGCTGGAGGCGCTCAAGGCCGAGGGGCTGAACAGCGCCGGCGCCCCCGTCTTCGTCCAGTGTTTCGAGGTCGGCGCTCTGGCCTGGTTTCGCACCCGCAGTCCCGTGCGCCTGGTGCAGCTGGTCAGCGGCGAGGGCGGCCCCGCCGACAAGCCCGGCGTCAGCTATGCCCAGATGACCACGCCGGCGGGCCTGAAGGCGATCAGCGCCTATGCCGACGGGCTGGGGCCCGACAAGGCGCAGGTGATCGTGGCCCGGGGCGGCGCGCTCGTCGCGACCCCGCTGGTGGCCGACGCCCATGCGGCGGGGCTGGTGGTGCACCCCTGGACGGTGCGGGCGGAGAACCTGTTCCTGCCGCCGCATCTGTGGGTGGGGACCGATCCCAAGGCGCGCGGCCATGTGGAAGCGGTCTACGCGGCCCTGTTCGCGGCCGGTGTCGATGGACTGTTCAGTGACTTTCCGGGGCTCGCCGCCGAGGCGCGGGCCGCGCTCGGGTAGTCTCTACGGGTGGAGCACGACCGCCAAGGCTGTCAGCACCAGACCCGCCCAAAACGCCGCGCAGGCCAGCACCAGCCAGCTGACCGGCCGGACCTGAAAATTGGCATTGCCTTGCAGGCCGTTCGGCGACGGTGTCGGTCCCATGGCGTTTCCCCGCGACTCGGGATGTCTGGCTCCCGTGTTCACGCCCAATTAGCGCCCCAATGTGGGCGCCGCGCAAGCCCAATTCCGGTAGAGCTTGGCCCCTGCGTCCGAATGACTCACCCATGACAAATATGTGAGTGAGCGATCACTTGCTATCCATCCGGCCTGCCCATAGTCTATCTCCAAATCAAGGCAGGGTTGCATGAACCACCTTCGAGACGTCTTCATCACCGGTGTCGGCGCCCACCTCCCCGGCGCCCCCATCCCCAACGACCAGATGGAAGACCACCTCGGCCGCGTCTGCGGCCGCGACAGCCTGCTCGGCCGCCGCGCCCTGCGCTGGAACGGCGTCAAGACGCGCCACTACGCCATCGACGCCGAGGGCCAGGCCTTCGACAGCAACGCCGGCATGTGCGCCAAGGCCGTGCGCGCCGCCCTGGACGACGCGGGCCTGGAATCCCTGGACTATCTGGCCTCCGCCACCACCCAGGGCGACTGGCTGGTCCCCGGCCACGGCGTCTCCGTCCACGGCGAACTGGGCTGCGGCCCCCTCGAGGTAGCGAGCTTTCAGTCCGTCTGCGGCTCATCGCTGATGGCCGCCAAGGCCGCCTGGCTCAACGTTCGGGCCGGCGAGCACGAGGTCGCCGCCGCCTGCGCCGGTGAGTTCTCCAGCCGCTGGTTCCAGCCGGCCTTCTATGAGGGCACGAGCCTGGTCGACGCCAAGGGTCGCCTGGCCGCGGAGGCCGACTATCTGCGCTTCACCCTCTCCGACGGCGCCGGGGCCGTCCTGATGGAACCCAAGGCGCGACCCGACGGCCTGTCACTGAAGATCGACTTCATCGACGTGGTCTCCCTGGCCGGATCCTTCGAGCCATGCATGTGGGCCGGGGCGCCCAGCGCCAGCCGCTCCGACCCGATGACCACCTGGAGCCATGCCGGGCCCGTAGCGGCCCACGCCCAGGGCGCGGTGGCCCTGCTGCAGGATTTCGAACTGCTCAAGCGGGTGATCCGCGCCTGGGTCGGGGTCTATCTGAAGAAGGTGGACCAGGGCCGCATCGAGCCCGCCGCCATCGACCACCTGCTCTGCCACTATTCCGCGGAGTCCCTGCGCGAGGAGCTGATGGGGCTTCTGGAAGCCACCGCCGGGATGATCCCGCGCGAGAAATGGTTCTCCAACCTGCCCACCGTGGGCAATGTGGGTGCGGCCTCGATCTGGGTGATGCTGGAGGCCTTCCTGCGCGACGGGCGTCTGAAGCGGGGCCAGCGCGTGCTATGCGTGGTGCCGGAGAGCGGCCGCTCGCTGGTGGGCTTCATGATGCTGGAGGCGGTGTGATGGACATGACCCCGACGCAGAGCGCCACCGCCGTCAGCGACGTGCTGCGCCGCCTGACCGTGGTGTTCACCGACTTCGAACAACGCCTGAGCGCCACCCCGCTGATCCGCCGCCTGACCCGGGGCCGATTCACCGACGCCGACTACCGCGCCTTCCTGATCGGCCTGCGCCAGCAGGTGAAGGATGGGGCGCTGTGGATGAGCCGCGCGGCCTCCAACATCAACGACGACCAGCTGGAGCTGCGCTCGAAGCTGATGCGCCACGCAGTCACCGAGCACCGCGACTTCCGCCTGCTCGAAGCCAACTATGTGGCCGTGGGCGGCGCGCTGGCCGAGATTCGCGACGCGGAGAAGAACATCGGTTCGGAGGCCCTGTCGGCCTGGATGTTCCATGAGGCGTCCAAGCCCGATCCGTATGGGCTGCTGGGCGCTATGTGGATCATCGAGGGGCTGGGCAACATCAAGGCCGGGGAATGGGGGAGGCTCGTGCAGCAGCGCCTGGACCTGCCTGACGAGGCCGTCAGCTTCCTGCTCTATCACGGCGAGAACGACGCCGAGCACATGGCCGAGTTCGAACAGATGCTGGGCCTGGTCCTGCCCGACGAGGCGGTGGCCAGGCGCATCGTGCGCACGGCGGAAGTGACGGCCCGCCTCTACGCCCTGCAGATCGAGGAGATGACCGCTTGAAGCCGGCGCGAGCCAATGGCTTTCCGGGGGATTTCGACCCGGCGACATTCGATCCCAAGGATCCCGATCCCTGGCTGGCCCTCTACCTCGACCAGAGCCTGCCCATCGCGGCGGAGGCCAAGACGGCGCTGCTGCGCGGCAACCGCTCGTGGTCGCGGCGCTGGATGTTCAACATCGTGCGGCCCTTCGTCTTCCTCTTCTTCCTGTTCGTGAAGCTGCTGCGCGGCATCAGCCCCCACCATCCCAACCTCAACGGCTTCCTGCACAAGACCATCCACTGGGGCCTGAAGACCTTCGGCTCGCCGGAGTGCAACACCCTGATCCTGCGCCACTTCCACATCGGCACGGAGCTGCTGGGGTTCATCAAGGCCAACGCCGGACCGGTCAGCATCGAGACCGTGCCGCTGCGGCCCACCACCCTGAAGGCGCTCGAAGACAACGTCTTCCTGCAGCACGACCTCAACGTCTTCAACTTCATCATCCAGCTGAACATCAGCCTGCGCGAGCAGGGCCGCGACCTGGCGCCGGTCGACGATCTCGACCTGTCGATGATCTCCTCGGAGCCCTTCGCGCTGGAGCCCCTGCCCGACGGCCCGCTGAACTTCGTCGACGCCCAGACGGCCATCGAATTCTACACGCCGCTCTATGCCCTGATGCTGCCCCGGGCCGACTTCGTGCGCGCGGCCCAGTCGCTGCAGCTCGACGAGACGGTGGCCATCTATATCGCCAAGATCCTGGGCAGCGACTACCACCTGGCCTTCATGAAGAACGGCCACCCACTGGTGCCCCTGTCGACCTTGCAGGCGGGCTACCGGCTGATGATGCATGGCCTGGACTGCGAGGGCCTGCACGGGTGGCTGCGCCAGATCAAGGCGCGGCAGGCGGCGGGGCTGCCCATGGACCCGAGGCAGCCAACGCTGGGCGTTTCCAGTATTGCGTAGAGGTACTTATGCCTCGGCGGAGTGTTTCACTTCGTTATGTTGTTACGCGGGCGAAATGTGGTGAACCTATGCTTTCCATTGGCATTCAGCATGGGCTCAGGCGAGGCGTGTGACAGTCAACCTTGTCACGGCATCCAGCCGAACAAAGGAGTTCATCATGAAACGTCTTCTCATCGGCGCCGTCGCCCTGTCCCTGCTGGGCGGCTCGGCCGCTCTGGCCGCGCCCAACGGCGGGGACCATCGTCAGGACAACAACAACCACGGCCAGCCCGCCGCCCAGCATGACCAGCGCGGCGGCCAGCACTGGGGCCGCGGCCAACGCCTGCCCTCCAACTACCGCACCACCCGCTATCGCGTGGACTATCGCAGCCACCACCTGCGCGCCCCGCCGCGCGGCTATCAGTGGGTCCAGGTCAACAACGACTATCTGCTGGTGGCGCTGACCACCGGCCTGATCAGCCAGATCATCGCCGGCCACTAGATCAACCAAAGGCCCCGGCGGGTTCGCTCGCCGGGGCTTTGTGATGTCTCAGGCGGCGTTGGCGCCGAACTGCAGGTCGGCCAGCTTGGCATATAGCCCGCCCGCCGCCGCCAGCTGCTTGTGCGTGCCCTGCTCGACCACCCGGCCCTCGTCCATCACCACGATCCGGTCCGCCTTCAGCACGGTGGCCAGGCGGTGGGCGATGACCAGGGTGGTGCGGTCCGTCATGGCCACCGCCAGCGCCTTTTGCACCAGCCGCTCGTTCTCCGCGTCCAGCGCGCTGGTGGCCTCGTCCAGCAGCAGGATCGGCGAATGGCGCACCAGGGCCCGCGCGATGGCCAGCCTCTGCCGCTGGCCGCCCGACAGGGTCTTGGCCCGCTCACCCACAGGATTGTCGAAGCCCTTGGGCAGGGCGTTGATGAAGCCTTCGGCCTCGGCGGCGTTGGCGGCGGCGACCACCTCTTCCAGCGTCGCCTCCTCGCGTCCGAAGCGGATGTTGTCGGCCGCCGAACCCGAGAACAGCGGCGTGTCCTGGGCCACCATGGCGATGCGCGCGCGCACCTCGGCCGGATCGGCGTCCAACAGGTTGATCCCATCGATGGAGATCACCCCCGACTGCGGATCATAGAAGCGCAGCAGCAGCCGCAATACCGTGCTCTTGCCAGCCCCCGACGGCCCGACCAGGGCCACCGTTTCGCCCGGACTGACCTTCAGGTCGAAGCCGCGCAGGGCCGGCAGGTCCGGACGGCCCGGATAGGCGAAGGTGACATTGTCGAACACCACCTCGCCCCGCGCCGGGACCGGCATGGCCTTCGGCTGGGCGGGCGGCGCGATGCCCGGCTGGGCCGACAACAGCTCCGAGATGCGCTCCATCGCGCCGGAAGCCTTCTGCACCTCGCCCCAGACCTCGCCAAGGGCCCCGACCGAGCCGGCGGCCATCACCGACAGGAAGACGAACTGCACCAGGGAGCCGCCGCTCATCGTTCCCGCCAGCACGGCATGGGCGCCGGCCCACAGCACGAGGGCTATGCCGCCGAACACCAGGGTGATGACCATCGAGACCATGAACGCCCGGGCCTTCACCCGCGACATGGACTTGGCGAAGGCCGCCTCCACCGCCGCGCCGAACCGGCTGTCCGCGCTGGCCTCGCGCCCGAAGGCCTGCACCGTGTCCAGCGCATCGAGGCTCTCGCCGGCGAAGGCCACCGCATCGGCGAAACGGTCCTGGGTCTCCACGGTCAGGCTGCGCACCCGGCGGCCGAACAGGAACATCGGCGCGATGATCACGGGCGCGGCCAGCATCACGAACAGGGTCAGCTTGGGGCTGACGAAGGCCAGCAGGATGGTGGCGCCGACCAGGGTCAGAATGTTGCGCAAGGCGATCGAGATGGACGTCCCCACCATGTTCTCGATGATGCTGACGTCGGTGGTCATCCGCGACAGCACCTCGCCGGTGCGGGTGTTGAGGAAGTAGGCCTGATCCAGGGACAGGACGTGGCGATAGAGCGCCTTGCGCAGATCGGCCACCACGCGTTCGCCCAGGCGGGTGATGAAGTAGAAGCGCAGCGCGGTGGCGAGCGCCAGCACCACGGCGACCGCGCCCAGCTGCAGGAAGGTCTGGTTCAGCGCCGCCACCGACTGGCTGGTGAAGCCCCGGTCCACCACCTGCTTGGCGGCGCCGGTGATGGCCAGGGTCGCTCCGGTGGAAAACAGCAGGAAGAAGAGCGCCGCCGCCGCATAGCCCCAATGGGCGCGCACGAAGGGGATCAACCGGCCAAGCGTGCGGACATTGCGCGACTTGGGCCGTTTCTGCGCCGCCTCCGACAGGTTCGCCACCAGGGTCGCGCCGGCGCCGGGACGGCCGTCGACGGCGCCCTCGCCCGCGTTCACATCACTCATAAGCCGCCCGCCCCTTGCCTAAATCGCGCTCGTTCGCTATAGCCGCGCCTCTTCGAAAGGTCCCTTGGTGGTCAAGGGCGCCTGAAGCACGCCGCAGCTTTAAGTCGGTTGGACCGAGCCATGAAACAAGACACCCACCCCGACTATCACTTCATCACCGTGGTGATGACCGACGGCACCACCTATCAGACGCGCTCCACCTATCAAAAGGAAGGCGCGACCCTGAACCTGGATATCGACCCGAAGACCCACCCGGCGTGGACCGGCGGTAACCAGCACCTGCTCGACCGCGGCGGCCGCGTGTCGCGCTTCAACGCGAAATTCGGCGCCTTCACCAAGAAATAAGCGCCCCGTCCCCCAAGACACGTCTTCGGGAACGACCTTAAGAGCCGGCGGCAGCGATGCCGCCGGCTTTTTGCTGCGCCTTGACCGCCTTCAAACAATGATCTATTTAACTTTTTAGTTAATTAGGACTTTCGTCTTGGAAAAGATATTCGAAGCCCTGGCCTCCACGCCCAGGCGCAAGATCCTGGCCTATCTGTCGGAGGTCGATCTGACTGCGGGCGAGATCGCCTCGCGGTTTTCGATGAGCAAGCCGGCCATCTCCAAGCACCTGCAGATCCTGGAGAACGCGGGCCTGGTGCGCAGCGAAAAGCGCGGCCAGTTCGTCCACTACAGCCTGGTCCCGGAGAACCTGGCCAACACGCTGAACGGCTTCGTCCAGAACGTCTGCCCGGTGTCGCGCCCGCTGAAGAGCGAGAGCGCGGCGATCAAGGCGGCGCGCAAGCCGATCACCGAGTAGGAGCGCAAGGTCATGCAGCTGGTCCCCGGTTCGGAGCGTGTCATCGCAACCTCGGGGGCCAATCCCGTGGAGGGTGTGGTGCGATGGGCGCCGGCCAAGTCGCTGTGGATCGGCGCGATGACGCTGGCGGCCTTGGTGGCGGGGCCGGTCTTCTTCAGTTGGAGCGGGTTCGCGCTCTTCCTGGTCACCAGCGGCGTCACCCTGTGCTTCGGCCATTCGGTCGGCATGCATCGGCGGCTGATCCACAACAGCTTCGCCTGTCCCCTCTGGCTGGAACACATCTGCGTCTATTTCGGCGTGCTGGTGGGCATGGCCGGGCCGATCGGCATGACCCGCATCCACGACCTGCGCGACTGGGCCCAGCGCCAGCCGGACTGCCACGACTTCTTCTGTCATAGGCGCGGCTTCTGGCGCGACGCCTGGTGGCAGCTGCATTGCCGGCTGCACCTGGATCACCCGCCGGAGTTCAGGCTGGAGCCGCGTCTCGCCGCCGATCGCGTGCATCACTGGATGGAGCGGACGTGGATGTGGCAGCAGCTGCCCTGGGCGATCCTGTTCTTCCTGCTGGGTGGCTGGAGCTGGGTGATCTGGGGGATTTGCGTGCGCGTGGCGGTCAGCGTCACGGGCCACTGGCTGGTCGGCCACTACGCCCACCGCGAGGGCCACCAGACCTGGATCGTGGAAGGCGCCG
The DNA here is from genome assembly GCA_028291055.1 of Caulobacter sp. Lineage (GTDB taxonomy): Bacteria > Pseudomonadota > Alphaproteobacteria > Caulobacterales > Caulobacteraceae > Caulobacter. Next base: position 37,353 of record JAQGIP010000027.1, read on the forward strand.
CCGCCCAAGGCCACAACGTCGCCATCGCCGGCCTGATCAGCATGGGCGAGAGCTGGCACAACAACCACCATGCCTTCCCGGGCTCGGCGAAGCTGGGCCTGCATCCGGGCGAGATCGATCTGGGCTGGCGCCTGCTTCAGATCTTCGAGGCGATGGGCCTGGCCTGGGACATCCGCACGCCGGAAACCATGCCGCATCGGCCCGCGCTGAAACGGGTGGCCGGACGCGAGGCGGCCGACGGCGCGCGCGAGGTGATGGGATGAGCATGCTCGCCTTCCCGTTCAGCCTGCGTGGACGGCTTTCCCGGCTGCCTTATCTCGCCGCCTGCATCACCGTCTTCCTTGCGCAATATGCGGCGCTTCTGGCGGCCCATCTGCGTGTGGCCGGGCCAATGACCTATGATTGGCAGTTCTTCCTCATCCCCTTGAGGTCGATGGTCAACACACCCCTCGCGGCCCAGCCCGTCACAGCCCTTGCCTTGTTGACGGTGTTGCTGCTGAGCGGCTGGACGCTGGCCGCATTGACCTTCCGAAGAGCCGCCGACGCGCGGGTCGGCGGCATGGCGGCGGCCTGCGCCATCGTGCCCGTGGCGCAAATCCTGGTCATCGCCATCCTGAGCCTGGCGCCCAGCCGCGCGGAGGGGGCCGCCGAGAGCTTCCCGTCGCGGTCCGATGAGCCCTCCCGGCCGCCTGGAGAAACCGATTGGGTCAGCGCCATCCAGGGGCTGATGGGCGGCTCGGCGCTCACCCTGGTCGCTGTGGCCCTGGGCGCGCTCGGCTTCGGCAGCTACGGCTACGGCCTGTTCGTCGCGGCGCCCTTCTTCGTAGGCGCCCTGGCGGCCTACCTCGCCAACCGCAACGGCGCCGTATCGCCGGGCGAAACCCATAGCGCGGTATTCGGCGCCCTCGCGGTCGGCGGCCTGGCCCTGCTTGCCACCGCCCTCGAAGGCTTTGTCTGCCTGGTGATTGCCATGCCCCTCGCCGCCGGCGCGGCTTTTGTCGGCGGGCTGCTGGGGCGCGCCGCGGCCATCCGGGGCCTGCGCTCACATCGCCAGACCCTCGCCAGCCTGGCGATGCTGCCGGCTCTGCTGGCCGCCGAGCCCCTGCTACCGCCCACCGCCGACTTCCAGGTGACGCAGAGCATCGACATCGCCGCCCCACCGGAGCGGGTGTGGTCGGCGCTGAGTTCGGATGACGCCATTACAGAGGCGCCGGGCCTGCCGTTCAGCGCGGGCGTCGCCTATGCCACGGGCGCGCATTTCGAAGGTCAGGGTGTGGGTGCAACGCGTTTGGGGCTGTTTTCGACCGGCGTTGCCCGCGAGCGCGTGACCGAATGGCGGCCGGGCAAGGCGCTGGGGTTCGCGGTGTTGAGCGATCCACCCGCCATGCGCGAGATGAGCCCCTACGGCCAGGTCCATGCGCCGCATGTGAAGGGATATTTCCGGACCCTGGAATCGCGCTTCACGCTGGCGCCGTTGCCCAATGGCCAGACGCGGCTGACCCTGTCCAGCCGGCACAGCCTGAGGCTGGATCCGGCGCTCTATTGGCTGCCGATCTCAAGCTGGGTCGTACGGCGAGGCGGCGCGCGGGTGCTGGAGCATATCCGGCACAGAGCGCAAGCCCTGCCCTAGAGCGTTGTCCGCTCCGATAGGATCGGAGCGGCGCTCCAGCTATTTGTTTTGTCGCGCTTTTCGGCGGCGAGCCGGTATCCACTTCGCCGGAAAGCGCTCTAGAGCCGCCCGAAGGCGCTTTGCAGGAGGTTGTGCTGGGCCAGGACCGGGTGGGGGGCTTCCACGGTGTCGGCTTCCAGATACATGCGCCGGTCCAGGTGGCGCACGCGCTCATAGAGGCGGCCCGATCGGTCCAGCAGGGTCAGCAGGCCGCCGGGCAGATCGACGGCGGCGGGGTCGGGATCGCCCAGGCAGACGGCTTCGGCGCCCAGCCGATAGCGTTCCTCGCAGGCGGAATGGGGCTCCATGTCGCCCTCACGCACGGCGCGCTGGACCAGCAGCCAGGAGGCCACCTGCATCAGACGGGTGGTGAGGCGCATGCTTTCGGAGGCGTAGGCCAAGGCCGCGGCGCGGGACAGAAGCTTGGAATCCTGGCGGCCGCCCCCGTCCAGATAGGCGGCGGTCTCTTCGACCAGCTCCATGCCTTCCTGGAAGGTGCGCTCGAACAGCTCCGAGCGCGCGAAGTCCTGGATCACGCCGGCGCGCCAGGGCGCGGACGCCGATTCCAAAAGATCGCTCATGACGCTTCGCCCCTGCAACACGACAGGACCCGCCCATCCAGCCTGCGGACTGCAATGCCCGTGCCAAACGTAAACGGCCTCTCGTGATCCCCCTTAACCCTAAGGTCCTTTAACTTTCGCTACTGCCGAAGTTGAACAGCGCGTCGGCCGCCGAGCGACCGGACTTCTTCTTCTCGAGCTGCGCGCGGGTGCGCGCGATCTCGCTCTGCAAGGCCTCGATCCGGTCCTCTAGATCGATCACCCCATAGAGCTCGAGGTCCTCCCTGCTGACCTGCAACAACGGGTCGCCGCTGAACGTGCGCGGCTCGGCCGGATCTTCCATCGCCTGGTCTCCCTATGCCGGAGCCTTGAGGGCGGCTATCTGAACCCCTTAAAGCCCGCCCGCGCAAGTCTGAGGAGAACCGCCATGATCTCTGGATCGATGTCCGCCATCAATATCGAAGGCGGCAAGGGGCCGGCCGAGAACCTGGAGGCGGTGCAGGCCCAGACGCCGGTTCCCGCCGAGGGACAGATCCTGATCCAGGTTAAGGCGGCGGGCGTGAACCGCCCCGACCTGCTGCAACGGGCCGGCTACTATCCGCCGCCGCCCGGCGCGCCGGCGACCCTGGGCCTGGAGGTCGCGGGTATTGTCGTCAAGGCGGCGGGGCGCTGGAAGGAGGGCGATAAGGTCTGCGCCCTGCTCGGCGGCGGCGGCTATGCGGAATATGCGGCGGTGGATGCGCGCCACGCCCTGCCCATCCCCGAGGGCGTCGACTTCATCCATGCGGCGGGCCTGCCGGAGACGGTGTTCACGGTCTATGCCAACGTCTTCGAGCACGGGGCCTTGAAGGCCGGCGAGACGCTGCTGGTGCATGGGGCGACGTCGGGCATCGGCACGACGGCGATCCAGATGGCCAAGGCGGCCGGCGCGAAGGTGATCGCCACGGCGCGCGGCGCGGACAAGGCGGCCCAGGCCAAGGCGCTGGGGGCCGACATCGCGGTGGATGCTTCCACGCAAGATTTCGCCGAGGCGGCAAAGGCCGCCGGGGGCGTGGACGTGGTGCTGGACATGGTCGGCGCCAGCTATTTCGACAAGAACCTGGATGCGCTGAACGTGGGCGGGCGGATCGTCTACATCGCCTCGCTGGGCGGGCCGGTGATCGAGGTTCCCATCATGCGCATCATGCAAAAGCGCGCGGTGCTGACGGGATCGACCCTGCGGCCGCGCTCGGCCGACGAGAAGGCGAGGATCGCCGCCGAGGTCGAGCGGGTGGTGTGGCCCTGGGTCGCGGCCGGCAAGGTGAAGGCCATCGTCGACAAGACCTTCCCCCTGCACGAAGCCGGCAAGGCGCATGCCTTCCTGGAGAGCGGGGCGCTGGTGGGCAAGGTGGTGCTGACGATCTGACGCCAATGCGGGCCTCCCCAGGCGAGCTTGCAGCGAGCCGGCGGGGGAGGTGCGCCGAAGGCGCGGAGGGGCTTACCGAGTCGGCGAATATTCGCGTTCTGGCGCTGGGGCCGATGACGTCACTAAGTCAGGCGCCAGAACGCGCCCACCCTTTGGCTCGGTAAGCCCCTCCGGCGCTCCGCGCCACCTCCCCCGCCGGTCCGCTTGGGCGGACCTGGGGAGGACACGCGGTTTCCGATAAGTCCGTTCCCTTCTTATCAGAACGCGATTATAGGAAACGCCTAGACCCCGCCCGGCCGCAAGGCCGGGCGCCTTCGTTTCTGGGATACAGTCATGGCCGATCCGATCCTCATGCCCAAGGCCACCGCCGTCTGGCTGGTGGACAACACCTCGCTTACCTTCGAGCAGATCGCCGATTTCGCGGGCCTGCACCCGCTGGAAGTCAAAGGCATCGCCGACGGTGAAGTGGCGCGCGACATCCGCGGCGCCGACCCCATCGCCAACGGCCAGCTGACCCGCGAAGAGCTGGACCGGGCCGGCGCCAACGACAAATACCGCATGGTCGCCCAGAAGAGCCGCCACGCCGAGCTGCTGAAGCCGCAGAAAAAGGCCCCACGCTACACCCCCGTGTCGCGCCGCCAGGACCGTCCGGACGCCATCGCCTGGTTCATCCGCAACCACCCGGAAATCGCCGACAGCCAGGTCGCCAAGATCCTGGGCACGACGAAGGCCACCATCGAGCAGGTGCGCGACCGCACACACTGGAACAGCGCCAACATCAAGCCGGTCGACCCGGTCAGCCTGGGCCTGGTGATGCAGCTGGAGCTCGACGCGCTGGTCAAGAAGGCGGCCGACAAGAAGGCCAAGGACGACGCCAAGAAGGGCATCACCGCCCCCGAGGGCGCGACCCTGCTGCCGGCCAGCCAGACCGGCGCCTCCGCGCCCGACGCCGAGCCCGAGCATGACGACCATGCCGAGGCGGAGGCGCCCGAAGAGCGCTACGAAGACGACGACGAGGACTAGACATTCAACACTCCGCTCATCCCGGCGAAAGCCGGGACCCATGCGGAGTCGAATGAGTAAGGCGGCAGCTCTGGCGGACGGCCTCGGTCGCTTTCAGCGCGAGCGAGAACCACGCTCCACCCTATGGGTCCCGGATTTCGCCGGGATGAGCGGAGCGTGGAAGCTGGCTAGTGCGCCCGCGCCCTCAGGCCCTCTATCTGCTCCTTGAGCTTTAGCTTCTTCCGCTTGAGCTCCGCGACCCTGAGGTCGTCGGATGCGGGGTGCTTCATCTCATCCTGGATCGCGCGGTCGATGTTCTGGTGACGGGAACCGAGTTCGCGGATGCGGGCTTCGATGGCCATAGGGATGTCGCTCCTGGCTTTTTGCGCATTCAGGCCGAGCGGTTCCGGAGTCAGTCACCGGACTCGCCGTCGCTGAACATTCACAGTGAACACCCGCTGCTTGCGGCTGTCAGATCACATATGATTGCTCTGAAGCGGCGGAACAGTGGCGCCCATCTTGCGCGCACGGGCTGAAACGGAAGCAGGCAACGGATGGCGAGCGGCGAACTTTCCAGGCTGGTGGTGGGCATTTCCGGCGCCTCGGGAGTGGTCTATGGCCTGCGCGTGCTGGACGCCTGCCGCGAGCTGGGGGTGGAGAGCCACCTGATCCTGTCGCGGGCCGCGGCGCTGACCCTGGCCCAGGAGAGCGACCTCACCATCGCCGACGTCCAGGCCAAGGCCAGCGTGGTCCACAAGGTCGGCGACATCGGCGCGTCGGTGGCGTCCGGCTCGTTCAGGACGCTGGGCATGATCATCGCCCCCTGCTCGGTGCGCACCATGAGCGAGATCGCCAGCGGGGTGACCTCGTCCCTGCTGACACGGGCCGCCGACGTTTCCCTGAAGGAGCGGCGCAACCTGGTGCTGATGGTGCGCGAAACGCCCCTGCACCTGGGCCACCTGCGCACCATGGTGAAGCTGGCCGAGATGGGCGCGGTGATCGCGCCGCCCCTGCCGGCCTTCTACGCCAAGCCGGCCAGCCTGGCGGAGATGGTCGACCAGTCGGTGGGCCGGGCGCTCGACCTGTTCGGCCTGTCCTGGCGGCCGGTGAAGCGCTGGGGCGAGGATTTGCAGACGATCAGTAGCGGTGGCGATCAATGACCCTTTGGGACTGGACCCTGGCGGCCTATGGCCGACCCGATGTGCCGCAGGCCTGCCTGCATCTGCAGGACGACCATGGGCTGAACACCTCGCTGCTGCTGTGGTCGGTGTGGGCCGGGGCGAGCGACGCCGGGCTGATGGCCAAGGCGGCGGCCATGGCCAAACGCTGGGATGACGAGGTGCTGTGGCCGCTGCGCAATGCGCGACGGGCGTTGAAGGCCCGGATGCCGGACGTGGACGACGCCGCCCGCGAAGGCCTGCGCGAGGATGTGAAGGCCGCCGAACTGCGCGCCGAACGGGTGCTGATGGAAAGCCTGGAGGCGCTCAGCAAGCCGCATGAAGCCGACCCGGTGCTGGCCCTGGAAGCCGCCTGCGCCGCCTGGGGGACCCAGCCGCCGCTGGAGTCGCTGGAGCGGCTGGCGGCGGCGCTGCGTTGACGGTCCTTTACGAAAGAATCGGCTCTGCTAAAGGTCGCGACCTCTAGTTTGGGCAATAGCAGCATGAACGACCACGATGGCTTGGTATCGCTGCCGGACGGAGAGATCCGCGCGCGCCTGATGCTGCTGCGCCAGCAGCACCAGGATCTCGATTCCGCCGTCAGCGCCCTGGAGGCGCGGCCGCGCATCGACCAGCTCCAGATCGCGCGGCTGAAGCGCCAGAAGCTGCTGCTGAAGGATCAGATCACCCAGCTGGAAAACCAGCTGAGGCCTGACATCATCGCCTAGAGCCGACGCCCCTAGGCCGGATCGAACATGATCACCGAGCGCGCCAGTTCGCCGCGCCGCAGTTCGTCGAAGGCGTCGTTGATCTGGTCCAGCTTGATGCGTTGCGAGATCATCTGGTCCAGGTGCAGCTTGCCCGACATGTAGAAGTCCACCAGCCGGGGCATGTCGACCGGGAAGCGGTTGGAACCCATCAGTGAGCCCTGGATCTTCTTCTCGCCCAGGAAGTCCGCGCCGTGCAGCTCGATCATGGTGCCCACCGGGATCATGCCGATGATGTTGGCGGTGCCGCCCCGGCGCAGCATCTTGAAGGCCTGTTCGGCGGTCTGCTTCAGGCCGATGGCCTCGAAGGAGTGGTGGACGCCGCCGTTGGTCATGTCGATGACCTGCTTGACCGGGTCGCCTTCGCTGGCGTCGATCACGTCGGTGGCGCCGAACATCTTGGCCAGGTTCAGCTTGGAGCCCTGGCGGTCGATGGCGATGATGCGCCCGGCCCCGGCGATCGCCGCGCCATTGATGGCGGCCAGGCCCACGCCGCCGCAGCCGATCACGGCCACGGTCTCACCGGCGCGCACGCTGGAGGTCTGCACCACCGCGCCCACGCCCGTGGTCACCGAGCAGCCGATCAGGGCGGCGCGGTCGAGCGGCATGTCCTTGCGGATGGCCACGCAGGCGTGCTCGTGGATCAGCATCTGCTCGGCGAAGGACGACAGGTTGAGGAACTGGTTCATCACCGGGGCGGCGCCGTCCTCGCGGAACAGGCGCGGCTCGTCGCCCTTGTTGCGGCGGGTCTCGGGACTGACGCAACGCGCCATGTGGCCGGTGATGCAGTGTTCGCAGTGGCCGCAGAAGGCCGACAGGCAGGTGATGACGTGGTCGCCGACCTTCACGGTGCGTACTTCGGAGCCGACCTGCTCGACCACGCCCGCGCTCTCGTGGCCCAGGACGGCCGGCAGAGGGTGAGGGTAGGAGCCTTCGACGAAGTGGAGGTCGGAGTGGCAGACACCGGCGGCCACGGTGCGGATCAGCACCTCGTGCGGGCCGGGCTTGTTGATGCGGACATCCTCGATCTGCATGGGCTTACCCACTTCGCGCAGCACAGCAGCCTTCATGGCGGACATCTCCCGACTGTCGTGGCCGGCTGATCCGGCCAACAAGCGTTTGAGAGACCTTATCGCCGTTCACCGCCTTGATCGGCAAGGGCGCGGGCCGCATCATACCGCAAATTCTAAAATGCTGTTCCGGGGAGGATCAGATGAGCCAGGGACTGGATCGGCGGCGTCTGCTGGCGGCAGGCGCGGGCATGGCGGCTTTGGCGGGGACGCGGGCCTGGGCCGTTCCGCCCTTCATCCGTGGCGATACGGTGCAGACCACCGCCGGTCGGGTGCAGGGCCTGATGGCCGGCAACATGAATGTCTTCCTCGGCCTGCGGTATGGCGCCCCGCCAGTGGGGCCATTGCGCTTCAAGCCGCCCCAGAAGCCGGCGTCCTGGGCAGGGACCGCAGACGCCCTGCACGTCGGGGCCCCGGCCGTGCAGCTCTACACGACCCCCGCCTCCAACACCGAGCTCGGCAAGTCCCTGGTCCCGGTTTTCCCGACCGCCCAGGAGACGCTCGATGGGCGGGAGGACTGCCTGTTCCTCAACGTCTGGACCCGGGCGACGGACAAGAAGAAGCGCCCGGTGATGGTCTGGCTGCACGGCGGCGGCTTCGCCTACGGGTCGGGCGGCTGGCCGATGTACGATGGGACCAACCTGGCCAACAAAGGCGACGTGGTGGTGGTCACCCTCAATCACCGCCTCAACGTCTTCGGCTACCTGGCCGTGGGCGCGCCCGGCTACGAGGACAGCGGCAACGCCGGCATGCTGGACATCGTGCTGGCGCTCGTGTGGGTGCGCGACAACATCACCGCCTTCGGGGGCGACCCCGGCAATGTGATGATCTTCGGCGAAAGCGGCGGCGGGGCCAAGGTCAGCTATCTGCTGGCGATGCCGGCGGCCAAGGGGCTGTTCCATAAGGCGGTCATCGAGAGCGGGCCGGGCGTCACCGCCGTGCCCAAGGACCGCGCCGACAAGCTGGCGGCCGACCTCTATGCCGAGTTGGGGATCAAGCCGGGCGATACCCAGGCCCTGATGGACCTGCCCGCCGACAAGCTGCTGGCCGCCTCGATCGTGGCCCAGAACAAGCAGCCGGGCACGGGCTTCGAGCGGGCCGGTTTCGCCCCGGTGGTCGATGGCCGCACGCTCGCCCGCCAGCCGTGGGAGCCGGACGCCCCGGCCATCTCCGCCGACGTGCCGGTGATGATCGGCTTCAACAAGGACGAGATGACCCTGTTCCTGGCTTCGGCGCCCTGGTTCGGGCGACTGGATGAGGCGACCCTGGCCGGCCAGGCGAGCGCCATCCTGGGCCCCAAGGGCGCCGCGACCCTAGCCGCCTTGAAGGAGACCTTCCCCGACTATTCGCCCAGCTACCTGGCCTGCGCCCTGGTCACCTACGGCCGCATGTTCATGGGCTCGGTGCGCATCGCCGAGCGCAAGGCGGCGCAGAAGCGGGCGCCCGTATGGTTCTACACCCTGTCCTATGAGACGCCGGTCGGTGGGGGCGTCTTCAAGACCCCGCACACGCTGGAAATCCCCCTGGTGTTCGGCAATGTGGAAAACAGCCGCGCCCTGGTCGGACCGGGCCCCGACCCGCTGGCCGTATCCGCCCAGATGAGCGACGCCTGGCTGGCCTTCGCGCACAGGTCCGACCCCAATGCGCCCTCCCTGCCCGACTGGCGGCCTTATGAGGCTTCGCATCGCGCCACGATGGTGTTCAATGTGAAGAGCCAGGTGCGGGAGGATCCCTACTATGCCATCCGCAAGGCCCTGGACTGACGGCTGACGGGGATGCGGGGATGACGGGCATGGATCGCAGGACGGTGATCGCCACGGGCGTGGCGGCGGCTGGATTGGCCGCGACGGCGGGGGCCGCGCAAGCCGCTTCGGGTCCCACCGCCAACACCCGTCAGGGCAAGGTGCGCGGCGAGAGCGCCGAGAACGGCATCAAGGTCTTCCGGGGCATCCCCTATGGCGCGCCCACGGGCGGGGCCAACCGCTTCCGCGCGCCCCAACCGCCGGCGGACTGGAGCGGCGTGCGCGACTGCCTGACCTATGGCGACCAGTCGCCCCAGGTCGCGCCGCCGCCTGTACCCCTGTTCACCTCCTGGGACCGGCCGGTGGGCGAGAGCGAGGACTGCCTGCATCTGAACGTCTGGACCCCGGCGACCGACGCCAAGAAGCGGCCGGTGATGGTCTGGTTCCATGGCGGCGGCTTTGCCCAGTACAACGGCTCCGCCCCGGCCTATGACGGCGAGCGCCTGTGCCGGCGCGGCGACGTGGTGCTGGTCACCGTGAACCATCGCCTGAACATCTTCGGCTACCTCTACCTGGAAGAGCTGGGCGGCGAAGCCTGGGCCGGCGCGGCCAACGCGGGCCAGTTGGACCTGGTGGCCTCCCTGCAATGGGTGCGCGACAACATCGCGGCCTTCGGCGGCGACCCCGGCAACGTCACCATCTTCGGCGAGAGCGGCGGCGGGGCCAAGGTCTGCACCCTGATGGCCATGCCGGCCGCCAAGGGCCTGTTCCACAAGGCCATCGTCGAGAGCGGCCCCTTCGTGGACGGTGTCAGCAAGCAGAGCGCCACCGAGACGGCCAAGGCCGTGCTGGCCGCGTTGAAACTCGATCCCGGCCAGCTGGACCAGCTGGCTTCGCTCAGCACCGCCCAAATCCTGGATGCCTATAGGGCGGTGGCGCCTCACGCCCGCAGCTTCGCCCCGGTGGTGGACGGCCATTCCCTGCCCCGCGACCCCTTCGATCCCGACGCCCCGGAGACCAGCGCCGCCGTGCCGCTGCTGATCGGGACCAACAAGGACGAGATGAACCTGCTGGCCGGCAGCCCCGCCACCTTCGGCCTCGACTTCAACAGCCTGCCCGTGGCGCTGACCCCGCTGCTGCCCCACGCCGACGTCGATCAGATCGTCGATGACTATCGCAAGCTCCGCCCCCAGGCCACGGCTCCGGATGTCTTCTTCGGCATCACCACCCAGATATTCATGACCATCAACTCGGTGCGCATCGCCGAGCGCAAGGCGGCGCAAGGCGGGGCGGCGGCCTATATGTATCAAGTGGCCTGGGAAACGCCGGTGATGGGCGGCCGCTTCAAGTCGCCCCATTCCGTGGAAATCCCCTTCGTCTTCGACACCGTGGCCAAGTCCGCCTCCATGGTCGGCGAGGCCAAGGCCGCCCAGCCGATGGCCGAGCAGATGTGCCCCGCCTGGATCGCATTTGCCCGCTCGGGCAGTCCGCAGACCAAGACCTTGCCGCCCTGGCCCGCTTATGACGACAAGTCGCGCGCCACCATGGTGTTCAATACGAAGAGCGAAGTGGTCAGCGATCCGGGCGGCGACGAGCGCACCTTGCTGAAAGACATCCCCCCTATTGGGATGGCGCGCTAGCCTGCGGCCTCTCTAAGCTGCCCCCGTGGCCCGGCCGCGCCATTGGCGTGGCGGCCCAGGGGACGGCGCGCGTGACACGGACTTTTCTGAAGACCTACGCCCTGGACGACTTCGCCGGCCGCAAGGCCAAGGAGTGCGACCTGGTCATGAAGGGCGGCGTCACCTCCGGTGTCGTCTATCCCTACGCCCTGCTGGAACTGGCCCAGACCTACCGCTTCCGCTGCATCGGCGGGACGTCGGCCGGCGGCATCGCGGCGGCGTTCGCGGCGGCGGCGGAGTATTCGCGCACCCTGCGCGGCGACCCGGGCGGCTTCCTGCGCATGCAGGCCCGCTGCGAGACCCTACCCGACATCCTGGGCAGCCTGTTCCAGCCCAGCCCGCGCTTCGCCGGCCTGATGCGCTTCCTCCTCAAGGCCCAGAAGGCGAGCGGGCCGGTGGCCATGGCCGGCCACGCCCTGGCCACCTTCTGGGGCGTGGTGGCGATCGGCGCGTTGCTCGGCGGCGGCCTGATGACCCTGGCCCGGGGCGGGTGGGCGGGCGCCGTCCTGGGCGCCGTGGTCGGCGCGGTGGCGGGGCTGCTGATCCGGGGCGCGCGGCTGATCTTCGTCGACATGCCGAAGCACGGGTTCGGCCTCTGCCCCGGCATCCGGCAGCGGGGCCACGATGGTCCGGCGCTGACCGACTGGCTGCACGACTCCATCCAGGACATCGCCTTCGGGCCCGAAGGCCGCGACACGCCGCTGACCTTTGGCGACCTGGCCGGGCCGGACGCCGAGGCGCCGATCATCGACCTGAAGATGGTCACCACCAACCTGTCCATGAGCCGGCCCCACACCCTGCCTCGGCTGAAGCTGGTGGCCAGCTATGAGCGCGAGGCCTGGGCCGAACTGTTTCCCGCCATGGTGATGTCCCACCTCGATGCGGTCGTCCGGCGCACGCGCCACAAGGGTCAGCGCGGCGTGCCGAAGCCGGAGGACCTGCCCGTGGTCATCGCCGTGCGCATGAGCCTGAGCTTCCCCTTCCTGTTCCAGGCCGTGCCGATGTTCATCCGCGACCAGGAGACCGCCCGAATTAACGCCTCGCTGGGGGTCAAGACGCCGATCCATGCCGCCAAGGCCTGGTTCTCCGACGGCGGCATCAGCAGCAACTTCCCGATCCATCTGTTCGACGCCCTGCTGCCCCTGCGCCCGACTTTCGCGCTCAGCATCGACGACCTGCCGCGCGAGGCGCTGGCCTGGGAAACCGGCGGCGGCAAAAAGGGCGAGCGGGTACACTTCACCCAGAAGGCCGGCGACGGGGTGGGCGTGCCCGTCAAGCCGATCACCAGTATGGGCGGCTTCGCCATGAGCCTGCTCAGCGCGGCCAAGGACTGGCAGGACCAGCTCCTGGCTGGCATGGCGGGACAGCGCGAGCGGATCGCGCGGGTCTATCTGTCGCCCAAGGAAGGCGGCCTGAACCTGACCATGACCGGCGATACGTCGCGCGCCCTGATGGACTATGGCCGCCAGGTGGGGGCCGGGTTCGCCGAGGGCCGCATGGATTTCGACGAGCATCGCTGGCGGCGCACCCTGGTGCTCTACAACCAGCTTCAGCAGATGATCCCGGTGGTCGAACGCACCTGGACCTCGGGCGCCTTCGGCGCCTGGCTGAAGGGCCACGCGCCCAAGAGCTATATGAAGGTCTCCCAAGCCGACCGTGAGGCGGTGCGCAAAAGCCTGGATGCCTTCGCGGCCCTTGGCGGGCGCTTCCAGCCGGTCATCGACCCGGAGAAGTTCCCCAAGCCGCCGGGGCGGCTGCGTATCACGCCCGACGTTTGAGCCTTGAGCCGACTAGTAGAGGCAAGCTCAGCAACTGGCGTTATTTAGATTCACCTTTCGCTCATTTTGGGTTATTGCCGGTATCCCAGCATAGAGCCATGTACACCTGACCTTAAGCTGGGCCATGGCATAGTCTTGGAGAACGCTGATCTCTGAATAGGCCCTGCCGACCGATGGCTTGCTGATGGACCTGAACGACCCCATCGCGTCCCGCGTCCTGCGCTGGCGGTTTGAAGGCCTGGGCGCGCGGCTGGCCCAGGCGGTCCTGATCGGCGTGCTGTGCTGGCTTCAGACCCACGAGGCCATCGTCGGCCCCTGGCTGGCGCTGACCCTGAGCACCGCGGCGGTGGACGGAGTCCTGTCGCGCCGGCTGTTCGCCCGGCCCGATGACCGGCGGCTGTCGCGGCTGACCACGGCCGCGCGCACCGCTTCGGCCGCCTGCTATGCCTCCGTCTGCTTCATCTTCCTGATGACGCCCTCGCCGATCGGTTTCGCGGCGGCGGTGTTCGTGGGCTGCGCCATCACCCTCAACAACGCCATGATGACCCGCGGCTCGCGCGTCTTTACGGCCACCCTGGTGGGCCCGGCCTGCCTGACCCTCATCGCCGTCCCGCTGGTGGGCTGCTTGCTGGGCCGGCCGCTCAGCCTCTCCGACGCGGCGCTGCTGACCATCGGCGGGGTGGCCTACGCCGTCTTCATCGTGCGCCTGGGGATCGCCCTCAACCGCGAAGGCGAGACGCTGCGCAAGGCCATGGACGAAGGCGCCCGGCACCGCGAACTGCTCGCCGCCGCCGGCGTCGAGGCCACCCGCGAACGCCGCCGCTGGAGCATGGTGTTCGACCAGAGCCCCCTGCCCCAGACCTGCTTCGACGCCTCGGCCCTGCACGACGCCCTGTCGGCCCAGGCCGACGCCAGCCTGACCCCCGACGCGGCCTTGCGGGCCTACTACGCCAACATGGCCGGCGTGCTGGGCAAGGTGGTCCTGAAGGAAGCCAACCAGGCGGCCCACGCCCTGTTCGGGGTGGACGACTTCGGCGGCGCCATCGCGCCTTCGCATTTCGGCAAGAACTATCTGGCCGGCATCACCGACGCCGTGGCCCACATCACCCCGGACGGCATCTTCCGCCCCTTCGAGGCCCAGATCGTGCGGCCGAACGGCGAGGTCACCGATGTGCGCGTGCACATCCGCACCCTGCCCGACGGCGACCGGCCCTGGAGCCACTGCCTGGCCACCTATGTGGACATGACCGAGGCCAAGGCGGCCGCGCGCGTCCAGGACGAGGCGGTGGCGGCGGCCGAGGCCTCCAATCGCGCCAAGAGCGACTTCCTGGCCATCATGAGCCACGAGATCCGCACGCCTCTGAACGGCGTGCTGGGCATGGCCCAGGCCATGGGCCAGGACAGACTTTCCAAGATCCAGGCCGGACGCATCACCGTCATCCGCCAGTCGGGCGAGGCGCTGCTGGCGATCCTCAACGACCTGTTGGACCTGTCGAAGATCGAGGCGGGCCGGCTCGACCTGGAAGAGGCCGACTTCGATCTCGAACAGACCGCCGCCGGGGCCCACGACGCCTTCGCGGCCCTGGCCCAGGCCAAGGGGCTGGCCTTCGACCTGAGCGTGGACGAGGCGGTGCGCGGCCGCTATCGGGGCGACGCCTTCCGTATCCGCCAGGTGCTGACCAACCTGATCTCCAACGCCGTGAAATTCACCCAGGCCGGCGCCGTGCGGGTGTCGGTGACGGCGGGGCCGAAGGGCCTGCGCCTGTCCATCTCCGACACCGGCATGGGCATCGCGGCCGACCGCGTCGGCAGCCTGTTCCACAAGTTCGTCCAGGCCGACACCTCCACCACGCGGCGGTTCGGCGGCACGGGCCTGGGCCTGGCCATCTCACGCGAGCTCTGCGAGGCCATGGGCGGCGACATCGCGGTGGAGAGCTGCGTCGGCCAGGGCAGCCTCTTCCTTGTGGACCTGCCGCTGGTCCGGCTGGGCGAGACGGCCGACGCCGCGCAGACCGTAGCGGCGCCTCATGAGGCCGACGGGGATGTCCGCCTGCCGGTCCGCGTGCTGGCGGCGGAAGACAATGCCGTCAACCAGCTGGTCCTGCGCACCCTGCTGCAGCAGTTCGGCATCGACCCGGTCATCGTCGGCAACGGCGCCGAGGCCGTCGCGGCCTGGGAGGCCGAGCCCTGGGACTTGGTGCTGATGGATATCCAGATGCCGGTGATGGACGGCCCCACGGCCTGCCACGCCATCCGCGCGCGCGAAGCCGCCACGGGCCGGGCGCGCACCCCGATCATCGCGCTGACCGCCAACGCCATGAGCCATCAGGTCGCCGACTATGCGCGGGCCGGCATGGACGGCGTGGTGGCCAAGCCCATCGAGATCGCCAGGCTGTATGAGGCGCTGGCCGGTGCGGGACAGCCAATGACCGACCTCGGACTGCGCGCCACGGGCTAACGGCGGGCGCCCAGCCGGGGACCCGGGGACCCGCGCCGTTGCGCGATCCGGACTTTACGCGCGCGGCCGCGCGGAGCATGGGCTTGGGGCAAGCCAATCCCTGGAGGATCGATGAGCGAGATCGCGGCCCTGGTGCTGTTTTCCGGCGGGCAGGACAGCGCCGCCTGCCTGGCCTGGGCGCTGGAGCGTTTCGACCGGGTCGAGACCATCGGCTTCGACTATGGCCAGCGTCATCGGGTGGAGCTGGAGGTGCGCGCGCGCTTCCGCGAGGGGCTGACCGAACACTTCGCCGCCTGGGCCGCCAAGCTGGGCGAGGACCACCTGCTGGACCTGTCGGTGCTGGGCGCGATCAGCGACACCGCCCTGACCGCCGAGGCGGAGATCGCCTTCAGCGACACCGGCCTGCCCAACACCTTCGTGCCGGGACGCAACCTGCTGTTCCTGACCTTCGCCGGCGCCGTGGCCTATCGGCGGGGGATCAAGCATCTGGTGACCGGCGTCTGCGAGACCGACTATTCCGGCTATCCCGACTGCCGCGACGACACCATCAAGGCCCTGCAGGTGGCGTTGAACCTGGGCACCGAGAGCCGCTTCGTCATCGACACGCCGCTGATGTGGATCGACAAGGCCGCCACCTGGGCGATGACCCGGGACCTGGGCGGCGAGGCCCTGGTCGAACTGGTGATCGAGGACACCCACAGCTGCTACATGGGCGACCGGACCCGACGTCACCCCTGGGGTTATGGTTGCGGCGCCTGCCCCGCCTGCGCGCTCCGGGCGTCGGGATTCGAGCGCTGGATGGCAGCTGGCTGAACAACGCTCAACGAGCCTTGATCTCTCGGGTCGATAGCGAAATCCTGCGGCGAGGCCGGCCATTTTGTCGCAGCTGAGGATTTCGGACGAACACGCTCGACGAATTAACCGCTTCTTCAGTCACGCTTGGGCATGCCGGTATCGGTTTTCGGGCGCCCCGAAACCCCAGGCTACGAAGGACACGGCATGTCGCTGAACGATCTGAGCGTCTCGCGGAAACTGACCCTGGGCTTCGCCTGCGTGGTCTCCGTCGTGCTGGCCATGGGGCTGTCGGTGTTCCTGACCCTGAACGCCATCCACGCCGCCGCCAACGACAACACCGAGAGCCGCACCCAATTGGCCGCCGCCAACGCGGTGATGACCGCCCTGGTTGACCAGCAGAGTTCGGCGCGAGGCTATGTCTCCAGCGGCGCCGCCGAGTTCGCCGATGGGTTCAAGAGGTACGGCTCAAACTACCAGTCCGCCGTGGCCGACCTCGACAAGCTCTCCGACACCCCCCCTGAGCAGGAACGCCTGGACGCCTTGAAGGCCGCCGCGGCCAAGGCCCAGGCCGAGATGCAGGGCCAATTCGACGCCCGCAATGATCCGACCAAGGTCGCCGAGGTCCAGGCCAACATCTCCACCACCGGCCGCCTCACCGACACGCGCCAGGCCGTCAAGGCCATCGTCGACACCGAGCAGGCCCAGTTGCAGCACCGCGAGGCCGAACAGGTCGGCGCCTTCCGCTCCGCCAGCCTGGTGCTGGGCTTGGGCAGCGCCGGCTGCGTCATCCTGGCCATGCTGGTGGGCTGGACGCTGACGCGCGGCATCGCCCGGCCGGTGTCGGTCATGACCGCGGCCATGACCCGTCTCGCGGGCGGGGACAACGATGTCTCCATTCCTGCCCTGGGCCGCAAGGACGAGGTCGGCCGCATGGCTGGGGCTGTGCAGGTGTTCAAGACCGCCGCCATCCAGAAGACCGCTCTCGAGCAGGAGGCCACGACCCAGCGTCAGGCCGCCGAGGCCGCCCGCCACGCCGCCGAGGCCGAGCGGGCCGAGACCACCGCCCAGCAGGGCCGCGTCGTCGCCGACCTGGCGACCGGCCTGGAGCGGCTGTCGTCGGGGGTGCTGACCTTCCGGCTGCGCGACGCCTTCGACCCGGCCTATGAGAAGCTGCGCGCCGACTTCAACGCCGCCATGGAACGGCTGCAGCAGACCATGACCGTGGTCACCGGCAACACCGCCGGCATTCACGCCGGCACCAATGAGATCAGCGCCGCCTCCGACGACCTGTCGCGCCGCACCGAGCAGCAGGCGGCGTCGCTGGAGGAAACCGCCGCCGCGCTGGACGAGATCACCGCCACCGTGCGGCGCACCGCCGAGGGCGCCGGCCAGGCCCGCGACGCCGTCGCCGCCGCCAAGGCCGACGCCGAACATTCCAGCAAGGTCGTCACCGAGGCTGTCGCCGCCATGGGCGAGATCGAGCAGTCCGCCGGCCAGATCGGCCAGATCATCGGCGTCATCGACGAGATCGCCTTCCAGACCAACCTGCTGGCCCTCAACGCCGGGGTCGAGGCCGCCCGCGCGGGCGACGCCGGCCGCGGCTTCGCCGTGGTCGCTTCCGAAGTGCGGGCCCTGGCCCAGCGCTCCGCCGACGCCGCCAAACAGATCAAGGCCCTGATCTCGGCCAGCTCCCTGCAGGTGTCGCATGGCGTGGCCCGGGTCGGCGAAACCGGCCAGGCCCTGCAGCGGATCGCCGCCCAGGTCGCCCAGCTGAACGACGTGATCGCCGAGATCGCCGCCTCCGCCCAGGAACAGGCGACGGGCCTCGCCCAGGTCAATATCGCCGTCAACCAGATGGACCAGGCGACCCAGCAGAACGCCGCCATGGTCGAGGAATCCACCGCCGCCAGCCGCGCGCTGGCCCACGAGGCGCAGGGGCTGTCCGACCTGATCGGCCAGTTCCAGGTGGGCGCCCAGGCCGCGCCGGCCCGTGGCGCCGGACGTCGCGCGGCCTAAGCCGCCCCGCCCCTTCGCCGGCTGTGTTTAAGCCGGCGGGCGCCTATATTCGCAGCCTCAGTCTGGAGGATCGGCGATGGGTGATGTGTTCCTGGTTCCGGGGGTCCGCACCCCCTTCATCAAGGCCGGTGGGGCCTTCGCGCCCCTGAACGCCCTGGCGCTGTCCACCCCCGTGGCCCAGGCCATGGCGGCCCGGGCGCGGCCGGACTTTCTGGTCTGGGGCCAGGTGATCCCCGACCCGTCGGTCTCCAACATCGCCCGCGAGCTGGTCTATGAGGCGGGGCTGGACCCCACCATCCCGGCCTTCTCCACCGTGCTGGCCTGCTCCTCCAGCTTCATGGCCATGATCGAGGCCTCCGGCATGATCGGCCGAGGCGGGACGCACCTGGCCCTGGTCGGCGGGGTGGAGACCATGAGCCACGTGCCCATCGCCCTGACGCAGGCGGTCTCCGACAAGGTCATCGGCGCCTTCGCCAAGGACCCCGGCGCGGCCCTGGCCCTGATGGCGGCGCTGACGCCCGGCGACTTCAATCTGCCGATCCACGGCTGGACCAACAAGCAGTCGGGCCGCAGCCAGGGCGAGCATACCGAAGACACCGCCAAGCTCTATGACATCAGCCGGCAAGCGCAGGACCAGCGCGCCTTCGCCAGCCACCAGGGCGCGATCTCCGGGCAGGACACCGGCTTCTTCGCCGACCTGATCCTCCCCGTCGCCGACGTCGATCACGACACCATCCCGCGCCGCGACAGCACGCTGGAGAAGCTGGCGACCCTGCCTCCCGCCTTCGACCGCACCAGCGGCAAGGGCACGCTGACCGCCGGCAACTCCTCGCCGCTGACCGACGGCGCGGCCAGCCTCTGGGTCGGCGACGCCGAGGGCGTGGCGCGGCTGGGCGTCACCCCGGCGGTCAAGCTCGTCGACTTCGAGATCGCGGCCATGCACTACGCCGAGGAGGGCATCCTGATGGCTCCGGCCCGCGCCATCCCGCGCCTGCTGGCCCGCCATGGCCTGACCTTCGCCGACATTGCGCTATGGGAAATCCACGAGGCCTTCGCGGCCCAGGTGCTGGCCAACGTCAAGGCCGCCTCCGACCCCGTCTATCGCCGCACCAAGGCCGGCGTCGACGCCGACCTGGGTGAGTTCCCGTGGGAGCGGGTCAACCCGCACGGAGGCTCGCTGGCCATCGGCCATCCCTTCGCGGCCACCGGCGCGCGCATCCTCAGCCAGGCGGCCAAGGAATTGACGGATATGGCCAAGGGCAGCCGCGCCATCGTCTCGGTCTGCGCGGACGGCGGCGAGGGGACCGTGGCGCTGCTGGAGCGCATCTAGCCTGCCTTAACGTGACCTTCAGCCGAGCACGGCACACTGCGCGCCAAAAGACCCATGGGGACAGGGGAACGAATGCGCAGGCTTCTCGACGAGGGGCTAGACGAGCTGGCGGCCGGCGCCCACGAGGGTCTGCCGATCCGCGTCGTCGTGGGGTTGGGTGTTTGCGGCGCGGCGCTGCTGCTGCTGTCGGCGCCCGTGGTGGCGCTCTGGGCCGCAACCTTCCTGGTCGGCGAGGCCTGGGGCTGGATCTCCACCCGCGCGCAATATCTCCACGCCAAGGGCCGCGGCGCCCCCGTCACCAATCTCCAGCGGCTCAACCAGTTCGCCGACCTGGTGTTCTGCTCGGCCGTCTGGTTTGCGCTGGGTTTCCTGTTCTGGACCACCGGCCGGGTCGAGGGCGTGATCTGCGCGGTCACCATCTGGCTCAGCCTCATGGCCTTCGGCCAGACCTACTCCTTCCAATCCCCGGTCGGCTATCTGGTCAGCGGCGGCATGCCCGCCGCCGGCATGCTGGCCACCGCCGTCTTCGCGCCCCATCCCCCCGGCATGCAGATGGCGCCCATCTACGCCCTGCTGGCCCTGGCGGTGTTCTTCGCTGTCGCGGGGGTCAATGAGACCCTGGCCGCCCGCAAGCGCTTCCGGGCCGCTCAGGGGTCGTTGCGCGCCAGCGAGTTCGATTACCGGATGCTGGCCGACAACGGCGCCGACGTCGTCTCCCGCCGCAGCGCCGACGGCCGGCGGCTCTATATCTCGCCGTCCATCGAGCGGGTGCTGGGCATCACCCCCGAGGAGCTGCTCAACGACAATGCAGCGAGCTATGTCCACCCCGACGACATGGGCGTGTTCCGCGCCGCCCTGGAACGGCTGGAGGCCGGCGACCTCGGCCAGACGGTCGACTACCGCTGCATCCACCGCAACGGCTCGATCGTCTGGGCCGAGACGAGCTTCTCGCGCGTCACCGACGGCACGGACGACATTGTCTCCATCTCGCGCGACATCACTCAGCGCAAACAGCTGGAACTGGAACTGATGGAGTCGGCCATCCAGGCCGAGGCGGCGGCCGCCGCCAAGGCCGACTTCCTGGCCAACATGACCCATGAGCTGCGCACGCCGCTGACGGCCATCATCGGCTTCTCAGACGTGCTGCGGCGCAAGGGCGAGCTGGCCGGCTCCGACGCCCGCTATGTGGGCCTGATCCATGACGCCAGCGCCACCCTGCTCAGCGTGGTCAACAGCGTGCTCGACTTCTCCAAGCTGGAGGCCGGCGGCTTCGATCCCGACGCCTCGCCCTTCCGCGCTCAGGCCATGGCCCGCTCGATGACCGCCCTGGTCGACGACCAGGCCCGCGCCAAGGGCCTGACCTTCGACCTGAAGACCGACGGCGCGGACGACCTGCTGCTGGGGGATGCCCCGCGCCTGGGCCAGGTGCTGCTGAACTTCCTCTCCAACGCCATAAAATTCACCCAGTCCGGCGGGGTCGAGGTCCGGGTGAGCCAGTCCGGCGAGGGCCCGATCCGGCGCCTTCGCGTGGAGGTGCGAGACAGCGGCATCGGCATCCCGGAGGCGGACGTGGGCTTGGTGTTCGGCCGCTTCACCCAGGCGGATGCGTCGGTGTCGCGCCGCTTCGGCGGCACGGGCCTGGGCCTGGCCATCGCCAAGCGGGTGATCGAGCATATGGGCGGCGCGATCGGGGCCGACAGCCGGCCCGGCCAGGGCTCAACCTTCTGGTTCGAACTCGATCTGCCTGTGGCCGGCGCGGCCGCCGCGCCCCACGAGCAGGTCATGACCGCCGCCGAGACCGACGACGACGGCCGCCCCCCGCGGCTGCTGGTGGTGGAGGACAACCCGGTGAACCGCGAACTGCTCGGCGTGCTGCTGGGGGTGACCGGGGCCGACATCCACATGGCCGTCAACGGCGTGGAGGCCATCGAGATGATGCAGGCCATGCGCTACGACCTGGTGCTGATGGACGTCCAGATGCCGGTGATGGACGGCCTGACCGCCACCGCCCGCATCCGCGCCTTCGCCGACCGCGACGCCGCCGCCACCCCCATCGTGGCCATGACCGCCAACGTGCTGCCCGAGCAGGTGGAGCGTTGCCGCGCGGCGGGCATGAACGACCACATCGGCAAGCCCATCGACCCCGCCCGTCTGTTCGGCGCCATCGCCAGATGGACGGCGCCGCGCGACGATGATGAGGGGCACGACCTCGCCAAAACGGATCGCGCCGCCGGCTGATCCGCCGCCTTAGACCCTAGTCGAAGATCTTCAGGTTGATGGCGTCGGCCATGGCCTTGTAGCCGGCGTCGTTGGGACTCAGGTGGTCGCCGCTGTCGTAGGCGGGCAGCAGGCGGTTGGGGGCCTTGGGGTCGCGCAGCACGGCGTCGAAGTCGATCACCGAGTCGAAGGCCTTGCTGGTGCGGATCCAGGTATTGACCGCGTCGCGCTTAGCCATGGCCGCGTCGCTGTAGAAGCCCGGGCGCTGGGGGATGGGGCCGAAGGGCGGGATGGTGGCGCCGACCACCTTGATGCCGTGGGCGTGGGCCCGGGCGATCAGCTGCTTGTAGCCGTTGATCACGTCCTCGGCGCTGACCTCCTCGTCGGGCAGCTTGCGCGCGCCGGGGAAGCCGAAGTCGTTGAGCCCCAGCAGCACGATCACGTGGGTGACCCCCGGCTGGGCCAGCACGTCGCGGTCGAAGCGCGACAGGGCGTTGGGGCCGATGAAGTCGTGCAGCAGGCGGTTGCCGCTGATGGCCGCGTTGACCACCGCCACCTGGGTTCCCTTGCGCCCGTTCAGGCGCTCGGCCAGGGCGTCCGGCCAGCGGCGGTTGGCGCCGGCGGTGGAGCCGTAGCCGTCAGTGAGGGAGTCGCCCAGGGTGACGACCACCTTGGTCTTCTTGACCACCGCGGCTTCGATGCCGGCCACGAAGGGGCGTTCGGTCAGGACCGACGCATTGGGCAT
Source organism: Caulobacter sp. (assembly GCA_028291055.1). Taxonomy (GTDB): domain Bacteria; phylum Pseudomonadota; class Alphaproteobacteria; order Caulobacterales; family Caulobacteraceae; genus Caulobacter. Next base: position 59,743 of record JAQGIP010000027.1, read on the forward strand.
GTCGCGCGCGGCGGTCTGGTTGCCGGGTCCGACGTAGGCCATCTGCATGCCGAAGAAGTGGCCGGTGGATTCGCCCGAACTGCCGGCGAAATAGAGGCTGACGGAGACGTTGGCGAGCGGCGAGACGGGGATGTCCACCGGGTCGGAGAGCATGCTGGCGCCATTGGGGATGGTCACCGAAGGGCGGCCGCCAAAGGTCAGTGTGCGGTCGGTGGCCGGCACGATGGAGGCGCCGGGGCCGGACACGGCGACGTGGGCGGCGGTGATGGTCACCGGACGGCTGCCGAATTCGTTGGTCAGGCGCACCCGCACGCGGCCCGCGCCGATGCTGAGGCGCGCGACTTCCCGGACCGTCTGATTGTTGAACACGGTGGGCGGATCGCGCGGCGGTTCGGGCGGCGCGCCCCAGACGGCGGCCCAATCGCCCGACGCGGCCTGCGACAGGGCGGGCGAGGCGCCCAGCATCGATAATCCGCACACGGCGCCGGCCAGCGCCAGCAGGGCCGGGATACGTCGCGCCCACCGGACGGGGCGGTGTTGGCTGGTCATCTCTTCGCGCATGTCATCACCCTGGTCCACGGCGCATCGCGCCGGTCCTAAGCCCCTCGAAAGAGAGGTCCGCCCCCGATGAGAACGGCGTTCACCCGCGACACCCATACCCGGCGTCGGCCAACCTTTCAAACCCCATGGCGCTTTTGGGCGGCTCATATCCTCCGCGCCTGCGATGCGCGCGCGGCCTGTCGCGGTAAGGGAAACGGCGCGCTTACCGTAAATACGGCTTGCCAGCGACGCTTGGCCTTCGTTTAAGGTGCCCACAGGGTATTCAAGGGGCTTCAAGCGACAACCATGACCACGGACGCGGATATCTTCATCAGCTTCCCGGGCAAGGATCGCAAGGTCGCGACCACGCTGTGCGCCGCCCTGGAAAGCCGTGGCTTCACCTGCTGGATCTCGGCCCGCGACATCTCGCCGGGCGACAACTTCCAGGTCGCCATCGTGCGGGCCATCCGCAAGGCCAAGGTGATGCTGCTGGTCTTCACCGCCAACTCCAACCAGTCGGAGGAGATGAGCAAGGAGCTGGCGCTGGCCAGCCAGCAGAAGCTCGCGGTGATCCCCCTGCGCGTCGAGGACGTCACGCCCAACGACGCCTTCGCCTATGAATTCGCCACCCGACAGTGGATCGATTTCTTCGCCGACTGGGAATACGCCATCGACCAGCTGGCGCTGCAGATCGGCAAGATCACCGCGCCGGACCCCGCCCTGATGGTCGCCGGCCGCGCCGCCGCCGCTGTTGCGGCCCCCGCCGCGGCGAAAGCCGCGCCCAAGGCCGAGCCCGCGCCCAAGGTCGCCACGAAACCCGCCAAGCCCGCCATCGACGCCGCGCCCGGCCCGGTGCTGGTCCCCGTGCTGGAGGGCAAGGCCGACGCCTTCGCCGGCGACGACGCCGCCCCCAGGAAGGGCCCCGGCGGCCTGATGCTGGCCGGCGCCGCCGTGGTGGTCGTGCTGGCCGTCACCGCCGCCGTGTTCGTCTTCTCCGGCCACAAGGGCAAGCCGGCCGACGCCGGCAAGGACAAGCCCGCCGCCGCCGCCACGGCTACACCGACCCCGCCGGTTCCCCCGCCCACCGCGGCGCCGGCCCAGGCGGCAACCCCCGATGCCGGCGTGGCCGCCGCCACCGCCGCTCCGGACGCCGCCGGGATCGCGGCCGCCCCCACGGCCGCCGCCGCCCCCGTTCGGGCCAGGGCTCACGTGGCGCCGGCGAAGAAGGCCCATGCACCCCTGAGGGCCAGCCGTTCGGACGTCCCCTACTGAGGCCTCTCCTACCCGCGGCGGCCCGGCAGCCCCTCCATAGGCGAAGGGCGCCGGATCAGCCGTGAGCCGCCACAAGCCCCGCCGCTCGATCCGCGCCGTCTGGATCATCCCGATCCTGGCCATCGTCACCCTGGCGCTGGGCACCAACGGCTGGATGGATCACGGCTTCGGGCCGGCCACCTCCTTCTACCGGGCCGTCTGTCTGTTCGACGCCGGCAACGGCTACTACACCGACCCGATCGTGGCTGGGGACTGGCGCTTCCAGGTCGGCCGCTGGACCGGTCTCGGGGTGGTCTTTTCCGCCGCCATCGCCGCCCTCGGGGCCCTGTTGCGCGAGCGGCTGGTGCTGGGCGTCGCGCGCTATCTGCGCCAGCAGGTGGTGGTGGTGGGCAGCGAGGGCTTGGCCACCAAGGCCTATGAAGAGGCCCGCTATGTGGGCAAGAGCGTCGCCTGGCTTGGCGCCGAGGCGCTGGGGGTCGATTCCATCGACGCCATCGCGCTGCCCTGGCCGCCGCAGGACCACGTCACCACCGTTCTGGACTACAGCCAGCGCGCCGACCATGTGCTGATCGCCGCCGCCGACGACGCCGAGGCGCTGTCCATGGTGCGCGCCGCGCGGGTGACGGCGCCGGGCGCCTTCATCACCGCCATCATGCGCGACGAGCGCCTGGCCGAGGATGCGGCGGCCACCCTGAACCAGCCGCGCACCCGGGTGATGTCCGGCGCGGCCATCGCGGCCCGGCGGCTGAACCACATGCATCCGCCCTTCCTGCTGGCGCGGGACAAGGAGCAGGGCCGTATCCACGCGGTGATCATCGGCTTCGGCCAGACCGGCCAGGCCATCGCCCGCGACCTGATCGTCAACTGCCGCACCACCTATCTGGAGTTGCCGGCGATCACCATCATCGACCCCCGCGCCGACGCCCTGGAGGGGGTGCTGAAGGCTCGGGTGCCGGAACTGGAGGAGTGCGCCCACTTCACCTTCATCATGGGCCAGGTGGGCACCGAGTCGGTGACGCCCGACCCGGGGGTCATGGCCAAGGCGGTGGCCGATGTCGGGCCGCTGACGGCGGCCTATGTCTGCCTGCGCTCGGACGCCTCGGCCCTGGGCGCGGCGGCCATGCTGCAGTCGGTGCTGCGCCGCCAGAACGTGCGCCATCCCGACATCTTCATCCGCCTGCGCGACTCCAACACCGTGGGCGACGGCATCGGCGGCAAGGGCCTCGACGCCCTGATTCCGTTCGGCGACCTGGACGAGGTGCTGAGCGCGAGCGAATTCCTGTCGAGCGCCCCGGACGCCGCCGCCCGCGCCTTCAGCGACGCCTATCGCGCCTCGCTGACGCGCGAGCAGCGCGACGACATGACCAACAACGCCGCCCGCCCCTGGGACAGCCTCAACGAGACCTTCCGCCAGGCCAACCGCGACGCCGTCGCCCACATCGCCGCCAAGCTGTCGAGCGCGGGAGTCCCGCAAGAGTTGTGGCGCGGCCTGGACGGCCTCCCACGCCTGACGCCCCGTCAGCCGCTGTTCTCCAACGATCAGGAATGCGAGGCCCTGGCGCGGCTGGAACACGAACGCTGGAACGCCCAGCGGCGCATGGACGGCTGGCGCGTCACCCGCCAGCCCAAGAAGGACGAGGTCATGCGCCGCCATCCCTCGCTGCTGCCCTATGACGCCCTGACCGAAGATGTGAAGGAGTTCGACCGCATCTACGTGCGCGAAACCCAGGCCATCCTGATGAAGGCGGCGGGCGCGACCCGCCGGCGCTAGAGCGCTTTCCGGCGAAGTGGAAACCGGTTCGCCGCCCGAAAAGCGCGACAAAACAAAACCTGGAGCGCCGCTCCGATTCCATCGGAGCGGATTGCGCTCCAGCCCCACCCGGCGAGGGTTTGGGGGCGAAAGGCAAATTGCCCCCAAAGATGGACTGAAACTGCGGCCCGTTTGCAACGGTTTGGGTCAATTGCCCAGGTTACAGAAAAATCACGGGATCGAAGCCTTTTTGTAGGCATTTTGATCCCAATATCTGAGTCACCGCGCCCCCTCCCCCATTTGGGCGCACCTGGGATCTATCGTCGTGTCGTTGCTGTCCTCGCTCTCCTTCGGCTTTGTCGGAGCCGCCGCCCCTCGGCGTTCGCTCTGGAGGACGCTCGCGCGCTGGGCGCTGCTGTCGCTGGGCTGCCTGCTGCTGGCCGTCGGCCTGGTCGGCGCCCTGCTTCCTGGACACCTGGGCGTGCCGGTGCTGGTGGTCGGCCTGATCATCGTGCTGCGCACCTCGCGCCCCGCCCGCCGTCAGTTCATCGGCCTGCAGCAACGCCACCCCAAGCTGGTCTTCCCCCTGCGCCGCCTGCTGCGCCGCGAGCCGGAGGTCATGCCCGTGGCGTGGCAACAGCTGCTGCGCGCCGAGAAGCTGATCCTGCCGCGCAAATGGCGTCACGCCGCGCGTCTGCGCCGCCGCTATCTGCGCAAGGCCAAGGCCGCCATCGGCCTCTAGGGTCCGAACTCAATACCCCCCAACGTCCGCTCGTCCCCGCGAAGGCGGGGATCCAAGCCGGCTCTCCGGAAGGGCGTTGGTTCGATGGGCGGCTCGCGTACGCCATCGTAGCGACGCGCGCGTTCTGACAAGCCGCTTGGATCCCCGCCTGCGCGGGGACGAGCGGAATTTGGTGGCACACGCAAGGGCGCGATTTGTGTGCATCCTTAAGCGCGTTCGCGAGGATGAGCGGGCGGCTTTGACGCTGCACTTCCAATTGAGTGCAGCCTGTGGGCCGCCGGCTTCGCCGCCGCGCCCTCAGGATCAATCCTTGGCGCGCGCCAGACCCGCCAGGGCGGTCGTCCCGGCCTGGGTGATGTTCCAGCCCTCGCGGTTGCGCTCGGCCAGGCCCATGTCGGTCAGCGCCCGCGCATCGGAAATACTGATCCAGTCGACATCCTCGCCCGCGCTCTTGCGGGCCAGGTTCTGCAGCGCGGTGAGCTGGCCGGGGGTGAGATCGGCGAGCGGTTGTGACGGAAGATCGACAGGTTCGGTCATCGCGCCCTTTCAGGCTGCGGGCGGCGGGACAGTCCTTATAGTCGCTTGCACCGCGCGCGGTGGGGATTGTTTTTAACCGGCCCGGCCCATTGATGCCCTTCCCCCGCGCGGGCCGCTCACGCTACCGTTGCCCATGAGGCCAAGGGAGGGGGCCAGAGGAGCAGAATGACGGACGCCCCTTCGCCCGCGGAAAGCCGTCTGGCGGCCGCTCTGGAGAGCGTGAGCGACGGCGTCTATGCCCTGGACGCCGAATGGCGCTACGTGATCTTCAACCGCGCCGCCGAGGAATACTTCGGCGCGTCCCGCGACATGGTGCTTGGCCGGACCCTTTGGGAGGTCTTTCCCCAGGGACGCGGCACACCGTTCGAAGCCGCCTGTCACGCCGCCCGCGACAAGGGGACCGTCACCACCTTCGAGACCCGCTCGCTGATGCGCCCCGATCGCTTCGTGGAATTGCGCATCGCGCCCATGGCTCCGGACGGGATCGCCGTGTCGCTGACCGACGTCTCCGAACGCAAGGCCATCCAGGACGCATTGCTTGAAAGCCAGGCCCGGCTGGAGATGGCCACCGAGGCCTCGCATCTGGGTGTGTGGGAATGGCGGCTCGACGCGCCGTGGATGGTGGTCTCGCCCCGCGCCCGCGTCATCTGGGGGTTCGGGGCGGACGAGCCGGTCAGCTATGCGATGCTCGAAGCCTCCGTCCACCCGGGCGACCGCGAAGACCTGATCGCCCGCCTCGGACGCGCCTTCGACCCGGCGCTGCGCGAGGCCGGCGCCTATGAGTACCGGATTCTGTGGCCCGACGGCGCCGTGCGCCGGGTGCGCGGTCAGGCCGAGGCCGTGTTCGAGGACACGGAGGGCGGCCCCGTGGTGGTCCGCTATGTCGGCACGGTCGAGGACATCACCGAGCAGCGGGACGTGGAGTTGCACCTGCGCGAATCCGAATCGCGTCTGCGCCTGGCGGTGGACGCCGGCCGCATGGCCGTGTGGGAGACCGACGCCCTGGCTGGCACGGTCGTGTCCAGCCTTGAGATGAACCGCATGCTGGGTTTCGCCGATGACGCCCGGCCGACCCTCGAGCAGGTCAACGCCCGCTACGCCCCCGGCGAACTGGCGCGGGTGGTGGCCATGATCCAGGACCTGATCGCGCGCGGCGAGCGCTACCTGGACGTGGAGTACCGCTATCTCTGGCCGGACGGACAGACCCGCTGGCTGATGCTGCGGGCCGAACTCGGCGGCGATCCGGGCGGCTATCCCACCCGCGCCGTCGGCGTGATGATGGACATCACCGAGCGCAAGGAGGCCGAGGAGCGGATGAAGCTGCTGGCCAGCGAGGTCGACCACCGCGCCAACAACCTGCTGGCCCTGGTCCAGGCCACCGTGGCGCTGTCCACCGCCGACGATGTGGACGGCTTCAAGGCCAGCCTGGCCGGGCGTCTCTCGGCCCTGGCGCGCTCGCACCAGCTGCTGGCCGGCGGGCGCTGGCAGGGCGCCGATCTCGGCGGCCTGCTGTGGGAGGAACTCAGCCCCTATGATACCGACCGGCATGGCCGCATCCAGCTGACCGGCCCGCCTCACCTGCTCAATCCCGCCGCCGCCCAGGCCCTGTCCATGGCGCTGCACGAACTGGCCACCAACGCCGCCAAGCACGGCGCCCTGTCGGCGCCCGAGGGGTCCGTCCGCGTGGCCTGGACCAGCGATGACGCCGGCGGGCTGGAGATCGACTGGAGCGAACACGGCGGCCCGCCGGTCACACAGCCCACGCGCCGGGGCTTCGGCAACCAGCTGCTCGGCCGCGCCCTGAGCGGCGCGCTGGGCGGCGGCGCCGAGATGACCTGGGCCCCGGAGGGCCTGCGCGCGCGGCTGACCCTGCCGGGGGTCGACACGCGCTAGGTCGCGTCAACATCCAAGCCGCGGCGATGAGTGGGGACATGCACGGATTTCCGTCCCGCAGGTCGGCCTCATCACGGACCACGACCGGAAATGGGTGCGTGTCCCCAGGTATCGCGGGCCTCGCATAGGACGGCTCCAGGCGCCGCCCCGCCCGAACCCAAAAATCCACACCCCCCTATTCCAACGGTCGGGGCCGTTGCGGCCTTATGGGCCCATGTCCATCGGCCCCGACAACGCCCCGACTTCGGCCCCCATCCCTGGCGACCCGCGCCCGGATGACCCCGACGCTTGGGGCGAACGCCGGCTGGCGATCCTCTCCGAGCTCGCGGAAGCCGGCCTTGAGATCGCCCTGGCGCTGAAGACCCGCATCGTGGAGACGGCGGCGGCGGAGCCCGACACGGACTCCGCCCGCGCCTGCGCCGACCTGGCCCGGGCCTTCGATCGGGCTTCGCGCGCCGTTCGCATGAGCATCGCCCTGCGCGAGCGGGTGGCGAAGGAGGCCGCTGCCGGCGGCCAAGCCGCGCGCACGGCCGCCGATGACGCCCGAACCCACCGCGCCGGCCGCGTGCGGCGCATCGTCGGGCGGATCGCCAAGGTCCGCTACACCGACCGCTACGTGCGCGAAGCCTTCGACAGCGAGGCCCGCGAGCGCCTGTACGACCGCGACATCACCGGTGATCTCGCGAACCGCCCGATCGGCGCCCTGGTGGCCCAGATCTGCGCCGACCTGGACCTGTCGCCCCGCTGGACGGCGATGGCGCAGGAAGCCTGGGCCCAGGAAGAGATCAATGAGCGCCCGCCGGGCTCGCCCTACGCGGCCTGGCCCGACCTTCCACCCGACGAGCCCGATCCGGAGCCCGAGTTCTGGGACGATGACGACGACGACTTCGAGGACGAAGAAGGCGAGCCGGATGATCCGGGAGGGGGCGACCCCTAGTGCAGCCTGATCGCCTGGTCGTTGGCGCCGGCTTTGACGTGGAAGGCGGCGGCGCGCCAGGCCGGGGGGCCGAACATGCCGCGCGCATTGTTGGAGAAGGCGTAGGGCTCGAGCGGCATGCCGACCGGGCTGAAGTTCATCCTGCCGTTGCCGTCGATGTCGTGGAACGACTTGATCGCATAGTCGCCGGGCGGCAGGCCCGCCACGGTCACCGAGAAGTCGCCGCCGCCGGCCGGCAGGACCCAGGATCGGATCGGATGGGCGTTGGCTTCATAGGCGCGGCGGTTGTCGAACAGGGCGGCCAGGACCGTACCCCGGCGCGACTTCAGGCCGTTGAAGTCGATGGTCAGCGAGGCGCCCCCGTTGGCCTGCGCCGCGGCTTGCGAGGTGGCCAGTTCGGGCGCGGCCAGGGCGGCCAGGGCCAACAGCGTGATCAGCAGGGGTTTCATCGGGCGCGCGCCTTCCACTGGTCGCGGGTCTGGCCCCAGATATCGACGGTGATGTGGTCGAAGGGGGCGGGCAGGGTGGTCTGGCGCAGCACGCTCGAGCCCAGCTTCTGGGCGACGCGTTGCGAATTGGCGTTGTCGGGGTCGATGCAGTGGATGACGTCGGGCCAGCCCAGGTGGTCGAAGGCCCAGTCGATGGCGGCCGTGGCCCCCTCCACCGCATAGCCCTTGCCCCAGGCGTCGGGGCTGATGCCCCAGCCGACCTCCAGGCCAGGCCAGCCCTCGGGGACCCAGGGGCCGAGGCGGCCGACCCAGCGGCCGGTGGCCTTCTCGATCACCGAGAACATGCCGTAGCCCTGCATCGACCAGGCGCCGGCCATGCTGAGGAAACCCCGGAAGGCCACGGAGCGCGCTTGAGGGCCGCCGACGAACTTTGACTCATCCAACGCCATGAAGGCCGCCCAGCCCTCGAAATCCTCGGTGGCCGTGGGCCTCAGGATCAGGCGATCGGTTTCAAGCGTGGGACCGGGGGCGACAGGCACTGGCGGGCTCCATGTTCGGGGAATGGAGTCCTGCCAGCAACCGCGCGGCTTGTCACTTTCCCTCCCCACGAAAGGCAGGGAAGGAGCCTCAGCCTAGGCCAGGCTGGGTTCGATGGTCTTGCAGGCTTCGATCAGGCCCTGGACGCTCTCCACCGACTTGGCGAACATCGCCTTTTCCTCGTCGTTGGTGGTGAACTCGATGATCCGTTCCGCGCCGCCGGCGCCGATCACACAGGGCACACCGACATAGAGGTCCTTCAGCCCGTATTCGCCCGACAGATAGACGGCGCAGGGCAGGACGCGCTTCTTGTCTTTCAGGAAACTGGCGGCCATGGCGATGGCGCTTTCGGCGGGCGCGTAGAAGGCGCTGCCGGTCTTCAGCAGGGCGACGATCTCGCCGCCGCCGCCGCGGGTGCGCTTGACGATGCCGTTGAGCTCGTCCTGGGTCATCCAGCCCTGGGCGACCAGCTCCGGCAGGGGCAGGCCGCCGACGGTGGAGTGGCGCACCATCGGCACCATGTCGTCGCCGTGGCCGCCGAGCGTCCAGGCGCGGATGTCCTGCACCGACACGCCGGTCTTTTCGGACAGGAAGTAGGCGAAGCGGGCCGAATCGAGCACGCCGGCCATGCCGACGACCATCTTGTGGGGAAGCCCTGAGAATTCGCGCAGGGCCCAGACCATGGCGTCCAGCGGGTTGGTGATGCAGATGACGAAGGCGTTGGGGCAATGGGCCTTGATGCCTTCGCCGACGGCCTTCATGACCTTCAGATTGATGCCCAGCAGGTCGTCGCGGCTCATGCCCGGCTTGCGGGGCACGCCGGCGGTGACGATGCAGACGTCGGCCCCCGCAATGCCCGCATAGTCGTTGGCGCCCTTCAGCGAGACGTCGGAGCCGAACACGGCGGTGGCCTCGGCGAGGTCCAGCGCCTTGCCCTGGGGCGTGCCTTCCATGATGTCGAACAGGATGATGTCACCCAGTTCTTCGCGCGCGGCGATATGGGCCAGGGTGCCGCCGATCATGCCGGCGCCGATGAGGGCGATCTTCGCGCGAGCCATTGCAGTCTCCGAGTGGTCTTGAAAGCGGGGAGGATTTCGGCGGGCGGTCTAGCTCCCGTGAGGGCCAGCGTCTAGAGACCGTGGCGTTCTGAAGCGGAGTCGAGCGATGTCGAAAACCGATCCCGGCAACTATTTCGAGGATTTCCGGCCGGGCCAGGTGCTGAAGCACGCCACGCCGCGCACCATCACCACCGGCGACGTGGCCCTCTACAACGCCCTCTACGGCACGCGTTTCGCCCTGTTCTCCTCGGACGAGTTCGCCCGCAACTGCCTGGACGGCCGCACGCTGGTCGATCCCCTGCTGACCTTCCACATGGTGTTCGGCAAGTCGGTGCCCGACATCTCGCTGAACGCGGTGGCCAACCTGGGCTATGCCGAGGGGCGGTTCATGGCCCCGGTGGCGCCGGGCGACACCATCACCGCCAGCTCCGAGGTGATCGGCCTGAAGGAGAATTCCAACCGCAAGACCGGCGTCGTCTATGTGCGCACCACCGGGACCAACCAGCACAGCGAGCCGGTGCTCAGCTATGTGCGCTGGGTGATGGTGCGCAAGCGCGACGAGGCGGCGGTGGTGGGCGAGGCGGTGACGCCCGACCTGGCCGGCGCGGTGGCGGCCAAGGACCTGGTGCTGCCCATGGGCCTGCGGATGAATACTCGCGTGTACGATTTCGCCGTCTCCGGCGCGCCCCACGCCTTCGAGGACTATGAGGTCGGCGAGAAGATCGACCATGTGGACGGCATGGCCATCGAGGAGGCCGAGCACGCCATGGCCACCCGGCTCTATCAGAACACCGCCAAGGTCCACTTCAACCAGTATGAGCGGGCCAAGGACCCCTCCGGCCGCCGGCTGGTCTATGGCGGGGTGGTGATTTCCACGGCCAAGGCGCTGAGCTTCAACGGCCTGCAGAACGCCGGGCTGATCCTGGCCATCAATGGGGGTCGGCATGTGAACCCCTATTTCGCCGGCGCCACGGTGTTCGCCTGGAGCGAGGTGCTGGACAAGGCCGACCTCGGACCCTGCGGGGCGCTGCGCTTGAGGCTGGTGGCGACTAAGGACCGGCCCTGCGCGGACTTCCCGGACAAGGACGCCGCGGGCGCCTATCCGCCGGAGGTCATCCTCGACTTCGACTATTGGGCGGCGGTCCCCAAGCGTGGCTGATTTCGCGCCCGACCCGGCGTTCGAGGCAGGCTCGAAAGCGGCCGGCGAGCTGGCGCTCTGCCATGTCCGCCTGCAGGACGACGCGCGCTATCCGTGGGTGATCCTGATCCCGCGCCAGGTCGGTTTGGTCGAGCTATCGGACCTGAAGGTGGCCGACCGCGCGCGGCTGATGGAAGAGATCGTGGCGGCGGGCGACATGGTCCGTGACTTGGCCGCCCTCGACGGAGACCCCGTCGACAAGCTGAACGTCGGCGCGCTGGGCAATGTCACGACCCAGCTGCATGTGCATGTGGTCGGCCGCCGGCGCGGCGACGACGCCTGGCCCGGCCCCGTGTGGGGGGCGGGGACGGCGAGGGCCTACGATCCGCAGGCCCTCGCCCTTCGCCTCAGTGCCTTGTCGGCGCGGCTGGCGCCCCGCGCGGCGTGACGACGACGATCAGCGGATTGCGGCTGAGCCAGGTCTTGGCGGCGATCTTCACCTCGGCCAGGGTCACGCCCTCATAGTCGCTCTGCCAGTGTTCGGCGGCGTCCATCTGGTCGGGGTGGCGCCAGGAGCCGTCCAGCACGCCCATCCACCATTCGTTGGTGGATTCGCGGATGCCGCCCCGGTCGAGGGTCGGCCGCCGCGAGCGCTCCAGGTCGTCCTGGTCGAAGCCGCCGGCGGCGAAGCGCACGGAGATGTCGCGGATCGACTTCAGCACTTCGTCGGTGGTGGCCGGCGTGGTCTCCACGATGACGGTGATGCCGCCTTCGTCGCCGCCGCGCGACACCTCGGCGGAGACCTGGGGCGAATAGGTGGCCCCCAGGTTCTCGCGGATGCTTTCCAGGATGGCGGTCTGCATCATGTCGGCCAGCAGGTCGAGCGCGCGGGCGTCATGCACCTTGTCCGGGGCCCAGACGAAGACCGGGAAGGTCACCTGGACCAGGGCCTTGGACGGGTCGCCGTCATGCACCGCCCGGATGATGGGCGGGGCGGCGGGATAGCGCGCGACGGGCGCCTTGGGCGGGGTGACCTCGCCGGCCGTGCGCTTGGGGATGGCGCCCAGGGTCTTGGCGATGGCGTCCATGGCCTCGGACTCGTCGATGTCGCCGATGACGGTGACCTCCAGCACGTCCTGGGTCAGGGCGGGCTTGAGCAGCCGCGCGAAGTCGGCGGCGCGGGCCTTGCCCAGGACCTCGGGCGAGGGGAAGTCGGAGACATGCGGCTTCAACATCGCCTCGCCCCGGGCCCGGGAGGCGATGAAGCCGGGGTCGGTGACCATCAGCCGGGTCATGGCGCCGACCGAGGTGGGGATGCGGGCGTTGATGTCGGGGCGGAAGCCCGGGTCGACCAGATAGGCGGTGATGATCTGCAGCTCGACATCGAGGTCGCTGGGCCGAGTGGTGCCGCCCAGGATGAAGCTCTCGCGGTCGATGCCGAAGCCGACTTCGCACAGGTGGCCCTCACACAGGGTGACGCTGTCGTCGAAGGTGTTCTTGCCCAGCCCGCCCCATTGCAGCATCTCGCCGCCCAGGGTGGCCGTCATCATCTCGCCCGGCGGAATGGCCTTCTGGCCCTGGCCGAAGCGCACCCGGATCAGCACCCGGTCGGTGGCGTTCTGGGTGGACTTGAAGGTGACGCGCACGCCGTTGGCGAACTTGACCCGCACCAGATCGTGCTTGGCGTCGACCGTGCGCTCCACGATCACGCCCTTCGGCCCGAAGTCGGCATAGGCCCAGGGCGTCTGGGCCTTTTCCTCGACCGGCGAGGGAGCGGGCGAGGCCTGGGCGGTGGTCCAGGTCTGGCGCACGCCGGCCACATCGATGGGGCTGTTGGAGGTCACCAGGACCAGGGGCTGGCCGGCGTTGGTCCAGCGGCTCTTCCAGCCGCCGCTGATGCCCTCGCGGGTCATCCGGGCCATGGCCAGGTTGCCGATGCGCACGTCTTCCTTGGCGGTCGAGAAGGTGCCGCCGCCGATGTAGTTGCGCATGATCAGGTCGGCCAGGGTGGCGGCCGGCTGGGTGTCGGCGATGCCGGCGCTGGCGTCCAGCATGCCGTGCATTTCGGCCAGCGCCGTCTTGGTCTCGCGGTCGGTCACCCCATAGAGGTCCATCCGCCGCGTCTCGGCCGAGATGGCCTCCACCGCGCGCTTCCAGTTGCCGTCGCGGGGGAAGGCGGCGATGCAGGTGTAGGCCATGGCGTCGAACAGGGTCGGCGTCTCGATGCTGGCGGCGACGAAGGGCGGATCGGCGCTGGCCGACAGCCGGTCGAGGCGGTTCTTCAGCGCGTTGTTCCAGGCCCAGTCGTTCAGGTCGCGGATGCGGGTGTCGACGCCTTCGCGGACCTTGGGATCGACATCGCGGCCGTGGCAGACCTGGACGGTGTCGGGGGCGTGGGGGTCGACCAGGACGGTGACGTCCTCGCCGCGCTTGGGATCGACGCGGCCGGCGTCGGGCTTGGGCGGCAGGGGACCCTTGGCGGTCCAGCTGCCGAAGGTCTGTTCGACCCGGGCCTTCAGTTCGGAGACGGGGGCGTCGGCGACGACGATGACGATGGTGTTGTCGGGGCGGTACCACTTTTCATAGAAGCCGCGCACGCGCGCCGCGGTCATCGACTTGATGTCTTCGGGGCGGCCGATGGGTTCGCGCGCCGCGCCCTTGGCGCCGGGCGCCAGGAAGCGGCTGCTGGCCGAGCTGAGCTTCTGCATGGGGCTGCGGCTGGAGGTGTATTCGCTCATCACCACGCCGCGCTCACGCTCGACCTGGTCCTCGCCGATGGTCAGGTTGTCGGCCACGTCGCGCAGCCATTTGAACGACAGGTCGAGCTTGGAGCTGGACTCCTCGGACAGGTCGAGGCGGTAGGTGGTGCCGGTGACGCCGGTCTGGGCGTTCTGGTCGCGGCCCAGCGCCACGCCGATGGCGGCGAAGGTGCGCGGCAGGGTTTCGGCCGGGAAGTTGGGCGAGCCGTTGAAGGCCATGTGCTCGAGGAAGTGGGCGACGCCCTGCTCCTCGTCGGTCTCGTTGACGCTGCCGGCGTCGAAATACATCAGGATCGAGGCCTGGCGCGCGCCGCCGCGCTTCATCACCGTGTAGCGCAGACCGTTGGGCAGCACGCCGGAGATGGCGTCGGGGTTGGGGCGGGTATGGTCATCGTCCTGGGCCGGCGGCGTCACCGTGCTGACGGTGGCGGCGTTGGCGACGGCCTTGGCCGGGGCGGGCGCGGCGTGGGCGCGCTGGAAGCCCGCCAGATCGTGGGCCGAGGCGAATACACCGACCGCCAGGGCGCCGGCCGCGAGCAGGCCGCCAGAAATCCATCGCATACGTAAATCCTTCAGACCGCCCCGGAAAATCCCCTTGGACCATAGCCGACGCCCGGTTGACGCGGCCAGGGGGCGAAACCCTAGTGTGGCGATTCAGAAATTCGCCTGCGCCTCATGGCAAGCTCTGAGCGAATTTCTGAATCTCCAGCCACACTAGAAAACCCTCTAAGTTCTAGTGTGCTTCTTGGATCAGAAGTTCGCTCAGGGTCCTATCCAACGAACTGGCGAACTTCTGATCCAGCACACTAGCGTTTCTTCTTTTTCTTCGAACCGCCGGACGACTTGGAGCCGCCGCCGCTGGACTTGGCGTGACTGGAACCCTTGGCGGCATGACCCTTGCCGCCTTTGCTCTCCGCCTTGGAGCCGTGAGCCTTACCCCCCTTGTGGCTCCGGCCGCCGCGTTCTTCGCGCTCGTCGCGGGAATGACGGCCGCCCCGGGATTCGCGGGCGCGGGTGGGGGCGGCGCGGTGGCGCACCGGAGCATAGCCGTTGGGCATGACGGGCCGGGGCCTTACGCCGGAATAGTCGCCGGCCGGGCGGGCTTCGTTGCGGACCAGGCTGATGGGCGCCTCGACGCCGCGCTCGACGATGCTGCCGCTCCAGACGTTGTCGCCGAACGACTGCAGATGCAGCACGACGACGTTGCCGTCATCGCGGGGATAGAAGCGCAGGGTCAGCTCGTCGCCGGTGCGGTCCATGGTGGCGACCAGGCCGCGCGCGCCCACCGCGCCCGTACGGCGCAGGTCGCGCCACGCGCCCTCGAGCGCGCCGGCGGGCTGGTCCACCAGCTGCAGGCTATAGAGGGCGTCGCCGGCCTCGGTGCGCACCGTCCAGCCCCCATCGAGCGGGCCCTGCAGGCCTTCCGCCGCCGCGGCCGAGGCCTTCACGCGGCTCTCGAAACCGGCGCCGTCGGGCAGGCTGGCGGAGGTGGAGGACGGCGCGGGGGAAAGGGCCTGGGCCGCCGGGGCCTGACCGGCGTCGGACGTTTCGCCCTCGGCCGTGGCCTCGTCCGGGGGCTGGGTCTGCTGGGCTTCGTTGGGCGGGTCCTGCTGGGCAAGCGCCGGCTGCGCCACAAAGGCGGCCAGGGCGAACAAAGCGGCGATCAGGCGGAGGGTCTTCAGCACGACGTCAGGCGGCCCCGGAAAGGGAAGAATCGGCGGCGGCGATGGCGTCGGCCAGGGCCACGAGTTGTCTGGCCTGGGTCAGATGCAAGAGTTCGGCCATTCGGCCCTCCACGCGAATGGCACCCTTGCCCGCATTTTCGGGCAAGTTGAAGGCAGCCATCACGGCCTTGGACCAGGCCACCTCCCCGGCGCTGGGCGAGAAGACCCGGTTGCAGATGTCCACCTGCTTGGGATGGATCAGGGTCTTGCCGTCGAAACCGAAGTCGACGCCCTGTTCGCAGATGGCTTCGAAGCCCGGTTCGTCGTCGATGCCGTTGTAGACGCCGTCCAGGATGACCAGTCCCGCCATGCGCGCGGCGGCCACGCTCATCGACAGCGCCGCGTGGAAGGGCTCGCGGCCCGGCGTCTGGCGGAAGCGCATCTCCTTGGCCAGGTCGTTGGTGCCCATCACCCAGGCGGTCATGCGCGACGTAGACGCCGCCTCGGCGATGTCCTTCAGCGCGAAGAGGGCGTGGCTGGTCTCGATCATGGCCCACAGGCGGGTGTGGGCCGGGGCGGCCTGGATGGCGCGGTCGTAGGCGGCCACGTCGTCGGCGCTGTTGACCTTGGGGACCAGAATGGCGTCGGGGCCGGCCTGGGCGGCAGCGGCCAGGTCGTCGGCGCCCCAGGGGGTGTCCAGACCATTGCAGCGAATGACCATCTCTCGGCGTCCGAAGCCGCCGGCCCTGAGAGCCTCGACCGCCTGGGTCCGCGCCATGTCCTTGGCGTCGGGGGCGACGGCGTCCTCCAGGTCCAGGATGACGGTGTCGCAGTTCAGCGAGCGGGCCTTCTCGATGGCCTTGGCGTTGGAGGCGGGCATGTAGAGGGCGCTGCGGCGCGGCCGGATGGTATCGGTCATGGACTTAGGGGCCCTCATCAATCAGCGTATGGCGAAAGTCTTCTAACCAGCAGTGCGCCGCCATGACCACCCGTTACGACGAACAGGCGAAGAACGTCCTCGGCGAAGAGCTGATGGCGTGCTCCAACGCGCCGATCACGGGCTTCTATCGCAACGGCTGCTGCGAAACCGGGCCGCATGACACCGGGCTGCATACGGTGTGCGCGGTGATGACGGCCGAATTCCTGGCCTTCTCCAAGGCGGCGGGCAACGACCTGTCGACGCCGAGACCCGATCTCTCCTTCCCCGGCCTGAAGCCCGGCGACCGCTGGTGCCTCTGCGCGCCGCGCTGGAAGGACGCGCTGGATGCCGGCGCCGCGCCGCAGGTGGTGCTGGAGGCGACGCATGAGGAGACCCTGGCGATCGTCACGCTGGGGACGCTGAAGGACTATGAGGCGGTGGATTAGTTGCTTGTGACGGACACGTATTACACTCAATCGTAATTGCCTAGCAGTGTGAATCTTCGTTTAGCTTGAAGCCATAAGAAGCAACACTACCGTTATCTTTCGTAGGATTTGGACCGCCGTACATCAGGCGGATTGGAAGCGAGGTTATGTTGTTGAACGCGTCGCGATAGCTGTATCGGCCAAAAAGATATATTGCCATTTTTCCGGAATTGACCCCATTAAATGTATCTTCGGTGAGTTCTGGTAAGAGAATAATGAAATGACTTTCTCCCCCGGGCGGCACGTCGCGTTCTGATGGTTTCATGCAGCCAACGGCAATATCCCGCCTTTGCGGAAATGGGAGGATGCTTCCGCCAATCCATCCGCCAAAACGATAAGCTGGAGTATTGCCTGTATTTTTGAGAACTATTTCAAATTTTGGGCGCTTTCCCACTACAAAATCGGTGATTTCAGCGCTGTCTTCACCGACATAGGCGCGGAGCTGAATAGCCGCGTTACGCTGCGCTGCGCTTCCAGCAGCCTGTGTCGCAGCGGCGGACGAATGTGCAGCGTCAGCAGAATTTTTCGCCTGAACGACCAGCTGCCCGGAATTCTCAGCCTCTGTTTTCATGGCGGACGCGAAATCGGCAGTCGCCTGACTAAGTCGATGCGCATCGCCAGCGCTATCATGCATTTCCTTCCACTGGAGACCGGCAAATACCACTGCCGCGATCGCACACAGAGCGGTGGCTACAGTGAGAGCAACCATTGCTTTAGTTAGGCGCACCATCGCCCACTCAGCATCATTCGCCGCTTCAGGCTGTCTTGGTTTGGCAGTCTCGCCTCTTCCAGGCGTCTTAGGTTCGTTGTCGATTGGGGCCGATTTGGCTCGCCGTTTTGCGACAGAGCTGCTGCGTTGCTCAGTTGCTGTCTTTTTCTTGGGGGCCTTTGCTAGTTTTTCTCCCGACGCAAGCGGGGGCTGTTTCTGCGGCCCCGAGGGCGGTTGGTCGCTTTCGGGCATTTGCAGACCGGCAATTTTGCGACTCAGGCTGCGAGCCAACTACCTTTTAGCTTCTCCAAAGAGACTGCAAACCAAGTATCAAAATCGGTACTCGCGCTCCAGCCGGTAGACCGATCCATCCCTGGTGTGATGGCTCGAATAGAGGCCGAAGCGGTCGACGCCGAAGGGTGGGGACTTGAGCAGGTTGTTGGCCTGAATCCAGGCGGCGACCTTGGGCGGCTCGGGGCGCTTCAGGTAGGCCAGGGTGACGTGGGGCTTGTAGAGCCGCGTCTCGGGCGCCAGCCCCGCCCGGCGCGCGCCGGCTTCGCAGCGGCCGTGCAGTTGGGTCAGCAGCGGATTGTCGGCCACTCCCGCCCAGACGGCATGGATCTTCTCGCCCTCGCCGAAGGCGCCGGCGCCGGCCAGTTCCACCGCGAAGGGGGGCGAGGTGATGGTGGAGAGTTCCGCGTCCAGGTCGTCGGCCTGGTTCTCCGGGATGTCGCCGAAGAAGCGCAGGGTGATGTGGAAGGCGTCCATGTCGCGCCAGTCGGCGCCGGGGATGCCGTCCTGGCGATCGAGCAGGGGCTCGGCGATGTCCTCAGGGATGTGAATCGCGGCGAAGAGTCTTATCATTTGGGTCAGCGGCGGGCCGCCAGGGCTTGGGCCACGGTGGGCGCCAGTTTTCGGGCGATGATCTGGGCGCCGGCGGCATTGGGATGGATGCCGTCGGGCTGCAACAGGCGGCGATCACCCATCACGCCGGCCAGCAGGTTGGGATAGAGGGGCACCCGGTGCTGGGCGGCCAGGGCCGGATAGAGGCCGTCGAAATCGCGCACATAGCCGCGACCGATCACCGGCGGGGCGCGCAGGCCGGCCAGCACGACGGGGATGTGGCGGGCCTGGAGGCGGCCGATGATGCGGTCGATATTGCCCCGGGTGGCGCGCGGGTCGAGGCCCTGCAGCAGGTCGTTGCCGCCCAGCGCCACGATGCAGAGATCGGAATCGGCCTGGACGCTGAAGTCGACGCGGGCCAGGCCTCCGGCGCTGGTGTCGCCGGAGACGCCCGCCGCGCGGACGCGGACGTTGGCGCCCATGTGGTTCAGTTCCTGCTCCAGCTGGGCGGGAACCGCGTCGCGGGAGGGCAGGCCGTAGCCGGCGGTGATGCTGTCGCCCAGCATGGTGACGATGCGCTGCTTGCCGGCCGCGAAGGCGGGCGTCGCGGCGGTCGCCAGGGCCAGCAGGCCAAGACCACGTCGGGTTAGGGAAGCGTAAGGTGTGTTCGCCATGTCAGCGCCCTATGTAGGGTTCAAGTCCAGCCGCTCAATCGGAAAATGCGCAACCCATGTTCGACGCCGCCGCCGCCCCCACGCCGCTGATGCTGCGCGGGGTGACCTTGACCCTGCCGTCGGCCGCCGGCCCCGTCGAGATACTGCGCGGCGTGGACCTTTCCGTGGCGCCTGGGGAGCGGGTCGCGGTGGTCGGCGCGTCGGGGTCCGGCAAGTCTTCGCTGATCGCGGTGGCGGCGGGTCTGGAGCGGCCGACCAGCGGCCAGGTCGCCCTGTTCGGCCAGGACGTCGGCTCGTTGAACGAGGACGGACGCGCCAAGCTGCGGCGCGGGCGGGTGTCGCTGGTCTTCCAGTCCTTCCACCTGCTGCCCAACATGACGGCGGAGGAGAATGTCGCCACGCCGCTGGAGATCGCACGCGAGAAGAACGCCACCGCCACGGCGCGGGAATGGCTGGACCGGGTCGGCCTGACGCCGCGCCTGCGCCATTATCCCCATCAGCTTTCGGGCGGCGAGCAGCAGCGGGTGGCCCTGGCCCGGGCGCTGGCGGCGCGGCCGCACCTGCTGTTCGCCGACGAGCCGACCGGCAACCTCGACGCCGCCAACGCCGCCGCCGTGGCCGGGCTGATGTTCGACCTGGTGGCCGAGACCGGCGCGGCTCTCGTGCTGGTCACTCATGATGCGTCGCTGGCCGCCCGCGCCGATCGCCAGGTCCATATGGCCGACGGTCGGATCGTCTGATGCCGCTCTCTCTGCGCCTGGCCCTGCGCGAACTGCGCTCCGGCGTGGCGGGCTTCCGCATCTTCCTGGCCTGCCTGGCCCTGGGCGTGGCGGCCATCGCGGCCGCCGGCTCGACGGCCGAAGCCTTCCGCGAGGGCCTGGCCTCGCAATCGCGCGAGATCCTGGGCGGCGACCTTCGCGTCACCGTCGACAACCGCCGCTTCACCCCGCCCGAACGCGCCGTGTTCGAAAAGACCGGCCGCGCCTCCTGGGCCGTGGCCAGCCGGGCGATGGCCGAGGCGCCGTCGGGCGAGCGGCGGCTGGTCGACCTGCGCGGGGTGGCGGGTCAATATCCGCTGGTCGGCAAGGTCGAGCTGATCGGAGCGGCCTCGTTGGGCGAGGCGCTGAAGCCGGACGGCAAGGCGGCGGGCGCGGCGGTGGAGCAGGCGCTGCTGGACCGCCTGCATATGAAGCTCGGCGACCACTTCCTGATCGGCAACGAGACCTTCGTGGCCCGCGCCGTGCTGGTCTCCGAGCCCGACCGGCTGGGCCGGGGCTTTGCGCTCGGTCCGCGCGTGCTGACCACGCTGAAGGCCCTGGAGGCCGGCGGCTTCCTGCAGGCCGGGGTCAGCAGCGGCGAGACGGTGCGCATTGCGCTCCCGCCCGGCGTGGCGCCGGACAAGGCCGTGGCCGCCATCCGCAAGGCGCTCCCCCATAGCGGCCTGGAGATCAAGGACCGGGGCGATGCCGCGACCGGCATCAAGCGGTTGATCGATCAGCTGGAATATTTCCTCGGCTTCATCGGCCTGGCCTCGCTGGTGGCCGGCGGCCTGGGCGTGGCGGGCGCGGTGTCGGCCTATCTGGAGAGCCGCAAGCCGTCCATCGCGGTGCTGAAGGCGCTCGGCGCCGACGGCGCCCTGATCCGCAACCTCTATGTCATCCAGATCGCCGTGCTGGCGGGCCTCGGCATCGCCATCGGCCTGGCCATCGGGGCGGCGGCGCCGCTGATCCTGGGCGAGATCGCCAAGGACAGGCTGCCCATCCCGGCCCTGTTCGCCGTTTATCCCGCGCCGTTGATCAAGGCGGCGGTGTTTGGCCTGCTGGCCGCCGCCGCCTTCTCGCTGGCGCCCCTGGCCCGGGCGCGGGCCACGCCGCCCGCCGCCCTGTTCCGCCGCGACCTCACCGGGCGCCTGCGCTTCGGGCCGGAGATCGTGCTGGCCCTGCTGGCCGCCTGCGGGCTGGCGGCCCTGGCCGTGATCACCGCACCGACGCCGATGGCGGCGGGGATCATGATCGCGGGGGTCACCTTCGCCTTCCTGCTGCTCTGGGCCCTGGGGCTGTTCGCCGCCTGGCTGGCCGGACGCTTGAGGGGAGCGTCGCGGGGGTCGCTCCGGATCGGCCTCGCCAACCTGGCCGGACCACGCTCGGCGGCCCGCACCGCCACGCCCGCCATCGGCCTGGGCGTCGCCCTGCTGGCGGCCGTGGTGCTGATCCAGTCCAGCCTGCTGTCGCAGGTGGCGACCATCGCGCCCAAGACCGCGCCGGCCCTGGTCTTCACCGAAATCCCCGGCGACCGCGTCGCCCAGTTCGACGCCGACGTCCGCCAGGCCTTCGCCGCTCCGCTAACCCAGGACAACTACCTCCGCGCCCCCTTCGCCACGGGTCGCATCATCCGGGTGAAGGGCCAGGCGGTCGACGTGAAGACCATCAAGGACGGCGAGCGCTGGGCCTATGACAACGACATCACCCTGTCGGCCATCGGGCCGCAGCCGCCCGAAGCCAACATCCTGTTCGGGAAATGGTGGGCGGCGGATTATGACGGCCCACCGCTGATCGCCATGGAGGCCAAGGCGGCGGCCGGCGCTGGGCTAAAGGTCGGCGACGAGATCACCGTCTCGGTGCTGGGCCGCGAGATCGACGCCAAGATCGCGGTGCTGCGCCATGTCGACCTGGCCGGGTTCGGGCCGGGCTTCCCGTTGATCCTCGATCCGCATGCGTTGGAAGGCGCGCCCCTGACCCATGTGGCCATCGCCAAGGCCAGCCGCGTGCAGGAGGCCGCCGTCATTAAGGCGCTCGGCCGCGACTTCCCGGCGGTGAATGTGATCAGCGTGCGCGAGCAGTTGGAGGCGGCCACCGACCTGTTCGAACGCCTGGCCCTGGCCGTGCGCGGCGCGGCGGCGGTGGCGGCGCTGGCCGGACTGCTGGTGCTGGCCGGCGCCATCGCGGCCGGCGCGCGGGCCCGGGCGCGGGAGGCGGCCACGCTGAAGGTCTTGGGCGCGGCGCGGGGCCAGATCCTGGCGGCCTATGGCGTGGAATATGGCGCTGTCGGGCTGATCGCCGGGGTGGCCGGCGTCGCCCTGGGCTATGCCGCCGCCTGGCCGGTGGTGGTCAAGGTGTTCGACGCCACCTGGACCGTGGACTGGGGCGGCGTGGCGGCCCTGATCGGCGGCGCGGCGGGCCTGGCGGCGGCTGGCGGCCTGCTGGCGGCGATGCAGGCGCTGTCGCGGCGCCCGGCCCCGGTGCTGCGCGCCGAGTGAGGCGCCTTGCGGCGGCCCCCTTTGTCACCGATATCTGTGGGGAACGCCTTTCCGGCGCTTAAGACAAAGGACTTCTTCGCGATGAGCGACTTCGACAGAGGCTCCACACGCCCCGCGCCGGCAATCGTCGACATGGCTGTCGATGCCGGCCTGCGCAGCTTCATGCTGGGCGTCTACAACAAGATGGCCATGGGCCTGGTGCTCTCCGCCGCCCTGGCCTTCCTGACCGGGACCTATCCGCCGGTCCGGGACCTGATGTTCACGATGCAGCCCGGCGGCCGTATCGGCTTCAGCCTGATCGGCTGGGTCGTGGCCCTGGCGCCGCTCGCCATCATCCTTTTCGGCATGCGCCGCAACGCCAGCCCGCGCACCGCCAGCATCTCCTACTGGGCCATCGTGTCGCTGATCGGCGCCTCGCTCGGCACGATCGTGCTGCGCTACACCGGCTCGTCGATCTTCTCGACCCTGCTGATCACCGCCACCTCCTTCGGCGTGCTCAGCCTCGTGGGCTACACCACCAAGAAGGACCTCTCCGGCTTCGGCTCCTTCCTGATCATGGGCCTGTGGGGGATCATCGCCGCCATGGTCGTCGGCATGTTCTTCCCGATGCCGGGCCTCGGCCTGATCATCAATGTGCTGGGCGTGCTGATCTTCGCCGGCCTGACCGCTGTCGACACCCAGAAGCTGAAGATGATCTATTATCAGGTGGGCGGCGACCAGGCGGCCATGAGCGTGGCCACCAGCTACGGCGCGCTCAACCTGTACCTGGACTTCATCAACCTCTTCCAGTTCCTGCTATCGATGCTGGGCGGCCGCCGCTAGCAGCCTCCGCATTCCAGATCGGAAGGGCCCCGGAGCGATCCGGGGCCCTTTTTCTTGCGCGCCTAGTCCACCACCTTGAAGCGGCCCTTGTCGAAGACCTTCAGCACCTGGTCCAGCTCGTGGCCGCGCTTGAGGATCATGCCGCCGGGGCCCAGCACCGCCCAGGCGCCCTGCTTGCGGGCCAGGGCGGGGCGTTTCTCAACGCGGTAGAGGGGTGATTCGGTGGCGCGGCGGAACACCGAGAAGACACAGGCCTCGGTCAGCCCATCGATGGCGTAGTCGCGCCATTCGCCGGCGGCGACCATGCGGCCATAGAGGCGAAGGAGCTGGTTGAGTTCGCGCCGCTCGAAGAAGACCACCGCCGTGCGGGGGCCGGGCGAAAAGGGCGGCGGGGACGGATCGAACACCATGCGAAGCGGATGGTAGCCATAACCTCGGTGAAAAGGCGAGCGTTGCGGCGCGGAAACGCCCCGACGCAGTTCGGAAACCCTGGTCATTCCACGTCGCTAAATGACCTTATTTTGGTCCCGCGCCCGCCGGGGTTGGACATCAGTTTATGGGTGTCGGCCGATCGGAACACCCGGTGGTCCTGGATCCTGAACAGCCCCCCCAGCCCCCCTCGATCTTCGGGCCGGTCGGCCGACAAACTACCCTCCGATAGTATTGGCCCGCACGGCTTCCCCCTCCCGCCGTGCGGGCCTTACTGTATCTGGGCTACAGAACAGGCGAGGGAACCAGGACATGAACCGACTCGAAGGCCGCTTCGCCATCGTCACCGGCGCCGCCAGCGGCATCGGCCGGGCCAGCGCCGAGCTGTTCGCCGCCGAGGGCGCGCGGGTGTTGGCGGTGGACCGGCCCGGCGCGGACCTCAGCTTCGAGCATGCCGCGATCCAAGGCCTGGGCTGCGACCTGGCCACGGACGGCGCACCCGCGACCATCGTCGGTCGCGCCCTCGAGGCGTTCGGCGGCCTGGATATCGTCTACAACAACGCAGGGGTCAGCGGCTCCAAGCCGGTGGCCGACACCACCGACGAAGACTTCGACCGCATCGTCGGCGTCAACCTGCGCGCCAGCTTCCGCCTGGCGCGGGAGGCTACGCCGCATCTCGTCAAGTCGGGCCGGGGCCGGCTGATCTTCACCGCCTCGATCATGGCGCGCCATACGGACAACGGCCTGGTCGCCTATTCTGCCTCGAAGGCGGGCGTGGTCGGCATGATGCGCACCTTCGCCCTGGAGCTGGGCCGCCACGGCGTCACCGCCAACGCCATCCTGCCGGGCGCCATCGCCACGGGGATGACCGCCGCCAGCTTCGTGCGCGAGGACATCAAAGCCGTCTGGGCCCGCAAGGCCGCTCTAAAGCGGCTGGGCCAACCCATCGACATTGCGCGGGCGGCGCTGTTCTTCGCCTCGGACGACGGGGGCTTCGTGACGGGCCAGGCGCTGGGGGTCGACGGCGGGCTGATGCTGCGGGTCTAACCCGTCCTCCCCAGGGCTGCCCAAGCAGCCCGGCGGGGGAGGTACGCCGAAGGCGGGGTGGGGCTTACCGAGTCAAAGGGTGGGCGTGTTCTGGCGCCTGGGTTTGTGACGGCATTGATGTCAGCGCCAGAACGCGAATAGTCGCCGACTCGGTAAGCCCCTCCGGCGCTTCGCGCCACCTCCCCCGCCGGATCGCTTGGGCGATCCTGGGGAGGACTCGCGTATTAGTCCTTCACCGCCACGCCGATGATGCGGCCGCCCTTGGCGCCTTGGACGATGATGGCGGTGGACAGGTTGTCGTCCTCGGCCGGTGGGGACTTGAACGAGACGGGCCGGCCGGTCCAGCCGCCGAGGCGCACCAGCTGGCGCACCACGTTGCGCAGCACGAAGGTCTGGCCCTTGTTGTCGCCGCGCTTGATGGCGACTTCCTGGACGCGGGGGTCGTAGCGCACCAGCCATACGTCGGCGCCGCCGAGGGGGGCGCGGCCGGAACCGACGGCGATGCGCTCGCCGGCCTGGAACACCATCTGGGGCGGATCGCGCTTCAGCGCGGCGGCTTCGTCGACCAGCTTGCCGACCCGCTCGGGGTGGACGCCGGCGGCCTGGGCGCGACCGTCGACCACCACCTGGGGCGTATAGACCTCGCGCAGGGCCAGGCGCTTGGCGTAGGCGCGCTGGCGCTCGGCGAAGGCCGGCTTGGCGAAGGTGTCGGACCAGCCGAGATAGTCCCAGTAGTCGACGGCGAAGGTGAGGGGCAGCACGCCCTTGCGGGCCGCCAGCGTCTCGACGATGGCGCCGGCCTTGCCGCAGGAGGAGCAGCCCTGGGCGGTATAGAGCTCGACGACGACGGGCGAGACGGCGGCGGGCGTCTTCGCCACGGCCTTGTGCGGGCGCGACGACGCCGGCGCGGCGGCGGCGACGGCCAGGGCCAGCGCGAGGGAAAGGACGGCTCGTCTCAGCATTGCACCGCACTTAAGCGAAGTTGGACGCTATGCGCGTTTCACGAGGCCGTGAATAGGAATTTGAGGTGGGGACACACGCCGCCGGCGCATGTCCCCGGTATCCCCGTTTAGCCTTGCGCGACGGCGTCTTTCGCCAGATTGCGCAGCACATAGTTCAGCACGCCGCCGTTCTTGAAATACTCAAGCTCGGTGGGGGTATCGATGCGGCAACGCACCGGGAAGCGCGCGATGCGGCCGTCCGAGGGACGGTAGAGCTCGATGATCAGCTGCTTGCGGGGCGCGAGGTCCTGCAGGCCGCGGATGGAGACGATCTCTTCCCCGGTCAGGCCCAGGCGCTGCCAGCCGTCCGCCAGGAACTGCAGGGGCAGAACGCCCATGCCGACCAGGTTGGAACGGTGGATGCGTTCGAAGGTCTCGGCGATCACCGCGCGCACGCCCAGCAGCTTGGCGCCCTTGGCCGCCCAGTCGCGCGAGGAGCCGGTGCCGTATTCCTTGCCGGCGAAGACGACGGCCGGGCGGCCCTCGGCTTCGTACTTCATGGCTGCATCATAGATCGACATCACCTCGCCGGAGGGGAAGTGCTTGGTCACACCGCCTTCGATTTCCGGGGTGATCTTGTTGCGGATACGGATGTTGGCGAAGGTGCCGCGCATCATGACTTCATGGTTGCCGCGGCGCGAGCCGTAGCCGTTGAAGTCTTCCGGACGCACCTGATGGGCCATCAGGAATTCGCCGGCCGGGCTGGTCTTGCGGATGTTGCCGGCCGGGCTGATGTGGTCGGTGGTGATGGAATCGCCGAACACGCCCAGGATGCGGGCCTCGATGATGTCGGTGACCGGAGAGGGCGTCATCGACATGTTGGTGAAGAAGGGCGGGTTCTGGACGAAGGTCGAGCACATGTCCCAGTCGTAGGTCTGGCCGCCGGCGACGTCGATGCCCTGCCAGTTCTTGTCGCCCTTGAAGACGTCGCCGTAGCGGTTGGCGAACATCTTTTCGGTGACCGATTTGCGCTGCAGGTCGGCGATGTCTTCGTTCGAAGGCCAGATGTCCTTCAGGTAGACGGGCTTGTTGCCCTTGCCCATGCCGAGGGGCTCGGTGGTCAGGTCGATGTTCATCGAACCGGCCAGGGCGTAGGCCACCACCAGCGGCGGCGAGGCCAGGTAGTTGGCGCGCACGTCGGGGTTCACCCGGCCTTCGAAGTTGCGGTTGCCCGACAGCACCGAGCAGGCCACCAGATCGCCGTCCTGGACCGCCTTGGAGATGGCGTCGGGCAGCGGGCCGGAGTTGCCGATGCAGGTGGTGCAGCCGTAGCCGACGAGGTTGAAGCCGAGCGCGTCCAGGTGCTTGGTCAGGCCGGCCTTGAGCAGATAGTCGGTGACCACCTGGGAGCCGGGGGCGAGCGAGGTCTTCACCCAGGGCTTCACCTTCAGGCCCTTGGCCACCGCGTTCTTGGCCAGCAGGCCCGCGGCGATCAGGACGGAGGGGTTGGAGGTGTTGGTGCACGACGTGATGGCGGCGATGACGACATCGCCGTTGCCCACGTCGAACTTTTCACCCTGCACGGGGGTGCGCAGCGTGGCGTTCTCTTCGGTCTTGCCGAACTCGCCCAGCAGGCTTTCGCTGAACTTGGCGGCCGCTTCCGACAGCAGCACCCGGTCCTGCGGGCGCTTGGGGCCGGCCAGGGACGGCATCACCGAGCCCAGGTCCAGTTCCAGGGTGTCGGTGAATTCGGGATCGGACATGCCGGGCTCGAACCACAAGCCCTGTTCCTTGGCATAGGCTTCCACCAGGGCGGCGCGGTCGCCGCGGCCGGTGGCCTTCAGATAGTTGACGGTCGACTGGGTGATCGGGAAGAAGCCGCAGGTGGCGCCATATTCCGGGGCCATGTTGGCGATGGTCGCCTGGTCTTCGATGGTCAGGCCGGGGACGCCCTCGCCGAAGTATTCGACGAACTTGCCCACCACGCCCTTCTTGCGCAGCATCTGGGTCACGGTCAGCACCAGGTCGGTGGCGGTCGCGCCCTCCGGCATCTTGCCGGTCAGCTTGAAGCCGATCACTTCGGGGATCAGCATCGGGATGGCCTGGCCCAGCATGGCCGCTTCGGCTTCGATGCCGCCCACGCCCCAGCCCAGGACGGACAGGCCGTTGACCATGGTGGTGTGGCTGTCGGTGCCGACCACGGTGTCGGGATAGGCCCACTCGTCGCCCTGGATGGTCTGGGTCCAGACGGTCTGGGCCAGGTATTCCAGGTTCACCTGGTGACAGATGCCGGTGCCCGGGGGCACGACGCGGAAGTTGTTGAAGGCCGAGGAGCCCCAGCGCAGGAAGCGATATCGCTCCAGGTTGCGCTCATATTCCTTGGCGACGTTCTCTTCGAAGCTCTTGGGCGTGCCGAAGTTGTCGACCATCACCGAGTGGTCGATGACCAGGTCGACGGGGACCAGCGGGTTGATCTTCTCGGGGTTGGCGCCCAGCGCCGACATGGCGTCACGCATGGCGGCCAGGTCGACCACGGCGGGAACGCCGGTGAAGTCCTGCATCAGCACGCGGGCCGGCCGGAAGCTGATCTCGTGCTCCACGGCGCCCTTGTTGTCGACCCAGGCGGCGAGCGCCTGCAGGTCGTCGCGGCCGACGGACATGCCGTCTTCGTTGCGCAGCAGGTTCTCGAGCAGCACCTTCATCGAGATCGGCAGGCGCGAGACGCCGGAAAGTCCCGCTTCCTCGGCGGCCGCAAGGCTGTAGTAAGCGTAGGTCTTGTCGCCCACCACGAGTTCGCGGCGGGTTTTCAGGCTGTCGATAGACGCCATGTGGGGAGATCCTCTCTCTGTTCCCGGCCGCATCACGTGCACCGCAGAGATCGCGCGCTTTTAGCGGCGGACACACACCGTCCGTCCCTGCGCGGCGAACGTCCCCCGCGGTGACGGCAGCCGCGCGCTTCATAGACCCGTGTCCGTTCGCCGTCCATGAGATCGGAAGAGC
>JAQGIP010000074.1 GCA_028291055.1 Caulobacter sp.
TCGGCTCATCACATCCTGGGGCTGGAGCAGGTCCCAAGGGTTCGGCTGTTCGCCGATTAAAGTGGTACGTGAGCTGGGTTCAGAACGTCGTGAGACAGTTTGGTCCCTATCTGCCGTGGGTGTACGAAGCTTGAGAGGATCTGTCCCTAGTACGAGAGGACCGGGATGGACATACCTCTGGTGGACCTGTCGTGGCGCCAGCTGCGCAGCAGGGTAGCTAAGTATGGAATAGATAACCGCTGAAAGCATCTAAGCGGGAAACTAACCTCAAAACAAGGTTTCGCCGAGAGTCGTGGTAGACCACCACGTTGATAGGCCGGGTGTGGAAGCGCTGCGAGGCGTGTAGCTTACCGGTACTAATAGCTCGATCGGCTTGATCGTTCTTAGTTGAACTCATGCACAACCCGCGCTTTGTAATTTACGTCTTTCAATGATGTCTTCTCGCATCCTTTCCGCCGACCTGGTGGCTATGCCGGGGGTTCCCCACCTGATCCCATTCCGAACTCAGTCGTTAAGTCCCCCAGGGCCAATGGTACTTCGTCTCAAGGCGCGGGAGAGTAGGTCGCCGCCAGGTCCGCCGAAAGGATGCATTCTCAAAGTCTTTGACCCTTCCACACGATATCTCTCTGTCTACCCGTAGCTTTGCCGCGGGGTGGAGCAGCCCGGTAGCTCGTCAGGCTCATAACCTGAAGGTCACAGGTTCAAATCCTGTCCCCGCACCCAAAGCACCAAGAAGAAGCCTCCCTCACGGGAGGCTTTTTTCGTTTCGGGATTAGGCCCAGTTAAGCCCCCTTTTCGCCGGCTCGTGTTCCGGGACGGACCTGCTATCGTCGGCCAGGGCGCGGGGAGCGCCGGCGGGGCGGCATGAACCACAGACCGGAACCTTCGGCCTTCAAGGACCAGCGCGCCGTGGCCGAATGGGCCCCGCCGAGCCGGGTTGGCGCGATGGTATTCGCCGGCAAGGTCAACCTGTTCCGGGCGCGCCGGCTGGTCACCGATCTGGTCTCGGATGCGCGGCGTTTGGCGCGCGCGCCGGCGGCCGGTTTTCCCGTACTGATGGCCGAGGTGACGTCGCCCCTGTGGTCGGACGAGCGGCTGTCGGAGCGGGCCCATCAGCTGGGCAAGGTCGAGAACCTGCGCCGCGCGGCGCGCTCGCTCGATGGCGCGGTGCTAGGCCCAAACAAGACCTTCAGCTTCTGGAAGCAGGTGGGCCGCGCGAGCCGGGCGCGGGGCTATGTCACCGGCCGCATGCTGCGGGGCGGCTGCCTTGTGCCCGCGATCGGCGGCGGCCTGTGCCAGATCTCCAACGGCCTCTACAGTCTCGCCCTCGACAGCGGCTGCGAGATCGTCGAGCGCCACGCCCATTCGCGCCAGGTGCCCGGCTCGGCCTCGACCGCCGGGCGCGACGCCACCGTGGCCTGGAACTACGTCGACCTGCGTTTCCGTAGTCGCCGGCCTTTGCGCATCGAGGCGCGGCTTAGCGCTGACACCCTGGTCATGCGCGTCTGGGGGCGGGCGGGGGCCGTGGTGGGTGATGCGCCCGCGGCGGTCGCGGATGTCGTGGTGACGGCGCCCTCGGGCCCTGTTCCGCGCAGCTGCTCGAGCTGCCAGGAGATCGCCTGCTTCCGCCATGAGGCCAAGCTGGCGATGGTCTCCGCCGGCCGGCGCGTCTGGCTGGTCGACGACAATCCCCCCGAACTGCGCCGCTGGGCCTCGGAGACCGTCGGCGCGGAGGACGTGCTGGGCCTGCCGCTCGACGGCGCGCGCTGGAAGCTGGACCGCTATCGCTGGGAGACAGCAGGCTTCAGGCGGGCGGCGGACGCCGCGCCGGCCGCGCTGATCCGCGCCGCGCAGGTGCGCCGCCTGGCGTCACGCGGCCCCGAACGCCGCGCGGCGGAGATCGCGGGGGCTGAGGCGATCGCGAAATCCCTGTCACGGCTGCTGACCCACGACGTCACCGATGTGGTGGTGGCCCAGTCGCTGCTGCCCAGCCTGTGGCGCGACGGCTGGCTGGGCGGGCGGCGCTTCACGGTGCTGATGACGCGCCCGCCCATGGGCCACCTGCAAGGTGTGCTGGACGCCGCCTTCGTGCGCGACATGGCCCGCGCCAGCCTTGCCGATTTCCGCGCGCCGGCGGCGCTGATCGAGGCCGAGGCCGCCGGTCTGGCCGCCGCCGATCGGCTGGTTACCGCTCATGCGGAGGTCGCGCGCCTTTTTCCGGACAAGACCCTGTTGCTCGACTGGGCGATGCCGACCGTTTCACAGGCTGCTCCGTCCGCCGCCGATTGCCGAACCATCGCCTTTCCCGGCCCGACCGCCGCGCGCAAGGGCGCCTGGGCGGTGCGCGACGCCGCGCGCGCACTGGACCTGGAGGTGCTGCTGCTCGGCAGCGAGCTGGAGGGCGGCGGCTTCTGGTCGGGCGTGCGCACGCGCCGTCCGGTCCCGGGCGAGGCCTGGTGGACGAACGTCGCCGCCGTGGTCCAGCCCGCGGTGACAGAAGAAAGCCCCCGGCGCCTGTTGGCCGCTCTGGCCGCCGGACGTCCGGTGATCGCCAGCGCGGCCTGCGGCCTGTCCCCCCGCGAGGGCCTGACCCTGATCGCCGCCGATGACGGCGCGGCCCTGACCCAGGCGCTGCGCGGTATCCTTTGACCCTTCCCCGCCCGTGAGCCGTTTTCCCATGAAGTTGCGCTATCTGGCCGTGCTGAGCGCGGTCGCCTTGAGTTTCCTCGCCCCCATCGCCCAGGCGAGCGGCGGGCGCTACGGCGAGTGGGGCGTCGACCTTTCCGGCGGCGACACCAGCGTCAAGCCGGGCGACAGCTTCTTTGAGTATGTGAACGGAGCCTGGGCCGCCAAGACCAAGATCCCGCGCGACGGGTCCGGCGTCGGGGTCGACTACGACCTGCGCGTCGCCTCGCAGATCCGCATCTATGAGATCATCCAGTCCGACCGCAAGGCGGACGCCACCGACCCCGACGCGGCCAAGGTGCGCGACTTCTACGCCAGCTTCCTGGACAGCGCGCGGGTCGAGGCTCTGGACGCCCAGCCGCTGCAGCCGGCCCTGGCGCGCATCAACGCCGCCAAGGACCGCGCCGCCCTGGCGCTATGGATGGGCCACACCATGGGGGCGTTCGGCGGCTCGATCTTCGGCGCCGACGTGGAGGAGGATGCCCGCAACCCCGGCCGCTACACGATGATCTTCAGCCAGGGCGGCACCTGGCTGCCCGACCGCGACTACTATCTGTCCGACAAGTTCGCCACCCAGCGGGCGGCCTATCTGATCTATGTGACCCGCACCCTGACGGCCATCGGCTGGCCCCATCCGGAGTCGGCCGCCAAGGCCATCCTGGCCATGGAGACCAAGGTCGCCGAGGTCAGCTGGCCGATCACCGACCGGCAGGACGGGCGCAAGACCTATAATCCCATGAGTATCAGTGAACTCGAGGCGCTGGCCCCGGCCTTCCCCTGGAAGCCGTTCATGAAGGGACTGGAGGCGGAGAGCGTGCAGCGGGTGGTGGTCAAGGAGAAGTCCGCCTTCCCCAAGATCGCCGCCATCTATGCCGCCACGCCGCTCGATACGCTGAAGGCCTGGGCCGCCTTCACCACCGTCGACCAGGGCTCGCAATATCTGTCCAAGCGCTTCGTCGACAGCCGCTTCGACTTCCAGGACCGCACCCTGGGCGGGGTCGAGGGCCAGAACGAGCGCGAGGACCAGGCCGTGCAGGCCGTCGACCAGCGCCTGTCGGACGCCATCGGCCGCCAATATGTGGACCGCTACTTCTCGCCGGAATCCCGCACGGCGATGCAGGCGCTGGCCGGCAACCTGAAGGCGGCCATGGCCGCGCGGCTGAAGCGGGCCGACTGGATGGCGCCTACCACCAAGGCCGAGGCGCTGGAGAAGCTCAGCCGCATGCGGGTGATGGTGGGCTATCCCTCGCATTGGCGCGACTATTCCGGCCTGGTCATCGATCCGGGCGATCTCTACGGCAACATGGAGCGCTCGAACGAGTTCGAATGGCGCTACAACATGGCGCGGCTGGACCGCCCCATCGATCCGGAAGAGTGGGACATCAGTCCCCAGACGGTGAACGCCTACAACAATCCGATCCAGAACGTCGTGGTCTTCCCGGCCGCCATCCTGCAGCCGCCCTACTTCAATCCGAATGCCGACCTCGCCGTGAACTATGGGGCGATCGGCGCGGTGATCGGCCATGAGATCACCCACGGCTTCGACAACGACGGGCGCAACTATGACAGCCGCGGCGTGCTGCGCGACTGGTGGCAGCCGGCGGATGCGGCCCGCTTCGACGCGGAGGCCGAGAAGCTGGCGGCCCAGTTCGACAAGTTCGAAGGCGTGCCCGGCGCCTTCATCAACGGCCACCTGACCATCGGCGAGAACATCGCCGACCTGGGTGGTATGCTGATGGCGTTGGAGGCCTATCACGACGCGCTGGGCGGCAAGCCCGCGCCGATCATCGATGGCCTGACCGGCGACCAGCGGTTCTTCCTGGCCTGGGGCCAGGCCTGGCGGACCAAGGAGCGCGACGATGCGCTGCGCCAGCAGATGGCCACCGACGGCCACTCGCCGGCCAGGTTCCGGGTGGACGGGCCGACGCGCAACATCGACGAGTGGTACACGGCCTTCGACGTGAAGCCGGGCGACAAGATGTACCTGGCGCCGAAGGACCGGGTGCGGATCTGGTGACGCCGCCGCGCCGCTTGCCAGACCGGTAATACGGCGCGACTGTCTGGGCCGCTGCGACGCTTGAGGGCCCTGTGCGCCCTCCTGACTGGCGCAAGGAGGACGACGATGTTGCAAGCCGCCAACCCGCGATCAGACCGGTGTGACCGGCCATGAAGATCGCCATCCTGGACGACTATTTCGACACCCTGCGCACGCTGGACTGTTTCGCCCGCCTGGCCGGCCATGAGGTCACGGTGTGGACCGACCATGTGCAGGACACCGACGTCTTGGCCGAGCGGCTGAAGGACGCCGAAGCGCTGGTGCTGATCCGCGAGCGCACGAAGATCGGCGCGGATCTGCTTGAGCGGCTGCCGAATCTGAAGCTGATCAGCCAGCGTAGCGTCTATCCGCATGTGGACGTGGCGGCCTGCACGCGGCTGGGCGTCGTGCTCTGTTCAAACCTGCACTCCGACACACCGTCCTACGCGGCGGCGGAGCTGACCTGGGCGCTGATCATGGCGACGGCCCGCCGATTGCCCCAGCAGGTGCAATCGATGAAGGCGGGCCACTGGCAGGCTGGTATCGGCGATACGCTACGCGGCAAGACCCTGGGAATATTCGGCTATGGCCGCATCGGCGGCGTGGTGGCGGGTTATGGCCGGGCGTTCGGTATGGAGGTGGTGGCCTGGGGCCGGCCCGAAAGCCTGACCAGGGCGGCGGCGGACGGCTACCGCACGGCGGCCGGCAAGGCGGCCTTCTTCGAAGGCTGTGACGTCGTCTCGCTGCATATGCGGCTGGTGGACGCGACCCGCGGGATCGTCACGGGCGAAGACCTGGGCCGGATGAAACCGACCGCGCTGCTGGTCAACACAAGCCGGGCGGGGCTGATCGCGCCGGGCGCGCTGGTGGAGGGGCTGAGGGCCGGGCGGCCGGGCATGGCGGCGCTGGACGTCTTCGATCGCGAGCCGCTCACCGATACCGCCGACCCGCTGCTGACCATGACCAACGTCGTGTGCACGCCGCACATCGGCTACGTCACGCGCGACGAATATGAGCTGCAGTTCGCCGACATCTTCGACCAGATCGTGGCCTATGCGGCGGGCGCGCCGATCAATGTGATCAACCCGGAGGCCCTGGGGCGGCGCGGGCCCTAGGCCGCGCGGCGCTGCTGCTCTTCCTCGCCGTTGTCGAAGCGGTCGAAGTAGTCTTCCCACCAGCTGTGGGCGGCGGGCTTGAGGCGGGCGTCGTCGACGATGCGGACCACTTCCTCGTCGCGCTCGTCCCAGACCACGCCGATCTCGCCGGCGCGGCGCAGGTCGTGGCCGAGCGCCAGCATCACCTCGGCCTGGGCGCGGCGGCCGGCCGACAGGCGCAGCAGCACACGGCCGGACCCCATGTCGGTGCGCTGGTCGGCGAAGCGCACGATGGCGTCGATCATGTCGTAGCCAGGCAGGCGGGGGGCCGGAGCGTCGATGCGGTAGGAGGCGAAGCGGTTCATGAGAGGGTCCTGAGCTCGGTTCGGGTATTTTGCGGCGTTGGAAGTAACAATAGGGGCTTCATGCGACAGATACGGTCGTGTTATGAGAACGCATGCGGTACGACAAAACGACGAAGGTACTCGAACTGGCCAAGACCCTGGGGGGCTCGGCTGAAGGGTTAACGCTCGACGAGATGGCTCAGTTGCTGGGCGTCGGTCGGCGCACCGCCGAGCGCATGCGCGACGCCGTGTGGACGGTGTTTCCGCAGATGGAGGCGGTGGAGGATCCGCCCCGGCGGCGGTTCCGCATTCCGTCCGGCCTGGACAGCGTCTTCCTGACGCCGAGCGCCGAGGAACTGGCCGCGTTGCATACGGCGGCGGAGCTGCTGCAGACCAATCGGGCCGAATCGCGGGCCGCGGCGCTGAACTCGCTGGAGCGCAAGCTGATGGCCGCCATGCGTTCTGGCGCGCGGCGCAAGCTTGCCCCCGACCTGGAAGCCCTGTCGCAGGCGGAGATCAACGCGCCCCAGGCCGGGCCGATGGCCTTCGAGGACGAGCGCGTGCTCGGCCCGATCCGATCCGCGATCAAGAGTTTGAAGGGGCTGTCGTTCCGCTATCAGGGCGGCTCGAACCCCGGCCGGCGGCGCGACGTCACGCCATTCGGGGTGATCTATGGGCGGATCAACTATCTGATCGCCTCGGAGGGGGACTCGCTCGAACCGCGCACCTTCCGGCTCGACCGGCTGCTGGAGGTGGCGGTGACCGAGAAGGCGGCCGCGCCGCCGGCGAGCTTCTCGCTTCAGGCCTTCGCGGAGGAGAGTTTCGGCATCTTCCACGATCCGATCCAGGACGTGGTGCTGCAGATATTGCCCGGGGACTTCGGGGCCGACGACGCGCGGCAATGGCGGTTCCATCCGAGCCAGACGATCGAGGATCAGCCCGACGGTTCGGTGATCGTGCGCTTCCGCTCGGGCGGGATGCGCGAGCTGGCCTGGCACCTGTTCAGCTGGCGCGACAAGGTCCGCATCATCGGGCCGCAGGCGCTGCGCGACACCATGCACCAGGAGATGGCGGCGGCGATCGCGGCCCACGGCGCGCCCGCAACCTAGGTCAGGCCTCGCCGTGGCCGCGCATGGTCATGGGCGCGAAGTTGGCGCGGTATTCGGTCGGAGTCATGCCGGTGGCGCGCCGGAACAGGGCGCGGAAGAAGGCGACGTCGTCGTAGCCGACTTCGGAACTGATCGACTGGATAGGCTTGGCGTCGCGTTCCAGCATGGCCTTGGCCGCCTCGATGCGCAGCGCCTGGAGGTAGCCGGCGGGCTGGCGGCCGGTGGCGGCCTT
The DNA here is from genome assembly GCA_028291055.1 of Caulobacter sp. Lineage (GTDB taxonomy): Bacteria > Pseudomonadota > Alphaproteobacteria > Caulobacterales > Caulobacteraceae > Caulobacter. Next base: position 7,500 of record JAQGIP010000074.1, read on the forward strand.
GAAGTGGCGCACGAAGGTGCGCACGCCCAGGCCGGCGCGGTCGGCCAGATCCTGGGCGGAGACGTCGTCGCGGAAATGGTCGTGGAGATGGGCCTCGGCGGCGCGGATGCGTTCGTCGTCATGGGGCCGCGCGACAGGCAGCACGGCATAGCCCGACTGGTGGATGCGCGGCATCGGCAGCAGCAGCGACTTGGCGCACTGGAGCGCGATCTCGTGGCCGCAGAGCTTTTCCACGAGGTAGAGGCTGAGATCCATGGAGGCGTAGACGCCGCCGCTGCACAGCAGCCGGCTGTCTTCGGTGACGAACAGGTCCGGCCGCCAGCGGACCTTTGGGTAGCGGGCGGCGAGCTTCTCGGCCACGGCCCAGTGGGTGGTGGCGATGCGGCCGTCCAGCAGCCCCGCCTCGGCCAGATAGGCCGCGCCGACACAGACGCCCGCGACATAGGCGCCGCGTTCATGATGGCGGGCCAGCCACGGGGGCAGGGCGCTGTTTTCCGTGACCCTCAGATCGACCTGCAGGCCGGACGACGAGACGATGATGACGTCGGTCTCCTCGATCTCCGAGATGGCCACGTCCGGCGTGACGTCGAGGCCGAAGGCGCTGCGCACCGGCCCGCCGTCCAGCGACGCGGTGCGCACGCGGAAGGCGGGCTCGGCGGGCGCCTCGTGCAGGGCCTGCCATAGGGCGCCCGCCGCCTGGAAGATTTCCACCGGCATGATGGCGGTGGACGAATGTCCGTCGCCCAGCAGCACCACGGTCACGTCCAGCATCGATCGCCCGCCCTCAAGTTCGCGCCAGTCTACAGCTTGCCGCGCCCGGGTCAGCCGTGCGCCGTGGTCGGGTCGATCTTGCCGGCGATCTCGGTGATCCTGTTGGCGGGAAAACCGCTGATGCGGGCATGTTCCTGGATCACCGCCTCGTCCTCGGCGCGATAGACGCAGAAGGTCTTGTCCTTGGTGACGAAGGATTCGACCCACTGGACCTTCGGTCCCAGCTGCGCCAGCGCGGCGTTGGAGGCGGCGGCGGCGCCCTTCAGTTCATCAGCCGAAAGTTGGTCCACGCCGGCGATTTCGCGTTCGATCAGATAGGTCTTCATGGGGTGAGCCTTCCAGTTGGGAGGCCTCAAACCTGACCGTTGCGCGACCAGGGCGGAAGATAGCGATCCGGACAACCAAGGGGGGCGATCGGACCGGCGCCCCAGGTTGGGGAGGGCGGGAACCTACCCTTACCGCGCGGGTTCGATCAGATCGGGCAGGAGACGGGGGCGGTTCATGAGCAGTATTCTTGGTTTGAAGCGCACCGCCCCCCGCGGCCACGCTATCTGATCGCCGTCCCGTGAAACCGGCCGCCGACACGCTGAAGGACGTCTTTCCCGGCGACAGCGCGATGAGCGCCCTGATGCGCGCGCACGACTGGCGCGCCACGCCCCTGGGCGACCCGGCGGGCTGGCCCATGGGGCTGAGGGCCCCGCTGGGCATGATGCTGACCTCGAAGTTCGAGATGTGGCTGGGCTGGGGCCGCGACCTGGCCTTCTTCTACAACGACGCCTACATCCCGACGCTGGGCGAGAAGCATCCGAGCGCGATCGGCCGGCCGGTGAAGGTGGTCTGGGCCGAGATTTTCGACGCCCTCAACGACCGGTTCACCACCGTGATGCGCGACGGCCAGGCCACCTGGGACAAGGCGCTGCTGCTGCTGCTGGAGCGCAGCGGCTACCCGGAAGAGACCTACCACACCTTCTCCTATAGCCCGTTGCGGGGCGACGCCGGGGCCATCGAAGGCCTGATGTGCGTGGTCACCGAGGAGACCGAGCGGGTCCTGTCGGAACGGCGGATCGAGACGCTGCAGGCCCTGGCGGCCTCGCTGATCGCGGTGCGCACCCGCGCCGACGTGGTGGCCGGCGCCCGCACGGCCCTGCTGACCAACACCCACGACTTCCCTTTCAGCCTGGTGCAGCTGTTCGACGCCGCCCCGGTCCACGACGGCGGCGAAGACCGGTGCGACCTGGCCCGCGCCCCGTGGCCGTTCGAGGCGGCCGTGCGCGGCGATCCCACCATGATCGTCGCGCTGGAGGGCCTCGTGGACGCCCCTCCGCGGGGGCCCTGGGACAAACCCCCGACCGAGGCGCTGATCGTGCCGATCACCAAGCCCGGCGAGAGTTCGCCCAGCGGGGCGCTGGTGCTGGGCCTCAACCCCTATCGCGCCCGGGACGACGGATTCGGCGGCGACATCGGTGAGTTCGCGGGCCTGCTGGCCGGTCAGATCGCCGGGGCCCTGGCCGCCGTCGACAGCCGCGCGGCCGAGGATGCCGAGATGGAACGGCTGCGCGCGCTGTTCGAGCAGTCGCCCAGCTTCATCGCCGTCGTGCGCGGGCCTGAGCATCGCTTCGAACTGGTCAATCCCGGCTACCTGCAACTGATCGGTCACCGCGATGTGGTGGGTATCGCCGCGCGCGAAGCCGTTCCGGAAGTCGAGGGCCAGGGTTTCTTTGAACTGCTGGACGGGGTGTTGGCCACAGGCGAGCCCTTCGTGGGCAAGTCCGTGCCGATCATGATCCAGCGCACGCCAGGCGCCGCGCCCGAGCCGCGGGTGGTCGATTTCGTCTATCAGCCGATCCGTGACGCGGCGGGTGCCATCACCGGCGTCTTCGTCGAAGGCGTGGACGTGACCATGGCCCACGACGCCACCATCGCGCTCAGGGAAAGCGAGGCCCAGTTCCGCACCCTGTCGGAGGCCATGCTCAACCAGGTCTGGACGGCCGCCGCCGACGGCAGGCTGGACTGGTTCAACGGCCGGGTGTTCGACTACAGCGGCCTGGCCCTCGAGGCCCTGCTGGGCGACGGCTGGACCGGCATGGTGCACGCCGACGACCTCGGCGAGGCGTCCCAGCTGTGGGCGGCGGCGCTGAGCCACGGCCAGCCCTACGAGACCGAGTTCCGGCTGCGGCGCGCTGACGGCGCCTACCGCTGGCATATCGCGCGCGCGGTGCCCATGCGGGGCGAGGGCGGCGAGGTGGTGCAATGGATCGGCACCAACACCGACATCCACGACCAGAAACGCGCCACCGAGGCTCTGGCCGACCTGAACGCCACGCTGGAGGAACAGGTCCAGGCGCGCACCAGCGAGCTGATGGTGGCCGAGGAGGCCCTGCGCCAAGCCCAGAAGATGGAGGCGGTGGGCCAGCTGACGGGCGGCATCGCGCATGACTTCAACAACCTGCTGGCCGGCATCGTCGGTAGCCTGGAGATGATGGAGACCCGCATCGGCCAGGGTCGGATGGACGCCATCCCCCGCTACCTGGACGCCGCCCACGGCGCGGCCAGGCGCGCTGCGGCGCTGACCCAGCGGTTGCTGGCCTTCTCGCGCCGCCAGACGCTGGACCCCCGGCCGCTGAACGTGAACCGGCTGGTCGGCGAGATGGAGGACCTGATCCGGCGCACCTCCGGCCCGACCATCGAGATCGAGGTGGTGGGGGCGGTCGGCCTGTGGCCGACGCTGGTCGACCAGAACCAGTTGGAAAACGCCCTGCTGAACCTGTGCATCAACGCCCGCGACGCCATGCCGGACGGCGGGCGGATCACCGTGGAGACGGCCAACAAATGGCTGGACGACAAGGGCGCGCGCGAACGCGATCTGACGCCGGGCCAGTATATCTCGTTGTGCGTCACCGACACCGGCACGGGCATGACGCCGGAGGTGATCGCGCGCGCCTTCGACCCCTTCTTCACCACCAAGCCGCTGGGCGAGGGCACAGGGCTGGGCCTGTCCATGATCTACGGCTTCGTGCGCCAGTCGGGCGGCCAGGTGCGGATCTATTCCGAAGTGGGCGAGGGCACGACCATGTGCCTCTACCTGCCGCGCCACTTCGGACCGGCCGATGAGGTCGAGGTCAAGGCCGATCCGGGCGGCGACTACGCCGGCCACGGCGAGGTGGTGCTGGTCATCGACGACGAGTCCACCGTGCGCATGCTGATCAGCGATGTGCTGGCCGAGGCCGGCTATCACGCCATCGAGGCGGCGGACGGCCCGTCGGGGATGAAGGTGCTGCAGTCGGGCGCGCGCATCGATCTCCTGATCACCGACGTGGGGCTGCCGGGCGGCATGAACGGCCGCCAGGTGGCGGATGCGGCGCGGGTGTTCCGGCCCGACCTGAAGGTGCTGTTCATCACCGGCTATGCGGAGAATGCGGTGGTCGGCAACGGCCACCTGGACCCCGGCATGCAGATCATCACCAAGCCCTTCGCCATTGAGGCGCTGGGCAACAAGATCCGCGAGATGATCGATGGCTGAGGCCTGGGGCCGGTGAAGGGTCTGGCGCTCGACACGGCGCCGATGGAGGCGCGCCAGGTGGACGAGCTGCCCACCGAGGCGGGCTGGCAGTATGAGCCCAAGTGGGACGGCTTCCGCTGCCTGGCCTTCCGCGACGGAGATGAGGTGGACCTGAGGGCCAAGTCCGGCAAGCCGCTGGGGCGTTACTTCCCGGAGATGCTGGCGGCCCTGGCGGCCCTGCCGGCCAAACGCTTCGTGGTCGACGGAGAGCTGGTCATTCCAACCGGCGACGGCCTGTCGTTCGAGGCGCTGCAGATGCGCCTTCATCCCGCCGAGAGCCGGGTGCACCGGCTGGCGGCGGAGACGCCGGCGCGGCTGAAGCTGTTCGACTGCCTGATGGACGCCAAGGGCCAGATGCTGCTCGATCAACCCCTATCCGCCCGGCGCGAAGCCTTGGAGGCTTTCCACCGTAAGGCGGGCAAGGATGCGCCGCTGGACCTGACGCCCTTCACCCTCGATGTCGAAGAGGCGCGGGGCTGGCTGAAGACGGCCGGCCTGGGCGCGCTGGACGGCGTGGTGGCCAAGCGGCGCGACGGACCCTATCTGCCGGGCGAACGGGCCATGCTGAAGATCAAGCGGCGGCGCACCGCCGACTGCGTGGTGGGCGGCTTCCGCTACCTCCAGAGCCGCCGCGAGGTGGGCTCACTATTGCTGGGACTCTATGACGATGAGGGCCGCCTGGACCATGTCGGCTTTACCTCGACCATCACCAACGCGGAGCGGCCCAAGCTGACGCGAGAGTTGGAGGCGCTGGTCGAACCGCCGGGCTTCACCGGCGACGCGCCGGGCGGCCCCAGCCGCTGGAGCGCGGGCAAGGACGTCTCCTGGCAGCCGCTCAAGCCCGACCTGGTGGTCGAGGTCCGCTATGATCAGGTCACCGGCGGGCGCATGCGCCATGGCGCGACCCTGCTGCGCTGGCGGCCGGACAAGGCGGCCAGGCAGTGCAGGCGCGAGCAACTGGCACTCTGACGTCATCAGGTTGTGGTATGCACGCGGACCTTGCAATGCGACGCAGGGGCTCCCAGGATGCGGCCGCCGCCTGAACCGACGAAGGGGACGAGCATGCCGGATATCATCGACGCCTCCCAACCCTGCGACGCCAAGGCCGCGGCCCTCAAACAGGCCGGCGTGCAGACGGTGATCCGCTACTATTCGCGCGACACTGGCATTCCGGCCAAGCGCCTCTCGCGGCCGGAAGCGGTCAAGCTGGCGGCGGCCGGCCTGAGGATCGGCATCGTCCACGAAGCCAAGCACGGCAACCAGATCGGCAGTTTCAGCCGCGCCCTGGGGGTCAAGGACGGGGCCTATGCCCGCCACTACGGCGCCCAGGAAATCGGCCAGCCGGCGGGGTCGGCCATCTATTTCGGCGTCGACTTCGACGCCTCAACATCCGAGCTCAAGACGATCATCCTTCCCTATTTCGAGGGGGTCGCCGAGGCTTTCGCGGCGGCGGGGCCGGACGCCGTCTACAGTGTCGGCGTCTATGGCAGCGGCCTGACCTGCGCCGCCGTGCTGGACGCCGGCCTCGCGGAACGGGCCTGGCTGGCGCAGTCCACCGGATGGGCCGGCTACAAGGCCTTCCTGAAGTCCGGGCGCTGGAGTCTGAAGCAGGAGATGCCCACAACGGTGGCCGGCGTCGCCTGTGACCCCGACCAGACCAATGCGGGCGGCGATATCGGCGACTTTTCGCTGCCGGGCGCGACCCCGGCCGTCGCCATGCGCGTCAATGCCCGCGCGGGCCTGCGCCTGCGCGCCGGACCCGGCGTCGAATTCGACAAGATCGGCCTGCTGCCCCTGGGCGCGCGGGTCTATGCGCTGAAGACCGTGGGCGACTGGACCATGGCCGACCTGCAGGGCGACGGCGTCGCCGATGGATTCGTCAGCAGCGCCTATCTGGCCGCCGCCGACGCCTGAGTGCAGGGGCGATGGCGGCTATTCGGCCGCTTCCGGTTTCTTGCCCATGCCCATGGCCTCGAGGATTTCGGGGCGGATGTTGTCGGTGCCCTTGTCCTGGATATGCTGGGCCACGCGCACGCCCACGGCCATCATCGCCTCGCCGATGAATTTCGGCCGGTTGGTCTTGGCCCATTCCAGCGACTCTTCGCGGTTGACGTTGAGCTGCTGGATCTTGGGCATCACATAGCGGGCGATCAGCTCGAACGACTTCTTCTTGGCCTCCCATTCGGCCCAGTTGTGGTCCATCAGCAGGAAGGCGCCGAAACCACCCGACTGGGCCTGCAGCCGTTCGATCTGGGCGACGGCGTCGTCCGGGGTGCCGATCACCGCCATGCCGGAGTTGATCAGGGCGTCGACGGGATCGGTGCCGTCGTCGGGCGCCAGCGGCAGGGCGGCCACCTCGCGGAAGTAGTGCAGCCATTTGTGCAGGCCGAACTTCACGTCCTCGCGGGCCTGTTCGCGGGTGGCGGCCACATGCATGGGGCCCACAAGGCGCCAGCCGTCGCGGTCAACGCTCGTGCCGCAGTCGCGGGCCTTCTCCTCGGCGATGGCCCAGTTGGAAGCCAGCGCATTGAAGCCGCCGGCCGAGGTCGCGCCGATCGACAGCATGCCGATGCCGTGACGGCCGCAGGCGTTGGCGCCGGTGGGCGAGACCTGGCTGGCGGCGGCGATCTCGACGGACGGGCGCGAATAGGGCGTCATCTGCAGGCGCGCTTCGTTGAGCTCGAACCAGTCGGTCTTCTTGCTCACCGTCTCGCCGCGCAACAGCGGCACCAGCACGTCGAGCGCCTCGTCCATGCGGTCGCGTTGGGCCGACACCGGGATGCCCATCATGAAGGCGTCGGAGGGCAGGGCGCCGGGGCCCACGCCGAACATCACCCGGCCGCGGGTGACGTGGTCGAGCTGATTGATGCGGTCGGCCAGCATCAGCGGGTGGTGGTAGGGCAGGGAGGAGACGCCGGTGCCCAGGCGGATGTTCTTCGTGCGCTCGGCCGCCGTGGCGATGAACAGCTCGGGGCTGGCGATGATCTCGTAGCCGGCGGAGTGGTGCTCGCCGATCCAGGCCTCGTCATAGCCCAGGCGGTCCATGTGCTGGACCAGTTCGAAATCGCGCTCGATGGCCAGGGTGGGGTTTTCATCCACCGGGTGGAAGGGGGCGATGAACGCGCCGAACCGCAGCTTCTTGCCGAATGCCATCTTATCCTCCCGGGGGTCGTCTGGCCGTTGGGGCCTTTGTTATCTGCGATCACCATACCGAAGGCGCGGCGGCGGGAAAGGGAGAAAACGAGCGGCGCCATGACGCCGGGTCATCGCGGCGTTGACTCTTCCGGCCGTCAATGTTCTCATAATGTTCTCATTCGCGGAGGGCGTGATGCAGTCCAGTATGCTGTACGACGAGACCCTACCGCGCGTGCGTTCGCGCCTGCGTCAGCTACGCGGGCCGGTGCGCTCCAACGACCGGATGGCGCCCATCTGGCAGCTGATCCACGCCATCATCAGCAGTCGCACGTTGGATGCCGTGTCCTGGGCCGCGCTGGAGCGGCTGATGATCTGCTGGGCCGAGCCGGAAGGGATCATGGCGGCACGGCCGGAGGAGGTCGAGGCGGTGATCTTCGACGTTGAGCACGCCGAGCCCAAGTCACGCTGGCTGGTGGCGGCGCTGCGAATGCTGCACAACGCCCACGGCGACCTGACCTTGGGCTTCCTGTCGGACCTGCCCACTGAGGCCGCCTTTCGCAAGCTTCGTAACCTGACCGGCGTTGGCCCGAAGGCGGCGGCCACCACCTTGAACTTCAGTTCGTTGAAGCGGCGCATCATGGTGGTCGACACCCACGTCTGCCGCACCGCCAACCGGCTGGGGTTCGCTTTCCACAAGGATTTGGGCAAGGCGCATACGGAGTTCAGCCGCCACATCGATCCGGCCTGGGATGGCGACGATCTCTACGAACTGCACTGGCTGCTGAAACGCCACGGCCAGGAGGTCTGCGTGGACGGCGCGCCGGCCTGCGGACGCTGTCCGCTGGCCGATCTCTGCCCCAGCGCCCGGATGGTTCAGTAGGCGTTAGACGCTCTCGGCGAACCGTGCGGCCTGGGCGACCCAGGCGTCACGGACGGCGCGGCCCTTGAGGTCGAGGGCCTTGTCCAGCTGGGCAAGGTCGTCGGTGGTCAGGGCGGCCAACTGAGCGAAGGTGGTGAGGCTGCGTTCGGCGAGGGCGATCGACAGCTTGGGGCCGATGCCGACGATGCGGCTCAGGTCGTCGGGCAGGATCGCGGGGGCGGGGGCGGGGGCGGGCTCAGGCTCAGGCGCCGCTTCGACGACGAGCTCAGGGGTGGCTTCCGCGATCGGTTCAGCCACGGGCTCAGGCGCCAGAGCGGCCAGGGTCTCGGCGACAGGCTCGGGCGCGAACTCCATGACCGCTTCCAGAGCGGGTTCGGCGACGGCCTCCTGTACGGTCTCCGCTGTGACCTCGGCGGCTTCGACCGCGGTGTCGGCGGTCTTCGTGGTCCAGCCGGCCAGGGCTTCCAGGTTGGTGGGATTGGCCCAGCGGCTCATCCACCAGAACGCGGCCCCGGTCGCGGCGGCGCCGGCGAAGGCGAACCACAGGGGCGAGGCCATGCCGAGCGGTAGGCTGATGGCCTTTCCGGTTTCGAACGCGGCGGTGTCGGACTCGGGGACAAGCTTGGCCATGGCGTGATCGCCTCCTGCATTCCGGCCTTCGGCCGAGGAATATTGTGCAATGCAACATAACATGGTTGTCGCCTTCGCAAGTGCGAAACTCGCGTGACGGACGATTGGTTTCCCTGAAGGCAGCCGGCGCCTCAAGTTTCGGCTGGGCCGCGCCTTTCGGGTGCGATCAGGCCAGACGCCACAGCCGCGCCTTGCCGCCCTGTGACCCCAGCCGCGCGACCACCCAGTCACAGGCGGCCTGCAGCGGCGCTTCCAGGGAGGCCGGCGCGCCGGCGATGACCATGGCGCAGCCGTTCATCTTCATGGGGTCGGTCAGGGGCTTCAGCCGCGCCTCGGCGACCAGGGCGCCGGCCCCGGCGGGCTCGAGCGAGCGCAGGAAGGCGTCGAAGGTCTCCAGGTCCTTGAGCGGCAGCCAGGCGGCGACCGCGGCGGCGGGGTTGCGCGCGCGCACGGCGGCCATGGTGGCGGCGATGTTGGCGTAGTCGTCGGCCCGCTCGAACGGCGGATCGATCAGCACCAGGACGCGGCCTATGGCGGGCATGCGTTCCACGGCGGTGGCGAAACCGTCGGCCTGGACCGCCTGGGCGCCGGGATAGGGCGCCAGTGTCTGGCGCAGCAGGGCCACGTCATCGTCGCGGATCTCGCAGGCGATGTAGCGGTCGGCCTTGCGCAGGGCCCGGCCGATCAGGGCGGGCGAACCGGGGTAGAGGCGCAGGCCCCCTTCAGGATTGGCCTCGGCGACGGCCGCCTTCAGGGCGTCGAAGGCGCGCGGCGCATCGGGGGCGGCGATCAGGCGCGCGATCCCCACGGCGGCTTCGCCCGACTTTTTGGCCATGTCGTCGCCGAGGTCGTAGAGGCCCGCGCCCGCATGGGTGTCGATGACGCTCAGCGGCGCCGGATCGGCGGTCATCGCCTCCAGCAACAGGGTCAGGGCGGCGTGCTTGACCAGGTCGGCGAAGTTGCCGGCATGGAAGGCGTGGCGGTAGTTCAAGGCGCTCTCCGCTGCCGGACTTCAGGGACCGGAACTGGCGCTCTCCCTAGCACGTTGCGCCTGGGTTCAAACAATACCAGGGCGCCCGCGATCGACATGGCCAGAGACAGCCTGGAAAGCCCCGTCGCCGCCGAAGAGGCGGGCCTGATCTACGTCCATGAGGACGACCCCGGCATCCGCCGCGTGAAATCGGGCAAGGGCTTTGCCTACAAGGATGCCCACGACCGCGCGGTGAAGGACGACAAGACCCTCGACCGGATCGCCAAACTGGTCATCCCTCCGGCCTGGAGCGACGTGTGGATCGCCGCCAGCGCGCGTGGCCACATTCAGGCCACCGGCCGCGACCAGCGGGGGCGCAAGCAATACCGCTATCACGACAAGTGGCGCGCCACCCGCGACGAGCACAAATACGGCCGTGTCGCCGCCTTCGGTCATGCCCTACCCCGGCTGCGCAGGCAGGTCGAAGCCGACCTCGCCCGGCGCGGACTGCCGCGCGAGAAGGTGCTGGCGGCGGTGGTGCGGCTGCTGGAGGTGACGCTGATCCGGGTCGGCAACGACGAATACGCCAAGACCAACAAGAGCTTTGGCCTGACCACCCTGCAGAAGCGGCACGTGAAGGTGTCCGGCGCCGGCGCCGTGTTCGAGTTCAAGGGCAAGAGCGGCAAGATGCACAAGACGGGCTTCCAGGACCGGCGGCTGGTGCGCATCGTCAAGGCCTGCCAGGAACTGCGCGGCCAGCGGCTGTTCAAATACCGCGACGAGGGGGGCGAGTTGCGGCCTGTGGAATCGGCCGACATCAACGACTATCTGCGCGCCGCCACCGGCCAGGACTTCACCGCCAAGGACTTCCGCACCTGGGCCGGCACCGTCTCCGCCGCGCGCGCCCTGGCCATGCAGGCCGCGCCATCGAGCGAGACGGAGGCCAGGCGGGCGGTGGCGACCTGCATCAAGGCGGTGTCCGGCCTGCTCGGCAATACCCCGGCGGTCTGCCGCGCGGCCTATGTGCATCCGGCCGTGCTGGACGCCTTCGCCAAGGCCGAGCTGGACTTCAAGACCACGGGCTCGCCGCGAGGCTTCGAGACGGCGCTGATCCGCTTCCTGGAAACGGATCGGGGTTAGACCCGACGCCGCCCACGCCCGCACCAGCCGTCACGCGCGCGGCGGCAACTCGCCCCGCTCGCGCATGCCGTCGGCGATGCGTTGCACGAAGGCCAGGTCGTCGGGTTGCACGGGAAGCTGCCGGGCCACCTCCGGATCGGCGACGGCGTCGGCCCAGATGGCCCGCGTCGTCCGCGCCAGGTCCGGGTCCCTCTGCATGGGCGAGGTCAGCGCGTTCCAGCGGCGCACCATCTCGCAGGCTCGGGGCGAGGTCACATCGCCGAGCGCCTTGACGGCCCGAAGCTCTTCGAACAGAGCCTCCCATTCCTGCATGAAGCTCTGCTGGTCATAGCCCGCCTTGGCATAGGCCGCCTTCTTCTCGCGCCGGACGGCCTCCATCTGCTCGGGGGTGTAGTATTTTCCGGCCAGGGCCTCGAAGGCCTTGCGCCACTCGTCGTCGTATTTCGGCTGGTCCGTCATGACGGTCTCCCTGGTGAGTTGGGTCAGATCTTCGGGAGAGAGGACGCCATCGCGGGCGAGCTTTTCACGAGCCGCGGACAACAGCGCCAGCGCCCGATCGGCCTCGTCGCGCCGCCGCTGCAGCACGCTCTGCTGCAGCTCAAGCACGGCATCGAGGCTGGCCAGGCGGCCGGCCAGCAGCGCCGCGATCTGCTTCAGCGGCAGGCCCAGGCATTTCAGGGTCAGGACCTGATGCAGGCGCAGGGCCTGCTCGGGTCCGTAAGCCCGCCAGCCGGCCTGCGTGCGCAGGGGTATAACCAGCCCCTCACGCTCGTAGACGCGCAGCGCCTTGGCGCTCACGCCCAACCGTTTGGCCATCTCCGCCGGCCCGAACCACTGCTCGTCCAAACAACGTCCTCCTCCAGACCGGACCTTCTGTGAGGGCGGCCCCAGGGGCCGGGTCAAGGGCCTATTTCCGCCCGTCGTCCTCCAACCCAAACGCCTTCAGCAACCGGTCCGCAGCCGCCGAGGCCGGCATCCGTCCGGCGCGCACCTGGCGTTCCAGCTCCGGCGCGAGGGACGCCACCTCGGGCTTGGCGCGAAAGGCGGCGTTCAAACGGTCGGTGACCTGGGCCCACATCCAGCGCGCGTCCTGTTCGGCGCGGCGGGCAGACCTGGCGCCGGTGGCGCTCATGATCTCGCGGTGGCGGGTGATCTGAGTCCAGAGGACGTCGAGGCCCGCGCCCTTGAGGCCCGAGGCGGTGATCACCGGCGGCGTCCAGTCGGGCGAGGCCGGAGTGAGGATGTGCAGCGCCGCACGGTATTCGCGGGCCGAGCGCTCGGCCCGGTCGGGATCGGCGTCGGCCTTGTTGATGACGATCAGGTCGGCCAGTTCGATCAGCCCCTTCTTGATGCCCTGCAGTTCGTCGCCGCCGCCGGGGATCAGCAGGGCCACGAAGATGTCGACCATCTCGGCCACCACCGTCTCCGACTGGCCCACGCCCACCGTCTCGACGATGACGATGTCGAAGCCCGCCGCCTCGCACAGCAGCATGGCCTCGCGGGTCTTGCGCGCCACCCCGCCAAGCGTGCCGCTCGAAGGGGAGGGGCGGATGTAGGCGTTGGGGTCGACCGACAGCCGCTCCATGCGGGTCTTGTCGCCGAGAATGGAGCCGCCGGTGCGGCCGGACGACGGGTCCACGGCCAGGACCGCGACCCTGTGGCCGGCGGCGGTCAGCCTCACCCCCAGCGCCTCGATGGTGGTCGACTTGCCCGCGCCCGGCACACCGGTCAGGCCGATGCGCTGGGCCTTGCCGGTGTGGGGCATCAGCCGCTCGAGCAGGGCGCGGCCCTGGACCTGGTGATCGGCGCGGCGGCTTTCCACCAGGGTGATGGCGCGGGCCAGGGCGGCGCGGTCGCCGGCCAGCAGGCGAGCTTCCAGGTCGGCGATGTCGAGGGTGGCGGGCGCGGTCATGCGCAGCCGTCTCTAAAGAACGACGGCGGTTCCCGAAACCGAAACCATCAGCATCTGGGCGTTGGGGCCGACGGTATTGTAGTCCAGATCGACGCCGACGATGGCGTTGGCGCCCAGCTTCTCGGCTTCCTTGATCAGGTTCTTCATCGCGTCGTCGCGGGCGCGGGCCAGCACGCGCTCATAGGCGCGGCTGTGGCCGCCGATGAAGTCGCGCACGGCGGCCAGGAAATCGAGCACGAAGTTGGCGCCCAGGATCGAGGTTGCGTAGATCGCGCCCTTGTACTCCCTGACCGGCTGGCCCTCGATGAAGGGCGTGGTCGTGATCAGCATCTCGCGAAATCTCCGGCCCGTCCGGCCCACAGTTAAGCATGAACGCGCCAGCCTCAGATAAGGATTGCGCGGCCAAACGCTAAGGGTTCTCCAGCCAAGCGGCGCCGTTGCCCCGCAAACTAGCGCCAGGGGGGAATCCCGGGCCCATGCCCTTCCGGCCCGGCCCGGCTTGATGCAGAGTGACCGCCCACAGCGAGCCCATGCCCGCCGGAGTGACGGATGATCTTCGCCAAGTCGCACCTCGATCTGCACAACATCCGGGCCAGCGTGCAACGCACCCAGAAGCTGTCGGACAACCTGGTCAAGATCGGCCCGTTCGGCGTGGGCCTCGACGCCATCACCGGCTTCGTACCCTTCATCGGCCCGCTCTATTCGGGCGCGGCCGGCGCTGCCTTGATCTGGGAGGGCATTCGCGCGCGTTCCTCGCCCATGGTGCTGCTGGAGATGTCGGTGCTGCTGGTGCTGGATACGGTGGCGCCCCTGATCCCCACCTTCGGCGGCATCGTCGATGCCCTGTTCACCGGCCATAAGTGGGCGGGCGACGTGCTGCTCAAGCACATGGCCGACACCATCTACTTCGAGGGCAACCGCGCCGACGCCATGGCCTCGGCCGAATACCGCGACCTGATGACCCGCGTGCGGGCCGGCAAGGAAACGCGCCGCGTGGTGTTTCTGGGCTAGACGGATCGGCTTTTTCCCGCGAGCGTTGTCTCCGGCATGACCGTATCCCGCGAACGAGCCCATGAGGCGTGGCGACACGCCGAACAGCTGAAGAAGCTGTCCGACCGGCTGATCGGCATCGGCCCGTTCGGCATCGGCATGGACGGCATCCTGGCCTGGATCCCCGGCGTCAACCTGATCTATGGCGTGCTGGCCGGGCTGTTCATGATGGGTCACGGCTTCCGCGCCCAGGCGTCGTTCGCCACCCTGAGCCGGATGGGTCTCTACATCGTGCTCGACAACCTGCCCGACACCATCCCGATCCCCGGCATCAGCCTGATCGGCTCGGCCATCGACATGCTGTTCCCCGGCCACCTGATGGCGGCCAAGGCGCTGCAGAAGGATATCGAGGCCAAGCACGGCCTGCCGCCCGAGGTGGCCGAAAAGCGCGAACGCAAGCGCTGGGGCAAGCGCAAGGCCAAGAGCAAGGGCGGCGGCGGTATCATTGAGGGCACGGTGCTGCGCTGACGCGCGAGCGATCTGAAATGCAGGCGGCTGAGTCCGCCCGGCGGCGTTGACCCCGCCGAGCGTGATTGCATCATGGCGGCATGACCGCTCCATGCAACGCCACGCAAACCCTTTGGGACAAGCACCTGATCGAACAGGTCTATTTCCGATATTGCGAGGTGATCGACTCCAAGGATTTCAACCGGCTGGACGAGGTCTTCATCCCCGAGGCGGTGGGTGACTATCGCAGCGCCAATGGCCATCTCGATCCCAACCTCGCCTCCCTGGTGGCCCGGCTGAAGGTGGGCATGGGACCCCAGTCCGACTGCGGCGCCACCCACCACAATGTGCTCAACATCCGCCTGGAGATCGATGGCGACCGGGCCGTGGGCAGGGCCAACTTCCATGCCATGCACCGGGGCGCCAACGGCCACGACGGCGCCCTCTATGTCTGCGGCGGCCAGTATGACGACCAGTGGGTGCGCACGCCGGATGGTTGGCGGATCGCCCATCGCAGCTATCGCTACGCCGTGACCGACGGGCCGGCGACCATGCTGCGCGCGACGCGGCCGCCGCTCGCCTAGAGCGCTTTCCGGCGAAGTGGATACCGGTTCGCCGCCGAAAAGCGCGACAAAACAAATACCTAGAGCGCCGCTCCGATTCTATCGGAGCGGATAACGCTCTAGGCGGGCTCGCCGCCGATCTCCAGAAGCAGCTTGCCGCGTACATGGCCGGCCTTCACCTCGGCCAGAGCGTCGGCCGCCTTGTCGAGGGGGAGAAGGCGGGTCTGCGGCGCGCGGACCTTGCCCTCCGCCATCAGCGCGCCGATGCGCATCAGGTCCTCGACGCTCTTGGCCCGGATCGCGGTCATCTCCACCAGCCTCACGCCCCGCGCGGCGGCCCGCGCCGGGTCATGGCGCGTGGCGGTGAGGTCGAGGGTCTCGATGGCCACCAGGACGCCGCCGGGCCGGACCAGCGGCAGCATGATGTCGCTGCCCGCCAGATTGACGGTGTCGAGCAGCAGGTCGACGCCGCCCGGCGACCAGGCCGCGATGGCCTGGGCGAGACCAGGCTGGCGGTAGTCTTGGACGAGGCCGGCGCCCAGGCCGCACACATAGTCGACATTGTCCGCGCCGCAGGTGGCCGCGACCCGCGCGCCGGCCGCCTTGGCGAGCTGGACGGCGAACCCGCCCGTCCCGCCCGCGCCGCCATTGACCAGCACCGACTGGCCCGGCTGGAGTTCACCGGCGCGCATCAGGCTCTGCCAGGCGGTCAGACCCGCCGTGGGCACGGTGGCCGCGTCGCGCAGGCTGACGCCATCCGGCAGCTTGGCCAAGCCGTCGACCGTGGTGCGGCAATGGGTGGCGAAGGTCCCGTGGTCGCCGTTCATCTGGTTGCCGCGCACGAAAACCCGGTCGCCGGGCTTTAGATCGGTGTCGCCCGGGCCCACCGCCGCGACCACGCCCGCGCCATCGAAGCCGAGGCCGAAGGGGAGCGCGGGCTTGAACTGGGGGAACCGCAGCAGCCAGCCCTCGGCGCACTTCCAGTCGGCCGGGTTGACGCTGGCGAAGGCCATGCGGACCACCGCCTCACCGGCGCGGGGCTCTGGCATCGGGAAGTCGATCGGCCGGGGCCGGGCGTCGGGGGCGAAGGTGGTGACGGCCATGGCGCGCATCGTCTGGATCATGGCGGCCAACTTTCCCGTTTTCGCGAGCCCGGCCGGCGCCACCAAATCCGGGGCGTCGCGTTAGGGCGTTTGTCGTGAGCCCGCTGATACAAGGAAAGCCGCCCGTGCCCAATTCAAAGGCCGTCAAAACGCCCGCCGCCAAGCCCGTCGCCGGTAACGGCGGCGAACCGCATCAGACCGCCTCGGCGCCCGAGGCCCGGATCACCACCAACTTCGGCGCGCCGCTCAGCGACGATCAGAACTCCCTGAAGGCCGGCCGGCGCGGCTCGGCCCTGCTGGAGGACTTCATCCTCCGCGAGAAGATCCAGCACTTTGACCATGAGCGCATTCCTGAGCGGATCGTGCACGCGCGCGGCTCGGCCGCGCACGGCTATTTCGAACTGACCGACAGCCTGGCCGATGTGACCCGCGCCAAGGTGCTGACCGAAGTCGGCGAGCGCACCGAGGTGTTCGTGCGCTTCTCCACCGTGGCGGGCGGCGCGGGGTCGGTGGACACGCCGCGCGACGTGCGCGGCTTCGCCGTCAAGCTCTATACCAAGGAGGGCAACTGGGACCTCGTCGGCAACAACATCCCGGTCTTCTTCATCCAGGACGCCATCAAGTTCCCCGATCTGGTCCATGCCGTGAAGATGGAGGCCGACCGAGGCTATCCGCAGGCGGCGTCGGCCCACGACACCTTCTGGGACTTCATCGGCCTGATGCCCGAGAGCACCCACATGATCATGTGGGCGATGTCGGACCGCACCATCCCGCGTTCGCTGCGCATGATCGAAGGCTTCGGCGTCAACACGTTCCGCCTGCTGAACGACAAGGACGAGGCCGTCTTCGTGAAGTTCCACTGGCGCCCCAAGCTCGGCGCGCAGTCCACGTGCTGGGACGAAGCGGTGAAGATCGCCGGCGCCGATCCGGACTTCCATCGCCGCGACCTGCACGAGGCCATCGCCTCGGGCGCGCTTCCGGAATGGGAGTTCGGGGTGCAGGTGCTGAGCCAGGCCCAGGCCGACG
>JAQGIP010000076.1 GCA_028291055.1 Caulobacter sp.
GACGCCGCCCGCGAACGGCTGCTGGAAATCTCCGCCCGGGTGCGCGAGACCGCCCGGGTCGAGCCCGAGGCCCTGGGCGCCATCCTGGCGGCGGAATCCAAACCGGT
The DNA here is from genome assembly GCA_028291055.1 of Caulobacter sp. Taxonomy (GTDB): domain Bacteria; phylum Pseudomonadota; class Alphaproteobacteria; order Caulobacterales; family Caulobacteraceae; genus Caulobacter. The sequence continues at coordinate 108 of JAQGIP010000076.1, forward strand.
GGCCGGCGATCCCGACGCCATCGACCAGCGGCTCTATCAGCTGGAGCGCGACCGCGACGCCATCGGGCCGGTCAATCTGCGGGCCGAGGAAGAGGCCACGGAGCTAGCCACACGCGTCTCGACCATGAAGGAAGAACGCGCCGACCTGACCGCCGCCATCGCCAAGCTGCGCGAAGGCATCGACGCCCTGAACGCCGAGGGCCGCGAGCGGCTACTGGCCGCTTTCGACGTCATCAACGGCCACTTCCAGACCCTGTTCGCCGCCCTGTTCGGCGGCGGCCAGGCGGAGCTGCGGCTGGTGGAAAACGACGACCCGCTGGAGGCCGGCCTGGAAATCTATGCCTGCCCGCCCGGCAAGCGGCTGTCGACCATGAGCCTGATGAGCGGCGGCGAGCAGGCGCTGACGGCGGCGGCCCTGATCTTCGGCGTCTTCCTCGCCAACCCCGCGCCTATCTGCGTGCTGGACGAAGTCGACGCCCCGCTCGACGACGCCAACGTCGACCGCTTCTGCAACCTGCTGGACGAGATGCGCCGGCGCACCCAGACGCGCTTCATCTGCATCACCCACAACCCGGTGACCATGAGTCGGGTCGATCGGTTGTTCGGCGTCACCATGGCCGAACAGGGCGTCAGCCAGTTGGTCAGCGTCGACCTGCGCACCGCCGAAGCCCTGGCCGCGCAGTAACCGCCGGAGGCTCCCGCGCCACCCGCTTCGTCAAGGGCCACCACCCTCTCCCCACCTCCCTCGTCATCGTCGGACTTGTTCCGATGACCCATGAGCACGGTGGATGAGCGAATAGCGCGCCGGCGTTCAGCGGCCACCCTTCTCCGCCGGTGTGCATGGATCCTCGGAACAAGTCCGAGGATGACGGAAGGGGAGGATGACGAAGGCGAGGGGATGACGAAGGGAGGGAACGGCAGCGACCGCGTTCTCGCCTGTTGGGCGCTTGAAGGTGACACCGCGCCCCAAGCCCCGCTAAATCCCCGCCATGCGTCTCGCCGCCCTCTTCACCATCGTTGCCCTGGCCATCGCGCCCATGGCCGCCGCCCAGGAGCGCGCGCCCGCCGAGCGGCAGGTGCTGCTGGATTTGGCCTATACGCTGGGCGAGGCCCACGCCCTGCGCCAGGCCTGCGAGGGCGAGGGCGACCAGTACTGGCGCGACCGCATGGCCCGGCTGATCGAGGTCGAGGCCGCCGACGAGGGCTTCAACGGCCAGCTCCAGTCGCGCTTCAACGCCGGCTACAACAACCGCACCGCCGAATTCCCCAGCTGCACACCGGAAAGCAAGAAGGCGCTGGTCGGCACGGCGGCCAAGGGCCAGGGCCTGGCCGGCAGGCTGGCCGCCATCACCCATACCGTCCACCCCAAGCCGCAGGACGATCCCGCCGCCCAAAGCGCCGACGCGCCGCCCGCCCAGGCCGACACCCAGCCCGACGCCCCCCGCTGAATTTGCTGCGCCCAAGCTCGGAACAGCCTATCTATGGTGGCAAGGCGCGGGTGACCCGCGCGGCGAGGCGCGGAGAGAAACGTCATGGGTTGGCTGATACCGGTCATTTTCGTGGGGTTGGCGATCGCCATCGCCATGGCCATCATCAAGATCGTGCCCCAGGGCTATGAATACACCGTCGAACGGTTCGGTCGTTACACCCGCACCTTGAAGCCCGGTATGTCGATCCTCACCCCCTTCGTGGAGGCCGTGCGCCGCCGGGTGAACATGATGGAGCAGGTGCTGGACGTACCGCGCCAGGAGGTGATCACCAAGGACAACGTCGGCGTCTCCGTCGACGCCATCGTCTTCATCCAGGTGATGGACGCCGCCGCCGCCGCCTATCGCGTGGCCAACCTCAACTTCGCCATCACCCAGCTGACTATGACCAACCTGCGCACCGTGGTCGGTTCGATGGAGCTGGACGAAGTGCTGAGCCAGCGCGAGCACATCAACAGCCGCCTGCTGACCGTCATCGACGAAGCCACCAGCCCTTGGGGCGTCAAGGTGGCGCGCATCGAGATCAAGGACCTGCTGCCGCCGCCCGACATCACCAACGCCATGACCCGGCAGATGAAGGCCGAGCGCGAACGCCGCGCCCTGATCACCGAGGCCGACGGCGAGCGTCAGGCCCAGATCACCCGGGCGGAAGGCGCTAAACAGGCCGCCATCCTGGAATCCGAGGGCCGCAAGGAAGCCGCCAACCGCGACGCCGAGGCCCGCGAACGCCTGGCCACCGCCGAGGCCAACGCCACCAAGGTCGTGAGCGACGCCATCGAGGGCGGCAGCGTCAACGCCATCAACTACTTCGTGGCCCAGAAGTACGTCGAGGCCTTCGGCCGTATCGCCGGATCGCCCAACACCAAGACCATCATCGTGCCCACCGACATGGCCTCCATCGCGGGCTCCATCGCCGGCATCTCCGAGCTGGTGAAGAGCGCGACGGCCACCAACACGCCTTCGGCGCCCACGGACGCCGGCGGCGCGCGGCGCGGCGGCGCGGCGGTTCCACGCACGGGAGCTTAGGTCATGCCTGACGCCATCGCCTACCTCATGACCCACCCCTTCTGGGGCTGGCTGGCTCTGGGCGCCATCCTGCTCGCGGTCGAGCTGCACACCGGCTCCGGCTGGCTGCTGTGGCCGGCCGCCTGCGCGGCGGCAGTGGCCCTGCTGGTCGCCTTCGTGCCGATGAGCGGCCCGGTGGCGGTGCTGATCTTCGCGGGCCTGACCATCGTCAGTACCATCATCTCGCGCCGCATGATGAAGCCGGTCCCCGACCGGTCGGACATCAACGATCCCCTGGTGCGCCTGGTGGGCCACCACGGCATGGCGGTATCGGCCTTCGTCAACGGCGCCGGCCGGGTGTTCGTGGATGGCAAGGAATGGGCGGCCGAGACCGAGTCCGGCCTCGCCCCCGACCCGCAGCAGAAGGTCGAGGTCACCGGCGTGAAGGGCGCGATCCTGCGCATCCGCGCGGCCTAGATTTCCCGGCCCTAGCGGTTGTCGTCCAGCCAGGCGCGCATGGCTCGCAGGAAGGGCAGCGCGGTCTCGAACTCCTGGTCGGTGAAGGCTTCCCGCAACGAAGCGAAATAGGGCCTGAGCGCCAGGATGGCCTGGCCATGCGCGATCACCCCCTCCGGCGTGATCGACACCAGCTTCCTGCGCCCGTCCTGCCCATGCGGAACGACGCGAATCAGGCCCCGCGCCTCCAGCTTCTGGACGGTGTTGGTCATCGCCCCCTTGGTGACCTGGAAGGCGGAGGCCAACTGGGCCGGGCTCTCCTGCCCGCCACGTCGCGAGAAATGGTTCAACAGCCCGAACTGCGCCGCCGACATGCCGTCGGGCAGCGACCGCTCCAACCGGTTTTCCGCCAGCTGGGCGATGATGGCGATCTCGTTGAAGACCATGAAGTCGGGCCGGTCCTTGGCCTTGGCGACGGCGCTTGGCTGCAGGGTCACGCGTTCGGGTTCCGCTTCAGATTGTAGGCCAGGCCCCGGCGAGGGGCGGGCCGGACCGGCGATTCGACGTAGCCCACCCGCACGAACATCTGCACCCGCCCGCCCTCCGGCGCCATCGCCCTGTGCGCTTCGCCGTAGAGGCTGGCCATGGTCGGATACTCCTGCAGCGCCTGGCTCCACGGATGCATGGCCAGCCCCTCGGCGGCGGCCGCCAGGTTCAGGCGCACATAGGCCCGGCCGGCGGCGACCTGCTCGGCGCGGCTGTTTCCGGATGTGGTCAGCCACATGAAGGCCGGGGCCTTGTCCGCCAGCGGGTCCATGAAGGCCTCCGACTGCTTGAAGGCCCAGGAGCCCGGCTGGGCCAGGGTCTTCTGGGTCAACAGGCACACCGCGTGGGCGACCTCAATGGTGGGGCCTTCGAGGCTGATGCCGTAGCGGTGGGCGGCCACGTCGTGGGCGCCGAAAAAGGTGCGCTCGGCGGATTCCGTCTGGGCCGCCGAGGTGTGGGCCTCGATCCGCGCTCCGGATTTGGCGATGGCGCGTAGCCGCGCCACCAGAGTTGGTTCAACGGTGAATGATGGGACCACGCCCGGCGTCTGGCCTGCCTCGGCGACGCCTTCCAGCAGATCGCCCCTCGGCGCGAGATCGGTGAAGGCGACCCGGCTGGTCCGGCGCGACAGGACCTGGGCGAACAAGGGGTCCGCCGTCGCGCCACCGGGCGTGAACCGCACCCTCGCCACCGGTCGGCCATCCAGCACGGGCTGGGGCTCGCCGTCCGGGAAGGGCGTAATCTCGGCGCTGATCCCCTCCGCCGCCGCGGCCATCCGCAACAGCTCCAAAAACGCGCCGCAGCCGATGACGATCTGACGGTTGAACGGGTCGGTCACCGGCAACAGCCGCGTGGGATCGACATGGAGCGTCACCTCGTCGGCCACGCTCAGGTCGGCCATCCAGGGCTGCATGTTGTGGGGGTTGGGCGCGAGGATGGCCCAGGACAATGCCCGCATTCGGGGATCATATTCCGCCGCGCCGGGATTGCGCCACGCGGCGCGGGCGTCGGGCGCCTCCGCACACCCGCCCGGCCCCGCCGCCAGCACCACGCCGCCGCCGATCAGGCGGATGAAGTCACGCCGCTGCATCTGCGCTGATCCATATGATTTAATATTAAACCACTATTATGGTTCGATGTTGAACTAGTCAAGCCGCGCGCTTGCCTTGGCCGAAAAATCAGCGCTCGCCGAGGGTCTTCTCCAGGCCCTTGTTGGCCAGGGCGTCCGCCAACTCGTTGAGCTCGTTGCCCGCGTGGCCCTTGACCCATCGCCAGTCGACGTCGTGGCGCTGACGCGCCGCGTCCAGCCGCTTCCACAGGTCGTCGTTCTTCACCGGCGCCTTGGCGGCCGTCTTCCAGCCGCGCGCCTTCCAGCCCGCGACCCACTCGGTGATGCCGGTGCGCACATACTGGCTGTCGGTATGCAACTCGACCTTGCACGGCTTGGTCAGCGCCTCCAGCGCCTGGATCGCCGCCATCAGCTCCATGCGGTTGTTGGTCGTGGCCCGCTCGCCGCCGCAGATTTCCTTCTTGTGGGTTCCCGCGATCATGATCGCGCCCCAGCCGCCCGGCCCGGGATTTCCGCGGCAGGCGCCGTCGGTGAAGATCACCACCTTGGGGGTCATGCGGGAAACAGCGCCAGGCCGCCGCCGGCCGTCAGCCCCTCGCGGTGAACGGCCAGCTTGCGCTCATATTCCAGCGGATCATGCGGCTTCACCAGCGCCCCGGCGGGGGTCGAGCCCCAGTCGTTCAGCCGGGTCAGGAAGAAGCGCATCGCCGCCCCATGCGCCAGGATCGGCAGGGCCTCGCGCTCGGCCGGCGACAGGGGCCGGCGGCGCTCATAGCCGTTGATGAAGGCTCGCGCCGAGGTGACGTTGAAGCTGCCGTCCGCCTCGAAGCACCAGGCGTTCAGGCACACGGCGATGTCGTAGGCCAGGGCATCGTCGCAGGCGAAGTAGAAGTCGATGGCGGCCGCGAACTTGCCGGCCTGGAAGAAGACGTTGTCGGGGAAGAAGTCGGCGTGGATGATCCCGCTGGGCAGGTTGCGCGGCCAGGACAACGCCAACGTCGCCAGATCCTTGTCGATAGTCGCCGACAGGCCGGGCTTCAACGCCTCGGCGTCCTTGCGCAGGCCGGCGAACAACGGCGCCCAGCGCGGCTGGCCCAGGTCGTTGGCGCGGCGGCCGGCAAACCCCTGCGCCGACAAATGCAGCCACGCCAGCCCCTCGCCGGCCTCGCGGCAATGGGCGGCGGTCGGGCGGCGCACCGACAGCCCCTGCAGGAAATCCACGATCACGCAGGGCTTACCCCGCAGCCGCTGCAGCACCTGGCCCTTGCGGTCGGCCACCGGCGTCGCGCTGGGGAAGCCCCGCCCCGCCAGATGCCCCATCAGCCCGAGGAAGAAGGGCAGCTCGTCCGCCTTCACGCGGCGCTCATAGACGGTCAGGATGTAGCGGCCGGCCTCCGTCTCCAGCAGGAAGTTGGAATTCTCCACCCCCTCGGCGATGCCCTTGAACGCCAGCGGCGCGCCGATGTCGAAGCCGGCCAGCAGTTCGCTCAGTTCCTCGTCGGAGATGTCGGTATAGACGGCCATGCGCGGGGATTGCGGGAGGCGGCGCTGGCGGTCAAGCCTCGACCTGTATCGTCGAACGCCGTGTGATATGGTTGACCTACAGGAGTGAGCGAAATGATCGCCGTGAAGATCGAAAAATTGGGTGAGTCCATAGCCCTGGTGCTGAGCGACGAGGCACAGGCCGCGCTCCAGTCGGGCGTTGGCGACACGCTCTATATCGACAACTCCACGGGAGAGATCGTGCTCTCCAAGCATCCGCGCTCAGCCGACGAGCGACGCGAGCGCGCCCGCGCTTTCCGCGAGCGCTATCGCCAGACCTTCGAAGCCCTCGCCAAGTAGCCCCCATGTCCGGACCGTACTGGCTGTCGCGCGAGTTCGTCCTCGCGCTGCATGAGGACGTCCTGACCGAAACCGGCGGGGCTGCGGGCGTGCGCGACGAAGGCTTGCTGGAATCGGCGCTTGCCCGCCCGCTCAATCGTTTCGCCTACGAGGGCGTCGAGGACCTGATCGAGCTTGCGGCGACCTATGGGGTGGCCATCAGCAGCAATCATCCTTTTATCGACGGCAACAAGCGCACTGCCTTCATGGCGCTGGGCATGTTCCTCGACGATCACGACCTCGAACTTACGGCCAGCAACGAGGAGGCGACGGATATCATGATGGGCGTTGCCAAGGGCGAAATGGGGATCGACGCCTTGACGGCCTGGCTGCGAAGCCGGGTCCGCTAACCCGCCAACACTTTCGGCAGCTTGAAGACCACCGTCTCCCGCGTCGGCGCGATCTCTTCCACATTGAGGTCGTAGCGGGTGGCCAGGGTCAGGATCAGCTGCTGTACCAGCAGTTCCGGGGCCGAGGCGCCGGCGGTGACGCCCACCGTCTCCACCCCATCCAGCCAGGCCCAGTCGAGCCCCGAGGCGTCGTCCAGCAGCTTGGCGTCGCGCGCGCCCTTGCGGCGGCCGACCTCGACCAGCCGCAGGGAGTTGGAGGAGTTGCGCGAGCCCACCACCAGCAGCAGGTCGCAGGCGTCGGCCAGCGCCTTGACCGCCTCCTGGCGGTTGGTGGTGGCGTAGCAGATGTCTTCCTTGTGCGGCGCGGCGATGGCCGGGAAGCGGGCCTGCAGCGCCGCCACGATCTCGGCGGTGTCGTCCACCGACAGCGTCGTCTGGGTCACGAAGGCCACGTTGTTCGGGTTCTTGGGCGTATAGACCGCCGCCTGCTCCACCGTCTCGATCAGCGCCACCGTGCCCTCGGGCAGCTGGCCCATGGTGCCCACCACCTCCGGGTGGCCCTCGTGGCCGATCAGCACGATCTCGCGGCCGGCCTCATAGTGGCGCTGGGCCTCCACATGCACCTTGGAGACCAGGGGGCAGGTGGCGTCGAGGTAGAGCATCTTGCGGCCCTTGGCCTCTTCCGGCACCGACTTGGGCACCCCGTGGGCGGAGAAGACGATCGGCCGGTCCGTCGGCGCTTCGGAAAGCTCCTCCACGAAGATGGCGCCCATGGCCTTCAGCCGGTCGACCACATGTTTGTTGTGCACGATCTCGTGGCGCACATAGACCGGCGAGCCGTATTTCTCGATGGCCCGCTCGACGATCTGGATGGCCCGGTCGACCCCCGCGCAGAAGCCGCGCGGGCTGGCCAGCAGGACCTTCAGGGGCGGCTTTATCGTCACGGGCGCGTTCATGCCGCTAAACTAGGCGCTAGGCCGCTTCACCGCCAGCCGCCGCAATGGCAATTTCGCTGCGTTGCGGCGTCACGCATAAGCCTTTATCAGACAGGATCATCGAAGGGTTCCCGACGAACCCCGCGAAATTTTCTTGCCCGGATCGCCCATGCGCCGCTTTGCCACCCTCGCCCTGACCATTCTGCTGGCCGGGGCCTTCACCACCGCCACCGTGGAGGCGCGCCAGCGCCGTGGCGGCGGCGATGACGACAAGGAGCGCGCCGACGCGGCCAAGAAGAAAAAGCGCGACAGCGAATGGGACCAGAGCCAGGCGCCGCTCCAGGCCCTGCGCAACGCCGGACCCTGCCCCTATGTGAAGGTGCTCTACGACGCCGGCCGCTATGTCGACTTCAAGGAAGGCAAGGAAGCCTCCTCCAACGTCGGCTTCACCGGCGAGATCCAGGGCATTTCCGCCGGCTGCGCCTACAAGGGCGACGAGCCGATCCGCATCTCCATGGACGTGCTGTTCGCGCTGGGCCGCGGGCCCCAGGCGACCGAGAGCCACAAGACCTACCGCTACTGGGTGGCGGTCACCGACCGCAACCGCGAGATTCTGGCCAAGGAATATTTCGACCTGCCGGTGACCTTCGCCGCCGGCCAGGACCGGGTGATGGTCAACGAAAGCCTCGAGGGCATCACCATCCCGCGCGTCGACCAGAAGGTCAGCGGCTCCAATTTCGAGGTCCTGATCGGTTTTGAGGTGACGCCCGAACAGGCCGCCTTCAACCGCGACGGCAAGCGCTTCCGCGTCAACGCCGGCCAGGCGACGGTCGCGTCCGGGGCTGCCAAGGTCCCATGAGTGATCTGAAACGGGGCTTGGGCGAGGCGGTCCAGGCCGCCTTCGAAAGCCTTGGCCTGCCCGCCGAATTCGGCCGGGTGACCGCGTCGGACCGTCCCGACCTGGCCGACTTCCAATGCAACGGGGCGCTGGCCGCCGCCAAGTCCGCGCGGCGCAATCCCCGCGAGATCGCCGCGGGCATCGTCGACGCCCTGGCCGGACGCCCTGAGCTGGCCTCCGTCGAGATCGCGGGCCTGGGCTTCATCAACCTGCGGGTTTCCGAAAAGACCCTGTCGGCGCGGGCCAACGAGATCGCCGCCGATCCGCGCGCCGGCGCCGGCCTGGTGGAAGACACCCGTCGCGTGCTGATCGACTACGGCGGCCCCAACGTCGCCAAGCCCATGCATGTGGGCCACCTGCGCGCCTCGATCATCGGCGAATCGATCAAGCGCCTCTACCGCTTCCGGGGCGACGACGTGCTGGGCGACGCCCACTTCGGCGACTGGGGCTTCCAGATGGGGCTGCTGATCGTGGCCGCCATCGACGACAATGCCGACATCAAGTCCGTGGTCGACTTCGTCGACAAGGGCGGCGACCAGGGCATGGCCGGCGAGGCCCTGGCCAAGCTCATCGACCTGCCCATGCTGGACCGCCTCTATCCGCTGGCCGCCGGCCAGGCCAAGGCCGACGAGGCCTATCGCGACCGCGCCCGCAAGGCGACCGCCGAGTTGCAGGCCGGAACCCGCGCCAGTTACCGCCTGCTGTGGAAGCGTTTCGTGGCCGCCAGCCGCCTGGCGCTGGAGCGTGAATTCCACGACCTCGGCGTCGACTTCGACCTGTGGAAGGGCGAGAGCGATGTCGATGCGCTGATCGGGCCGATGGTCGCCGAGCTGAAGGCCAAGGGTCTGGCCGTGCCCGACCAGGGCGCGCTGATCGTGCGCGTCGCGCGGCCCGGCGAGACCAAGAAGAAGAAGCTGCCCGACGGTTCGGTGGTCGAGGTTCCCAGCCCCGATCCGCTGCTGGTGGTCTCCTCCGAAGGCTCGGCCATGTACGGCACCACCGACCTGGCCACCATCCTGGACCGCCGCCGCACCTTCGATCCCCACCTGATCCTCTATTGCGTGGACCAGCGCCAGGCCGACCACTTCGAGCAGGTCTTCCGCGCCGCCTACCTGGCCGGCTACGCCGTCGAAGGCCAGCTCGACCACATCGGCTTCGGCACCATGAACGGGCCCGACGGCAAGCCCTTCAAGACCCGCGAAGGCGGGGTGCTGAAGCTCAACGACCTGATCGAGATGGCCCGCGCCAAGGCCCGCGAGCGGCTGCACGAGGCCGGCCTGGGCTCGGAGCTGACCCCCGAGGAATTCGAGGACACCGCCCACAAGGTCGGCATCGCGGCGCTGAAGTTCGCCGACCTGTCGAACTTCCGCGGCACCTCCTACGTCTTCGACCTCGACCGGTTCACCAGCTTCGAGGGCAAGACCGGCCCCTATCTGCTCTACCAGGCGATCCGGGTGAAATCGATCCTGCGCCGGGCGCGCGAGGAGCATGTCGAAACCGGCCGCATCGTCATCAAGGAACCGGCCGAACGCGATCTGGCCCTGCTGCTGGACGCCTTCGAAACCGCGCTGTCGGAGGCCTATGATAAGAAGGCCCCCAACTTCATCGCCGACCATGCCTACAAGCTGGCCCAGGCCTTCTCGCGTTTCTACGCCGCCTGCCCGATCCTCGGCGCCGACAACGTCGCCGTGCGCGGCTCGCGTCTCGCCCTGGCCCAGGCCAGCCTAAAGCAGCTGGAATGCGCGCTGGGCCTGCTCGGCATCGAGACGCCCGAACGGATGTAATTGCTCCCCGCCTTGCGTCCGTGCGAGCCTCGCGCGGGGGGAGACATGCCATGAGATATTTGCTGATCGCCGCCGCGCTCCTGGCCATCGCCGGCCCCGCCCGCGCTTCCGAATGGCTCTGTGAATCGGAAACGCCGACCGACTACGGCAGGGTCACGGTCAGGCTTTTGGTGTCCGACAAGGGCGACCCCATGGGCGGCGACGTCGAGGTGGTGCTGGGCGGCGACTACAAGGCCAGCAGCAGTTCGATGCGGGTGACCTACGCCCTGACCGATGGAGGCGCCTCGGCCCTGGGATCGACCACCAAGGTCTACATCGTCGACCTGATCAAATCCCCACCCCTGCCAACCGCGCGGCTGGCTGAGACGGAACTGACCATCAGCGGCGTTGTCATGCGCAAGCCTTGGCGGATGTATGCCGAGCTTCGCGACCAGCCGCCCCCGCCGCCGGTGAAGGGCTCGGCCGCCGTCGGCTTCGTCGGCTTCATCCCGTTCGACGAGGCGGTGAACGTCCTGGCGACCTCGGCGGACCATCCCATCATCGAGACCCGCATCATCGGCGACGGCTCCATCGAACTGGCCCACAACCACGCCACCCTGCCGACCCGGGCGGAAATCCAGCCCGCCGTCGACCAAGCCTATGCCGCCGCCCGGGCCCTGGCCGCCCAGCCCGGCGCCAAGTGCAAGGCCGCCAGGTAGCCTGATTGGGGAGCGCCCTGCCCGCCCGGGCGTTGATGCTCTAAGCTCCACCATCCAAGCCGTCGCCGAGGGGATATCCATGCTGTCTCGCAGCCTGTTGGCCGCCACCGTTACCGCCGCCTTCGCCGGCCTCGCCGCCTGTGGTCCACAGGGCGTCCCGCCCGCCTCGCCGCTGCAGCAGGATGCGTCCAACGCCCCGCCCGCCACCGCGTCCGCGACGCCCGTCACGCCCGCGCCAGTGGCTGACGATCCCAACGCCCCCTACACGCCGCCCGCGCCTGGCCAGCCCGGCGGCCTGGCCGACGACAAGACCCCGATCTCCGAAGCCCCCTTCTCGCCCAAGAGCGCCCAGGGCGCGGCCAATGTCGTGCAGACCTACTTCGCCCTCATCGAAGGGAAGAAGTACGACGGCGCCTGGATGCTGTGGGGCGGCGGCGGCGAGGCCTCCGGCCAGACCCTCGACGACTTCGCCAAGGGCTTCGACGCCTATGCCCAGTACCATGCCAACATCGGCGCGCCGGGCGAGATGGAGGGGGCGGCGGGCTCCTCCTATGTCGAGGTCCCGGTCCAGATCTACGGCCGCATGAAGGACGGCAAGCCCTTCAACCTGCTGGGGACGGCGACCCTGCGCCGCGTCAACGATGTGGACGGCTCCACCGCCGAACAGCGCAAGTGGCACATCACCAAGATCGACGTGAAGCAGACGCCCTAAGGGCCGACGAGCCACCCCCTCTCCCTCCGTCACCCCCGGACTTGTTCCGGGGGCCCAGGAACACCGCGCTCAGGTGAATAACGCGCCGACGCTCGGCGGCCCGTCGCACCCGCCCGTGTGCATGGATCGTCGGAACAAGTCCGACGATGACGAAGTGGGAGTGACGGAGGCGAAGCGCTAAAGCCCCGCCGCCACCGCTTCGGCCCGCCGCGTCACGTCCAGCCAGATCAGCCTTTCATGCTCGGCGTCGGCCTGGGCGCGATGGGCGACGGGGGTCAGCCTGGCCGCTTCTCGCGCTTCATGCACGATCTCCAGCACCGCGCCGTCATGCTGGGGACCCAGCACCGCGAACGCCGCCTCGACGCAGGCCTCCTCCGTGTCGGCCAGGCGCAGCGCATGACGTGGAAAGCCGCCGCCGCGCAGCAGCACGCTCAGCCACTTGCCGTCCCAGGACGGCGCGCTGGCGTACAGCTTATGGCCCGCGAACACCTTCATCAGATGCGCCGCCACCGCCTGGGGCGCTTGCCCCTCGGCGACCAGCTGCTCGCGTCTGATCTTGTGGCTGCTCTCGGCCCGCGCATCCCAGTCGGTCCAGGCCGGCAGCGGCGCGATCAGGCGGCTATCGCCGCTCCCGTCCTCGAACACCCAGCCCACCTCGATCGGATAGCTGTCGTCGCCCAGGGAGGAGGCTTCGAAGTCGAGGAAGACGCGCATGGCCGATCAACGCACGGCCCCGCGCCTCGGGCAACGTCCCGGCGGCCCGGCCCCGCTTGACTCCAAAGCCGCCGTCTCTAGGTTCCGGCTAACTCTCGCGGGAGACATCGGGATTCTTCATCCCGAGGCCGAAGGCGCAACCGCCCCGGAAACGCTCAGGCAAAAGGACCGCGCGAGCCTACAAACGCTGGAAAGCAGCCGCGACAGCGGCTCGCCGAAGGAGCAAGGGCGCGTTACCGCGTCCGGAATCTCTCAGGCACTAGGGACAGCGGGGGCGAATCGTCCGGTGATCGCCGGGCGCGTCGCGTCGTCCCTGCCGGAGTCCTGCGTGTCTGATCCTGCCGCCGATCTCAAGAAGACCCCGCTCTACGACGCCCACGTCGCCGCCGGCGCGCGCATGGTGCCCTTCGCGGGTTATGCCATGCCGGTGCAATATCGCGACGGCGTGATGAAGGAGCACCTATGGACCCGCGAGCACGCGGGCCTGTTCGACGTCTCCCACATGGGCCAGGCCCGCCTGCGCGGCGTCTCCCCCCTGTCGGCCTTCGAGGAGGTCGCTCCCGGCGACTTCATTGGCCTGAAGCCCGGCAAGCAGCGCTACTCCGTCCTGCTCAACAAAAAGGGCGGCATCATCGACGATCTGATGGCCGCGCGTCCCGACGACGACGGCCTGTTCGTGGTGGTCAACGGCGCCTGCAAGGAAAACGACTTCAAGGTCATCGACAACGAACTGGCGGGCCAGGTGAAGATAGAGCGCCTGGAAAGCCGCGCCCTGCTGGCTCTGCAGGGTCCTGAGGCCGCGACCGTACTCGCCGCCCATGTGCCCGAAGCAGCGACCATGGTGTTCATGGACTGCCGCGCCCTTACCGCCTTCGGTGTCGACGCCATCATCTCCCGCTCCGGCTACACCGGCGAGGACGGCTATGAGATCTCGGTTCCCGGCGATGCCGCCGCGGCGGTCTGGGCGACCCTGTTGGCCGACGAGCGCGTCAAGCCCATCGGCCTCGGCGCCCGCGACTCTCTGCGCCTGGAAGCCGGCCTGCCCCTCTACGGCCACGACCTCGACGAGACCGTCTCGCCCATCGAAGGCGGCCTGGGCTTTGCCGTCGCCAAGAAGCGCCGCGACGCCGGCGACTTCCCCGGCGCCTCGCGCATCATGGCCGAGCGCGCCGATGGCCCCACCCGCATCCGTGTCGGCCTGCACGTCGACGGCGCGCCGGCCCGCGAGGGCGCGCAGATCGCCGATGAGCTGGGCGAGATCGTCGGCGTGGTCACCAGCGGCGGCTTCTCGCCCTCGCTGGGCTATCCCATCGCGCTCGGCTTCGTGCCTCCCGCCCTCGCCGAGGTCGGCACAAAGGTTTCGGTCATCGTGCGCGGCAAGCCGCAGCTGGCCGTTGTCACGGAACTGCCCTTCGTCCCCCACCGCTACATCCGCAAGCTCTGAGGACCCAAACCATGCGTTTCACCAAGGATCATGAATGGGTGCTGGTGGATGGCGATATCGCCACCGTCGGCATCACCGCCTATGCCGCCGAACAGCTCGGCGACGTGGTGTTCGTCGAGACCCCCGAGGTCGGCAAGTCCGTGGCCAAGGGCGACAACATGGCCGTCGTCGAGAGCGTCAAGGCCGCTTCGGACGTCTATGCCCCGGTGTCCGGCGAGGTCATCGAATCCAACGCCGAACTGAGCAGCGCGCCCGAGACCGTCAACGCGGTCCCCGAGGCCGGCGGCTGGTTCGCCAAGATCAAGCTCAGCGATCCGTCCGAGGTCGACGAGCTGATGGACAAGACCGCCTACGACGCATTCCTGGAAGGCCTCTGACCTCCATGCGCTACCTGCCTCTCACCGCCGACGACCGCGCCGGCATGCTGGACGTAATCGGCGCCGCCTCCATCGACGATCTGTTCGTGGATGTGCCCAAGGCCGCGCAACGCGCCGGCCTCGTCGACCTGCCGCTGCTGGCCGGTGAGATGGAGGTGGAGCGCGAGCTCTCCGCCCTGGCCGCCGCCAACCGCACGGCCGGCTCCGGTCCCTTCTTCTGCGGCGCCGGCGCCTATCGCCACCATGTGCCGGCCAGCGTGGATCACATCATCCAGCGCTCGGAATTCCTGACCAGCTACACCCCCTACCAGCCGGAGATCGCCCAGGGCACGCTGCAGTGCCTGTTCGAGTTCCAGACCCAGGTCGCGGCCCTGACCGGGCTCGATGTGGCCAACGCCTCGATGTACGACGGCTCCACCGCCACCGCCGAGGCGGTGATGATGGCCCACCGGGTCACCCGCCGGAAGAAGGCCGTGCTGTCGGGCGGCCTGCACCCGCACTATCGCGAGACCACCCAGACCCTGGCCCATGTGGCCGGCGTCGATCTGACCTGCCTTGCGGCGGCCGTCGATGCGGAAGCCGCCGTCATCGACGCCATCGACGCCGACACCGCCTGCGTGGTGGTCCAGACCCCCAACGTGTTCGGCACGGCCACCGACGTGACCGCTATCGCGCAGGCCGCCCACGCCGCCGGCGCCCTGCTGATCGTGGTCACCACCGAGGCCATCTCCTACGGCCTGCTAAAATCCCCCGGCGAGATGGGGGCCGACATCGCCGTGGCCGAGGGCCAGTCGATCGGCAATGCGCTTAACTTCGGCGGCCCCTATGTCGGGCTGTTCGCCGCGCGCGAAAAACTGGTGCGCCAGATGCCCGGCCGCCTCTGCGGCGAGACGGTGGACGCGGACGGGCGGCGCGGCTTCGTACTGACGCTCTCGACGCGGGAACAACATATCCGCCGCGACAAGGCGACCTCCAACATCTGCACCAACTCCGGCCTTTGCGCGCTGGCCTTCACCATCCACATGTCGCTGCTGGGCGAGACCGGGCTGCGCAGGCTGGCCGCCATCAACCACCAGCGCGCGCGCGAGCTGAAGACGGCGCTGGCCGCCGTGCCGGGGGTGGAGATCCTCACCCCACGCTTCTTCAACGAATTCGCCATCCGCTTACCCAAGAACGCCCATGCGGTGGTCGGCGAACTGGCCCGGCGCAACATCATCGCCGGGGTGCCCTTCGCGCGGCTCGACCCCAAGGCCGGGCTCGATGACGTCCTGCTGGTCTGCGCCACCGAGACCACCCTGCCGCAGGACATCGCGGCCTTCGCCCAACAGCTTTCCGAGGTGCTGGCATGACCCTCAATACCGTGGGCCGTCCCACCCGCATGGAAGAGGGCGTCTCCGCTGCCAGCGAATATCTGCACCCGACCCTCACCGGCGCGCGCGGCCTGTTGCAGGACGAGCCGCTGATCTTCGAGCTCGGCGGCTGGGAAAAGACCGGCGTCGATCTGCCCGACTGTGACGCCAGCCAGTCCGACGACCTGGGCGACCTGGTCCGCACCGCGCGCATCGGCCTGCCGGGGCTGTCGGAGCCGGAGACGCTGCGCCACTACGTCAGGCTCAGCCAGAAGAACCACGCCATCGACCTGGCCCTCTATCCGCTGGGCTCGTGCACGATGAAGCACAACCCGCGCCTCAACGAAAAGATGGCGCGCCTGCCGGGCTTCGCCGACATCCACCCGCTGCAACCGGAATCCACCGTCCAGGGCGCCCTGTCGCTGATGGACCGGCTGGCCCACTGGCTGAAGACCCTGACCGGCATGCCCGCCGTCGCCCTGTCGCCCAAGGCCGGCGCGCACGGCGAGCTCTGCGGCCTGCTGGCCATCCGCGCCGCGCACGAGGCCAAGGGCGATGCGAGGAAGACCGTGCTGGTGCCCATGTCCGCCCACGGCACCAACCCCGCCACCGCCGCCTTCGTCGGCTATCAGGTGGTGGAGATCGCCCAGACCGACGACGGGCGCGTGGATCTCGCCGACCTGGAAGCCAAGCTGCACGACGACGTGGCGGCGGTGATGGTCACCAACCCCAACACCTGCGGCCTGTTCGAACGCGACATCATCGAGATCGCCCGGCTGACCCACGCGGTCGGAGCCTACTTCTACTGCGACGGGGCCAACTTCAACGCCATCGTCGGCCGGGTGCGCCCCGGCGACCTGGGCGTCGACGCCATGCACATCAACCTGCACAAGACCTTCTCCACGCCCCACGGCGGCGGCGGGCCGGGCGCGGGGCCCGTGGTGCTGTCGGCGGCCCTGGCGCCCTTCGCCCCCACCCCCTGGATCGTCTCCACCGGCGAGGGCGGCTTCGACCTGATCGAGGAAGCCAAGGCCGACGCGGCCCAGACCTTCGGGCGCATGTGCGCCTTCCACGGCCAGATGGGCATGTTCGTGCGCGCCTACGCCTATATGCGCAGCCACGGCGCGGATGGCCTGCGCCAGGTCGCCCACGACGCCGTGCTCAACGCCAACTACATCAAGGCCTCGCTCAAGGATTTGATGACCCAGCCCTTCCCGGATGGGCCCTGCATGCACGAGGCCCTGTTCGACGACGCCTGGCTGGACGGCACCGGCGTCACCACGCTCGACTTCGCCAAGGCGATGATCGACGAGGGCTTCCACCCCATGACCATGTACTTCCCGCTGGTCGTGCACGGGGCGATGCTGATCGAACCCACCGAGACCGAGAGCCGCGCGGAGCTGGACCGCTTCATCACCGCCGTGCGGGCCCTGGCGACGGCGGCCAAGGCCGGGGATGCGGAGCGCTTCAAGGCCGCGCCCTTCCACGCGCCGCTCCGTCGCCTCGACGAGACCCAGGCGGCCCGCAAGCCTCGCCTGCGCTGGACCCCGCAAGCGGCCTGACGACAACACGACTTCGTCACGGCGCCCCCGCCGGCCTTTAAGCCGGGGGCGGGCATCCACATATCGATGCGGCACGGCCTTGACCTGGACTTCCGGGAAAGCGGTCCTGTGTCCCGAAGGCCTGACCCGCGATGACGATCTCACCGCCCGTGCTGACCACCCGCGCCGAGCGCCGGAGCGGCCTCGCCGGAGGCCTGTTTCGCCGCCTCACGCGCTGGGCCTTCGTCGGCCTGGGCTTGGTGGTGATGGCGGCGGGCGTGCTGCTGGCGCCCCTGCCCGGCCCCATGGGACTTCCGGTGATCGCGGTGGGCGTGATGATCGTGCTGCGCAACTCCTATCGGGCCAAAAAGCAGTTCGTGCGCCTCCAGCACGCCTATCCCCGCTTCCTCTATCCGGTGCGCCGGCTGTTGCGGCGTGATCCTGAGATCGCGCCGGTGTTCTGGCAGCAGACCCTGAGGATCGAAAAGCTGCTGCTGCCCAAGGGCTGGCGCTTTGCCGCGAGGATGAGGCGAAACCGCGCCCGGCGGACGCGGCGGAGCGTCTGACGGCGGCCGTCGCGTCGGCTATTGGAGGCGGTTGCCCAGGGTCTTCAGGGCCTGATCGATCAGCGGGTCGCTGGTCGCGCCGGCGATCCGCGTGGCCAGCACCTGTTCGGCCACTTGCGAAGCCAGGTCGGCCGCGGCGGCCTTTACGTCGGCGGTGGCCTGGCTTTCAGCGGTAGCGATCTTGCGCTCGGCCAGGGCGGCGCGGCGGCTGATCTGGTCTTCCAGCTTGGACTTGGCTTCGGTCTGCAGGCGCTTGGCCTCGGCCTTGGCGTTCTCCAGCATGGCGGCGGCGGTCTTTTCGGACTCCTCCGCCTGGGCCTTGATGCCGGCCAGCAGAGTCTGGGCTTCCTCGCGCAGGCGGGTCGCCTCATCCAGCTGGGCCTGGATCTTGACGCCGCGGCCATCCAGCACGCCGCCGATGGTCTTGAAGGCCCCGACGCGCCAGAAGAGCAGCATCAGGAGCACGAAGGCGACGCCGACCCAGGTCTCGGCTTCGAGCAGCAGTTCTTTCACGAAATCCATGCCGCTCCCCTACGCCCGGCCCGCCAGCGCGGCGTCGATCTCGCCCTTGCTGGCGGCCTGACCGGTCAGCTTGGCGACGATGACGCCGGCGGTGTCGGCGGCGATGGTCTTCACATTGCCCATGGCGCTGTCGCGGGCGGCGCGGATGCGCTGCTCGGCGGCCTGGGTCGAGACGTTCAGTTTCTCTTCCTCGACCGCCAGCTTGGCGGCCACGTCGGCCTGGGCCGCGGCCCGGGCGTCGGAGGCCAGCTTCTGCGAGGCGGCGCGGGCCTTGGCCATGTCGGCCAGGGCGGCCGCCGCCTGAGCGTCGGCCTCGTCCTTCAGCTTGCGCGCCTGAGCGATGTCGCCGTCGATCTTGGCGTCCCGGGCCTCGATCGCGCCGCCGATCTTGGGCACGAAGAAGACCTTCATCATCACGTAGATGAACAGGAAGATGACCAGGAACCAGAAGATCTGGCCCGGCCACCATTGCGGGTCGAACTGCGGCAGGCCACCCGTCGAAGCGGGGGCCGTACCTTCATGCGTGGGCGTCGCCATCGGCGCGTAAAGCCTTAAGTCGAGGGGTTGGTTAGGTGTACTTCAGCAGCAGGGCGACCACGAGGGCGAAGATGCCCATCGACTCGGTCAGGGCCATGCCCAGGAAGAGCCAGATGCGTTCCTGGCCGGCGGCCGAGGGGTTGCGGATGGCGGCTTGCAGGTAGTTGCCGAAAAGGATGCCCAGGCCAGCGCCCGCGCCGATCATGCCCATGGTGGCCAGGCCGGCGCCGATGTACTTGGCGGCTTCAACGTTCATAGTCTTATCCTTTGGAAGAAGTCTGGAAATTCAGAGGGTTGAGAGTTAGTGGCCGTGACCCAGGTTCACGACCTCATTGAGATAGACGGTGGCCAGCGCCGCGAACACGAAGGCCTGAAGGCCGGCGACGACGAGTTCGAGGACGGTGAGCGCGATGACCATGGCCAGCGAGGCGGCCGAGCCCAGCAGGCCCAGCGTCGCCAGGCCGCCCGAAAGGCCGACCAGGCCCAGGGCCACCACGAAGCTGGCGAAGATGTTCATGACCACGTGGCCGCCCAGCATGTTGCCGAACAGACGCATGGAAAGCGTCAGGGGGCGCACGAAGAAGGAGATCATCTCGATCGGCGCCATCACGAACTTCATGCCGAGCGGCATGCCGGAGGGCCAGAACAGCTTGTACATCCCCAGGCCGTTCTTCACGAAGCCGATCACCAGCACCGACACGAAGGTCAGCACGGCCAGCGTGGCGGTCACCGCCAGTTGGGCGGTCGGGGTGAAGGTCCAGTCCTGGCCGCCCACATGGCCGAAGGCCAGCAGCACGCCCATCATGTTCATGACCAGAACCAGCATGAAGATGGTGAAGACAAACGGGATGTAGGGCTTGCCGTTGTGGCCGATGATCGGCGTCACCAAGGTGCCGTCGATCAGGTCGAACAGGCTCTCGCCCAGCGACTGGATGCGGCCCGGGACGATCGCGCCCTTGGAGGCCGAGCCCAGCAGGGCGCAGATCACGAGCGCGGCAAACAGCATCATCGCCACCGAATTGGTGATCGACAGGTCGTACGCATGCCCACCCAGCATGACCGGGGGAAGACCCACAAGCTTGTGGATCAGGAACTGGTGCATCGGCTCGATGGCTGGCATCGCGTCCTTCTAAACCTCAATCGTCCTCATCGTCGCCGGTAACGGGAGCCTGCGGCCCTGCCTTTACCGACGCCTCATTCGACATCCGCATCGCACCGCGGACGGCGACGAATATGGAAGCCCCCGTTCCGATCAGCATGCCGCCGATCAGCCCCAGGGGCGCGGTGTGGGCTAACCGGTCGAAAAACCAGCCGAGACCTAGGCCCCCAAGCACCCCACCGATCACTTCCGCCAGGAAGCGGTAACCCGCCGCCATCCCGCCATGGTCACCGCCGCCCGAAGCACCGGCGACCTTGCGGGCGCGCCCGGCTTCGAACGCGTCGAGCTGTTTGTCGAGGCGCTTCAGCGCCCCATCGCTCGGGTCGTCCGGGTTGGGCATGACGCTCAGGTCTCAAACGACCAGACGTCCCGCCAATGGCCCGGTCAGGTCGGCGCGGAACCTATAGTCCCTTGTGCGGTGCGTCAAGGTTGGGCGGACGGTTCTTAATACACTGAATTTGCAAGAGAAAACAGGCCGGTGAACACCGTGTCGCAGATCGCCTGCGCCCTCACCCCGCGTCAGGGGTGAGTCCCCGCCGGTCTTCGGGGGCGTGCCAGATATGCGAGACCACCACGATACCCGGATCGACTCGGTATTCGATGATGTAGGGGCCACCGCCTACGCGCACGACCAAACCCCGCAGAGCTGATCCGCCTACCGGCCGCCCCCGCTCCGCCAGATCAGCGAGACTTTGGGTCGCCTCGCTCACCACAGGCATCGCTTTCATTGCCGCACGCGGGTTCTTGTCGATCAGAAACACACCAAGACGGCGCGCGTCCTGCCTGGCGTCCGGCGTCAGTTCGACCCGACGCTTCACCGATGTTTGGCGAGTCGCTCGGCCATCATCGCCTCGACCTCATCAAAGACCTGTTCGGCGGGAAACGACTTTCCGGTCCGGTCGTACTCGGCGAGCCGCGCTCTCGAGATTGCCCAACGATCTTCGACGCCGACGGCCTCTTGAATGACGCTGCGAGCATAGTCGTCGCGCGTCAGGCCAGCCGCCCTCGCCTTCGCGTCGAGCGCCGAAATCGTCGCGTCGTCCAGCTTGATGATCATTTCACCGTCGGCCATGCCGCAGGGTACCGCGATCTCTACTCCGCCGCCACCCGCGTGGGACTGCCGGCATCCAGCGCCGCGACCCGTCCGATCGCCGCATGGGCCTCGGCCATGATCCGCGCCACGATCTCGGCGGCGGGGAGCACGTCGCGCACGCCCCCGGCGCTCTGGCCCATGGCGAAACAGGACTTGTCGGGATCGAGGTTCTCGATCTGGCCGCCGATGCCGCCCATCGCGTTGTTCTGGATCGAGATACCGGCCTGCATCGGGAAGCCCTGGATGTCCCCGGGACGCGATTCCCAGTCGTCCACATAGGCGTTCTTGGCCACGCGCATCGGCTTGCCCGAATAGCAGCGGGTGCGGACGGTGGCGTCGTCGGAGGCGCCGACGATGGTCTCGCGGTAGAGTTCGCCCGCATGGGCCTCGTCCGAGGCGATGAAGCGCGTACCCATCCACACGCCCTGGGCGCCCAGGGCCAGCATGGCCGCCAGGCCGCGACCGTCATAGAGGCCGCCGGCCCCCACCACCGGGATCTTCACCAGCTCCACCGCCTGGGCCACCAGCGGCAATGTGCCGGCCAGGCCGGTATGGCCGCCGCCCTCGCCGCCCTGGCAGATCACCGCGTCGCAGCCGGCCTGCTCGGCCTTCACCGCATGCTTCACGGCCCCGCAGACCACCATCACCTTCAGACCCGCCTTCTTCAGCTTCTCCATGATCGGCATGGGGATGCCCAGGCACGCCAAGAAGGCCTAGGCGCCCTCCACGATGATCACGTCCACCGAGGCCGTCAGGCTGTCGGGGCTGGCGGCCAGCAGGTCGACGCCGAACGGCTTGTCGGTGAGGCTCCTCACCTGGCGCATCTGCTGGCGGATGAAGTCCGGCCCGCGCCC
>JAQGIP010000122.1 GCA_028291055.1 Caulobacter sp.
GTCTTCCCGATCAAGGACTTCAACGAACGCGCCGTTCTCGAATACGTTTCGTACGAGTTCGAAGAGCCCAAGTACGACGTTGAAGAATGCATTCAGCGCGACATGACCTATGCCGCGCCGCTGAAG
Source organism: Caulobacter sp. (assembly GCA_028291055.1). Taxonomy (GTDB): domain Bacteria; phylum Pseudomonadota; class Alphaproteobacteria; order Caulobacterales; family Caulobacteraceae; genus Caulobacter. Next base: position 127 of record JAQGIP010000122.1, read on the forward strand.
GTGAAGCTGCGTCTCATCGTCTTCGAGATGGAAGAAGAGACCGGCGCCCGCTCCGTGAAGGATATCAAGGAGCAGGACGTCTACATGGGCGACATCCCGCTCATGACCGACAAGGGCACCTTCATCGTCAACGGCACCGAGCGCGTGATCGTTTCGCAGATGCACCGCTCGCCGGGCGTCTTCTTCGACCACGACAAGGGCAAGACCCACTCCTCGGGCAAGCTGCTGTTCGCCGCCCGGGTGATCCCCTATCGCGGTTCGTGGCTCGACTTCGAGTTCGACGCCAAGGACGTGGTCTACGTCCGCATCGACCGCCGCCGCAAGCTGCCCGCCACCACCTTCCTCTATGCCCTGGGCATGGACGGCGAGGAAATCCTCACCACCTTCTACAGCGTCGTGCCCTTCGAAAAGCGCGAAGGCGTGGGCGGCGCGGCCGGTTGGGCCACCCCCTACAAGGCCGAACGCTGGCGCGGTGTGAAGCCGGAATTCCCGCTGATCGACGGCGACACCGGTGAAGAAGTCGCTCCCGCCGGCATCAAGATCTCGGCGCGTCAGGCCAAGAAGCTGGCCGACGGCGGCCTGAAGACCCTGCTGCTGGCGCCCGAAGCGCTGACCGGCCGTTATCTGGCCCGCGACGAAGTGAACGCCGAAACCGGCGAGATCTATGCGGAAGCCGGCGACGAACTGGACGCCACCCTGATCGAATCCCTGGCCGAGCTCGGCTTCACCACCATCGACGTGCTGGACATCGACCACGTGACGGTCGGCGCCTACATGCGCAACACCCTGCGCGTGGACAAGAACGCCGTGCGTGAAGACGCGCTGTTCGACATCTACCGGGTCATGCGCCCGGGTGAGCCGCCGACCGTGGAAGCGGCCGAGGCGATGTTCAAGAGCCTGTTCTTCGACTCCGAGCGCTACGACCTGTCCTCGGTCGGCCGCGTGAAGATGAACATGCGCCTGGAGCAGGACACCGCGGACGATATCCGCATCCTGCGCAAGGAAGACGTCCTGGCCGTGCTGAAGGTCCTCGTGGACCTGCGCGACGGCCGCGGCGAAATCGACGACATCGACAACCTCGGCAACCGCCGGGTCCGTTCGGTCGGCGAACTGCTCGAAAACCAATACCGCGTCGGCCTGCTGCGCATGGAACGCGCCATCAAGGAACGCATGAGCTCGGTCGATATCGACACCGTGATGCCGCACGACCTGATCAACGCGAAACCCGCCGCGGCCGCCGTGCGTGAATTCTTCGGCTCCTCGCAGCTGTCGCAGTTCATGGACCAGACCAACCCGCTGTCGGAAATCACCCACAAGCGCCGCCTCTCGGCGCTTGGCCCGGGCGGTCTGACCCGCGAGCGCGCCGGCTTCGAAGTGCGCGACGTGCACCCGACCCATTACGGCCGCATCTGCCCCATCGAAACGCCGGAAGGCCCGAACATCGGCCTGATCAACTCCCTGGCCACCCACGCGCGGGTGAACAAATACGGCTTCATCGAGAGCCCCTATCGCCGCGTCGTCGACGGCCGTCCGGCCGAAGAGGTCGTCTACATGTCGGCCATGGAAGAGGCCAAGCACGTCATCGCCCAGGCCAACATCAAGATGGTCGACGGCATGATCGCCGAGGAACTGGTCCCCGGCCGGATCAACGGCGAACCCACGCTGCTGCAGCGTGAAGCCGTGGACCTCATGGACGTGTCGCCCAAGCAGGTGGTTTCGGTGGCCGCGGCCCTGATCCCCTTCCTGGAAAACGATGACGCCAACCGCGCCCTGATGGGCTCGAACATGCAACGTCAGGCTGTGCCGCTGATCCAGACCGACGCTCCCCTCGTGGGCACCGGCATGGAAGACGTGGTGGCGCGCGACTCCGGCGCCGTCGTGGTCGCCCGCCGCTCGGGCATCGTCGAACAGATCGACGGCACCCGTATCGTGCTGCGCGCCACGGAAGAGACCGACCCCACCAAGCCGGGCGTCGACATCTACCGCCTGTCGAAGTTCCAGCGTTCGAACCAGAACACCTGCATCAACCAGCGTCCGCTGGTTCGCGTGGGCGACCGGATCAACGCCGGCGACATCATCGCCGACGGCCCCTCGACCGACCTGGGCGAACTGGCCCTGGGCCGCAACGCCCTCGTCGCCTTCATGCCCTGGAACGGCTACAACTTCGAAGACTCCATCCTGATCTCCGAGCGCATCGTGCGTGACGACGTCTTCACCTCGATCCACATCGAGGAATTCGAAGTCATGGCCCGCGATACGAAGCTGGGCCCAGAAGAAATCACCCGCGATATTCCGAACGTCGGCGAGGAAGCTCTGCGCAACCTCGACGAAGCCGGCATCGTGGCGATCGGCGCCGAAGTCCTGCCGGGCGACATCCTGGTCGGCAAGGTCACGCCCAAGGGCGAAAGCCCGATGACGCCGGAAGAAAAGCTCCTGCGCGCCATCTTCGGTGAAAAGGCGTCCGACGTCCGCGACACCTCCCTGCGTCTGCCCCCGGGCGTCGCCGGCACGGTCGTCGAGGTCCGCGTCTTCAACCGGCACGGCGTCGATAAGGACGAACGCGCGCTGGCGATCGAGAGAGAAGAAATCGACCGTCTGGGCAAGGACCGCGACGATGAGTTCGCGATCCTGAACCGCAACATGACCGTGCGTCTGCGCGAACTGCTGACCGGCAAGACCGCCGTCTCCGGGCCCAAGGGCCTGGGCCGTGGCGACATCTCCGCCGAGAAGCTGGCCGAGATCGCGCCGGGCCTGTGGTGGCAGATCGCCCTGGAAGACGAAAAGGCGATGGGCGAGCTGGAGGCCATGCGCCGTCAGTTCGACGAGGCCCGCAAGCGTCTCGATCGCCGCTTCGAAGACAAGGTCGACAAGCTGCAGCGCGGCGACGAACTGCCCCCGGGCGTGATGAAGATGGTCAAGGTGTTCGTGGCGGTGAAGCGCAAGCTTCAGCCCGGGGACAAGATGGCCGGCCGTCACGGCAACAAGGGCGTCATTTCGCGCATCCTGCCCATCGAGGACATGCCTCACCTGGAAGACGGCACCGCCGTCGACTTCGTGCTGAACCCCCTGGGCGTGCCGTCGCGGATGAACGTCGGCCAGATCTTCGAAACCCACCTTGGTTGGGCTTCGGCCGGTCTCGGCAAGCAGATCGCCGGGCTTCTCGAAGCCTGGCAGAACGGCGGGCAGAAGAAGGCCCTGCTGGATCACCTGCGCGGCATCTATGGTCCCGACCAGGTCCTGCCGGAGGACGATGAGGAAGAGCTGCTTGAGCTCGCCCGCAACCTGTCCAAGGGCGTGCCGATGGCCACGCCGGTGTTCGACGGCGCCCACATCGACGACATCGAGAACCTTCTGGAAAAGGCGGGCCTGGCCCGTTCCGGCCAGTCGATGCTCTATGATGGCCAGACGGGGGACCAGTTCCGCCGTGCGGTCACCGTCGGCTACATCTACATGCTGAAGCTGCACCACCTTGTGGACGACAAGATCCACGCCCGTTCCATCGGCCCCTACAGCCTGGTCACTCAGCAACCGCTGGGCGGCAAGGCCCAGTTCGGCGGCCAGCGCTTCGGCGAAATGGAAGTCTGGGCGCTGGAAGCCTACGGCGCCGCCTACACCCTGCAGGAAATGCTGACGGTGAAGTCCGACGACGTGGCCGGCCGTACGAAGGTCTACGAGTCCATCGTGCGCGGCGACGACACCTTCGAGGCGGGGATCCCGGAAAGCTTCAACGTGCTGGTCAAGGAAATGCGTTCCCTGGGCCTGAACGTGGAACTCGAGAACTCGTAAGCGCTATCGCCCGGGCCTGACGGCCCGGACCCCGGACGGTCCCTGCAATGGGGCAGGGATCGTCTGGATCGCCCGGAATTCTCCGGCGGCGACATTTGAATTTCAGGCGGGAAACCCCCGCAGAAGGCAGTCAGATGAACCAGGAAGTCCTGAACATCTTCAATCCGGTCCAGGCCGCTCCGACCTTCGACCAGATCCGCATCGCTCTGGCCTCGCCCGAGAAGATCCGTTCGTGGTCGTTCGGCGAGATCAAGAAGCCCGAGACCATCAACTACCGCACGTTCAAGCCCGAGCGTGACGGCCTGTTCTGCGCGCGCATCTTCGGCCCGACCAAGGACTACGAGTGCCTGTGCGGCAAGTACAAGCGCATGAAGTACAAGGGCATCATCTGCGAAAAGTGCGGCGTGGAGGTCACCCTGGCCCGCGTTCGCCGTGAGCGGATGGGCCACATCGAGCTGGCCTCGCCGGTCGCCCACATCTGGTTCCTGAAGAGCCTGCCCTCGCGCATCGCCCTGATGCTCGACATGGCCCTGAAGGACATCGAGCGCGTCCTCTACTTCGAATACTACATCATCACCGAGCCCGGCCTGACCCCGCTGAAGCAGCACCAGCTGCTCTCGGAAGACGACTATATGCGGGCCCAGGACGAGTATGGCGACGACAGCTTCACCGCCGAGATCGGCGCCGAGGCCATCCAGAACCTGCTGCGCGGTATCGACCTGCACAAGGAAGCCGACAAGCTCCGCGAAGAGCTGGCCGGCACGCCTTCGGAGATCAAGCAGAAGAAGGCGTCCAAGCGCCTGAAGATCATCGAGGCCTTCATCGAGTCCGGCAACAAGCCGGAGTGGATGGTGCTGACGGTGGTCCCGGTCATCCCGCCGGAACTGCGCCCGCTGGTGCCCCTGGACGGCGGCCGTTTCGCCACCTCCGACCTGAACGACCTCTATCGCCGGGTCATCAACCGCAACAACCGCCTCAAGCGCCTGATCGAGCTTCGCGCCCCCGACATCATCATCCGCAACGAAAAGCGGATGCTGCAGGAATCGGTCGACGCCCTGTTCGACAACGGCCGCCGCGGCCGCGTGATCACCGGCGCCAACAAGCGTCCGCTGAAGTCGCTGGCCGACATGCTGAAGGGCAAGCAGGGCCGCTTCCGCCAGAACCTGCTCGGCAAGCGCGTCGACTATTC
>JAQGIP010000001.1 GCA_028291055.1 Caulobacter sp.
AGACCCCGTCGGCGCATTCGAACACCGAGTTGCGGAAGGTCTTGGGCCAGCCGGCCGCCAGGGATGGGCTGGGGGTCTCGGCCAGCCGCCAATGGGTCATCACCTGGGCCAGGCCGCCCTGCAGCAGGCTGGTAGCGACAGGCCCCGGATGTCCGCCCCCACCCATGGCGTAGAGACGCGCCGCTATGCCGATAGTCGCCAGCCAGGTGGCGCCGCACGACGCCAGGGGGAAGGCCAGGTAGACGGGGCCGTCCCGGCGGGCCGGCTGCTGCTCGTCGAGGATGCCGGCGCTTGCCAGCACCAGGAAGTCGTCGTGCGGCATGGCCTCGTCGGCATGGCCCTCGGGATAGCTTCCGATGGTGCAGAGGCTGAGCGCCGGGGCCGTCACCGCCAGGGCCGCCGCGTTGAGCCCATGCCGCAAGGCGTCCGCGGGCGGCAGGTCGTGGATCAACACATCGGCGCCGGCGAGCAGGGCGGCGAGGGCGGGACGGCCTTCACCGCGCCAGTCGATGGCCGCGGCGGCCTTGGATCGGTTCCAAGAGGCGAAGGCCACGGTTCCGCGCGTGGGATCGCCCGCCGCCGGCTCCACACGCACCACCTCCGCACCCGCTTCGGCCAGCAACTGGGCGCAGAGGGCGCCCGCGCGGCCCTGGGCCATGTCGATGACCCGGATCCCGGAGAGCACGCCGGGGAGGAGGTCGGCGCGCGCGCTCATCCCAGCGCCTGCATGGCCGAGCCCTCGGGCAGGAAGATGCTATCGGCGTGCAGGGCGATGTCGGCGGCCAACACCGTCGCGGGCAACAGATAGCCGTCGGAGGGCGTCAGCTTCAGTTCCTTGACCATGCCGCCGGAGGCATAGACCAGCCGCCCGGTCATGGGCGCCGAGAGGTCGCTGACCATATAGAGCACCACGGGGGACAGGCGCTCGGGCGCCCACAAGGCCTTCTGGTCGTCGCTGAGGAATTCGTTAGTCAGGCGGGTGGCGGCCACGGGCGCCAAGGTCCAGACTCGAACGTTGAAGCGCCGGCCCTCGGCGGCCAGCACATTGCTGAAGCCCCAGACCCCGGCCTTGGCGGCGGCATAGTTGGACTGGCCCATATTGCCGAACAGGGCCGAGGTGGAGGTGGTGTTGACGATGACGCCGCCGCCGTTGTCCTTCATCCAGGCGAAGACCGGCCGCGAGACGCAATAGGCGCCCTTGAGGTGGACGGCGATGACCGCGTCCCAGTCCGCCTCCTCCAGCTTCAGCAGGCTCTTGTCGCGCAGGATGCCGGCGTTGTTGATCAGGATGTCGGCGCGGCCGAAAGCGTCGATGGCGCTGGCCAGGATCGCGCGGCCCCCCTCCACGGTGCTGACGTCCGACGCGTTGGCCACCGCCTCCCCGCCGGCCGCGATGATCTCCGCCGCCACGGCCTCAGCCATGGGCGAGACGCCGGCGCCGGCGCCGGTCCCGTCGGGACGGCCGCCGTAGTCGTTGACGACGACGCGGGCCCCTTCGCCGGCCAGCAGCAGTGCGTGCGAGCGCCCAACGCCGCCGCCTGCTCCGGTGATGATGGCCACCTTGCCCTCAAGCAGACCCATTGGCTTACGCTTCCCCCGGACTTTCTGTTTGAGTCTCACTTCACCATAGATATACCTCTTTAGGACATCAAGGGCGCCGCGCGGCAATCCAGCGACCGGGCCGAATCGCAACGAATGGAGAGAGCAGGCGTGACCGCGAACGATGTCCTTGATCCCGCCCGGCGGGCGCGGATCACCGCCTGGCTGGACATTCAGGCGCCTTTGCTAGGTCACGGCCCCTTGGAAGCGACCCCCCTGTCAGGAGGCTCCAGCAACGATGTCTTCCGCATCACGCGGGGGGCGCGCGTGGCCGTGCTGCGCGCACCCCGGCTGACCGACGACCGCATGATCGACCGCGAGGCGCGCGTCCTGGCGGCGCTGGCCGGGTCAGGCATCGCCCATGCGCGGCTGCTCGGCCATTGCACAGACCCCGCCATCCTGGGGCGACACTTCATCGTCTCCGACCTGGTTGAAGGCGTGGATGGGCCCCAGGTGATGGAGCAGTGCGAAACCTTCGGCGAGCAGGAGGCGGGCGAACTGGCCTTTGCCGTGGTGGACGCGGCGGCGGGCCTGTCGAACCTGGACTACCGGGCCGTGGGGCTGGAGGATTTCGGCAAGCCGGAGGGTTTCCTGGCCCGGCAGGTCGATCGATGGCTGGCCATGCTGGCCTCCTATGCCGAGCGCCGCGGCCATGTGGCGCGCGATATTCCGGAGCTGGCCTTCCTCGGCGGCTGGCTGGGCGAGAACATGCCGCCGCCGGGCGCGCCGGGCCTGATCCACGGCGACATCGGTTTTTCCAACGCCATCTTCAGTCCGGACCGGCCCCGGCGGGTGTTGGCGATGCTGGACTGGGAGACGGCCACCATCGGCGACCCGCTGCTCGACCTGGGCCGTGCGGTGCTGCCCATGCGCGGGGAGGGGCGGGCGCACCAACCGACCCGGCTGCACGACTACCGCAAATTTCCCACCCGCGAAGCCCTGGGCCGGGCCTATGAGGCGGCCACGGGCCGCTCGGTCGCCCACCTCGACTACTATGTGGTGCTGGCCCACTTCAAACTGGCCGTCATCCTGGAACGCCACCACACTACGGCGGTGACCCGACCCGACCCCCAAGGCCAGGCCAGGATGTTGGCCGACTATGGCCTGGAACTGTTCTCAAGGGCCGCGGCCATCGCCCGCAAACAGGCCTGAGACCACCTGGAGACGATGCGTGACCGACAACCTTTTTGATCTCACCGGCAAGGTGGCCCTGGTCACCGGCGGCAGCCGCGGCCTGGGCCGGGCCATAGCCCTGGGCTTCGCGGCGGCCGGCGCCGACCTGATCATCGCCAGCCGCAAGCTGGAGGCCTGCGAGGCCGTGGCCGGGGAGATACGCGCCCTGGGCCGCCGCGCCCTGGCCGTCCAGTGCCACGTGGGCCAGTGGGATGATCTGCAGCGCCTGACCGACCAGGCCTATGAGGCGTTCGGGCGGGTGGACGTCCTGGTCAACAACGCCGGCATGTCGCCCCTGGCCGCCTCGTCCCTGGAAACCACCGAGGCGCTGTTCGACAAGATCGTCGATGTGAACTTCAAGGGCGTGTTCCGGCTGACCGCCCTGATCGGCTCGCGCATGGCCGAGGACGGCGGCGGCAGCATCATCAACGTTTCCAGCATGGGCGCCGCCAAGCCGCGCCCCTTCATCGCTCCCTATGCCGGCGCCAAGGCCGCGCTGAACACCATCTCGGTGGCCTTCGCGGAAGAGTTCGGCGGCGGCGGGGTGAGGGTCAACGTGATTTCGCCGGGCGGTTTCCTCACCGACGTGTCCGGGGAATGGGCCAACGACGAGAGCCTGAAGGCCACGGTGGCGCTGGGCCGATTTGGCCGGCCGCAGGAGATCGTCTCCACCGCCCTCTACCTGGCCAGCGACCACAGCAGCTACACCACCGGGGCAAACATCTGGGTGAACGGGGGAGGGCGCTGACCCCTTTCCCGGCGTTTCATGCAATAGACATACCTCAAGGATGATTTTATCCACGGTCAGGGCAAAGAGGGATCCGGCGCGACATGCAAAAGAACGGCAAGGCCAGCAACGACGGCTCGACGGCGGTCCGCAAGGTGGCCAAGGCGCTTCGTGCGGTCAGCCTGAATTCGGAACCGGGCGCCTTCCTGGGCTCCGAGGAAGACCTTTTCACCACCCACAAGGTCAGCCGTCCCACCTTCCGCCAGGCCGCCGCGCTGCTGGCCCAGGAGCAGGTGCTGATCATCAAGCGCGGGGTGGGCGGAGGCTATTTCAGCAGCCGTCCCAAGGCGGAGGCGGTGACCCACACCGCCGCCATCTTTCTGCAGGGCAAGGGCACGACATTGCAGGAGATTATGCGCGCCATCGTGCCGATCTGGATCGAGCTGTCCAAGGCCGCCACCCTGAGCGGCAATGAGGTGGCGCGCGAGCGGCTTCGGCAGTTCGCCCACGAGGACGCCGGCCGCTCCATGGCCCACCTCGCCGAGGGGACGTTCGACGTCGAGGAATATGTCGCCTACCTGCGCTCGGAGCGGGAGTTCGCCTCCCTGGTCGAGGAGCTTTCGGAGAATACCGTCCTCGCCCTCTTCCTCGAAATCCTCAACGATTTCTGCGCCAACCTGCCGAGAGCTCAGGATATTTTCCGCCGCAATCCGGTGCGGGTGTTTGAGTATTCCGAGATGCGGCGCCGGGTGATGGAGGCCATCATCGACCGCGACGAGCAGATCGCCGCGGTGCAGGCCGAACGGTGCGCCAAGACCCAGATCTCCTGGCTGACGGAGGACTCGCTGGACAATGCCGGGGCCAAGAAGGACTTCGCGACGGCGCTGGATTTCAGCGCCAGGACCGTGGCATCGGAGGAACATCCCCGGGGCCGGCGGCCCCGCCTCGCGAACCCGCGCGCGGGCGGTGGACATTGATATAGAGGTACCTTAATTGCCATCATCAGTGCTGGCGATGGGGTTATGAGAATGTCTCGACTGGTGGCCCTTCTCAAGGGCGTGCTCGCGATTGATCCCGCGGCCGACGCCGTGGAATTCCAGGAACACTGGCTGAGCTGGGGCGCCCTGGCGGCGACCATGGCCGCCATGGACGCCCACCTCACCGCCCACGGCCTTGGCCCCGACGCTCGGGTCGGCGTGGTGTTGCGCAACCGCCCGGAGATGATCGCGGCGATCGCGGAGATGATGCGCTCCCAACGATGCATGGTGACCCTCAACGCCTCCTATCCCGACGTCCGGTTGGCCGAGGATGTGGCCGAGACGGCCGTTCCCGCCATCGTCATCCATGCCCTCGACTGGGCCCGCGATGCCGTGCGCCGGGCTGCCGAGCAGGCGGGGGTGCTGGTGATCGAGGTCGGCGGCGTGGAGGGGGTGAGCGTGCGCCAAGCCCCGGACCGTTCGCGCGGCGAGGGCGCTTGGCGGGTCTCCGCGTCGGCAACCGCCATGGAGATGCTGACCAGCGGCACCACGGGCAAGCCCAAGCGCATCCCCATCGCACGGCTGGGCTTCGAGACCTCCCTGCTGGAGGCGGTGCAGTACGAATCCGGCCGTTCCGGCGACGACAAACCGGCCCTGCGCACCGGGGTCCAGATTCTGGCGGCGCCCTTCGCCCACACCGCCGGCGTGCAGGCGGTGATGAATGTACTGCTGTCGGGCCGCCGGTCCTGCCTGCTCGAGAAGTTCACGGTCGAGGCCTTCCGTGGCGCCATCGTGCGCCATCGCCCCAAGGTCGTCTCGGCCACCCCGGCCGCCGTGCAGATGCTGGTGGACGCGGGCGTTCCGCGCGAGGATCTGTCCAGCTTGGTGGCCTTCCGCACCGGCGCCGCGGCGCTGGATCCCGACCTGGCGGACCGCTTCACCGACCTCTACGGCGTGCCCATCCTGCAGAATTACGGCGCGACGGAGTTTGGCGGCGTGGCCGGCTGGACGCCAGGGGACTTCCGCGCCCTGTTCAAGGAAAAGCGCGGGAGCGTCGGCCGAATCAACCCTGGAATCTATGCTCGCGTGGTGTCGCCTGAGACCGGCGAGGCCCTGGCGGCCGGAGAGCAGGGGTTGCTGGAGCTGAAGGCCCCGCACGTTAGCGACGGCGTCTCGTGGCTACGCACCTCCGACCTGGCGGTCCTGGACGACGACCGCTTCCTGTGGATCAAGGGGCGCGCCGACGGGGCCATCGTGCGCGGCGGCTTCAAGATCCAGCCGGAGGATGTGGCCACCGCCCTGCAAGGCCATCCCTCGATCCGCGAAGCGGTGGTGGTGGGCATCGCTGACGCCCGCCTTGGGGCCGCTCCGGCGGCGGCCTATACACTGGTAGCAGATGCGCCCGAGCTAACTGACGACGCGTTGAAACAGTACCTGCGCGACCGTCTGGCGCCCTATCAGGTACCGGTGCGCTTCCTGCGGCTGGAGGAGATGCCGCGCACCGAGTCGATGAAGATCAGCCTGGTGGCGGTAAAGGGCCTTCTTGAGGCCTAGCGGCTGCGCGGCAGCTCCAGCACCCGGTCGGCGATGATCTCCTTCTGGATCTCGGAGGTGCCGCCGGCGATGGTCAGCACCCAGCCCCAGAGGTATTCGAAGGTCCACTGATTGCCGGCGCGGTTCTCGCCATAGTCCAGGAACCGGGGCCCCAGGATTTTGCCCACCAGGTCGTTGAGCCTGCGCTCGGCCTGGGTGACCAGCAGTTTGATCATCGAACCCTCGGGCCCGGGCGAGCCCATGCGATCAACCCGCGCCACATTGGACACCGCCATGGCGCGCAACGCCATCGCATCGGCCTTCAACTCGCCTAAGGCGTGGGCGATCTCCGGGTCGCTGAAGGCGATCGTGCCGTCCACCAGCCGTTCGGTCCTGGCGAGTGCGATGACCCGCTCGACCTTGTCCGCCAGGGACAGCTGATCGCGCAGGAAGGAGGTGCCGCGTTCGAAGGCCAGGGTCGACATGGCCACGGCCCAGCCGCCGCCGACCTCGCCCACCACATTGGTCAGCGGGATGCGCACCTCGTCATAGAAGGTGGCGTTGATCTCCGACTCGCCGAACATGGTGCGGATGGGTACGACCTCGATGCCCGGGGTGGTCATGTCGCAGATTACCCAGGTCAGGCCCTTGTGCCGTTCCGAGCCCGGCTCGGTGCGCACCAGCAACTCCTGATAGCGCGACTGGCGCGCCGCGGAGGTCCAAGTCTTCTGGCCGGTGACCACAAGATGTTCGCCGTCCACCTCGCCGCAGGTGCGCACGGCCGCCAGATCGGAGCCGGCGTTGGGCTCCGAGAATCCCTGGCACCACACCACCTCGCCCTTGAGAATCTTGGGCAGATGGAAGGCCTTCTGCGCTTCGGTTCCGCCGGCGATCAGGGTGGGGCCGGCGTGGGTGAGCGCGATCAGCAGCATGCCGAAAGAGGGCGCCTTGGCGCGCACCGTCTCCTCATACCAGATCAGCTGCTGGACGGCGGTCAGGCCCAGGCCGCCGTATTCCTTCGGCCAGTTGGGCCCGGCCAGGCCGCCCTCATACTGGCGCTTCTGCCAGGCCAGGTCGAAGGCCGCCGCCGGATCTCCCTCGGGCGGGCGTTCTTCTTTGGGTTTGTTGTCGGCCAGCCAGGCGCGCGCCTTGTCGCGATAGGCGCGGTCGGCGTCGCTATAGTCGAGGTTCATGGGGGTTATCCTCGCAGCGTCACAGCGGCGCCAGTTCGGCGGCGACGATCAGTTCCAGATGGTCTCGGGTCAGGCCGCACCAGCGGGTCAGCACATTGGCGCGCTTCAGATAGAGGTGGGCGTCGAAGTCATCGGTGACGCCGATCCCGCCGTGCAGCTGGATGTTGGCGTCGGCGTTCGCCATCGCGGCCCGGCCGGACAGGGTGAAGGCAGCCATGGCCTGGGCGGTGGCGTCGCTACGGTCCTCGTCCATGGACAGGGCGGCGAAGAACAGCAGGGCCTTGGTCTGCTCACAGCGGGCAGCCATTTCCGCGATGGGGTGGCGCACGGCCTGATAGCTGCCGATCTTCTTGCCGAAGGTCTCGCGGATCTTGGCGTAGGCGTTGATCATGTCGCGGGTAGCCTCCGCGCCGCCCTGCAGCATGGCCGCCACCAGGAGGACGAAGAGGTCGCGCAGGCCAGGCCCGGCCACATGCGCCACCACCGTGAAGTCGCCCAGGTCGGCTACCGCCATGGTGACCGACTTGTCTAGACAGGGGCGCAGGGGCGGCATGGTTCCCGTCAGCAGCCAGGCGCCGCGCGCGTCCAGGAAAAGCAGGTGGTCGGCGTCGTGACAGTCGTAGAGCCGCACCGGGCCGGACAGGGCCGCGGCGCCGACGGCGATGCGCCCGTCCGCCACGGCCAGCGCGGCGGCCTTTCCCCCTTCGGCAAAGGCCTGGGCCAGGTCGCTCAAGCCTGCGCCGGCGCAGAGCTGGGCGGCCAGGGCGTTGTGGATGATGTGAGTGGGCGCCAGGACCCGGCCCAGTTCGCGGGCGATCAGCATCTGTTCTACCGCGCCCAGCCCCAGGCCGCCGGCCTCCGTGGACAGGCCCACGGCGCACCAACCCTGCGCGGCCGTCAGCCGGCGCGGCGGCAGACGCGCGGCCTCGTCGCCATGCAGGCGCGAGACCGGCAGGGCGCGCGCCAGAAAGGTGATGACAGCTTCGACGAGCTGCTGCTGGTCGCTGTCAGGCGTGAGGTCCACGGTGGGCGTTTCCTTGGCGGGGCCATGAGTGAGGGGAAGGGCGGATCAGGCCGTCCAGACCGGATCACGCTTCTCGATGAAGGCGGTGGTTCCCTCCAGGGCGTCGGGATGATCGCGGTGACGGATCAGGGCTTCGAGCCCCCGGGTGTAGGCCTCCGACAGCGGCAGTTCGAGGGACTCCCAGATCAGCCGCAGGGATTGGCGCACCGAGGCCGGGGAGACGGCGGCGGCGATCCGAGCGAGAGCCATAGCGCGAGGCATGAGTTCCTCGGCCGGCAGCACCTCGCTGATCAGTCCGGCAGCCAGCGCCTGCCGCGCCGACAGGCGTTCGGCCTTGCCCAGGATGACCATGCGCAGGACGGTTCCCATGGGGACCTTGCGGATCAGGCCGATGGGCTCCAGAGCCGTGACCTGTCCGACATTGACGTGGGTATCGAGAAAGCTGGCGGCCTCGCTGGCGATGACGATGTCGCAATCGACCACGAAATGCAGGCCCGCGCCGGCGCACACCCCGTTCACAGCCACGATGGTGGGCTTGTAGACCTTGGCCATCCGGGCGGTCCATTTGGGCTCCGGAACGGCCAGCTGCTCCTCCACCGATTTCGAGGCCCCGGCGTTGAGCGACCCCATGTCGCCGCCCGAACAGAAGCCCCGGCCCGCGCCGGTGATGACGATCACCCGCACCGAGGGGTCGGCATCGGCCTCGAGCAGGGTGCGCTCCAGCGCCTCCTGTAAGGTGCGCGACACCGCGTTGAGCTGCGCCGGGCGGTTCAGCGTCAGCACCAGGATATGGTCCTCGCGACTGACCAGCAGTTCGGGCCCGGGGGCTTCCACGACGTCGCTCATCCGGCCAACTCCCTATTCGGCGCGATACTGAGGGAGGGATGGGGTGTCGGGCAATCGGGCAAGACCGTCCGTCCGGGTGGCCACCAGGATGATGGCCGCGCCGCGCACGTTTTCCTGTCCTCGCTGATTGACGCCGCGAATCTCGATTTCGATCAGCGGGCCCAGGGTTTCGTCCACCCGCGCTGCGGTGATCGTCCCTTCGATCCAGGTAGTGTCGCCCATGTAGTTGAAGCGCCGGAACTCGTAGCGCAGGCGGTATAGCCAGCCGTCGTCGCCGGCGAAGTTGGTGCAATAGTGGGCCAGCATGGCTTTGCGCATGGGCCCGATGTCGTAGGTGGCCGGCACCCCCACCTCGTGGGCCAGCTTCTCGTCCCAGTGCAGCCGCTGCAGCGTGTCCCAGGCGTTGAATTCGTTGCGGGTATAGAAGCCAGGCATCTCCTTGCGGTTTTCCCAGGCGATCCGATAGGGCCAGCTGCCGTAGGAAAACCAGCCCGCGCCCATGTAGGCGCCGACCAGGTCGGTGACGGCCAGGGGCCCCTTGACCATCCTGGGCAGGACCTGGCCGACCTTGACGTCCTCCAGATAGAGGGTGTCGGCGCCGCGCACATATTCCGCCGCATAGGCCGCGTCGATCTCGGCCAACTGCTCGTCGGTATAGAAGGCCGGCTGGTCCTTCGGAGAGGCCCCCTTGGCCGCGTCGGTGCTGGCCACGTCGCGCCGCTCGGCATGCACGAACCAGTCGACGCCGTCGATGACCACCACCTCGTCGTCGCCCCAGAAGCTGAAGCCGTTGGTGACGATGGCCGAGCGGCCGCCGAAGCGGGAGGTCTTGGCCTCCACATCACGCACCCATTTGGAGGAATAGAGCCGCGCCCCGTCACGGATTGGCTGGTAATAGGTGGCCTCGCCGCCGGAATGGTAAAGGTGGACCCCGCGTAAGGCCGGCCGTGTTTCCCGATCGAGCGCCTCCGAAATCACCGGCGACCGGTCGATCCCCATGGACGCCTCGAAGCCCGGCGGCGCCAGCGGCGCACCCCAGCGCGAGGCATCCGCATACTCCTTGCTGCCGTAGAGGGGGTTCCTGTCGCCGCAGGTCAGCGCATAGCGGCGGAAGGCGTCCTGCGTCGCATAGACGTTCCAGGGCTCCTTGACCGTGCCGGTGCGAACCGTCTGGTTGGGGTAGCCGATCCGCCTGCGCATAAGCGCCAGCGCCTCGTCTGTTATGCGGCCGTACAGCAGCCCGTTGTCAGCCATTCCCACCCAGCCATCTTCGCTTCTATAAGATATACTTCTATTATCTGACGAAGTGCCGTTCGCAACGAAATTCTGCGGTCAGAAGGCCGATATCGGCCGCAGGAGCCGATCGTCAGATCAATTCAGATACCTTATTGTCAATCCGCTGGGGCCCCAATATATCCGTGGGGAACCGGCTCGGCGGGATGCGTGCGAGCCATCGAAAAATCACCCCACGGCCATCGGCCGCGGGGAGCCGGGGAAGGGGATGGAGGCGAGGAATGGCGGCGATCGAATCCCTCATCGACACTCGCGGCGCCGACTTCCGCGACAACCGCGACGCCATGCTGGACCTGCTCGCCCGGGTCCGGGCCCTGGAAGCCAAGGTGCGCGACGCCTCGGACTCCAAGCGCCCCCTGTTCGAAAAGCGCGGCCAGATCACCCCGCGCGAAAGGGTCGCCACCCTGTTCGACAGCGACGCGCCCTTCGTGGAACTCAGCACCCTGGCGGGCCTGGGCTTGCATGACGACGACGGCCTCGACAACGTGATGGGCGGCGGGCTCATCGTGGGCATGGGCATGGTGGCCGGAACCCGGGCCATGGTCGTGGCCTCCGACAGCGGCATCAAGGGCGGCACCATCTCGCCCATGGGCGTGCGCAAGCAGCTGCGCGCCCTGGAGATCGCCGCCGAGAACCGGCTGCCGGTGGTCTATCTGACCGAATCCGGCGGCGCGAACCTGAAGTACCAGTCCGAGAGCTTCATCGAAGGCGGACGCATGTTCCGCAACCAGGCCCGGCTGTCGGCCCAGGGTGTGCCGCAGATCAATGTGGTTCACGGCTCCTCGACGGCCGGCGGCGCCTATCTGCCGGGGCTGTCCGATACGGTGATCATGATCAAGGGGCGCGCCAAGGTCTTCTTGGCCGGACCGCCCCTGCTGAAGGCGGCCACCGGCGAGATCGCCGAAGACGAGGCCCTGGGCGGGGCGGAGATGCACGCCACCGTCTCGGGCCTTGCCGACTATTTCGCCCAGGATGACCGCGATGGCTTGCGGATCGCCCGCGAGGCCATGGCGGCGCTGAACTGGAAGGCGCCGCCGGACCCCTGCGGCTACGCCGAACCCCTCTATCCCGCCGAAGAATTGGCCGGGGTCGTGCCCGTCGATTTCCGCCGGCCCTATGACGTGCGCGAGGTGATCGCCCGCATCGTGGACGGCTCGGACTTTCTGGACTTCAAGGCGCTCTATGGTCCGCAGACGGTCTGCGGTCAGGCCCGCATCGAGGGCCGGCCCTTGGGCATTATCGGCAACAACGGCCCGATCGACGCCGACGGCGCCTGTAAGGCGGCCCAGTTCATCCAACTTATGTGCGAGCAGGGCGCGGCCATCCTCTATCTGCAGAACACCACGGGCTTCATGGTGGGGGTGGAGAGCGAGCGCGCCGGCATCGTCAAGCATGGGTCGAAGATGATCCAGGCGGTGTCCAACGCCACCGTGCCTCAACTCACCCTGCAGATCGGCGCCAGCTTCGGGGCCGGCAACTACGGCATGTGTGGCCGCGCCTTCGCGCCCAGATTCCTGTTCGCCTGGCCCAACAACCGGGTGGCGGTGATGGGGGGAGAGCAGGCGGCCAAGGTGATGACCATCGTCGCCGAGGGCAAGGCCGCCCGCGAGGGGCGCGAGCCGGACCGCCCCGGGCTGGAGGCCGCCGAGCGGGCCACCATCGACCAGTTCGAGCGGGAATCGTCGGTGCTCTTCTCCACCGCGCGGCTGTGGGACGACGGCGTCATCGACCCGCGCGACACCCGGCGCATCCTGGGCTTCTGCCTGGCGGCCTGCCTGGAGGGGGACGCGCGCAAGACGCGGCCTTCGACCTTCGGCATGGCGCGGTTCTGAGCATGGCCCCCCCTTCCGGCATCCCCGCCTCCGACAATCCCGCCTCCGGAAATCCCACCTCCGGCAATCCCACTGCCTCCCTGCTGCGTATCGAGCGGCGCGGCGTGGCGCTGTTGGTAACCCTGGACGACGCCGCGACGCGCAATGCCATGTCCCCGGCCATGCTGGGTGAACTGGCCGCCGTTGTGGCGGGTCTGGCCCGCGACCCGGCCCGCTGCCTGGTGCTGCGCGGCGCCAACGGAGCCTTCTGTTCCGGCGGCGACATCGCCAGCTTCGCCAGCGACGCCGCCACCACCCCGCCCATGACGGGGGACGATCCGGTGGTCACCGCCAACCGCGCTTTCGGAACACTGCTGCAGCAGTTGGACGCCGCGCCGCAGCTGGTGGTCAGCCTGGTGGAGGGGCCGGCGTTCGGCGGCGGCTGCGGCCTTGTCTGCGCCTCCGATGTGGCCATTGCGCTCGCCGATGCGCGCTTTGCTCTGTCCGAGACCACCCTGGGCGTGGCGCCGGCGCAGATTTCGCCCTTCGTGGTCCGCCGCCTGGGCGTGCCCCGGGCCCGCTGGCTGACCATGACCGGCGCGCGGTTCGACGGTCGGGCGGCTTTGACTCACGGGCTGGCGGACATCGTTTGCGACACCGCCGGCGAGGCAGAAGCGGCTCTGGCGGACATCCTGGCCGGCGTGGCGCGTTGCGCGCCCCGAGCCAATGCGGCGACCAAGGCCCTCTACGCCCAGGCCGACAGCCAGCCCATCGGCGTCACCCTGGATGGGGCGGCCCGGACCTTCGCCGATGCGCTCCGCGACGAGGGCCGCGAGGGCGCCGCCGCCTTCCTGGCGCGGCGCCGGCCCGCCTGGGCCCAGGACGCGGAATGATGGCGCGCGCCTTCTCCAAGATCCTGGTGGCCAACCGCGGCGAGATCGCGGTGCGGGTCATGCGCACCGCCCGGGCGCTGGGCTATCGCAGCGTGGCCGTCGCGTCCGAGGCCGACCGCGACGCCCTGCATGCGCGCTTCGCCGATGAGACGGTGGAGATCGGGCCGCCACCCGCCGCCCAGTCCTATCTGGTCGTTGAGCGTATCCTCGAGGCCGCCAGCCGGACCGGCGCCGATGCCATCCATCCGGGCTATGGCTTCCTGTCGGAAAACGCGGACTTCGCCGAGGCCGTGATCGCCGCCGGCCTGGTCTGGATCGGACCCACGCCCGCGTCCATCCGGATGATGGGCGACAAGGCGTCCTCCAAGCGGCTGATGCTGGAGAGGGGCGTGCCCTGTATCCCCGGCTATCAGGGCCACGACCAGGACCACGAGACCCTGATGCAGGAAGCCGAGCGCATCGGCCGCCCGCTGATGGTCAAGGCCTCCGCCGGCGGCGGCGGCAAGGGCATGCGGCTGGTGCATGAGGGCGAGGCCGTGGCTGAAGCCATCGCGGCGGCGCGCTCCGAAGCGCGGTCGTCCTTCGGGTCCGACCACCTGATCTTGGAGCGGGCCGTGGTCAACGCTCGGCATGTGGAAATCCAGGTGTTCGGCGACGGGCATGGGAACATCCTCCACCTGGGCGAACGAGACTGCTCGGTGCAGCGCCGGCATCAGAAGGTGATCGAGGAGGCGCCCTCTCCGGCGGTAGACGCCGCGCTTCGCGAGCGGATGGGCCAGGCCGCCGTCGCCGCCGCCCGCGCGGTGGAATATGTGGGCGCCGGGACCGTGGAATTCCTGTTGGCCGCCGACGGCGCCTTCTACTTCCTGGAGATGAACACCCGGCTACAGGTGGAGCATCCGGTCACCGAGTCCATTACCGGCCTGGACCTGGTGGCGTGGCAGCTTCGGGTGGCGGCAGGCGAGCCCTTGCCCATCTCACAAGACGAGGTCCGACTGGCGGGGGCGGCCATTGAGGTGCGGCTCTATGCGGAGTCTCCGGCGGCGGGATTCCTGCCGCGCACCGGTCGGATCGAACGGCTGCGTTTGCCGCAAGGCGAGGGGATAAGGGTCGATCACGGTCTGCGCGAGGGCATGGAGATCGGCGCGTCCTACGATCCCATGCTGGCCAAGGTGGTCGCATACGGGGCTACGCGCGACGAAGCCCTGCGCAGGCTGGCGCGCGCCCTGGAAGATTGTTTCATCGCCGGTTGCGAGACCAACCGCGCCTTCCTGATCACCTGTCTCCAAGACCCGGTCTTCGCCTCCGGCGCCGCCACCACCGCCTTCATCGGCGAGCGGTTCGGGGACGCGGGAGTGGAGGAGCCGCCGACGCCGCCCGAACTTGTCGCCCTGGCGGCTCTGTTGCTGGGCGGCCAGGGTCGGGGGTGGGCGAGCACCGGGGCCCGCAAGGCCCAGGTCATCCTGCGGGAGGGCGATACCCGTACCGCCGTCGATGTCCAGTCGTCGGCTGAAGGCAGCACGGTGACGCTGCCGGGTGGCCAGGCCTTTCGGATCAACATCGTGGCCCGGGACGGCTGCGACCTGCGCTTCCGGTGCGACGGCGTTGAGCGGACCTGCCGCCACGCGATGGTCGGGCGCGATCTGCATCTGTCGTCGGCGGTGGGTGATCACGTCTTCACCAACGACACCCTGGCCGGCGCGGGAGGGGGCGAGACGGAGCGCAAGTCCAGTTCGCGCGCGCCGATGTCGGGGGTCGTCCAGGCCGTGCTGGTATCGGAGGGCGATACGGTGAGCCGGGGACAGCCCATGGCGATCCTTGAGGCCATGAAGATGGAACACCGCATCGCCGCCCCGCGAGACGGCGTGGTCAGCCGCGTGCATGTGACCGCCGGCGATCAGGTGGCGACCCGGGCCCTGCTGGTGGAGCTAGCCGATGAGTAGTGACGCGACGGTGCGGATCGGTGGGGCGTCCGGCTACTGGGGCGACACCGCCAGCGGCCCGCGTCAACTGGCCGAGCGCGGCGGCCTGGACTTCATGGTCTTCGACTATCTGGCGGAAGCGACCATGGCCGTGCTGGCCAAGGCTCGCGCCCGCGACTCCGAGAAGGGCTACGCCACCGACTTCATCGACCTTGCCATGCGCCCGCTGCTGGCGCGGCTGATGACGGACGGCGTGCGGGTGGTGGCCAACGCCGGCGGCGTCAATCTTGAGGCCGCGCGCAAGGCCCTGGAGGCAGTGGCCCGGGACCTGGGCGTCGCGGTGAAGATCGCCACCGTAGAGGGGGACGACCTGCTGGGCCGGGCCGAGGCCTTTCGTGGCCTGCTGCGCCCCATCGACCCGGCCGCGCCGCTGCCTGAGCGGCTGGCCAGCCTGAACGCCTATCTCGGCGCCTTTCCCATCGCCCGCGCGCTGGATGCCGGCGCCCAGATCGTGCTCACCGGCCGCTGCGTGGATTCCGCCCTGATCTTGGGCCCGCTGATCCATGCTTTTGGATGGGGCGAGCGGGACTACGACCTGCTGGCCCAGGGCAGCCTCTGCGGTCACCTGCTGGAGTGCGGCGCCCAGGCCACCGGCGGCAACTTCACCGACTGGCGCGACACCGAGGCCGGCTGGGCTGACATGGGCTTTCCCATCGCCGAGGTGTCGGCCGACGGCGGCTTCGTGATGACCAAGCCGGAGGGCACGGGGGGCGCGGTCACCCGGCTGACCGTGGCCGAGCAGCTGGTCTATGAGATCGGCGACCCGGCGGCCTATCTACTGCCCGACGTCATCTGTGACTTCCGCGCTGTGACCCTGACGCAGGCCGGCCCTGACCGTGTGTTGGTCGAAGGCGCCAAGGGGTTGGCCCCACCGCCAACCGTGAAGGTCACGGCCACCTATTTCGACGGCTTCGCCAGCCGTGGGGCCAGCGCCATCGTCGGCGTCGAGAGCCACGCCAAGGCCGGCCACATGGCCCGCGCCATCCTGGCCAAGGCCGAGGCTTCCGTGGCCGCCACCGGCCTGGCGCCCTTTTCCGACACCCGGCTCGATGTGCTTTCGGGCGCCGATGAAGACCCGTCGGACAACCGACCGCGCTGGGGCAGTTCGGTCTTTCGGCTGGCCGTCACCCATGAGAGCGCCCGGGGCGCGGAACTGTTCGCGCGGGAGTTCACCGGCGCGGGCCTGTCCATGAGCCCCGGCATCACGCCGCTGCAGCAAGGCCGGCCGTCGGTGTCGCCGCTGATCCGGGTGGCCTCCTTCCTGCTGGACAAGGCCGAGGTCAGCGCGGACGTCCGCTGTGGGGGTGAAGCGGTGGCGACGATGGTCTTCGAAGGCCCCTATGGTGGGGCCCGCGCGGACGCCGCGCCGCAAGACGACCCAGCCGGCGCCGCCTGGGACGGGGAGGAGACGAGCCTCTTGACGCTGGCCGTGGCCCGCAGCGGCGACAAGGGCAACGACGCCAACATCGGGGTGATCGCCCGTGACCCCGCCCTGCTACCCGCGATCCGCGCCCAACTGACGCCGCAGCGCGTGGGCGCCCTGTTCGGGGCCGAACGGGTGGAGCGCTATGACCTGCCGGGCATCGCGGGGTTGAACTTCGTGCTGAGGGACGTCCTGGGCGGTGGCGGGCCGGGATCGCTGCACCTCGACCCCCTGGCCAAGACCTTCGCCCAGCGGCTGCTGGCCCTGACCCTTCGAGCGCCCTCGGGCGCAGCCAAGGCCTGACCATGGATCTCACCTACACCCCGGCCTATGAGGCCTACCGGGCCGAGCTGCGCGCCTTCCTGGCCGCCAGTTGGCAGCGCGACTGGCGCCGCGCCCCGGATGCGGCGGCGCGGATCGCCGGCTTCCGGGCGGCGGCGGTGGAGCAGGGCTACCTCTACCGCAGCACGCCGCGCGCCTACGGTGGTTCCGGCCAGGCGCCGGATGTGCTGAAGGCGCAGATCATTCGCGAAGAGTTCGGGCTGGCGCGCGCGCCCACTGAGGTTCCCGGCAACGGGGTGACCATGCTCGTTCCCACCCTGCTGGAGTGGGGCAGCGACGAGCAGAAGGATCGCTTTATCGCGCCCACCCTGCGCGGCGACTACATCTGGGCCCAGGGCTATTCCGAGCCGGGCGCCGGCAGCGACCTGGCGTCGCTGCGGGCCCGCGCCGTGCTCGAGGGCGACGAATGGGTGGTCACTGGCCAGAAGATCTGGACCACCCTGGCGCACAAGGCTCAGTACATGTTCGCCCTGGTGCGGACCGAGCCGGATGAGCCTCGTCACAAGGGCATCTCCTACCTGCTGCTCGACATGGCCCAGCCGGGCATCACCGTGCGGCCCCTGAAGCAGATCAATGGTGACCGGGAATTCTGCGAAGTCTTCCTGGACGGCGCGCGAGCGCCCGCCTCCTGGCTGGTGGGCGAGGCCGGCAACGGCTGGGCGGTATCGCGCAGCACGCTGAAGCATGAGCGCAATCTGGTGGGCGGCGCCTCCACCCTGGACGAGATGTTCGACAAGCTGGTGGAGCTGGCCAGGACCACGGTCCGTGACGGCCGTCCGGCCCTGGCCGACCCGGTGATCCGCGACCGGCTGGCGGCCATCGAGGGCTATGTGAAGGCCCACCTCTATTCCTCCTACTTCCAGCTGACCAAGGAGGCGCAGGGCGAACCGCCCGGGCCGATTGGTCTGATGAACAAGCTCAACGCCACCAACATCGGCCAGGACATCGCCCGGCTGGTGACCGAGATTCTGGGCCCGTCGGCCATGGCCTTTCCGGACCGTGACGCCCGTGGCCCCGAGCGTTGGCTCAACCAGGTGCTGGGCTCGCTGGGCCTGGCCATCGCCGGTGGCGCCTCGAACATCCAGCGCAACATCATCGCCGAACGGGGCCTGGGCCTGCCGCGCGACAGCGGCGTGAGCTGAGGGAGCCGGCATGCAGTTCGATCTGAACGACGAGCAGAAGCAGCTCTTCAACACCGTCCAGGCCCTGCTGGCCGACGCCGAAGCGGGGCAGGGGATGGTCGCGGCCTTTGACGATGGCGGCTACGGCGCCTCGCCCCTGTGGCCACGTCTGCGGGACCTGGGGCTGGTGGGCCTGTTGGCCCCGGGCGACCGGGGCGGGCTGGACGACGAGTTGCTGACCCTGGCCGTGGTGGCCGAGGCGTTGGGCTTCGCCGGCGCCGGGACACCCTTGATCCATCAGGCCCTGGCGGCCTGGGTGCTCGCCTCCAGCGACGCCGACCAGCCGCTGGTGGACGCGGTGATCGCGGGGGAACGGGCCGTCGCCCTGGCGCTGGGAGAGGCGCCGGACCGCTGGCGGCCGGAGCAGTGGGCGGGCGGCGACAAGATCAATGTGATCGGAGCCGCCGACGCGGACCTCTTCCTCGTGGGTTTGGCCGGGGGCGACCTGGGGCTGGTCGAGGCGGGAGCGGATGGCGTCAGCGTCGCCGCCGTTTCCAGCCTGGACCGCTTGCGCCCCATGGGGACGCTCAGCCTCGCGGACGGCGGCGTGAAGCGTCTGAACCTAGGGGAGGGCATGGCCGATCGCCTGGTCGACGCCCTGTTGATCCTCGACGCCGCCGATGCTTTCGGCGCGGCCCGGCGCGCCGTGGACGCCGCCGTCGAATACGCCAAGACCCGTGAGCAGTTCGGCCGGCCGATCGGCGCCTTCCAGGGCCTGAAGCACCAGCTGGCCAACATGGCGCTGGATGTGGAGCCCTGCCGGGCCATGGTCTGGCACGCGGCCCACGCCTGGGACCGGCGGATGGCGGACGCGCCGCGCACCGCCGCTCTGACCAACGCCCATGTGACCGAAGTCGCCGTCAAATCCATCCGGGCCGCCATCGAGGCCCATGGCGGCATGGGCTTCACCTGGGAGCATCCGCTGCATGTGTGGCTCAAGCGCGTCATGGCGGACCTCGCCCACCTGGGCGGCCCGATTGTTCAACGATCTCGCGTGGGAGCGCTCTCGGCATGGTGAAGCTGCGCCATTTTCATGTGGCCGAGTCCCGCTCCATGCGGACGCTGTGGCTGCTCAACGAGCTGGGCATCCCCTTCGAGGGGGTGGAGATGCCCTGGGACCTGAAGCACCTGCGCTCGCCCGACTATCTGGCGGTCAACCCGCTGGGCCGGGTGCCGGCCATCATCGACGAGGATGCCCGGCCGCTGTTTGAGTCCCTGGCCATCACCCAGGTGCTGTGCTGGAAGCACAGCCCCGACGGCCTGGGCCGGCGGCCGGGCCACGCGGAATGGCCCGAATGGCTGCAGTGGCTGCAGTTCTCCGAGACCATGGCGGTGCATGCCGCCTGTCTGGTGCAGCAGAAGTTCTTCATCGCCCCGGAGAGCCAGTCGTCCGCCGTGGCGAATCTGGAAAGCCGGCGCTTGGTCAAGGCGCTGGAGGTCATCGATCGCAGGCTGGCTGACCGCGAGTATCTGCTGGAGGGGGGCTTTTCCGCCGCCGACGTGGCGGTCGGCTACAGCATCCACATGGGCAAGCTGTTCTTCGAGCCCAAGGGGCTGGTCAACGTCCTGGACTACTACGAGCGCCTGTCAGCCCGCCCCGCCTTCCAGGCGTCGTTGCCCGCCCCCTCCGCCGCAGCGGAGGGCTAGAGCCATGCAGATCACGCCTGATCACATCGCCATCCGCGACACGATGGAGAAGTTCATCGCCCGTGAGGTCACCCCGTTCGTCGACGACTGGGAAGCTGCCGAAATCTTCCCGGCGCACGAGCTGTTCCGCAAGATGGGCGACCTGGGCCTGTTGGGCCTGACCAAGCCGGTCGAGTACGGCGGCATGGGCCTCGACTACAGCTACGGCGTGGTGATGACTGAGGCGCTGGGGCGCATTCCCTGTGGCGGCGTACCGATGGCCGTGGGCGTGCAGACCGACATGGCCACCCCGGCGCTCGCCCGGTTCGGCTCCGACGCCCTGCGGCGCGAATTCCTGGCGCCCGCCATCGCCGGCGAAATGGTGGCCTGTATCGGGGTCTCGGAACCCGGCGCCGGGTCGGACGTGGCGGCCATTAAGACCCACGCCCGCATCGACGGCGACGACCTGGTGATCAATGGCGCTAAGCTCTGGATCACCAACAGCCTGCAGGCCGACTGGATGTGCTGCTTGGTCAACATCGGCGACGGGCCGGCGCACCGCAACAAGTCGCTGGTCATCGTGCCCATGAAGTCCAAGGGCGTCGAGGTGGCCCGCAAGGTGCGCAAGATCGGCATGAATTCCTCCGACACCGGCCAGATCCACTTCGACGATGTGCGGGTCCCGCGTCGCCATGTGATCGGCGAGGAGGGGCAGGGCTTCACTTACCAGATGATCCAGTTCCAGGAGGAACGGTTGTGGGCGGCGGCCAGCGCGCTGGGGCCCATGGAGGCGGCCATCGAGCAGACCGCGGACTATGCCCGCCAGCGCCAGATCTTCGGCAAGCCGCTGCTGGACAACCAGGTGGTCCATTTCACCCTGGCCGAGCTGCAGGCCGAGGTAGAGGCCGTGCGGGCCCTGCTCTACCGCGCCACCCAGCTCTACATCGACGGCGAGGAAGTCACGCTGCTGGCCTCCATGGTCAAGCTGAAGGCCGGACGGCTGCAGCGAGTGGTGGCCGACAAATGCCTGCAGTTCTGGGGCGGCATGGGGTTTGCCTGGGAGTCCCCCATCTCGCGCTTCTTCCGCGACGGGCGGCTGATGTCGATCGGCGGGGGCGCCGACGAGGTGATGCTGTCGATCATCTCCAAGAAGATGGGCATCCTTCCCCGGCCGGCGGCGAACTGAGGCCGGCGATGGATTTCGGCTTCTCCGACGAGCAGATCGCGCTGCGCGACCAGGCCCGGCGAGTGCTCACGGCGCGCGACGCCCTGGGCGCCGCCCGGCGGGTCACGGAGGCGGGCCTCGATCACGACGCGGCGCTATGGGGCGAGATTCGCGCCCTGGGCTGGCCGGCGATCACCATTCCGGAGCGGCATGGGGGACTGGGGCTTGGGCCCGTGGACCTGTGCGTCGTGGCCGAGGAGCTGGGCCGATCGCTGGCGCCGACGCCCTTTGCCACCAACCTATACTTGGCGGCCGAAGCCCTGATGCTGGACGGCGCCAGCGAGGCGGCCGCCCGCTGGCTGCCGCTACTGGCGGCGGGGGAGGCGAGCGGTACGGTCGCCATCGCCGAGGGGCGGGGCGAGTTGACACCCGAGGCCCTCGCCACGCGGATCGACGGGACCCGGATCGACGGCGTGAAGGTTGCCGCGCCGGACGGTCTGGCCGCGGACTTCGCCTTGGTGCTGGCCCGTGACGCCGCCGCCGGCGGGGCGTCGCTGGCGCTCGTGGAGCTTGGCGGCAAGGGCGTTTGCCGCCAACCGGAGGCGACCATCGATCCCAGCCGGGGCCATGCCGAGCTTCGGTTCGCGGGTGCGCCTTGCACGGTCCTGGGCAGGGCCGGCGACGGCTGGGGATTGTGGAACCGGTTGCGCGATCGCGCCGCCGTCCCCTTCGCCTTCGAAGCCATTGGCGGGGCCCAGGCCTGCCTGGAGGCGGCCATCGGCTGGGCCAGGGAACGCCATACCTTCGGGCGCCCCATAGGCTCCTACCAGGCGATCAAGCACACGCTCGCCGACATGTTCGTGGCCATCGAACTGGCCCGGTCCAACGCCTACTACGCCGCCTGGGCTCTTTCGGTGGATGCGCCACAACTGACGGGGGCGGCCGCTTCGGCGCGGATCGCCGCCACCGACGCATTCTGGCTGGCGGCGCGGGAGAACCTCCAGATCCATGGCGGACTGGGCTTCACTCACGAGAGCGACTGCCACCTCTTCTACCGCCGCGCCAAGCTGCTGGCCGTCAATCTGGGAGGCCCGCGCTTCTGGCGGGCCCGGCTGGCGGGAGAGATCATGGCCGGTCGCGCCGAGCTGGAGCGCTGAGCATGGATTTCCAGGATTCCGCCTCCGAGGCCGAGGTCCGGGCCGACGCCCGCGCCTGGCTGGCCGCCAACCTGCCGGACGCCGAGGCGCGCCGGTCCATGGGCTACGGCGTCGCCGACGAGGCGGCCGCGCTGGCCCTGGCCAAGACCTGGCAGGCGCGCAAGGCCGATGCCGGCTGGGCCTGCATGCACTGGCCGGCCCAGTATGGCGGCCGGGGCGCCTCGCCCATCGAACGGCTGATCTTCGAGGAGGAGGAGCGTCGCGCCGGCGCACCCACCGGCTTCTTCGAGATCGGCCTGGGCATGGCCGGCCCCACCCTCCAGGCCTACGCCAGCGAGGAACAGAAGGCCTCGCTGCTGCCTCGGATGCTGCGCGGCCAGGACGTCTGGTGTCAGCTGTTCTCCGAGCCCGCCGCCGGCTCAGACCTGGCGGCGTTGAGGATGCGCGCGGTGCGCGACGGCGACGACTGGGTGCTTACGGGCCAGAAGACCTGGACGTCCGGCGCCCACTACGCCGACTACGGAATCATCGTCGCCCGCTCCGATCCGTCCCTGCCGAAACACAGGGGCCTGACCTTCTTCTTCGTGGATATGCGCTCGCCGGGGATCACCACGCGCCAGATCCGCCAAATCACCGGCCCGGCCGATTTCGACGACGTCTTCTTCGACGAGGTGCGCGTTGCCGACAGCCAGCGGCTAGGGGCGGTGGGGGCCGGCTGGCAGGTGGCGCTGACCACCTTGATGAACGAACGGCTGTCCCTCGGCGACGTGGCGCGGCCCGGCTATGAGGAGCTGGTCGCCCGCCTGCGAATGAGCGAAATCGGCGGCCGCCCGGCCCTGGAACAGGCCGATATCGCCGCCCGGGTCACTGACTGGCATGTGCGCTCTCGAGGCGTCGCCTTCACCCGCGCGCGGATCATCACCGCCCTATCGCGGGGCCAGGAGCCGGGGCCCGAGGCGTCGATCCTCAAGCTGGCCTCCACAGCCATGTTCCAGGAGATCGCCGATTTCGCCACCGGGCTGGAGGACCAGGGCGGGGTGCTGCTCGCCGAAGACCGCCAGGCCGGGGTGGCCGACTTCCAATTCGCCTACCTGTTTTCGCCGTCCTTCCGCGTCGCCGGGGGGACCGACCAGATCCTGCGCAACATCATCGCCGAACGCGTGCTGGGCCTGCCGCCCGAACCGCGCGTGGACAAGGACGTCCCCTTCAACAGCTGACCGATCGCCAGGAGCCTTCGATGCCGCTCAACTACGATGTGATGATGAACTGGCCGCATGAAGAGCAGCGCCAGCGGTATTCGAAGAACCAGACCATCCTCTATGCCCTGGGCGTCGGGGCCAACCTGATCGACGACGCCGCCGACGCCAACCTGCCTTACGTGTGGGAGGAGCAGCTGGTGGCCGTGCCGACCATGGCGGCCGTCCTCGCCCTGGAGCCCTTCTGGATCAGCGATCCGCGCACCGGGGTCACCTGGAGCCAGATGCTGCACGGCGAGCAGAGCATGGTGTGGCATTCGCCGTTGCCGGCCTCGGGGGAGGTGATCGGGCTGACGGTGGTCGAGGAGATTTTCGACAAGGGTGAGGGGCGCGGCGCGATCATGGTTCTGCGCCAGGAACTGCGCAGTGCCGCAGACGACACGCCTATCGTCACCAACCGCGCCCGGGTCTTCCTCCGCGCCGACGGGGGCTTTGGCGGCCGAAGCGACGCGCCGGCGCCTCACGTCCTGCCGGACCGGGCGCCCGACTTTGTCGATGAGCAGACCACGCGGCCCGAACAGGCGCTGATCTACCGGCTCAGTGGTGACTGGATCCCGCTGCATGTGGACCCGGCCTTCGCCCGCAACGCCGGCTTCAAAGGGCCGATCCTGCACGGCATGGCCACCTTCGGCTTTGCCTGCCTGGGGGTGCTGCGCCACGTGTGCGGCGATGAGCCCGCGCGGCTGAAGCAGCTGGACGCCCGCTTTTCCTCCCCCGTCTATCCGGGCGAGCGTATCCGCACGGAAATCTGGCGCGAGGGGCCCGGGGAAGCGGGCTTCCGCTGCCTGGTGGAGGGCAGGGTGGTGTTGAACAACGGCTACGCCCGGTACGACCCGGGCTGAATGTCAGGCGGCGGCCGCCAGCCGCGCCGCCCGGATCATGCCGGCCGCCTTCATCCCCGCAGCCATGGCCGGTGCGTTGGTGTTGCCCGAAGGCAGGTCGGGGAAGATGGAGGTGTCGACCACCCGCAGGCCCCGGACGCCGCGCACCCGCAGCTCAGGGTCGACCACCGAGGCCTTGTCGGCGCCCATGCGGCAGGTGCCGGATACATGGTAGGCCGTGCCCCCGGTGTCGCGGGCATACTGCAGCAGGTCCTCGTCGCTGACCACATCGACGCCCGGCGCCATCTCGCGCACGATGAAGGGGGCGAGAGCCGGCTGGATGGACACCTTGCGGAAGAAGCGCAGCATGGCCACGATCGCGATCCGATCCTCCTCGGCGTCGAAATAGTTGGCGTTGACGTAGGGGGCCACGTCCGGATCGGCCGAGCGGATGGCCGTTTCGCCCAGGCTCTCGGGGTGCATGAAATAGCCTGAGATGGTCATGCCGGGCTCGCTGTCGATGCCCAGGCCTTGGGGCGTGCGGGCCATGGAGTAGAGGCCGCCCATGATCTGGCAGTCGGGGCGCGACAGCCCCGGACGCGAGCGGATGAAGCCGTTGAATTCCGAGGCGGCGTGGGTCATCGGCCCGGCCTTCATCGCCAGGTAGCGCAAGACGTTGGCCCAGAGTCGCCAGCCTGCGAACTGTTCGTTGAGGCTGCCGCGGGTGACCCGATACTTGGTTTCCGAGCCACGGTGTTCGCGCAGGTTTTGGCCCACGTTCGGCGCATCGGCGACCACGTCAATCCCGAGAGACTTCAACAGCTTGGACGGACCAATTCCCGACAGTTGGAGGATTTTGGGCGACTGAAGCGCGCCGGCGGATAGGATCACCTCGAGCCGGGCGGTCACGGCGCGGACGCCTGCCTTGTCACGGATTTCCACGCCGGTGGCGCGGGCGCCGTCGAAGGTCACGCGCAGCACGTCGGTCTCGATCATGACGGTCAGGTTGGGCCGTGACATGACGGGGACGAGGAAGGCCTTGGCGGCGCTCTGACGCTCGCCGCGATAGATGGTGCGGGGCGGATAACCCATGCAGACGTCGCGGGCGGAGTTGATGTCGTCCACGCGGGGAAGCCCAGCCTCGCCCGCTGCCGCGATCACGGCCTCCGTCAGCTCAGAGCCGGGCTGCATGGTGATCTTCAACGGGCCGCCAACGCCGCGCTGGTCGCTGGCGCCGAGCTCGTGATCTTCCAGGGCCATGAAGTTGGGCAGCATGTCGCGCCAGCCCCAGCCGGTGCAGCCCATGGCCTCCCAGCGGTCGTAGTCGGTGGGGTGGCCGCGGACATAGACCATGCCGTTGATGGAGCTGGACCCGCCCAGGGTCTTGCCCTTCAGCCAGGTCTCCTCGCCGCGATTGCCGCCCCGGGAGACCTGATACTGCCAGCTGTGCGGGTCTCCGGGCGCCAGCAGCTTGGCGATGCCGCGCGGCATATGGATCAGGAAGTTCTTGTCGGGCGGACCGCTCTCCACCAGCAACACGCTGACGGCGGCATCCTTGGAAAGCTCTGACGCCAGGACGCAGCCCGAGGAGCCGGCGCCCACGATGATGTAGTCAAACTCGGTAGGCATGGCTCGTCCCCGTCGTTTCCGGTCGTCTACTGTTGGCTAGCGGTGCAGCAGGATGCCGCCCAGAGGTGGATAGCCGACCCCTGAGCTGTAGAGCGCCACCTCGGCGTCCTTGACCTGGTTATGCGAGGTTCCGCGCAGCTGGCGCACCGCCTCGACCAGGTGGTTGGCGCCCTGCAGATAGACCTCCGCCAGGTTGCCGCCGTGGGTGTTCACCGGAATATGTCCGCCCAGGCCGATGCCCCCGGAAGCGACCATGGGCCCGGCCTCGCCGCGTCCGCAGAAGCCCCAGTCCTCAAGCACCAGCAGCAGCCCCGCCGTGGTGCCGTCGTAGAGCAGGGCCACGTCGATATCTCCGGGGCCGATGCCGGTCTTGCCGTAGAGTTCCGCGGCCGCCGCGGCGTGTCCGCAGGTTCCCAGCATGTCGGTGTCTTCGGCATAGGTGATGGGGGTCGACCAGCGCGGGATGGAGGCCGTCGACGTGCCGGTGATGAAGGCCGGCTTCTGCTTGAGGTCCCTGGCCCGCTCGGGGGTGGTGATGATCAGGGCCGCGGCTCCATCCGTCTCCACGCAGCAGTCGAACATCCGCAGGGGGTCGGCGATGATACGCGAGGCTTGGTGGGTCTCCACGGTCAGGGGCTCGCGGAACAGGGCTTCCGGATTGTTGGCCGCCATGGCGCGGGCGTGCATGGCCACGGCGGCCAGGTGCTCCGAGGTGGTGCCGTGGATGGCCATGTGGCGTCGCGCGCGCATGGCGTAGATGGCCGGCGCGACCACGAAGCCCATGGGGATGGCGTGAGCGTTGTGCTGCGGGAGGCCGTCCGGGTACCAGTCGGCCCAGGAGCCACCCATGCGCACCTTGCCCTGGGTGATCGAGCGGACCACCGCCACATAGTCGGCCTGGCCCGTGGCCACCGCCAAGGCGGCCTCAGTGACCGCTGTCGGCAGGCCCGAGCCGCCGCCGCCCCAGACGATGGTCGACCAGCGCAGCTTTTTGGTGGGCAGCGCCATGGTCAGTTCGAAGGGCGGGTGGGTGCTGCCGTCCTCGCAGAAGGAGGTGAAGCCGTCGATGTCGGCCACGTCCAGCCCCGCATCGGCGGCGGCGGCATGGATCGCATCCAGCGCCAGGCGCAGGGCGCCGATGTCGGCCAGCGTCCCGCGCTTGCCATAGGGGGTGGTGCCGATGCCGACGATGCAGGCCTTGTCGCGGAGCCAGTTGGTCATTGTCCGGCGCTCCCGGCGACGCGGGTGAAGCAGGGCAGGCCCACCTCCTCCGACAGCTTGATGCAGGCCAGTTCCACCCGCTGGCCCACCTGCAGGTCGTCGAGCTGCCAGGCGTCGATGATGTTGGTGACGATCCGGGCCGGCGGCCCGCGCACCCCGTCCAGCTCCACGACCGCGACATTGTAGTAGGGGGAGGGGAGGTCCTGGCCCTTGCGGGCGGGGTCGGGGATCCAGACGTAGGTCATGACCACGCCGGTTCCGGGCATGGTGTCCCAGCGC
The DNA here is from genome assembly GCA_028291055.1 of Caulobacter sp. Classification (GTDB taxonomy): domain Bacteria; phylum Pseudomonadota; class Alphaproteobacteria; order Caulobacterales; family Caulobacteraceae; genus Caulobacter. The sequence goes on from JAQGIP010000001.1 coordinate 27,152, forward strand.
CAGTCAAAGGAGCCGCAATGGATGCAGGCCGCGCTGGGCGGGTTGCGGTGCTTGTCGCAGGCCTCGCAGCACTGGATGTCGAGCCGGCCCTGGGCCGCGGCCCGCCAGAGGCCCCCCTCCACCGGATTGTCATTGGGCGCGGGCATGCCGGCCGGGCGGTTGGGCAGGGCGGCGGCGGTCATACCGGGAAGGTTCCGGCCAGGGGATCCGCCTCACAGAATCGATACACCGCGCCCGCTCCCCTTCACTCGTGGCGTTCGTGCGCCATTGAGATTACTCTATACGACAAGGCTCGGGCTTTGCAATTCGTCATTCCCCACTCGGAGCGGCGAATTTTGCGCGCACGCCATAGTCTCTGCTCGCGCTTGACCCCAATAGAGATAGCTTTATTGTGGAGGTGTCGCCCCGATTCATGAGGGCGCTTGTAACGAGGATGGGGAAGCTGGGTGCCTACGTCGAGCGACAGGGTTCGAGGCTGATGTTGGCCGCCCCCCTCATGGACCGCTTCTATATCGGCGGCGAGTTTGTCCGCCCCGCGGCGGGGGCCACCGACGCGGTGGTCAATCCGGCCACGGAAGCGGTGATCGGCGATGCCCCGGTGGGCGGCCTGGCGGAGATCGAGCAGGCCATCGCGGCGGCGCGGGAAGCCTTCGACCGCGGCCCCTGGCCCCGCATGGCGCCGGCCGAGCGGGCGGCAGCGCTGGAACGTTTCCATGCCGAGTTGATCGCGCGGCGGGCGGTGTTCGAGCAACTTCTGGTCATCGAGGCAGGGTGCACGACCCAGCTGTCGAGCTTCATGTTCGACTACCCCATGAAGCATCTGCGGTTCGCCATCCAGATGCTGGGCCGCGAGCATGTGCAGATCTTCCCGCCGGTGATCGCCCCCAACATGGGCGGCGGCCTGTCGGTGCTGACCACGGTGGTGGAGCGCGAGCCGATCGGCGTGGTGGCCGCGATCACGGCCTATAATTTCCCCTTCTCCATCGCGATTTTCAAGATCGCGGCGGCGCTGGCCATGGGCAACACCATGGTGTTGAAACCCTCGCCCTTCACGCCGTTCGTCACCCTGGCCATCGCCCAGGCGGCCCACGCGGCGGGGTTTCCGCCGGGCGTGCTCAACATCATCACCGGCGGCGCCGCGGAGGGCGCGGTCCTGACCAGTGATCCCCGCGTGGACATGGTCAGCTTCACGGGGTCCGACGGGGTAGGCTCGGCGATCATGGCGCAGGCGGCGCCGACCCTGAAACGCACCCTGCTGGAGCTGGGCGGCAAGTCGGCGATGATCGTCCGGGCCGACGCCGACATGGCCAAGGCCGTGCCGGCAGGGGTGATGAGCTTCACCATGCACTGCGGCCAGGGATGCGCGCTGAACACCCGCCACATCGTCCACAACTCCATCCGCAAGGCCTATGTGGCCGCCCTGAAGGCGGCGGTCGGGGTCATGTCGGTGGGCGACCCGGCGGACCCGGCCACGGCGGTCGGCCCGCTGATCCGCGCCTCGGCCCGCGACCGGGTGGAGCGCTACGTGGAAGAGGCCAAGGCGAGCGGCGCGACCCTGGCCTTCGGGGGCAGGCGGCCCCCCGGCCTGGACGTGGGCTACTATTTCGAACCCACCGTCTTTGACGACGTGGCCAACACCTCGGCCCTGTCGCAGGATGAGATTTTCGGGCCGGTGGCGGCGGTAATCGGCTTCGACACCGATGAGGAGGCTGTCGCCCTGGCCAACGCCTCGCCGTTCGGGTTGTCGGGCGCGGTCTTCTCGCGTGACGTGGGCCGGGCCTATGAGATGGCGCGCCAGGTGCGCACCGGCGGCATCCAGGTCAACTGCGTGCCCCTGGACATGAGCGCCTTTTCCTCCATGGGCGGGGTCAAGCGTTCGGGGATCGGCCGGGAACTGGGGCTGGACGGGCTCTATGCCTACACCAGCCAAAAGAGCATCACGATGGAGGCGGGCTGAGCCCGAGTTGAACCGATGACCGAAGCCCAGGCCGGGCCAAGCCCGCCCACCACGCCCGATCACGTCCCGGCCTCGCTGGTGTTTTCCTATGATTTTTCGGGCGATCCGATGTTCGCCACCGCGCCCGTCGATGCGCCGGAGCATCTGACCCGGGGCGCGCCGGATATCTTCTATTCGCCCCTGAACGGCGGCTTCTGGGTGCTGAAGCGGTTTGACGACATGCGCGAGGTCTCGCGCCGACCCGACGTCTTCTCCAACTATCCGGCGGGCATTCCCGCCACGGTGGGGCGTTCACGCAAGATGGCGCCCATCGAGATCGATCCGCCCGAGCTTGACCGCTACCGCTACACCCTGGGCCCGGCGCTGGCGCCGCCCAAGGTCAAGGCCATGGAAGACCAGGTGCGCTCCATCGCCGGCCCCCTGATCGCGGCCTGCGCGCCGGACGGGCGGGCGGATTTTGTGGAGGCGGTCTCTTCCAAGCTCCCGGTGCGGATGTTCCTGCGCCTGGTGAATGTGGACGATTCAGAGTCCGAGCCCCTGCGCATCCTGCATCGTCAGCTGTTCTCGGGCGCGACGGTCGAGGCGCGCATCCACGCCGGGGTGACGCTGGAAAAATACTACACCGACCTGGTGCGCCAACGGCAGGATAACCTGGGCGACGACCTGATCAGCCGCTACATCACCGCCACGCCGGAGGGGGGGGCGTTCAGCTTCGAAGATGTGGTCGACGCCACCATGCAGCTGTTCGTGGCAGGGCTGGACACGGTCACCAATGTGCTCAGCCTGACCTGGGACTATCTGGCCCGCCATCCCGAGATGCAGCAGCTGATCCGAGATGATCCCTCCATCATCCCGAGCGCCGCCGACGAGATGTTGCGCTACACCGGCATCATCAGTTCCACCCGGACGCTGACGCAAGATTTCGAATTCAACGGCGTGCGGATGAAGACCGGCGACCGGGTGCTTATGCCGCTCAACTTGGCCAACCGCGACCCGGAGGTGTTTCCGGACGGGGGCGAGGTGCATTTCGGGCGCAAGATCAACAACCACCTGGCCTTCGGATCCGGCCCGCATCGCTGCCTGGGTTCGCACCTGGCCAAGCTGGAGATGGTGGTGACGCTGGAGGAATGGTTCCGGCGGGTTCCGGCCTTCTCCCTCGATCCCCATGATCCCGCCTTGAGCCACGGTGGGCATGCCTTCGGCATGGACCGGCTGCCGCTGATCTGGGAGGCCGCCCGATGAGAATCCTCTTCAACCGCCGCATCTGCAGCGGCCACGCCCGCTGCAACGAGAAGGGGCCCGACGTCTATGGGTTGGACGAGATGGGCTATTGCCTGCCGCGCAGTCCCATCGTACCGCCGGAGCTGGAGGAGCAGGCCCGCGACGGGGCCCGCAACTGCCCCGAGGGCGCTTTGACCATCGTCGAGGACTGAGGAACGGGGCGATCCGCCGGCCTATCCGCCCTCTCGGGCGGACGCTTTCGCACGCCCCGTGGAGGCGGGGGCGCCGCGCCCAACAAACACCTCCCCCACGCAACTGAGTGATTGACGGACCCTCCAATCCCGCCTCACATACTAAAAACAGAAGAAGCTTCCGCTTTGAGATCGGACGCTGAAAACTCGGACGGCCAGGGAGACAGCCCGTGAAGCTCGAAGACATGATCATGATCAGCGTGGACGACCATCTGGTCGAGCCGCCGGACCTGTTCACCCGCCATATGCCCGCCAAGTTCCGCGACCGGGCGCCTAGGGTCATCGACCACAAGGGCAAGGACGTGTGGTTCTTCGAGGACCGCATCATTCCCTTCCCGGGCCTGGGCTCGGTGGCTGGCCGCCCGCCGGAGGAATATGGCATGGAGCCGGTGCGCTTCGCCCAGATGCGCGACGGCTGCTACCTGCGCGACGCCCGGGTGGGCGACATGGACGCCAATGGCGTGCTGGGGGCTCTCTGCTTCCCGACCTGGACCGACTTCGCGGGTACCAACTATTGCGCGGCCAAGGACAAGGACCTCGCCCTGGCCACCATCCAGACCTACAACGACTGGCATGTGGACGAGTGGGCCGGCGGGGCCCCCGGCCGTTTCATTCCGCTGGCGGTGGTGCCCCTGTGGGACGTGGGGCTGGCGGTAGCGGAGGCCAAGCGTCTGGCCGCCAAGAACGTCCACGCCATCACCTTCCCCGACAATCCCGCGGCGCGGGGGTTGCCCAGCATCCACTCCGGCTACTGGGACCCCTTCTTCAAGGTCTGCAGCGACCACAAGATCGTGCTCTGCGCCCACATCGGCACCGGCCTGCCGGTGCCGATCCCCTCGGACGACGCGCCCCAGAGCAGCTGGATTGTCAACCTGCCGCTGTCCATCGCGTTTGCCGCCTCGGACTGGGTCTTCTCTCAGGTTTTCATCAAGTTCCCCGAGCTGAAGTTCGCTCTGTCTGAGGGGGGCATCGGGTGGATCCCCTATTTCCTCGAACGGGCGGATTTCACCTATCACCACCACAAGGCGTGGACCCGCCAGAACACGGGCGGCAAGCTGCCCAGCAAGATCTTCCGCCGCAACATCATCACCTGTTTCATCGACGACGCCTTCGGGGTGGAGAGCCGTCACAAGGTGGGCGTCGAGACCATCTGCTGGGAGTGTGACTACCCCCATTCCGACTCCACCTGGCCCCGGTCGCCGGAGGTGCTGTGGGAGTCGATGAAGGGCGTGCCTAAGGCGGAGGTCGATCTGATGACCCACTTGAACGCCATGCGCGACTTCTCCTTCGATCCCTTCACGGTCCTGGGCCGGGAGAATTGCACGGTGGGCGCCCTGCGGGCCCAGGCCAAGGCTAAGGGAGTGGACACCACGCCCATCTCCGGGCGCGGCGGCATCAAGCCGTCATTCGACGATGAAAAGGTGGTGACCTGCGGGGACGTGCTGCGCCAATTCGCGGACGCGGCGGCGGCCTGACATGACGGCTGTCCAAGACCCACGGACGCCGAAGGCGGCGGTTTCCCACATCTGCCTTTCACGGCTGGACGACCCCTATATCGAGGGCCACCGGTGCGGAGGATGCGGGGAGGTCTTCCTCGAAGTTCACGCCCGTTGCGCCCGCTGCTTCGGCGATGATTTGACGCCGGCGCGGCTGGGCGACACCGGCCGGCTCTACAACTTCACCATCGTCCACCGGAGCTTTCCGGGGGTGGTCACGCCCTTCGTCTCGGCCATCGTCGATATGGACGGGGGCGGGGTGGTGCGGGGCACGCTGAAGGGTGCGGGCGTCGATCCGGCGGCCCTAGCCTTCGACATGCCGGTGCGCCTCGTGTTCGGGGACTCCGGCCAGAAGGACGAGCAGGGCGCGCCCTACATCGCCTACCACTTCGTCCCCTCCCAAGGCCCGACATCATGAGCCAAGACGTCTTCATCATCGGCGCGGACATGCTGAAGTTCGGCCGTTTCCCGGACCGGACCGTGCCGGACCTGGGGGCGGAGGCGGCGCTGCTGGCCCTGCGGGACGCGGGCCTCGGCATCGGCGACATCGACGCCTTCTATTGCGGCAACCTGGTCGAGGCCATGGAGATGGTGGGCCAGCGCATCCTGCACCACATCGGCCAGACCGGCATTCCGGTGGTCAATGTAGCCAACGCCTGCGCGACCGGGGCCACGGCCCTGCGCGAAGGGCTGATGGCGATCAAGTCGGGCATGCACGACGTGGTTCTGTGCGTGGGCGTGGAGAAGTTACCCCGCGGCCTGATGGGCGGGGGCGCTCAGCCCAGCCCGCAGCTGGAGGGTCTGTTCGGATCGACCTCCATGCCGTCGGTCTTCGCCCAGGTGGGCCAGGAATATGCCCGCAACCACGGGGCCACCTTCGAGCAGTTCGCCAAGGTGTCGGTGAAGAACCACCACCATTCGACCATGAACCCCAAGGCCATGTACCGCATCGAAACGCCGCTGGAGATGGTCATGCAGGCGGAGATGATCTCCTGGCCCAACACCAAGCTGATGTGTTCGGTGAATGTGGATGGCGCGGCGGCGGCGGTGCTGGCGTCGGAAAAGACCACCCGCCGGCTGGGGTTGATGGGGCAGGCGGTGCGTATCCGTGGCTCGGCGCTGGCCAGCGATCCCTGGTCGCCGCGCAATCAGACCATGCCCGACTTCAACACCGTCACCCGCCTGGCCGCCGCCCGCGCCTACGAGATGGCCGGCCTGGGGCCCGACGATATCGACCTCGTGGAGCTCCACGACTGCTTCGCCACCGCCGAACTGGTCCACTACGAGAACCTGTCCCTCTGCGGCGAGGGGGAGGCGGGCCGGATGATCGACGAGGGCGAGGCGGCCCTGGGCGGGCGTATTCCCGTCAACGTCTCCGGCGGCCTGCTCTCCAAGGGCCACCCCTTGAGCGCCACCGGCATCGCCAATGTCTATGAGGTGGTCACCCACCTGCGCGGCCAGGCAGGCGCGCGCCAGGTCGAGGGCGCACGGATCGGCCTTACCCACGTGGTTGGCGCCGGTCATGCGGGAGCGGCCGCGGGCGTCCACATTCTTGAGAAGGCCTGAAGCGATGTCTCCCCAAGCGATGAACCTCTATGACGTGTCCGACCACGCCAGCCGCAACATCGGCAAGGTGCTGGAATTCCAGGCCCGGACCAACGGCGACGCCATCTGGCTGTGGGCCGGCGAGCGCAGGCTGAGCTTCGGCGACGCGGAGCGGGCGGTAAACCGCCTGGCGCATGGCCTCCAGGCCCTGGGGGTGCGCAAGGGCGACATGGTCACCATGCTCATGGAGCCCTCCATCGAGGCGGTGCTGGTGGCCTTCGCGGCCTCCAAGCTGGGCGGGGTCTTCACCCTGATCAACACCGACTACCGGGGCGACTTCCTGGAGCAGGCGATCGCCGACGCCGGCGCGCGGGTGCTGGTGGTGGACGACAGCCTGGCCGAACGACTGGCGGCGCTGGCGTCGATGGGCGCCACTCAGCATGTCTTCGTGCATGGAGACGCCGCGGCTCCATCCGGCGCGGCGCGTCCCTTGGCCAGCCTCTATACCGACAACGAAGACCCGCCCGTGGCCGACGGACCGGCCCATTGGCGCGACACGGCCCAGATCTGGTGGTCGTCGGGCACGACGGGCAAGTCCAAGGGCGTCATGTTCTGCCACAGCCACCTGCTGTTCCTGGCCGACATGTATGTGCGCAAGCGGTGCAGGCCGGGGGCCGTACTCTATTCCTGTACGCCCATGTACCTGGGGGTGCCTTGGGTCAGCATCATCTACCCGGCCCTGGTGGCCGGGCTGGTGGCGGCCATCGATCCACGCTTCTCGGTGAGCAACTTCTGGAGCCGGGTGCGCCATTACGGGGCCACCAACATCCACACCTTGGGCGCCATGCACATGATGCTGTGGAAGCAGCCCGAGCGGCCGGACGACGCCGACAACAATGTCCGCTTCGCCTTCATGATCCCCACGCCCCACGAGCTGGTGGGTAGGTTCAAGGCTCGTTGGGGGATCGAGGACATGCCCCAGTCCTACGGCACCAGCGAGACCTACATCCTGCTGGAGGCCGCTGACAACGGCACGCCCTGGGAAGGCAGCGCCATCGGCGTGCCCCTGCCGCATGTGGAGGTGAAGCTGATCGATGATGACGAGCGTGAAGTGGGACCCGGCGAGGTGGGGGAAATCTGCGCCCGGCCGCGCCTGCCGGGGATCATGTTCTCGGGCTATTACAACGAGCCCCAGCGCACGCTCGAGACCTTCAATGACCTCTGGTACCACACCGGCGACCTGGCCATCCGGGACGAGGACGGCGTGTTCCACTTCGCCGACCGCAAGAAGGACTACGTCCGCTACAAGGGCCGCAGCATCTCCAACTTCGAGGTCGAGGCGGTCATCTACCAGCACGAAGGGGTGGCCGATGTGGCGGCCTATGGCGTGCAATCCGAGGAGCTGGCCTCGGAGCAGGAGCTGGCCATCTGCGTGATCCCCAAGCCGGGGGTGGAGATCGACCCGGCCGAGCTGGCGGCCTTCATCAACGACCGGGCGCCCTACTATTTCGTGCCGCGCTTCATCGAGTTCGTGGCCGACCTGCCACGCAACGCCCATGGGCGTACGATCAAGAACGAGCTGCGCGACCGCGGCGCCTCCGCCGGCGCCTGGGATCGTGACCAGAGCGGCTTCCGGGCCAGGCGCTAGCCATGGACCATGTCAACCTGGGCTGGAGCGGATTGAAGGTCTCGCGCCTGTGCCTGGGCTGCATGAGCTATGGGGCAGGGCCCAACCCCGCCTATTCCCACGCGGGCTGGGTGCTGGATGAGACGGCGAGCCGGCCGTTCTACCGGGCGGCCATAGAGGCTGAGATCACCTTCTTCGACACGGCGGACGTCTATGGCGACGGGGCCAGCGAGGAGATTCTGGGCCGCGCCATCCGCGAGTTCACCCACCGCGACGAGGCGGTGATCGCCACCAAGGTGCGCGGTGTCATGGGGCCTTCGCCCAATGACTCGGGCCTGTCGCGCAAGCACATCATGGCTTCCATCGACGCCAGCCTGAGGCGGCTGGGGACCGACTATGTGGACCTCTACCAGATTCATCGCTGGGACTATGCGACCCCGATCGAGGAGACCATGGCGGCGCTGCACGACGTGGTGAAGGCGGGCAAGGCCCGCTATATCGGCGCCTCCTCAATGTTCGCCTGGCAGTTCGCCAAGGCCCAGCATGTGGCGGAGCGCCATGGCTGGACGCGGTTCATCTCCATGCAGCCGCAATATAACCTCATCTACCGGGAGGAAGAGCGCGAGATGCTCCCTCTGTGCCGGGACCAGGGCGTCGGGGTGATCCCCTGGTCGCCCATGGCGCGGGGTTTCCTGGCCGGCAACCGCGCGCGGACCGGCGGGGGCGATACGGAGCGGGCGCGCACCGATCCGCTGGCCGCCAGGATCTACTACACTCCGGAGGATTTTGCGGTGGCCGACCGGGTGGCGGAGGTGGCGGCGGAACTGGGTGTCGCGTCCATGCAGGTGGCGCTGGCCTGGGTGCTGGCCAGGCCCGGCGTGGCGGCCCCCATCATAGGAGCCACCCGGATGGACCATCTCCAGGCGGCGATCGGCGCGCTGAAGGTTCGGCTGTCGGACGATCAGACCGCGCGGCTGGAAGCGCCGTACCGGCCGCACGCGGTTCTGGACAAGGAGTGAGGTTGACCCAGCGGCAACGTTATTGAGATAAATCTATAAGGGTTTGGCGGGGCGATAGGTGCCTGTTGGGCCTTCGATAAGGCCAAGCTTCGATTCGAGCCGAAGCGTACGCCATAGCCGCCGGCCGCGACGCGGCCCACGGGGCTTCCACCCAGGCGATAGCGCCAAATCCAGCGCCTTTCGCCCCGGTAGAAGATTTGGCGGACGAGGGGCGAAAAGGGGGCCTACGCCGTGGGCGGCGGGAAATAGCGTTTGACTAAAGAGGCGCCGCTTATTAAACATGTACCTCTATTGGCGAGGTCGCGCCAATGGAACAATCGCCGACGATCTAAAGGTTCGGCAAGGACAGCTCGGTCGAGCAATAGGGGAGGGCGTGCCTGTGAAGATCATTGGTTTATCCGTGGAATCGAAGAGCGTCTCGCTGAGTGCTCTCGCGCTGGCGGCCTTCACCTTCGCGCCTCAGGCGGCGAGGGCCGACGAGGCGCCCGCCGCCGGGCCGGCCCAGGTTGAGGAGGTCGTCGTCCAGGCCCGTCGCACCAGCGAAAAGCTGCAAGACATTCCAATCGCGGTGACGGCGATCACTCAGCAGCAGCTGACCCGGTCCGGCATCCTGACCAGCCAGGATCTGCCCCTGCTGACGCCAGGCCTGCAGACCGCGGCGTCGCCGTTCGATTCCACCAACATCCAGTTCAAGATCCGTGGACAATCCACGGCCAGCGGCGCGCTGGAGTCGTCGGTCGGCGTCTATGTGGACGGCGTCTATCGCCAGCGGACCTTCGGCCTGGGCGGCGCCTTGTTCGACCTGGACCATGTGGAGGTTCTCAAGGGTCCGCAGGGCACCCTCTACGGCAAGAATACCTCGGGCGGCGCGGTCAGCATCTATACGAAGAAGCCGGTGCTGGACGAGACCAGCGGCTATTTCGACATCCTGGCGGGCGCCTATTCGCCCCATAACGCCACGGCGGCGCGGGTCAGTGGCGCGGTCAATGTTCCCCTGGTCGACGGCAAGCTGGCGGCGCGCCTGTCCGCTGCCTACGACTATAGCGCCGGCTACGGACGCGACGCCCTCGGCCGCACGCTGATGGACAAGCACAACCCCTTCGTCCGGGGCCAGCTGCTGTATCAACCCTCATCGGACCTCAGCGTCCTGCTGGCCGGCGACTATGGCCAGTTCAAGAGCAACGGCCTGATCAACAAGATTGTGGAAGCCACGCCCGGTCTGGCGTCCACGGCGGCCAACCTGGAGCTCGGCAACGGGCCCGTGCCCGGCGGCGCGGGCCTGGCGCTACTGCAGCGCGATCTGGGGATTTCCGACTACTATACGGACTCGGCCTATCGGCCGTCCTATGACGAGCTGACCACCGGTGGGGTCAGCCTCACCCTCAACAAGGACTTGGGAGCCAGCTACCTGCGTTCCATAACCGCCTACCGCTATCTGAAGCGCAAGGCCGGTAACGACCTGGACGGCACGCCCTTCCCCCTGCTGGAGACTTCCACGGCCGAGAAGGACAGTTTCTTCAGCCAGGAACTGAACTTCGGCGGCAAGGCCTTTGACGACAAGCTGGATTACCTCGTGGGCGGCTTCTACAGCTGGTTCCAAGATGACGGTGGGGCGCCTCCGGGCAACGCCATCCTGCAGATTTTTGGCTTTAGCCCGGTCCACGGACGTCCGCGGACCGTCTACCGCCACCTAGCCACGACCGATAGCTACGGCGTCTTCGCCCACGCGGTCTACAATTTCACCGATCAGTTCAACATCACGGCCGGGCTTCGCTATTCCCAGGATAAGCGCGAGTATATCAACCGCGACTACACCCTGTTCACGGACGGCTTCAAGACCTGCAACTTCGCCGCTTTCGGCGCAGTGCTGGCCAATGATTGCGCCATCGATTTCGCCACCGCCACCAAGCCCGGCTTCACCGCCCAGGGCCCGGTCAATGACGATGCGGTGTCGTATGAGTTCGCGCTGACCTATCTGCCGACCCCGGACCTGACCCTCTATGCGACCACCCGGCGCGGCTTCCGCAGCGGCGACTGGAATCCGTCCGGCACCACGCCGAACCGGTTCGCGCCGGAGAGCGCCACCGACTACGAACTGGGCGTCAAATGGCGTCTGTTCGAGCGGAAGCTGATGGTCAACGTCGCGGCCTACTACACCGACTACAAGGACATCCAGAAGACCCAGGTGACGGGCCCCGGGGTGACCGAAATCAAGAACGCGGCGGGGGCGAAGGTGAAGGGCGCGGAGTTCGAAATCCGCTACCAGCCCGACCGGAATGTCTCATTGGGCCTGAACTACACCTACACAGACGCGGCCTACAAGAAGTTCGAGGACACCTTCCCGGTGGTCACCGACTATTCGGCGGAACCGTTCGACCTTTCAAAGGACGTCGTCACCCTCGACGGGTCCTGGACGATTCCGCTGGCCTCGGGCGACGCAATCCATCTCAACGCCAACTACGCCTGGTACAGCCGCCGCTACTTCACCTCGGTGTCGCACCTGAAGACCATCACCAGCGATCCGTCCCTGGTGCAGCCGGCCTACGGCACCCTGAACCTGCGGTTCAGCTACGACATCCATGCCTGGGACGCCGAGGTGGCCTTCGTGGGCCGCAACGTCACCGACGAGGCCTATTGGGTGAGTGGTACGCAGCTGCGCTCGGTGGGACTGGTCTTCCTGACACCCGGCGAGCCCCGCTTCCTGGGCGTGCAGTTCGTCAAACACTTCTGATCACCGGTCTGGCCGGGGTCCTCTCGGTCGGGCGGGTAACGATCAGCCGGCCCGGAATGCGCAAGCATCCGGGCCGGTTTCCGTTTTGGAGGCCGTCTAGCGCGGCAGGCCCAGGCCCTTCTGGGCGATGATGGTGCGTTGGATTTCGTTGGTTCCGCCGCCGATCACATACATCAGTGACTTGCGCAGCATCTGTTCCAACTGACCGCTCAGGGCCGCGCCGGGGCTGCCGGCCGAGAGCAGGGCCTCGCCGCCGATAATGTCGAGGGCGCTCTCACAGAGGCGCTCCATCAGCTCGCCGGTGAAGACCTTGGTGACCGCGCCCTCGATGACCGGGGAGCGGCCCGCCTCAAGCACCCTGACGGCCTCCAAGGCCAGCATCCGCGAGGCCTCGATGTCGGCGGCGAGTTGGCCCAGCTTCTCACGGGCCGCGGGGTCTCCAGGCGCATCCGACGTCTTCATCCAATCGATCACCCGCTCAAGGACCAGCTGGAGGCGGGCCACCACAGCGCCGAGCTGGACGCGTTCGGTGGCGAGCGCCGCTCCCAGCAAGGGCCAGCCCCGGTTCTCCTCGCCGATCAGCAGATCCGCGGGTACGCGCACGTCGTCATAGAAGACCGAGCAGAAGGTCCCGCCGTGCAGGGCGCGGCTGGGGCGGATGGTAATGCCCGGCGAGGTGAGGGGGACCATCAGCAGGCTGATCCCCTCATTGCCCCGGGCCGCCAATGGATCGGTGCGGGCGGCCAGCAGCACATAGTCGGCAAGCTCGCCGCCCGACGTCCAGACCTTCTGGCCATTGACCACATAGTCGTCGCCGTCGCGCACGGCGCGGGTGCGCAGCGCGCCCAGGTCGGAGCCGGCCTCCGGCTCGCTGTAGCCCAGGCAGAAGCTCAACTCGCCCCGGGCGATCGGCGGCAGGAACCGTGCCTTCTGGGCTTCGGTTCCGTGGGCGATCAAGGTAGGCGCGACGATCCAGCCACTGGTGATATGGGCGCTGACCGGCGCCTCGGCGGCCTCCAGGGCGCCGATCATGGCGAACTGCTCTATTGGCGCGCGGGCCTGGCCCCCCAGGGCCTCGGGCCAGGCCGCCGCCACCCAGCCCTGGCGGCCCAGGGCTTGTGAGAAGGCAGCGTTCCAGTCCAGTTCAGCGCGCTGCTGGCCGGCGCTCGGCGCCGGCGGCCGGTTGTCGACCATCCACGCGCCGACCTCGGCGGCGAAGGTGTCGGCGGCGTCGCCAAGGCTCTGCTGCGGGAAGCCGTGCTCGAACAGGCGGTCGGCGACCTCGCGGTGGGCGCGGCGGGTCCCGCCCAGGCGGATCAGGTCCACATGGATGCGGCGGAAGTGGCGGGGCGCCTCATGTTCCTCGGCGTAGCCGATCGCGCCGAGGACATGCTGGGCCTCCAGAGCCACCGGCCGCAGGCGCGCACCGGCGAAGGCGATGGCGGCGTTGGCGGCGAAGCGCCAGGGACGGCCCTGGTCGAACTTGGCTGCGGCGTTCTCGATACCTAGTCGGGTGGCCTCCAGCATGATGCGGCAGTCGGCCAGCTTGTGCTGAACCGCCTGGAAGGCGCCGATGGGCTTGCCGAACTGGATGCGGATCTTGGCGTGGTCGATGGCCAGCTGAGCCACCCGCTCGGCCGAGCCCCAGGCCCGGGCGGCCAGGCCCAGGCGATAGATCATCTCCAGATCCTCCGCTCCGTGGGCGCCCCCGGTCAGCCAGTTGATGGGGACCGTGTCGAAGACGGCGGTCGCCAGGGCAGGCTCGGCCATCCCAGGCGTCGGAATGAGGCGGATGCCGGGTGCGTTTGCGGTCACAAGCCCCAGACAGCCGGTGGCCGGCGAGAGGATCAGCAGCCGCGTGGCGCCGGCGGTGTCCTCGATGAGAGGGATGCTTCCCGATAGGCCGACGCCGTCGAAGGCCCCCACGACCAGGGCCGTTACCGCCCCGTCTTCATGTGTCCCGACGACGGCGTTGGCGAGGATGGCCGGCAGCAGAGGGGCTGGGCAGGCGGCGCGGCCCATCTCGGCCATGGCGTCCACCACAAGCCGCAGGCCCCCGGCGTCGGGATCGAGGCCCAGGCCATGCCAGCCCGCGTCGGTGATCAACCGCCAGACAGCCGCCACGGCCTCGAGGTCGCCGGCGCTGGAGGCCGACCAATGCCGCTCCAGCAGCCGCCGCAGACTGGCGGTGGACGCGGCGTCGTCATACTGCGGTGTTGCGGCCATGAGTTCACATCTCCTGTAGAGGAATGGCCGCCATGGCCCGTCCGCAGCGTTGACAGTCATCGATAATCCGCAAATAGAGTAATCTCAATAGGTGATACAGGCGACCGGCAAAGGGCGCCGGCGAAGACGAGGTGACATGGAGTCTGACAGCAGCTCAGGCCTGAGCCTGCGCCTCGGAACCCTGGAGGAGGGGCGGGCGCTGATCGGCGTCGTGGGGCCCACGCGGCCGGCCGCCATGGCCGTCAACGCGCCCTTCATCCGCTACTTTTGCGGTGTCGTTGAGGACGCCAACCCGGGTTACTGGTCAGATGATTTCGCGAACGCCCAATGGGGCGGGGTGATCTCGCCGCCCGCCATGCTGCACAGCTGGGCCATCCCGCTACCGTGGGAGCCCGCCGGCGGCCAGCCGGTGACGTCGATCTCGATGCAGGCCCCCCTGCCCGGAGACAAGCCGATCAATGTGTCGTCGGACGCGGAATTCTTCGAGCCGATCCGGGTGGGGGATCTGCTGAACTACACCGAGACCCTGCTGTCGATTTCCGAGGAAAAGGTCACCCGGATCGGGGCCGGGCATTTCGTGGAGACGGCCCTGGAGGTTCGCCGCCAGGACGGTGCGCTGGTGGCGCGGGTGACCAACGTCCTCTTCCGCTACCGGAGCCCGGCATGACGGGGGAGGGGATCAGCCTCGGCGATTCGCTGGGCGAGATCGTCATTGCGGTGACCTATGCGCGGGTGATCCGCAACGTGGCCGCCGGACGCGACTTCATGCGCGGCCACCATGAGCCCGCTTTCGCGCGGGAGCAGGGGATTGCCACCATCTATGTGAATACCTTTTTCCATCAGGCCCTGATCGACAGGCTGATGACCGACTGGGGCGGGCGCCGGGCCTTCATCGCGCGGCGCAAGATCATGATGCGGCTGCCGATCTGCGCGGGAGACACCGCCACCGCGAGCGGCCGGGTGGTGGGACTGCGCACCCATGCCGATGGCCACCGGCTCGTCGATCTGGAGATGGCGATCCGCAATGCGGCGGGCGTCTGCTGCGAGGCGTTGGGCACGCTGGCGATGCCGGGGGAGCCGTGAGCGGTCTTGCCCCAGGGCGCCGTTTGAGGCTGACGGCCCTGCGGCGCACCCTGGCGCTGAGCCATGGCGCGCGGATGGCGCTGACCGAGGGCGCAACCACGCTCAGCTTCGCGGAAATCGACGCCCGGGCCGAGCAGGCCGCCGCGATTCTGCGGGCGCGGGGCGTGGCGCCGGGCGACCGGGTCGCCATTCTGCTGCCCGATGGCTTGGCGGTGGTGGTGCTCTACCTGGCCTGCGCGCAACTGGGCGCCATCGCCACCCCCCTGAACTGGCGCCTTGCCGCCGGCGAGATCGCCCACATCCTGCAACGGGCCGCGCCCCGGCTGCTGGTCACCGCGCCCCGGTTCGCTGGATTGGCGCCGGTCGGGGCAGGGCCGGAAACGCTGATGCTGGCGGACGGCGAGGGCGCGCTGCACTCGCTTTGCGCGCTCGCGGGCGATACGGGTCCGGCGGAGGACGACAGCGGCGTGGACCCCTTCCTGATGCTGTTCACCAGCGGCACCACGGGCCTGCCCAAGGGTTGCGTCCTGGGCCAGGAGGGGCAGGCGGCGGCCGCGCTCGCTATCGCCCTGGTCCAACGCCTGGCCCCATCCGACCGGCTGCTGTCCGTGCCGCCCCTGTTTCATGTGGGCGGCTGGAGCATGCTACTAGCCCATTGGGCGGCGGGCGCGAGCTGCGTGTTCGCGCCACAGCCCCTCTCCGCCGACGCCTGGTGCGACCTGATCGAGCGGCATGGCTGCACCTCCGCCAGCCTGCCGCCCACGCTGCGCGACGACGTCCTCGCCCGCGCTGATCTGCATGAGCGGACGGCGTCCCTGCGCCGCCTTTCCAACGCGGGCACGACGATGATCGACCGCGACCGGTTCGCCGATCTGCACCAGACTTTCGGCGATCGGATTTCGGTGGGCTATGGCCTGACCGAGGCGGGGGCCTTCGTGGCCCAGATGAACGGGGGCGAACAGCTGGACCGCCTGGACGGCTGCGGCAGGCTGATGCCGCATCTGGAAGCCCGTATCCTGTCGCAGGCCGGAGAAGTGTTGGCGACCGGATCCGTGGGCGAGCTGGCCCTGCGCGGGCCCAGTGTGACCCTGGGCTACTGGGACGATGCAGCCGCCACCGCGGCCGCCTTGACCGGCGGCTGGATGAAGACCGGGGACCTCGCCTCCTTCGACGCCCACGGCTACCTGCGCTTCGCCGGGCGGGTGAAGGAACTGATCAAAACCGGCGGCGAGAATGTCTATCCGCTGGAGGTGGAGCGGGTGCTGATGCGTCACCCGGGCGTAGGCGACTGCGCAGTCGCGGGCGTGCCGGACGGGCGTTGGGGCGAGGCGGTCAAGGCCTTCATCGTACCCGCGCCCGGGGCCTGGGTGGACCCGGCCGCGATCCGCCAATGGCTGAGCCACGACCTGGCCGGCTACAAGCACCCCCGCTACCTGGAGTTCCTCGACGCCATTCCGCGCACGGCCCTGGGCAAGGTAGAGCGCCTGGCCCTATCCCAGCGTCCCGTCACGCCGGAGCAGGCGATCTAGAGTCTCAGCGCTGGCCGAAGTCCCAGCCGTTTCCGGCGGCGAATTCCTTCAGAATGGTCTTGCCGACCCGCTCCACATGCACCTCGTCGGGCCCGTCGACGATGCGCATCACCCGCGCCATCCGGTACATGGTCTCCAGCGGCAGGTCGTCGCTGAGGCCCAGGGCCCCGTGGACCTGGATCGCCCGGTCGATGACGTTGTGCAGGGTCCGCGACACCGCCACCTTGATGGCGCTGACCTCGACGCGGGCCTGCTCGCCCTTGCCCAGCTTCTCCGCCGCGTCGATCACCTGGGCGCGGGCCGACTGGATCTCCACATAGCTGTCGTAGACGTGCTGTTGCATGAGTTGCTTGGTCGATAGCAGCGCCCCCTTGGAGACCTTGCGGCTGTTGATGCGGTCGCACATCAGGTCGAAGGCGCGCTGGCACTGGCCCAGCCAGCGCATGGTGTTGGTGATGCGGGCCGGGCCCAGGCGCACCTGGAAGAGCTTGAAGCCCTCGCCCCGTTTGCCCAGCAGGTTGGCCGCCGGCACGCGGACCTCTTCGTAGAGATACTCGGGGTGGTTCATGTGGGTCAGCCCCAGCACATGCATGTCGCGCACGCGCGTCAGGCCCGGCGTCCCGGCGGGGACTAGGATCATGCTGAAGGCCCCATGCACCGGTGCGTCCTGGGGCTCCGTGCGGGCCATCACGCAAATCCAGTCGGCGTGGTCGCCGCCGCTGACGTACCATTTGCGCCCGTTGATCACCCACTCGTCGCCCTCCAGCCGCGCCGTGGTCTGGATGTTGGTGGGGTCGGAACTGCCGGCGCCCGGCTCGGTGACCGAGAAGGCCATGTAGGTGTCGCCGCGCACCTTGGGATAGAGGATGGTCTGCTTCTGCGCCTCGGTGCCCGCCGCATCGAGCATCAGGCAGGACTGCAGGGAATAGGTCCCGAACACGTCCATGGCCGCATCGCAGCGGCCGATCACCTCATTGGCATAGGCATAGTCCAGCCAGGGCATGCCGCCGCCGCCCATGGAGGCAGGGTGGCCCAGCGCCCACAGACCCTCGGCCTTGGCGCGGTCGCGGAGTTTGGCCTGGATCGCCTCGGCCTCGGGGCCGCCGCGCTGGTAGATGGGCTCGGCGTCGTAGACGTGATCCTCGATGAAGCGCAGCAGCTTCTCGCGGATCGGGCGCACGTGGTCGGGAACGCCGAAGCTCATGGGGTCTCTCCTGGCAGGCATCGATATGGCTAAAGAGATACCTCTTTAGCGTTGACCGTGGGCGGGCGCTAGCCGCGAAGCATCCGCTTCAACAGCTTGCCGGTGGGCAGGCGGGGCAGGGCGTCCACGAACTCCAGGGTGCGCGGGCATTTGTAGGCCGCCAGCTTGGCGCGGCAGTGAGCCAGCAGTTCGGCCGCCAGGTCCGTATCGCCCCGGGCGGAGGGGTCGGCCACCACCAGCGCCTTCACCTGCTCGCCCATCTCCTCATCGGGAACGCCGATGACGGCGGCGTCCAGCACCTTGGGGTGGCTGATCAGCAGGTCCTCGGTCTCCTGGGGGTAGATGTTGACGCCGCCAGAAATGATCATGTTGCTGCGCCGGTCGGACAGATAGAGGTAGCCGTCCTCGTCCAGCCGGCCGATGTCGCCCAGGGTGCCCCAGCCGTGGGCGTTGAAGAACTGGGCGGTCTTGGCGTCGTCCTTATGGTAGGCGAAGGCCTCGGCGTCCTCGAAGTAGATGGTACCGGTCTCTCCCGCCGCCAGTACGGTTCCGTCGTCGCCGACGATGCGGATCGGCCCGCCGATCGAGCGTCCGACACTGCCCTCGTGGGCCAGCCATTCCTCCGACCCCAGGGTGGTGAAGCCGCCGCCCTCGCTGCCCGAATAGAACTCGTGGATGACCGGTCCCCACCAGTCGATCATCGCCCGCTTTACGGGAATGGCGCAGGGCGCGGCGGCGTGTAGGACCACTTCCAGGCTGCTGAGGTCGTAGCGACGGCGCGCGCCGTCCGGCAATTTGAGCATCCTGACGAAGTGGGTCGGCACGAAATGCGGGTGTGTCACGTGGTGGCGCTCGATGGCGGCGAGGGTGGCTTCCGCGTCAAACCGTTCAGCTATGACGACCGTGCCGCCGTGCATCTGGGCCGACATGGACCAGCCCAGCGGCGCGGCATGGTAGAGGGGCGCGGGATTGAAATAGACCATCCGCTCGCGGAACCCGAACAGCGACTGGACCATCCCCTCAAGCGCCCGCATCTCGCCGAACGGCGCGTTGGGCAGGGGGCGCAGGATGCCCTTCGGGTGACCCGTGGTGCCGGAGGAATAGAACATATAGACGCCGTCGCGCTCATTGGGCGGGGCCGTGGCGGGCTGGTCGGCGATGGCCTCGTCCAGCAGCTGGAAGCCCTCGATGGGCCGGCGGATCACCAAGCGCAGCATGTCGGCGGGCATGGCCGCCGCCACCGACTGGGCCAGCGTCGCCAGGGCGGGCGAGGCGATCAGGGCGCGGGCGTCGCAGTCGCGAACCAGGTAGGCGGCCTCCTCGGAGCCCAGGTGCCAGTTGATCGGCACATAGCGCAGCTCGGCCCGGCGGATCGCCCAGGCGATCGCGAAATACTCCACCACATTGTCCAGCAGGATGGCGACGCGGTCGCCGGCGGCCAGCCCCTCGTCGCGCAGCATGCGCGCGATCCGGATCGACAGCTCGTTCATTTCGCGGAACGAGAGACGGTCTCCGCTGCTGGCGCAGATCACCGCCGGGCGGTCCGGCGCGGCGGCGGCGATGCTGTCGATCGATGGCATGGGGTCCTCCTCCGGAAGCTCGGTGCGGGGGCGTTCAGCGTTGGTTCGGCCCGCGTTGACAGCCTTTCACAACCTGCTAATTGAGTAACCTCAATATGACAAGCCGTGTCGCGGCGGGTAGGGAGCGCAAAGCGTGCCGACGAGTTCGAACGGGGTGGCGGCGACGCTGGAGCGCGGGTCCCTGGCGCGGCTGATGCGGGCGCGCTCGGTGGCCATCGTCGGTGCGTCAAACTCCAATCCCTGGTCGATGCTGGTGGCCTCGACGCTCAAAGCCCTGGCCTTTCCCGGTCCCGTCCACCTGATCAACAAGCGCGGCTCGCCGGCCCTGGGGCGCGAAACAATGGCGAGCTGCACAGCCATCGGCGAGCCGGTGGACGCGGCCTTCATCGTGGTGCCGGCCGAAGGCGTCGGTGATGCGCTCCGGGACATGGCCGAGGCGGGCATCCGCCAGGGGGTGCTGGTCACCTCCGGCTTCGCGGAAACCGGCGCCGAGGGGGCGGCGGAGCAGGCGCGGGTGTTCGCCCTGGCCCGTGAACTGGGCCTTACCCTGCTGGGCCCCAACAGCGTGGGTTTCGCGAACTTCGTGGACCGGGTGGGCCTGGGCGCCCTGCCGTTGCGCCTGCCGGTGACGGTCGGCGGCGTGGGCGTGGTCAGTCAGAGCGGGGCCACCTGTGGCCAGATGGTGCGCTTCGCCCAGCAGCAGGACATCGGCCTGAGCTATGCCATCGCCACCGGCAACGAGGCCATGGTCGACCTGGCCGATCTTGTCGACTTCCTGGCCGGCGACGAAGCCACCCGCGCCATCGCCGTCTTCGCCGAGACCATCCGCTCGCCGGAACGATTCGCGGAGGGCGCGCTGCGGGCGCTGGTGGCGGGCAAGCCCCTGGCCGTGCTGAAGGTGGGGCGCGGCGCGTTGTCGGCCGAGGTCGCCAAGGCCCACACCGGCGCCCTGGTCGGCGACGACCGGGTGTTCGACGCCGTCTGTCGCGAACTGGGGGTGATCCGGGTCGATAGCCTGGAGCTGCTTCTTCAGACCAGCCAGCTTCTGGCCTCCACCGGGCGGCTGAACGGCAAGGGCTTCGCGGTGGCGTCGATCTCAGGCGGCGCCTGCGAGATGACGGCCGATCTGGGCGAGGCCGCGGGGGTGCGCTTCACGCGCCTGGCCGCGCCGACCCTGGAGCGCCTGGGCGCCGCCCTGCCGGCCTTCGGCCACGCCAACAACCCCCTGGACGTCACCGGCGACGCCATGCGCGATCCGACCCTGTTCGAGCGGTCGCTTCAGACCATGGGCGAAGATCCGGACGTAGGGCTGCTGGGCTGCATCTTCGACCTGCCCATCGGCGACAGCGACGTCTCGCCGGTAACCAAGGTGATGCTCGAGAACATCGCCCGGGGGCTTGCCGCCGCCCCGTGCCCTACCGTTCTGATCGAACAGACGCTCGGCAACCGCGGCGTCGCCGGGGCCGCGGTGATCAAGGACCTGGGCCTGCCGGTGGTGATCGGCGGCATCGACTACGCCATGCGCGCGGTGGGACACGCGATGCAGTGGTCGCGGAACGCGGTGCGCCCCGTGGTCCCGCCCGCCCCGCCGCCGGCGCCCCATGTCGGAGGCAGGCCGGTGTCGGAGCGCCAGGTGCTGGATTATCTGGGATCGCGGGGCGTTCCCGTGATCTCCGCCACCGTGGCCGCGACCCGCGACCAGGCGGTGGCCGCCGCCCGCGCGGTGGACGGGCCGGTGGTGCTGAAAATCCTGTCGCCCGACATCCAGCACAAGACCGAGGCCGGCGGCCTGGCGCTCGACCTGGCGGACGATGCGGCGGTGGCCGCGGCCTTCGACGCCATCATGGCCAGCGTGGCGCTCAAGGTGCCGGGCGCGCGCATCGAGGGCGTGGTGGTGTCGCCCATGCGGCGCGGCGGCGTGGAGTTGCTGGTCGGCGTGGCGCGCGACCCCAGCTGGGGGCTGGTCATGGCCCTGGGCCTGGGCGGCGTGTGGGTCGAGCTATTGAACGAGGCCGCGCTGGGCCGGTTGCCCGTCACCCCCGACCAGGCCGGCGAGCTGATCGGCCAGACGCGGGCGGGCATCCTGCTGGCCGGCTATCGCGGTGCGCAGGCTGCCGATCTCGACGCCGTCCGCAAGGCCATAGCAGCCATCGGCGACGCGGCCCTGGCGCTCGGACCCGACCTCATGTCGCTGGAGGTCAATCCGCTGTGGGTGTCCGGCGGCGCGGTCGAATGCCTGGACGCCCTGGCCATCTGGAAGGATTGAGCGATGAAGACCGACCTTTGCCGCCGGCTGGGTATCGACCTGCCGATTTTCGCCTTCTCTCACTGCCGCGACGTGGTGGCCGAGGTGTCCAAGGCCGGAGGGCTGGGGGTTCTGGGCGCCTCCGGCTTCACCGCCGACCAACTGAAGATCGAGCTGGACTGGCTGGACGCCCATACCGGCGGGCGGCCCTACGGGGTCGATGTGCTGATCCCCAACAAGTTCGAGAAGGTCTCCGCGCCTGACCCGGAGACCCTGGAGAAGCAGATTCCGCCGGCCACCCGCGCTTGGTTCGAGGCGACGTTGACCGAGCTCGGCGCCCCGCCCGATCCGCAGGCCGAGGCCACCGCGCGCCGGATTCTGATGGAGCGCATGTCGCTTTCGCCGGAACAGGGCGAGCTGCTGTTGGCCCAGGCCCTTGAGCGGCCGAATGTCTGTCTGATCGTCAGCGCGCTGGGCATCACCCCGCCCCACATCATCGCCGCCGCCCATGCCAGAGGAAAACTGATGGGGGCTCTGGTGGGCGCTGTCGATCACGCCCTGAAGCAGAAGGCCGCTGGCATCGACGTGATCATCGCCCAGGGGACGGAAGCCGGCGGCCACACCGGCGAGATCGCCACCATGGTGCTGACGCCGGCGGTGGTGGACGCCGTGGCCCCGTTGCCGGTGCTGGCGGCGGGAGGCATCGCGCGCGGCCGCCAGGTGGCCGCCGCCCTGGCGCTCGGCGCCCAGGGGGTCTGGTGCGGCTCCCTGTGGCTGACCACCCGGCAGAGCGAGATTTCGCCGCTGGAGCGGGAAAAGCTGCTGAAGTCCAGCTTCTCCGACACCGTCCGCACCCGCGCCTACAGCGGCAAGCCCATGCGTGGGGTGAAGAGCCTGTTGCAGGCGGCCTGGGAGCGCGAGGGGGCGCCCAAGACCCTGCCCATGCCGTTGCAGGCCATGCTGACCGGGCCGGCCCGAGTGAGGATCGAGCTCAGCGGCAACGCCGACCTGGTGACCACGCCGGTGGGCCAGGTGGTGGGCTTCCTCAACGACGAACCCGACGTGCGCCAGGTAATCAACGGCCTGCTCAGTGAATTCGCCGACACGGTTGAGCGGCTGCAGACCCTGGCGGAAGGCTGACCTACATGCGCCGCCCTTCACGACACGGCGGAAACAAACCCTAGGCGCTCCTCCCGCGCCGACCTCGCCCTGGCCCCCGACGCGGGGGCCGGGGCGGTCTTTTCAAGGTGACCTGCGCCTGCGCCATCGCGGCCTATGTGCGTGGGGTGCTGAGCGGGTGATCCGGGGGAGTTCAATGCGGCCATGGCGGAGACTCTGGGCCTCTGACTTGGCCGACGTTCATCGAATGCTTCCAACCCGGCATCAGCGACCGCCGATAGCCTTGCTGAATCCAAAATAATCCATGCGAGATTGATGCAGCGGCGATCCTGACGGCCTGATGGCTTTACCGACGGCGCCCGACACGTCCTTCGGGCCCCAACCCGAATCCAAACCGCGAGTCGTGGCGGCGGCCCCGGAGGGGAAGTCTCTATTTTTTAAAGGCCGGGAATGGTGGGTGGACGCAGTCACTCAGCAAATTGTCTCCACTGTGAGGCTATAAGTCATTGTTTCCACATATAATTGTTTGCGGCCAAGTTAGCTCGTCGCGCCCATTTGTGCATTGATCCAGACGGTCTGCCCTCGCTTCCTCAAGGAGTCTGGCATGCCCGACGGCGCCGGCCTGGTGACCCCCTGCTTCCAACCTCGAGACCCGTGTCCGCGCGCTCGTCCTCATCGTCGGAGGAGCAGGTGTGAGTTTTCGGCGCGATTGTCTGGCCCGCGTCCCGTTTCCTGAGGATCGGTGGCGCCGATTTCCTTCAGTGCTGCGACGTAAGATCGAAGGTTGTCCGAGAAGATCGCTTTTGGCCGCCTATTCGGCAGCGAGCGGGTAGGCCGTTTGCAGCTTCCGATCGACCTCCGCGCCGCTTCCTCCCACCAGCCGGCCGGGGAGGGCGCCTGTGCACTCGGCGCCATTGATGAAGGTGGTCTGGCCGTTGACCATCACGCGCTCGATGCCCTGTGGTTTGCAGACCCGCCGCCAATCGCCGTCGGGCAGATCGTTGACGATGTCGTAGCGGCCGTGGACGTAGCCTAGTTTGTCGTAGTCGTAGATGTAGAGGTCCGCCGCATGGCCCTCCACCAACGCGCCACGCTTATGAAGTCCAAGCACCCGCGCCGGCAGGTAGCTCAGTTTATGATGCAGTTCCTCGAGCGTCATCAGACCATTCTCGCGCACCATCCACATGATCAGATCGGTGGAGTACTGGCCCCCCGACCAGAACTTCACGTGGGCGCCGCCATCCGACGTCCCTGGGATCGTCCGCCGGTGCCGCAGAACCTCGGCCACCTTTCCGGTGTCGCTACTCATCGCTTCGGGCAGAACGAAGTCGGCGTCCATGGCCGTGCCGACCAGAATGTCCATGAACACGTCCGTCGCGAATTCCCGACCGAGCGCCGTGGTGATCTCGCCGACCGACTTGCCGACATACTGGTCCCAGGGCGCGCATCCGTGCGCTTGGTTCAGGACGTAGGTCTCGAGCGGGCCGCCGACCGGGGCCAAGTCTTCGGGCCTGTAGGTTTCGCGCAGGCGACGACGGAAGTCCTCATCCTGCGCTTTGGCCAGTTTGGCGGCCTTGTCGCCGGCAAAAGTGAATTCGCGCCAGATCGGACTGATGTTCCAAATATCCCAGTCCGAGGCCTTGAATTCGTTCCAGCCTCGCATCGTCAGTGTCTGGGTGAACACTGACAGGCCCTCGTCTTCCGCCCTATCCAGCATGTCGAGGATTTCCTCGTGGTACGTCGGCAGGTACTCGTTGACCAAGGTGACGTTGTGCACCACAGGCCGGCCGCTGATCCGGGCGACTTCGAGCGCCACCTCGCCGAATCGGGCCCCGGGAGTATCGACGAGCGCCTGTATCGCGCCCTCGCCGCGCTCACGGAGGACCTCGGCGAGGGCGAAAATATCCTCGCGCGCCATCACATCGGTCGGCATGGGCGTGCCGTCGCAATCGATATGGGTGTTGTGGTTGCCCTGGTAGGAGAACCCGAAGCCGATAGCCCCCGCGTCCATTGCCCGGTGAAGTTCGTCCTTCATCCGCTGGCGTTCCGCCGGCGTCGCAGGCCGAGACTTCGCCGCCTCCAGACCCATGACATAGATGAGCAGTGGGTTGAGCGGCACATAGCTCGCAACGTTCACACCCTTAGGCACGCGCTTCAGGTGCTCGATCCACTCGGGGAAGGTTTCCCAGTCCCAGCCTAACGCGACCCGCATGGCGCCGACGGGGACCTGCTCGGTGGTCTCCATCATCTGCATGTAGCGATCGCGCAACTCCGGCCGGCAGGGTGCGAAGCCGAAGCCGCAATTGCCCACGCCAATCGTCGTCGTCCCATGCCAGCCCGAATTGGTGGCGTAGGGGTCCCAGTGGAGTTGGGCGTCGTAGTGGGTGTGTATGTCGATGACGCCGGGGGCCACGATCTTGCCCGTCGCGTCGATCACTTCCGTTGCGTCCGCCGAGAGATTTCCACCGATCTGGACGATCACCCCGTCTTTGATGCCGATGTCGGCAACGAACCGGGGCACCTGGGTGCCATCGACGATCGTGCCGCCGGCCACCACAACGTCGAATTTCGTCATTTCCGTCATCCTGACAGTCGCGCCAACTCCTGTGACGCAGATGCGCATAATCCGCTGAATATGCTCCACAGTCAATTATTATGCGGACCAAAACATCATATATTGTGCGCAAAAATATGTGGCGCTTTGGATGATGGAACTCAATCGCAGAGTATCGCGGCACAGCCGCCCTCGGCGCATCAACGTCCCGCAGCCCATGCGACCGCCGTGATTTCAGACGCCGGCGACTAGGCGATCAGCCCCTCGGCGAGGCGCGCAGCGTTGACGGCCGGGCGCTCGGCGATCCGGGCGCGGAACGCGGCGAGGTTGGGCCGGGTGTGGAGGTCGAACTGCAGGAAGCTCGCCCAGCCCAGCAGGGTGAACAGGTACGGGTCGGCAATCGAGTAGCGCTCACCCGCCAGGTACGGACGGCCCCGGATCGACGCTTCGAGAAAGTCGAGCTTGCGCTCGAGCGCAGCCCGGGCGACGGGCTTGTAACTGTCCGGCGTGTCAGCGGCGAAGAGCGGGCTGAAACCCTTGTGGATTTCCGCCGTCAGGTAGTTGACCCATTCCAGCACCCGGTAGCGCGACAGGTCGCCCACTGGCGGGAGCAAGCCGAGTTCTGGGGCGCTGTCCGCCAGGAACTGGGCGATGGCGGGCCCCTCCGTGAGGCGCGCGCTTTCGTCTAGTTCCAGGACCGGGACCATGGCCTTGCTGGAGACCTCGGCAAGCGCCTCGCCCGTTTCGGCGCGCTTGGTCGCCAGATCGACGCGAACCAAAGTGAACGGTCGTGCGATCTCGCGAAGGAGGATGTGCGGGGCGAGCGAGCAGGCGCCGGGGGCATAGTAGAGTTTCATGGTCGTCTTCACCGCGCGATATAGCCGCCGTCGATCACCACCTCGGTCCCGGTCATGAACCGCGAGCGGTCCGAGGCCAGGAACAGGATGCCGCCGACAATGTCCTCAACCTCGGCCATGCGCCCGAGGGGGTGCATGGCGTCGGTCATGGCGCGGGCGTCTTCGACAGTTTTCGCCGCCCCTAGATTTACCGCGTCTTGAAAGCCGCTGCGGCCGAGGTCGGTGTTGACCGGGCCCGGGTGCAAGGAGTTCACCCGCACTTTCGAGCCCATGCGCCCGAACTCCACCGCCACGGCCTTGGTCAGCAGATGAACCGCCCCCTTGCTCGCGCAATAGGCAGCATGGATGGGACCGGCCACGAGTCCGTAGATCGAAGAGACGTTGATGATCGCCGCGCCGTTCGTCGTCTTGGCTGTCTCCGCCAGGAGCGGGAAGAAGGTCTGCATCCCAATCCAGACGCTCTCGACGTTGATGCTGTTGACCCGGCGCAGGTCCTCAAGCGTCGTCATGAGGAATGGACGGTTGAGGATCACCCCGGCGTTGTTGACCAGAGCGTCCAGTTTGCCGTGACGCGCGCGGACGTGGTCCTGCGCTTTGGCCCAGAGCTCCGGGGAGGTGACATCCAGGACCAAGGGATCGACGCCGACCTCACGCGCTGTTTCCGCAAGCGCGGACTCGTCGATGTCGGCGGCGATGACCGTCGCCCCCGCCAGGGCGAACTCCCGGGCGGCCTCCTTGCCGATCCCTCGCGCGGCTCCTGTGATCAGGATGGTCTTGCCTTGAAATTCGCTCACGTCAGGGTCTCCGTCATGGCGATCGAACCGGTCGCCTTCATGTTGCTGGGCCGCCCAGGGAGACGACCACTTTTCCCGTCGTCGCTCTCCGGAGCATCCGCGCCAGCGCCGACGGGGCCTGTTCAAGGCCCACCTCCTCGCCATTGCGCGGGTGGATCATGTTGTCCTGAAGGAGTTCGATCAGGCGTCGCGTAGTGGGGGCGAAGGCGTCGCCGCCCGCGCGCATATGGCCGCCCCAGTCGACTCCGATGATCGAGGCGCGCTTGAGCAGGGGGAGATTCAACGCCAGTTCGGGAATCCGCCCCGACGCGAACCCGACGACGAGGTGGCGGCCGCCCGGCGCGAGGATGCGGAAGGCGGCGCCCGACCACGCTCCGCCGACGAGGTCGAAGACCACATCAACAGCGCCGACTTGCTCACGCAACCGTTCCCGCCAGTCGGCCTGCTCATAGTCAATGGTGACGTCGGCGAAGCCCTCGCAGGCGGCGCGCTTGCCGGCCGAGGCGGCGGCGACGGTCCTGGCGCCCAGGCCTCTCGCGAGGTCAAGGGCCGCGGCGCCCACGCCTCCCGACGCGCCGAGGACCAGTGCGGTCTCGCCGGCCTGGAGATTGGCGCGGTCCACAAGGCCGTAGAGCGCGGTGCAGTATGAGGTGAGCAAACCCGCCGCCGTGATTGGCGCAATGTCCTTGGGTAGCGGCGCACAGAAGGCAGGCTTTAGGAGGGCCAGTTCAGCCAGGGCGCCTTGAAAGGCGTAACCGACCACCCGCCGCCCGAGCCAGTCCGCCAGGCTCGGATCGCCAATCTCCACGACGCGGCCCGCGACCTCCGAGCCCGGCACGAACGGAAGCGGGGGTTTGATCTGATAGCTACCGGAAACAATCAGCGCGTCCACAAAACCGAGGCCCGCGGCCTCAACGGCCACCAGCAGTTCGCCTGCGGCCGGAACAGGGTCCGGGACCTCGCGCACCACGAGGGCGCCAAGTCCGTCGTAGGCTTCGCAGGTCACCGCCCGCATGGTCATGGATGCTCGAAGGCGTCTAGGGCGTCGAGGTCCGAGATCGCCGTGGTCATGCGCTTGATCATCTCGAAGCAGATCTCCTTGGGCTGCATGTCCGGGAAGAGCGCGGAATGGCACAGGGTCGGCGTCCACATCAGGAGCGCGGCGAACAGTTGCTGGCGATAGAGAGTCCACGCCTGGTCAGTGTCGAACGTCCGGCCCGTGATCCGCCGCATGGCGGCCAGGTAGCGCTCCAGCAGTTCGCGATCCCACGCCCGGCGGTTTTCGACCGAAAGGGTGGCGCTCACCGCGTAGGCGAAGTCGCGCGCCCAGAGGCCCGTGTTGACGCACTGCCAGTCGCAGAGGCCCATCCGGCCGGCTCCGGTGATGTACCAGTTGCCGAGGTGGACATCGGAATGCAGCACCGTGGCCGGCTCCGTCGCGTGAGTGTCCATGGAGCGGATGAGGGCGGGCCAGATTTCAGCACGCCGCGCCAGCACGTCGGGCGGGATCACCTCCGCCGCCTCCGTCATGGCCTTCTCGTGATAGGTCCGCAGATCGGCCCACTTATTCGCGTCGAGGAACCATTGGGGATAGGTCCTCAGTGCGGTGAACTCCGTTCCGATGCGGGGATCATCGTAGAAGTGGGCATGCAGCGCCGCGAGGATGTCGATGACGTCGTTCGCCTGATCGCGATTGATCTCGCTGCGCGGCGTGCAGAAGCTCGCCTGCTTGGTGGCCACGAGATCCTCGAGCAGATGGATCGAGCGATAGGAGTCGAGGCTGTAGGCCGAATGATAGCCGACTGGGGCCTCGAGGGTGAGCTCCGGGCGCAGGCGGCTGTAGAAGTTGGCCTCCGTGGCCGTGGTGCCGCTGAACCCGTTGACGAGCCGCGTCAGTGCGGTGGGGGTCGATTTCGCGAACAGCGTGGAGGGCAGGCCGGCAGCCGTGCCCGCAGAATTGTATTTGACGCGGATCTGTCGTCGGACCGATGTTCCCGAAGATCCAGGCCCGAACGCGCATTCGGTGACGCGCGCCCCATCCGTGTCGCCGCAGAGCACCGCCGTCAGCCATTCGGGCGTGATCGCCTCGATGCGCCGGGGAACATCGTCGCGGAAGCGCGCGATTGGCCGGGTCGCGGTTTCCCAGGCCAGGTGGATGCCGATCCTGGCCAGCGCGCCAAACACGCTTGAGCTACCGCCAACGGTCGTTTCGCGAGCCACATCATCTCCCCACACACCGGATCTGTGCCCGGACGTCGAGCCGCCGAGTGTGGCGGGCTCGCGCCAACAGTCTCACGCGAAGTGTAGAGAGTGCAAGCCAGATGACGAAAATTGCGCATGATATTGGCGTCTTCGAGACGCATTCTTATAGTTGGCTAGGTGATGCTGACCAGATCGAAGCGATGCTTGATCGTCGAAACGACCTCGCAAACGTTGACGTCGTGCACGCCGCCCAGTGTGGCGATGTCCTCGTCAACGATCTTGGCCAGCGCCATGCGATCGCCGGCAATCAGGAAGCAGAGAACATTGAAACGGCCGGCGGCAAAGGCGGCATAGCCGCACTCTTCCAGGCCGGCCACATAGCTCGCCACCGACCTGGCGTTGGCCGGCGCCACGGCGAGCCGAACATAGGCGGCGACCATCAGATCGATGGCCCGCAGATCGGTCACGACGGTGAGCCGCAGGGCGCGCAGGTCGTGCAACCGTTTGAGGCGCTTGCGGACCGTGCCCTCCGATACGTTCAACTCGCGGCCGATCTGGCGATTGCTGCTGCGGCCGTCGGCTTGGAGCTTCCGGATGATCGCCTCATCGAGGTCGTCGGTCTCGATCATTCCGGCTCCGTCAGGTTGGCTACGTCCAGGCGATACTTGAGCACCATGAGCGATATCGTCGATTCCATCCGTGCGATGCCGTCCACCTTCGATATCCGCTGATCCATTGTCTCCAGAAGGCCAGCGCCGTCGCGCGCATGCACCTGGGCGATGAGCTGGGGAGACCCCATCAGCACTACGATGCTTGATATTTCTGGGATTTTCGCGAGATCCCGACCGACATCGGCAACGGACCGGCCCTCGACGAAGATATCGAGGTGCGCGATGAGATTGTCGCCAAGAGCGCGGATGTCGCGTTGCACCATGATCCGGATGAGCCGGCGATCCGTGAGGGAACGTATCCTGGAGGCAACCGTCGTCTCGGTAACGCCCGCCTGAACAGCGATCATCTTATTCGAGGTCTGCGGGTCTCGGCGCAGCAGATCGACAATCTTAGTATCCAACTCATCCAGCGGCATCACGGACCTTCCCTAGAACTCCTGCCGACTCTCGTACCGGCAGCGGCGTTTGATCCTGTGCGCAGGACTCCCAGTCAACCATGCGAAGTCCCGATCCGGGCGGCGCGAGGCAAGGGCTGCGCCTAACTCTTGCGTGCCGATTCGCCCCATAAGAGACGTAAAGATCGTTCTTCTTGCGAGTGTAGCAAAAATTCGCGTACCATTGGGCGCTAACATAACACGCATTCTGGTTGTGGCATCCGTGCGGGTTCGTAGTTTGGCGCACCGTCTCTCCGAGGTGTGCCTCCCGAAGCCGCTTCCGGCTTGAGGACCGCTGGTCAGATCGCTGAATGAGGACATCTCCGTGGCATTGGATACGTTGACGACCCCGGCCAAAGCTGTTCCCGGACCGAGGGGGTTGCCCTTTGTCGGCGTGGGGCTGGACTTTCTCAAGGACCCCCTCGGCTACTTCGACACAATGGTGACCCGGTATGGTCGGGTCTTCCGGTTGCCGCTCGGGAAGAACAGCTTTGTCTTCCTCAACGACGCGGAGCATGTCGAACAGGTCCTTCGGCGCGACTTCGAAAACTTCGGCATGTCGGAACAGTCGGAGGAACTCCTCAGGCCGCTCCTCGGGCGCAGCATGCCCGTTGTGGCCGATCACCTCTATTGGGAGCAGTTGCACGCAATGATGCTCCCAATGTTCACGCCCAGAATGCTCCAGCAGTATTTCGGCCATACACTGTGCGCGACCCAGGAGGAGGTCGAGCACCTCGCCAAGCACATGGCGGGCGGCGAGACCATCAGTATGTACGAATTCGCCCGCGAAGGCGTCTTCGCATCCTTAATCCGAACCCTCTTCGTAAGAGGAATCGATCCCTCCGAGGTCACCACGCTGCTCGAATGGTTCGGCAAGGCCGACGAGTACGTCAATGCACGGAACCTTTCTGGCGCGTCGCCGCTGATCATGGCGATCCCCGCGGTACGCGAAGGCAAGCGTTGTTTGGATCGGATCGACCGCCGAGTTTACGAGTTGTTGGCCTTTCGGAAGGCCAACCCTGCGGAAACGCCGGAAGATATGCTCGACATTTTGCTGTCCGCCCGGAAGGCTGACGGCGCCGCGCTCACCGACGTGGAGTTGCGCGACAACGTAGTCGCCCTTCTGTTTGGCGGCCAGGAGACCACGCCAGGCGCGATCACCTGGGCTTTTGGACTGCTCGCGGCGCATCCTGAGAAGCGCGCTCGTATGTTGGAGGAGATTGATCGGGTGCTTGAGGGGCGGGAGCCCAGCTTCCAGGATCTTGCGAAGCTCGAGTACACCGAAATGGTGCTCGATGAAGCGATGCGTCTCTACCCGGCGTTCCCCTTCATTGGCCGCGACAGTCTGGTGGACACCGAAATCGGCGGCTATCCGATCGCCCGCGGGACGTCGCTCGGCTTCGTGGCGTGGACGGTGCATCGTGATCCGCGGCATTGGCCAGAACCGGACCGCTTCATCCCCGAGCGTCATACACGCGAGGAGAAGAAGACGCGCGCGAAGTGCGCTTATCTTTCTTTCGGGTATGGCCAGCGGCGCTGCATTGGAGAGCGCGTGGGGCGCATGGAAGCCCTGCTGATGCTGACGATGATCTCGCAACGCTTCCTGCTGGATCACGCTGGCGGGCGGCTGCCCGATCACAAGGTGCAGATGTCGATCAAGCCAGTGGACGGGATGCCCATGCGGGTTCGCGCTCGTAATCAAGCGCCGGATGTCGCCCCGGTCGCGCGCCCGGAGGTCGTCGGAGTTCCCTGACGACGGGAGGCCGCGGGCCGATCAGTCCGCCGCGACCGCCAGCTTCAGTCCATCGAGCTCGGACGTGATCCGAATCTGGCAGGAGAGGCGGCTCGTTGGCCGGCGCTCCGCGCGCGCGAAGTCCAACATCTCCGCCTCGAGCGCGTTGGGTTCGCCGACGGCGTCAGCCCAGTGCTCCGCAACATAGACGTGGCAAGTGGCGCACGAGCATGCGCCACCGCATTCCGCGTCGATGCCGTCCACCCGGTTGGCTACGGCGACTTCCATGATGTTTTGGCCCACCGCCGCCTTGATCTCGTGTTCGGTTCCGCTGGCGTCGGTGATGTGGAGGAGCACGTCGGTCACAATAGAATCCTAAGCTGGCAGAAGCGCATTGGTGGATTACATCATTTACATTTTGCGGATCAATAGGCTATGTTTCCAGACGCATTATAAGACGATCGTCGCCGCGAAGCGATGACGCTGGAGGATTTGCCATGGCGACTTATGACGTCATCATCAAAGGTGGTCGGATTGTCGATGGGACGGGCATGCCCCGCTACGTCGGAGACATCGGGGTACGCGAAGGCGTCATCGCCAAAATCGGTCCCGACCTGCCGCCGCAAAACGCTCTCGAGGTCTTCGACGCGTCCGGTCTCATCGTGGCGCCTGGCAACATAGATCCTCACACCCACTACGACGCACAGATCCACTGGGATCCTTACTGCACGAACACCGGCTGGCATGGCGGGTCCACGGTCGTGGTGGGGAACTGCGGGTTCGGCTTCATGCCCTGCCGCGCCGCCGATCGCGAACGGTACATGTTGATGATGGCGAACACGGAGCAGGTGCCCCTCGGCGCCATGCGGACCGCGCTCAGTTGGGACTGGGAGTCCTATCCCGAGTGGGTGGCGCGGATGCGCCAGCTCCCCAAGGGCATCAACCTGGCCAGCTATCTGCCGCTCAACTCCCTGATGATCTACGTCATGGGGTACGAGGGGGCGAAGACGCGGGGCGCCACGGCCACCGAGCGGGCCACCATGCGCACCCTGCTCAACGAGGCGATGGATCATGGCGCGTTGGGATTCGCCCTTTCCCACCTCAACGAGTTCAACAGCCACAAGGACATCGACGGCTCGCCGATGCCCACGGACTTGATGGAGATCGAAGACGCCTATTTCCTGGCCGACGTCCTGCGCGAGCGAGGACAAGGCGTCATCCAGGCGCTGGTTCAGCTGCCGACCATCAACAATTCACATGTCGCCGAAGAACTGGCGCGGCGGTCCGGGAGGCCCGTGATCCACAACGTGATTGTCGCCTTCGAAAGCCTGCCTGGTTACCACGAGGGGATACTACGCTGGCTGGATGAGATGGAGGCCAAGGGCCTGAACATCTATACCCAAGCCCTGGCGTTCCGGACTTGGAATGAGTTCGACGCGGACAACTTCACGGCGTGGGCCCATATCGAGCCCTTCCACGAGTTCACCCACGTTGGCGGCGCGGCCGACAAGGCCCGGCTGGCGGCGGATCCCGACTTCCGGGCGCGCGCCCTGAAGACCTACGATCCCGCGGAGATGGTCAGCGGGGGTGGCGCGGTCGAGACCTTTATCCTGCATCGGGCGAACGGCGCGCTCGACTGGACGGCGCACGAGGGCGAGACGTTCGGCGAGATCGCCAAGGCCCGGGGCCGGCCAGCCATCGATTGCTTCTTCGACGTGGTGGCCCAGTCCGAGTGCCGCGCCGATTTCCGCACCACCGACGCCCTGTCGTGGGACCTCGGCAAGGTCGGTCCGATGATGCGCCACAAGCGCGTGCTTCCCGGGACTTCCGACGGCGGCGCCCACATCAAGTTCTACAGTGGCGGCCACTTCCCGACTGACCTGATCACCTGGCTGGTGCGGGAAGAGGGCATCATGTCGCTCGAGGCCCTGCACCATAAGCTCAGCTACCTTCCGGCCCGCGTCCTTCAGCTCAACCAGCGCGGGGCCCTGTTGGAAGGCCACGCGGCCGACCTTTACATCTATGACTACGACAAGCTGGGCTACGATTCCTCTGCCTATGAAGTGGTCCATGACCTACCGGGCGGCGACTGGCGTCGTACGGTCCGTGCCCAGGGCATCGCACTGGCCATGGTGAACGGCGAGATCATCTCCCGGGACGGCGTCTTCACGGGAGCAACCCCGGGACGGCTGCTGGGCAACGCCGGCGAGGAATTGGACCTGCGCCTCCACTCGGAATTGGTCGCCCTCGCGGCCGAGTAGTCTCGCCAACCGCCCCCCTTACATTGCATTCCGGAGGACGATCCTGTGGATCAACTTAGCCAATTGCGCGAACCCCCCGGCCCTGGTCCTGAGGAAGCGCTCGCCGTCGCCCAGGAGTTCATGGCTGACCCCGTCAGCTATTTCGCCAAGATGGTGGCGACCCACGGCAGCGTCTTCAAGATGCCGCTCGGACCGGTCGAGACAGTCTTCCTGAATGACGCTGAGACAGCCGAGAAGGTGCTTCGGCTCGACTTCGCCGCCTTCGGGATGTCTCAGCAATCGGAAGGCGCCATGCGACCGCTCCTGGGGCGGTCTATGCCTGTGGTAGCCGACCATCGCTACTGGGAAGAGCTTCACGCGATTATCATGCCCATGTTCACGCCGGCGATGCTGCGCCGGTATTTCGAACAGACGGTGAAGACGGTGGCCGAGGAGGTTGAACACCTCGGCCATTTCGCCGAGTCCGGCGCTACGGTGCCGCTGCTCAACTTCGTCCGACAGGGCATCTTCACCGCCCTGGCGCGGACGTTGTTCGTCCGTGGGGTGGAGACGGACGACGTGCCGACACTGCTGGGATGGTTCGAGAAGTCGAACGACTACATGAGCGCGCGTTATCTACAGGGGGAGGCGGCCGACACCGATCCGTCGCCCCAGATCGTGGCTGGGCGGGAGGCCCTTGGCGAGATTAACGCCTACGTCTACCGCCTCATCGCGTATCGCCGCGCGAACCTTGTCGACGAGCCGGAAGACATGCTCGATGTCCTGCTGGCGGCGCGGAAGTCAGACGCGAGCCCGCTCGACGACGAGGAAATCCGCGACAACGTCGTAGCGCTATTCTTCGGCGGCCAGGAGACCACGCCATCAGTGATCACCTGGGCGTTCGGACTTCTCTCGGCGAATTCCGAGAAGCGCGAACGGGTCCTTGAGGAAGTTGACCGGGTTCTCGAAGGGCGCGCCCCCACGTTCCAGGACTTGGCCAAGCTCGAATATACGGAGATGGTTCTCGACGAGGCCCTGCGCCTCTATCCACCCTTCTCCTTCGTTGGGCGCGAGGCGCTGGAGGATGTCGAACTCGGCGGCTACCTCGTCCGGAAGGGAACGCCCATCGGGTTCGTCGGCTGGACGATCCATCGCGACCCGCGCCAATGGCCCGACCCCGAGTCATTCGAACCCGAACGCCACGTCCGCGCCTTGAAAGCCACGCGTGGAAAGTGCGCGTTCGTGGCGTTTGGTTACGGGCAGCGCAAGTGCACGGGCGAGCGGGTGGGCCGGATGGAAGGGCTCCTCATGCTCGCCATGATCTCGCAGCGCTATCTGCTGGATCGCAAGGGCGGCGGCCTGTCAGGCCACCAGGTAATCAATTCAATCAAGCCCTCAGACGGCCTCCCGGTCCATGTTCGTGCGCGCACGTAGCCGCCTAAACATGCATAGTGCGCTCATTATGCGTCCTAACTGAGAGATAAG
The DNA here is from genome assembly GCA_028291055.1 of Caulobacter sp. GTDB lineage: Bacteria > Pseudomonadota > Alphaproteobacteria > Caulobacterales > Caulobacteraceae > Caulobacter. Next base: position 62,954 of record JAQGIP010000001.1, read on the forward strand.
GGTACGCATTGTATTGACAAAGCTGGCATATTACACAAGTATGCGCATGCGCGGCTAGGCCGCCCGAAGAACATAATTCGCGCAATTGCGAAAATGAGGGGGAGGAATAAATGCGACGCCTTTCAGCGCTTCTATGTGGCTCGACCGCCGTCATGCTTTCCGCGGCGGTGCAACCGGCGTGGGCGCAGAGCGCGCAGAGCACGACGCTCGAAGAAATCGTAGTCACAGCCCAGAAGAAGGAAGCTTCACTTCAGAATGTGCCGGCGGCTGTGAGCGCCTTGGGCGCCGACGCGCTGCAGATGCGGGGTGTTGACAGCGTGGAAAGCCTGACCACCCAGATTCCAAACGTGGTCTGGGGGGAGCAGACCTCCGCGTCGCTGATCACAATCCGAGGTGTAGGGACAAGTGTCGACACAGGGATCGCCGAGCCGAATGTCGGAATCCATATCGACGGCGTCTATCAATCTCGTGCCACGATGGCCACGCTTGACCTTCAGGATATGGCGCGAATCGAGGTGCTGCGCGGACCACAGGGCACTCTGTACGGGCGAAATTCCACCGGAGGCGCCATCAACATCATCTCGGCTTCGCCCACAAACGAGTTCAAGGCGGAAGTCGCCGCCAGCGCGGGGAATTTCGGACAGTATGGCGTGCGGGGCTATGTGAGCGGCCCGGTCTCTGCGATCGCTGGCGCGCGCGTCAGCGCCTATTTCAAGCATAGCAACGGCTATTACACGAACATCCTGACCGGCGATGACAAAGCCGACGAGAGTAAGGCCTACGGTGTTCGGGTCGTTCTGGACGTCAAGCCGACCGAGACGTTCGACGCCAACCTGTCAGCCTACTATCAAGTCCTCGATCAGGACAAATACGTCGGCCAGCAATTGCTAACCCCGATCCCCGGCTTCTTCGTCGGCTTGGGTGGTTCGGCGGCAGGCGTCGCGACATCGACAAATGCGATCCAGGCGCACAGGATCGCCGCCGACTATCCGGGTTCCAACAAGATCACGACGCTCGGCCTTACAGCGAACCTGTCTTGGCAAATCACGCCGTCGCTGACCTTGAAGTCGGTCACCGGCTATATCGATCATACTCTGGTTCAAAACTTCGACGGCGACGCCACCAGCTATGCCCAGACCACCATTGGTCTAGCGCCGGGGGTAACCACCTCCAACCCGCGGAATGGCGATGCCAAGGCGATTTCGCAGGAATTCAACCTGTCCGGGCGAGCCGGGGAGCGCTTCACTTGGCTGGTTGGCGCCTTCCTGTTCGACGAGAGCTTCCACCCCGACATCCCCGCCCCCTTGCCCAACGGTCTGCCGCCGGCCTTCGCACCGCCGACGGGCCTGCCAGCCGGCAGCATCATCATTCAGCGGGGAGAAGAGACGACCAAATCCTACGCGGCGTTCACCGACATGACGTTCCATGTCACGGATCGCTTCCGTATCTCTGGCGGCCTGAGGGTAAGCCGTGACGAGAAGAAGTTTGTGCAGACGACGGGTGTGTCTATCCCCGGAGTGCCCTTGGCCTTCACGCTGGCGTGCTCAAACGCGGTTCGTGAGAAGACTTTCGAATCGACAACGCCCCGCGTCGAAGCAGAGTTTGATGCGTCCAAGGATACCTTGATGTACGTGCAGTACGCGAAGGGCTTCCGCAGCGGTGGTTTCAACATATCCGACTGCGCGGACGATTTTGATCCAGAAAGGATCACGGCCGTCGAGGGAGGCCTGAAGACGCGATTCGCCGACCGGCGCGGAACGCTCAATATCTCCGTCTTCGACTATGACTACACAGGTCTCCAAATCTTCCAGATCAATGGGTTCACTCAGAACATCGCAAATGCCGATGCCAAAGTCCGCGGGGCGGAAGCTGAGTTGGCCTTCGCGCCCAACACCTGGTGGCAGTTCAATGCCGCAGCCTCCTACCTGGATGCCAAGTACGGAAACTTCCTCAACATCGATCCCCTGAATCCTCTCCTCGGACCGCAGCAATTGCGGGGAAATCGCCTCAACCGCGCACCGGAATACACGCTCAGCGGTGGCGCCCAGCTGACCGTGCCGACGGAGAAACTGGGTCTGCATGCAGGCGGCAACTTCCGCTTCCGAGCGGAAATCTATCATTCTGCTGAGGTGTTTTACCGACCTTTCAACATTGGTCGAGATCGGCAGGGACCCTATACGATCGGGAATCTCTTCGCCGAATATGTCTCCGAAGATGGTCTGGGCCTCAGGGCATACGTGAAGAACGTGGGGGACACCGAATACGTCGCGCAGGCTTTGGCAAACCCGGTGGAGGGCGCTTACGTCGGCCACTACGGACCGCCGCGCACCTTCGGCTTGGAAATCTCGAAACGCTTCTAGAACCCTGTCGTCGGGTCTCCTCCCCCGAGCTGCGATGGCGCGAGCCGTCGTGATACTAACGCTGCGAAGGCTCGCTCTGCCTCCGCAGCGTTTTTTTTGGCTTCGAAGGGGGCTGTCATCCATGGGCGGCCCCCGTGGGGCGGACCGCATTCAACCGGATAGTCGTGTCTCAGTTTGATATCAGGCGGCGGGTTTGAATCGCTCGCCATAAGGGGTATCGCTGCCGGTACGCAACCGGGGGGACGCGATGATGGCTGCAACGGCAAAGGGCCAGAATCCCCGGGAGCGATTGGTCTTCATGGTGGCCAGCGGTCGGGCTCTGCGCGGTTGAAGGGGCTCCCCGCCCGCCCGGCTCCCCTCACCTGGCCCCCGTGACATTTCTAACCGGCGCCCAGCGCACATCTATCCGGCGTAGACAAATTTACCTAGATGAAATGATGTGGTTGAGTTTATACCAAGTCGTTTTGTCGGTGATTTTCTTGTGAATACTTGAGCACCACGTGGATGGTAGATAGCGGTGGACGCAGTCACGCGAGAAGTTATCTCCACTTTGGGACATGGCCGCGCGCACTTTGGAGACGGCTTATTGAACTGCCCGCCAGACGTGGGTCTCTGGGCTAAAAGTCTCAAACTATCGCCAAAGTCCCGCACCATTTGTGCCTGACTGCGCGGGGTGGACGCAGTCGCTCACATAGTCGTCTCCACCTTCGAGCGACGTGGTATGGCAATGGAGAGGGTTTGTTGGCGAGCCCGCAAGCCGGCTGCCGGCGACGATCGGGTCAATTTTGCCCTGACAGAGCCCCTCAGGGTCCCGCCCGGTTGTCAAATCCGGCGATCCAGCCCCTCCCAGAACGGCTCGCGCAGCTTGCGTTTGAATATCTTGCCGGAGGGTGCTGTCAGTCCAACGGCAATTCGTCTCCGGTCAGGCGTAAATGGCCCAACCCCGACCTGGCCCTAGCCCATGACCGCCCGCCAGTCGGCCAAGGCGGCTGAGCGTCGTTCTCGGTAGAGGTCTCGGCTGATGAGGTGGCGCTCCTGGGCGAAATGGTTGTGGACCGAGGCGTGGACTGAGGTGAATTTCTGCAGGGTCTTCATTCTGCGGAATCTCTGCATCGCTCGTTCTCGTCGTCGGAAGGGCAGGTGGGAATTCTCAGCCCGATTGTTGAGGTGGCGTCCGGCCTCTTGCAAATCGGCGGCGCCAATTTCCTTCAGGACTGCGGCGTAGGATCGGAGTTTGTCGGTGACGATCGCTTTCGGTCGACCGTGGCGCTTCATGGCTTTCTTGATGAATTTCAGCGTCGCCGCCTTGTCGCGCCTCTCTGTGACATAGGATTCCAGCACCTCGCCTTCGTGGTCGACGGCACGCCAGAGGTAGCGCATCTGGCCGTTGATTTTGACGTAGACCTCGTCGAGGTGCCAACGCCAATGCGTGAACTGACGCATGCGGTGAACTCGCTTCCTGCGGATCTCGGCGGCGAACATCGGGCCGAACCGGTTCCACCACAACCGGACGGTCTCGTGGCAGATGTCGATGCCACGTTCGAACAGCAGGTCCTCGACGTTGCGCAGCGACAGCGGGTAGCGCACGTACATCATGACGACCAGACGGATCACTTCGGGCGAGGGGTCGAACCAGCGAAACGAATCGTGGGGCTTCTTCTGACGGGCCATTTCGCTAGCCCAAACCCTACCTCTCACCGTCCGGTGCATTTGGGCTGACAATTCCCTCTGACGCGATCACGCCCTGGTCGAGATACGACCTGATCTTCTGACCCTTGGTGTAGAGCGCGCTGGTCGCGCGCAGTTGCGCTTGGCGGCGGGGCATGCGGTGTCCGCTCGAAGAGCGAAATGCCCAGCCGGTCTTCCAGATTTCCTATGCGCCGGCTCACCGTGGATTGGCGAACCTCTAGCATGCGCGCCGCTTCACTGAAGCTGCCACTTCGACCCACTGCAAGGAGGGGCGCCCCCTAAAATGCCCTCAGAGTGATCCGGAAATCGCGCGCACCTCGCTTCAGCGCGCTATACTGCGCGCATGAGCGAACAGGATCCGCATGCCCTGGGGTGGGCGTTGGAACAGCGCGTGCAGCGCCAAGAGGCCAGCAGCCATGAGGCATACGCGGTCGGCGCGCGTCCTGAACGACCGATGGACAGCGCCGGCGGCGTCACCCTCAAATCTTCAGACAATGCCCAGGGCCTGCGGGAACTCGAATTCGATGTCCGGCCGGTCGTGCTTGGCCAGATCGAGTTGGTGGTCCGGCTGACGACACAGGCGCCCAATGCTAGCAAGCCCCACAGCAAGCGCGCCTACCTGTATGCATCGCCCGCCGCGATGCGCGAACTGGCGTGGCAGTTGCTGGAAACCGCCGATGCCGCAGAGAAGCTGAAACTCAAGCCCAAGCCCGTCCGCTAATCGTCGTCCTTAGGTTTCTC
>JAQGIP010000046.1 GCA_028291055.1 Caulobacter sp.
GTCGAAGGTGTCCAGCGCCTCCGCATCCACGTCCTTCAGGCCATGGCGGGCGTCGATCAGCAGGTAGGCGCGCTTCAGGTTCGGGCGGCCGCGCAGGTAGTCGCGGCCGAGGTTCTGGAACTTCTTCACCTCGCCGCGGGAGGCGCGGGCGAAGCCGTAGCCTGGCAGGTCGACCAGGCGGAGCTTCTCGTCGGCCACGAAGAAATTGACCTCGCGGGTGCGGCCCGGGGAGTTGGAGGCGCGGGCGAGGTGCAGGCGGCCCGTCACGGCGTTGATCAGCGTGGACTTGCCGACGTTGGAGCGGCCGGCGAAGGCCACCTCCGGCAGGTCGGCCGGGGGCAGGCCGTCCATGTTCACCGCGCCCATCATGAAGGTGCAGGGGTGCCGAAACAGCACCCGCGCCGCCTCAAGCTCGTCGTCGGTGAAGAGGGGGTCTGCGACCTCGGTCATACGGTTTCCGCGTGATGGCCGATGCCGCGCACCCGCTTGATGAAGCCGTCGATGGGATTGTCCACCTCCAGCCGGTGCATGATCACATACTGCTGCAGGATCGACAGCACGTTGGACCAGGTCCAGTAGATCAGCAGGCCGACCGGGAAGGTGGCCATGATGAAGGTGAACATGATCGGCATCAGCTGGAAGATGCGCTGCTGCATCGGGTCGGGCGCCGGCGGGTTCATCGCCGTCGTCAGCCACATGGTGAAGCCGTAGAGCAGGGGCAGAACGCCCAGGTGCAGGTGGCCGGCCAGGATGGCGTTGCCGAACAGGATCAGCTGGTCAGGGTGCCAGGGGATCAGGCCGAACAGGTTCCAGATGGTGGTGGGGTCCTGGCCCGACAGGTCCTTGATCCAGCCCAGGAAGGGCGTGTGGCGCATCTCGATGGTGACCGAGAGCACCTTGTAGACCGAGAAGAAGACCGGGATCTGCAGCAGCATGGGCAGGCAGCCCATCATCGGGTTGATCTTTTCGCGCGCATAGATGGCCATCATCTCCTGCTGCTGCTTGGCGGGATCGTCCTTGAACTTGACCTTCAGTTCCTCAAGCTGCGGCTGCAGCTTCTTCATCTTGGTCATCGACTCGTAGCTCTTGTTCGCCAGCGGGAAGAGGACCAGGCGAACGGTCACGGTGAGCGCGAGGATGGCCAGGCCGAAGCTGCCGATGCCGCTCTTCAGGAACTCCAGCAGCTTGAAGAAGGGCCGGGTCAGGAACCAGAACATGCCCCAGTCGATGGCGTTGTCGAAGTTGGTGAGCCCGTACTTCTTTTGATAGTCGCTCAGGACCGTGGCGGTCTTGGCGCCGGCGAACATCAGGGTCGACTGAGTCGTGGACTGGCCGGGCTGCAACGTCAGTTCCGCGGTGCGGCTGAAGCTGGTCTGATAGAAGTCGCCATTACCCTTGCTGGAGGCGAACCGGCCGGTGAAGCCGGTCTTCGGCGCCTTGGGGTCGGGGGCCAGCGCCACCAGCCAGTATTTGTCGGTGATGCCCAGCCATGCCGGGTTGTCGTAGTTCATGGGCTCGGTCTTCTTGATCCAAGCCGGGTATTTGATGTGTTGCGCCTGCTTGCCGTCCGCGCCGAAGTAGCCGATGGCGCCCTCCAGCACGATGCTGTTGCCGCCGAGCGGCGGCTGGCCGTTGGCGGTCTTGGGCAGGCCCTGGCGTTCGATCTGGGCGTAGGGACGCAGCGCCACGGGGGTCGCACCTTTGTTGACCACCGTGTCGGTGACCCGGAACATATATTTGTCGTCCACCTCGATCGCGCGGGTGAAGACCAGGTTCTGGGGCGAGGTATAGGTCATCACCACCGGATGGCCCTCGGTCAGGGTGTCCCCCGACTGTAGCGTCCAGACCGTGTTGTCGTCGGGCAGACCGGCCACGTTCTGGCCCGACCAGCCGAAGCGGCTGTACCAGCTATTTTCCGCGCCGGCGGGGCGCAGCAGCTGGACAGGGGGCGAGGTCTTGTCGAGCCCCTGGTGATAGTTGGCCAGCGACAGGTCATCGATACGGCCGCCGCGCAGCGACAGCGAACCGGTGATGGCGAGGGGCCCCCAGGTCTTGTTGACGGCGAGAGACTTGGCGTCCTCGTGGGTGACGATCTGGTGGCGCAGTTCAGGCGGGCCCAGGGCCTGTTCGCGGCTGATCACGATCGGCGCGGGCTTGCCGTCCGGTCCCACGGGGCCCTGAGCGGCGGCAGTCGCCGGCGCCGCGGCGGCCTTCTTCTGCTCATCCAGCCGCTTCTTGGTCGACGGGTTGATGACGAAATACTGGTAGGCCATCAGGACCGCCGCGGCGATGACCCCGAAGACGATCAGATTGCGGTTCGACTCGTTGGGCATGGGCGTGGGCTAACCGGTGCGGGAGGCTGAATCGGAAGGGGACCCGGGCGCGGCCGGAACGGAAGGGTTGGCGGCCCGCGCGATGCGGGCGTCGAAGTCGGCGGCGAGGCTTAACAGCGCGTTTTTCACGTCGTCAAGCAAACGCCCCCATTCCCGCGCCGTCGTGCCGCCGCGGGCGATGAACACATAGTCGCAAGCGGGCCGTCCATGAAGGGGCAGCATGACGCGGGCGGCCTCGCGCAGACGTCTTTTGGCGCGGTTTCGCACCACCGAGCCGCCGACCTTGCGGGTGGCGGTGAATCCGGCGCGGATCAGGGGGTCTTGGGGTTGCGCATCTTCCCCAATGCTCATGGGGGGACGCGGGCGCATCTGAACGACGACGGCGCCGCGCGCGAGCGACGGCGCCTTGGCGGCCAACAGGAAGTCTGGCCGCTTGCGTATGCGTTCTAAGCGATAGGTATCTGGGGGGGTGGCTTCGGTCAGGCCGAAACCCTCGGTCTAACGCGCGCTGACTAGGCGGTCAGGCGCTTGCGGCCCTTGGCGCGGCGGCGCTGGATGACCTTCTGGCCGTTCTTGGTGGCCATACGCGAGCGCCAGCCGTGACGGCGCGCACGCACGAGTCGCGAGGGCTGGAAAGTGCGCTTCACGGGGTAGCTCCAGGTTCAAAGGTTCTCGGCCCGCGAACGGCGGGTCGAAACGAGGGGCGGTGGATAAGGGAAGGGGGGCGGGCTGTCAACCGGAGTCGGCGAAGCGCCCTATAGATCCGGCCGGATCACGGCCTTGCCGATCACCTGGCGGTTGGCCAGCAGGTCGAAGGCTTGGCGCCAGTCGGCCAGCGGTAGTTCCGCGTGGACGCGGGGACGGATCACGCCCTCGTCGGCCAGCTTCCAGACAGCGGCGGCGTTCTCGCGGCCCTTCTGCGGGAACTGGCGGCCGTATTCGCCGGCCCGCACGCCCACCACTGAGAAGCCCTTGATCAGGGGCATGTTGACCGAGATCGTCGGGATGCGTCCGGAGGTGAAGCCGATCACCAGCAGGCGGCCGTCGAAGGCAATGCAGCGCACGCTCTCGTCGAAGACGTCGCCGCCGACCGGATCGTAGATGACGTCGGCCCCGCCGCCGGTGAGGGCCTTCACCTGTTCGCGGAAGCCGTGGGTGACGTTGAGCACGGCGTCGGGCGCATATTCGTCCTGGAGCACCTTCAGCTTGTCGTCGGAGGCGGAGGTGGCGATCACCCGCGCGCCCAGCGCCTTGCCCAGGTCGACGGCGGCCAGGCCCACCCCGCCGGCGGCGCCGTGCACCAGCAGCCATTCGCCCGGCTGGATGTTGGCGCGGCGCACCAGGGAGACGTAGGCGGTCAGATAGGCCGCGCCATAGGCGGCCGCCTGGCTGAAGGACAGGCGCGCGGGCTTGGGCTTCAAGGCCGCCTGGGGCAGCACGATCAATTCGGCGAAGGCGCCCAGCTTGGCGCCGCCCACCACGACATCGCCGATGGCGAAGGCGGTCACGCCCTCGCCCAGGGCCTCCACCTCGCCGGCCATCTCCATGCCCAGGCCGAAGGGCAGCGTGGGCTTCATCTGGTATTCGCCCCGGGTCATCAGCAGGTCGGGGAAGTTGACCGAGGCGGCGCGCACGCGGACCAGCATCTCGCCGGGGCCGGGCGTGGGATCGGGCACGTCCTTGAGGACGCAGCCGCCGTAGTCGGGCTCAAGGTTTTCGACGATCAGGGCGCGCATCACCCCTGTCTCCGCTCGTCCCCGCGAAGGCGGGGATCCAAGCAGCGCATCCGGATATCCGCCACGCTGCTGAAGCCCGTCAACTCAGCTTGGACCCCCGCCTTCGCGGGGGCGAGCGGCCTTTTAAATGTCACTAGGCCAGGCGCCCTTCGAAGGCTTCGCGCACCAGCCCGGCGATCTCGCGGCAGGCCACGTCGGCGCAGGGCACGGCGCCGGTGAAGGCCACGAAGGCGTGGGCCAGGCTGTCGTAGCAGCGGTAGATCACCGGCACGCCGGCGTCCTTCAGGTGCTTGGCATAGGCCTCGCCCTGGTCGACCAGGGGGTCGAAGCCGGCGGTGACCACCACGGCGGGGGCCAGGCCCGACAGGTCGTCGGACTTGATCGGCGACAGGCGCGGATCGGCCGGATCGGCGCCGGGGCCCATATAATGGCCCATGAACCACTCCATGGTGGCGCGGTTCAGCGGATAGGCGTCGGCATAGGTGGTCATCGACTGGGTTTCGGACGCCACGTCGACGGCGGGGTAGACGAGCAGTTGGAGGGCCGGCTGGGGTTCGCCCAGGCGCTTCATCTCCTGGCACAGCACGGCCGCGAAATTGCCGCCCATGGAATCGCCGGCGACGGCGGCCTGGTCCGGTGCGGCGCCGAAGCGCGCGGCGTTGTCGCGGGCCCAACGGTAGGCGCTGAGCATGTCGTCGAGACCGGCCGGATAGCGGTGCTCGGGCGCCAGGCGGTAGTCGACGGAGATCACCGCCGTGCGCGCGATGGCGGCCAGGATGCCGCAGAAGACGCCGCACATGTCGAGGTCGCCGATCACCCCGCCGCCCATATGGGCGAAGACGATCAGCGGGACGTTGGCGTCCTGGTCGGCGGGGCGGTAGACGCGCAGCGGGATCGGCCCGCCTTCCCCGTCGATGGACAGGTCCTCGGTGCGAACGCCCGGCTCGGGGTCGCCGGCCACGGCGGCGATGGCGCCGGCGCTGCCGACCCGCGCATCGGCGGGCTGAAGGGTCCACATCGGCGGCGCGGCGCGGGCCATGTTGGCCATGAACTGAAGGCGCGGATCGAGGGTGCGGCCGCCCTGATAGACGACGCTGCCGCCCGACAGCGCGCGCAGGAAGGGCGTCGGCAGCGACAGCATGCCCTTGAGGATCGCGCGCTGGACGGCCGGGTCGGCCATGGGTCAGTCCTCCAGCCGCGGCAGGGACGGTACGCCGCCGAGGATCAGCTTGACGCAGAAGTCCGTGGCCGCCGCGGTATCCACCGGGCGCCGCTCCAGCATCTTGTCGCCCACCTCGCGGGCGAGGGCGATACAGGCGGCCGCCAGGTAGTCCAGATCAACGCGCGGGGCGTTGCCGCGCTCCATGCCTTCGGCCATCACCGAGCGGACCTCTTCGAAAACGGCGGCGATCTCGGGGGTGGTGCGGGCGTGGGGGATGGTCTCGCCCGGCGGACGCTGGAGGCGCCAGCTCTCCTGCTCGTGGGCGATGAACTCGAAATAGGCGGAGACGGCGGCGCGCAGATAGCCTTCGAAATCGTCGTCGGCGCGGGCGTGCAACGCCTTGAGGATCGGCTTGAAGCGGCGCGCGCCCTCGTCGGCCAGGGCGTCGAACACCTCGTCCTTGGACTTGTAGTAGTTGTAGAAGGTGCCCGACGCCAAACCCGTGCGGCGGATGATGTCGCGCACCGTGCAGACGTCATAGCCCAGCTCGCCGAACACTTCGCGGGCGGCATCCAGGATGGCCAGGCGGTTGGCGACCTTGGTCTGTTCGCGTTTACCGGCGGGCGGAAGATAGGCGACTTGAGACATGCAATCCGTGACTGGGGCGCTCGGCCGGGCGGCCGAAAGATTCTGACGCCCGTCATCTATAGGACAGCATCTCGCCCCCTGTCCGCAAGGGTGTCCTCCCCGGGGCGGATGTTCGTGGCCGGACGCAGGGCCGTCTCGGAGCCTGGGCGGCGGGTCTCGCCGGGAGGTGGCGCGGCCAGCCTATTCCACCGCCATCGCCTCCGTGGGCGCCCCGGCCGCCCGCGCCGCGACGGGAAGGGCGTATCCGGCGGCCCGCGCCCGCTTCTCGCCCCGGGCGATCTCCTTGATCAGGTCGGCGCAATAGACGCCGAAGTCGACCTGGATGGTGTGGCGCTGGGAGCGGTAATATTGGCCCAGATGCGTCTCCTCGTCCTTGACGATGGTGGTCTTCATCTCGGCTTGCGAGGGCGGCCGGTAGTGGCCGGTGAGATAGGCGGCGGCCAGCTTGGCCTGTTGTTCGGCGAAGTTGACCAGGGTCGGCAGGGGCTGGGCGAGCGCCATGTAGAAGAGGTTAGGCAGGCCCGGCTTCATCATCCGCTTGAACAGCGGCAGGCGGTGGTCGGCGTCGGGGACCAGGTCCGGATCGTCGAAGAAGGGGAACTTCATGTCGTAGCCGGTGGCGAAGACGATGGCGTCGACCTGCTCGACGCTGCCGTCGGCGAAGCGGACGTTCTTGCCTTCAAGCCGTTCGATCGCCGGTTTGAACCGGATGTCGCCGCAGCCGGCCCGGGTCAGGAACTCGCCGCTCACCGAGGGATGGGCCTCCAGCGGCTCATGGTCGGGCTTGGGCAGGCCGTAGTCCTCCATCCTTCCCAGGGTCTTCTTGATCACGCTGCGGGCCATGGCCAAGCCCAGCTTGCGCGGCAGCCAGGCGGGCAGCATGGCTTTGTCGGCCGGCTTGCCGTTCATGTATTTGGGCAGCACCCAGACGCCGCGCCGGGCCGAGACCCACAGGTTCTTGGCGATCGGCCGCTGGGCCAGTTCGCTGGCGATATCCATGGCCGAATTGCCCATGCCGACGACCACGACATTCTTGCCGCGCATGTCGACCGGATCGAAGGGGTCTGAGTAGGCGTGGCTGTGGAAGGCCGGCCCGTCGAACTCGCCCGGATAGGATGGGATGCGCGGGCTCCAGTGGTGGCCGTTGCAGACGAACAGGACGTCATAGAGGCGGGTCTCGCCGGTCGAGAGGGTGACCTCCCACAGGCCGTCGTCGGTGCGTTGCGCCTTGGTGACGGCGGTGTTGAAGGTGATGGTTTCGCGCAGGCCGAAGTGGTCGACGTAGTCCTTGAAGTACTGCAGCAGCTGGGCGTGATGGGGGAAGTCTGGCCAATCGGCCGGGACCGGGAATTCCTCGAAGGCCAGGCGCCATTTGGAGGTGTCGATATGCAGGCTCTCGTAGCAGGCCGACATCCCGTTGGGGTTCTTGAAATACCAGTTGCCGCCGATATCGTCGGACATCTCGAAACAGTCGTAGGGGACGCCCACGTCCTTCAGACGCTTGGCGGTGGTGAAGCCGGAGCAGCCGGCCCCGATGATGCAGGCCTTGGGCAGCTTGCCGGCCATCATCCATCTCCCTGAATTATCGTTGTTCAGTTGAGCCTACGCGGGATGACGCGGGCGTCAACGGCGCCGCGACGTCACCTCAGAAGGCGGGCTGATACGGCTGGTAGGTGGCGCTGGCGGTGCAGGACGCCGAGCACTGGGCCCAGCGGCCGGCGCAGTCCTCGTCGCCGCCCGCCGCGCAGAAATAGTAGGTCTGGGCGCAGCTGGAGCGGCACTGCATGGCGTCGGTCCCGCTGGCCTGCGGCACGGGCGCCGACCAGACTTGGGCGAGGGCCGGCGGAATGGCCGCGCCATCGGCGGCTTTCGACTGGATCGCGCCGCCGGCCGGCAGGGCGCCGCGCAGGCCGGTGGCCGGGTCGGTCTTGGGCGCGGGCTGCTTGATCACGGTGATCTTGCCGCCCGGCCCGGCGGCGGCCGGGGCGGCAACCGCCAGGCAGATCAGGACGAGGGCGGCGAGACGGCGCATGACCGGCAGGATGGGCTCCCGCCGGTTAAGGTTTCGCTAACCATAGTTTTCCTCAGACGGTGCGCGCCGCCCTGTCCTTGTCGTTGGTGGCGCGGATGGCTTCGGAGGCGGCCTTCCACTGGTCGTCGGACCAGCTGCGCAGGCCCGAGAAGTTGCCGCCGGTGGCCTGGAAGGCGCCGCCGTCGATGGCGATGGTCTGGCCGTTCACGTAGGTCGACAGCGGGTGCAGCAGATAGACGGCCAGGTTGGCCAGTTCGCGCATGTCGCCGACCCGGCCCATGGGGTTGGAGCTCATGTCGCGGTAACCGCCGCCGCCACCGGACTCCTGGTCGGGGTTCAGCCGCGCGCTCATCCCCTCGGTGGGGAAGGGGCCGGGCGCGATGGCGTTGAAGCGGATGCCCTTGTCGGCCCACTCCACGGCCAGCGACTGGGTCATGGCGTTCAGGCCCGCCTTGGACATGGCCGAGGGCACGGTGAAGGGGCTGCCGTTCCACACCCAGGTGGTCAGGATGGAGATGACCGAGGCCGACTTGCCCTCGGCGATCCAGCGCTTGCCGCAGTCGAGCGTCATGAAGAAGGAGCCGCGGAAGACGATGTTGGCGATGGCGTCGAAGCCGCGCGGGCTCAGGTCCTGGGTGCGGCTGATGAAGTTGCCCGCCGCGTTGTTGACCAGGCCGGTCAGGGCGCCGCCGTCGGCCCAGACCTCGTCCAGCATGTCATGGATGGCCTCCGGCACGCGGATGTCGCAGGCCTTGCCCACGACCTTGCCGCCGTGCGCGTCCATCAGTTCCTTGGCGGTGGCGTCGAGCACCCCGCCCCGGCGCCCGATGATGTAGACGGTGGCGCCCAGCATCAGGCAGGCCTCGGCCATCACCTTGCCCAGCCCCGTGCCACCCCCGGTGATCAGGATCCGCTCGCCCTTCATCAGGCCCGGCTTGAACATCAGGTCGTCGGCGGTGAAGTGGTCGGACATGGCGGCTCTCCCTGAGCTTTTGGGGAGAGGGCGCGCTCTTACCGTAGGGTCGTCAAGAGAGGCATCCTCCCCAGGTCCGCTCAAGCGGACCGGCGGGGGAGGTCCGGCGAAGCCGGGGAGGGGCTTACCGAGTCAAAGGTTGGGCGTGTTCTGGCGGCTGGGTTGATGACGGCATCGGTCGCGGCGCCCGAACGCGAATAGTCGCCAGCTCGGTAAGCCCCTCCGGCCGTTCCGGGATGGTCTCCCCGCCGGATCGCTTGGGCGATCCTGGGGGAGGACCGCGCTAGCCCACCCGCTTCTGCAACGCCTGAGCCCCCGCCGGGGCGCGGACCTTGCCCTCGTGGATGACGTAGGCGAACACGTCCCTGGGCGTCACCGGCGCCGCGGTCTGGGTATCGACCGGCGCGAAGTCGGCGGGCATGCCGCCGGCCGCGTAGGTCTTGAAGCGGCCGGCCCACAGGTCGAGATCGACGTCGGCATAGGCCTGCTCGATGTCGTCGGAGCCCATCATCAGCCGCGCATAGACGAAGTCGGCGGTGACGTCGGGGATCAGCGGATAGAGCGCGTTCTCCGAGGCGCAGATGGCCACGCCGCGCGCCCGGCACATGGCGATGAAGGCGGGGTCGCAGAAGGTGGCGTTTCGCACCTCCACCACATGGCGCAGCGGCAGGCCGTCCTGGGTCTTGGGCAGCAGCTCGAGGAAGGCCTCGAAGTCGACGGGATCGAACTTCTTGGTGGCCATGAACTGCCACAGGATCGGGCCCAGGCGGTCGCCGAGTTCACTCAGCCCCTGGTTCATGAACTTGCCGATCGACTCGCCATTGTCGGCCAGCACCTTGCGGTTGGTGCAGAAGCGCGAGGCCTTCACCGCGAACACGAAACCCTCGGGCGTTTCGTCGCGCCACTTGCGCCAGCTCTCCGGCTTGAAGCTGGAATAGTAGGTGCCGTTGATCTCGATGCTTCGCAGGTGGCGGCTGGCGTAGTTGAGCTCGTCCTTCTGCTTCAGGGTGTCCGGATAGAAGACGCCGCGCCAGGGCTCGAAGGTCCAACCGCCGATGCCGGTGTAGATTTTGCCCGTCATGTAATGTCCCAATGCGCCCTTGAGGGCCAGTCCGCATCCTCACCTTCGATGTCTTCGAGTGAAAGGTCTTCCGCCCTGATGCCGAAGGCTGCCAGCGTCTGGGAGGCAGCCTGCTGAATTCTGTTCCAGGCCTCGATTGCCGCGACTGGACCCCTGGTCGTGAAGCCCAGTTGCGGCGCCGCTTCGTCGAAGTTTTCGTCGATCACGGCCACCAGCTTGGAAAATCGCTCAATCTCACGTTGGGAAAGCGCGGCCCGATTTGCGGCATGCGTCATCCAAAAAAGAGCACTGCGCACGTCCTCTGCAAGCTCGTCGGGGAGCAGGTAATGATTGACCGTTGCGCCATCGATGTAGGCGCGATGCAATGCCTGCGACGCAAGGCTGGCCAACGCGGATAGAGCGCGCGCTTTTCCCATCGATATGCGCTCAAGTTCAGTTTTGGGAACTGTTGTGCCTTCCACTCCGAAGAACTCCCAGCGCCAAGGCGGTTGTGGCTCAATGTGGGCGCAGGCTGACTGCGAACCGCCGGTCCTGGCAACCCGAAACCTGCGCCCCCGCGACGATGGCTGACCGCTTCTGTCGCGGGGTGAGAGGCGAGCGTCGAGGAACCGACATGGCTGTGAAGCTTTTTCCACGGCTAGGAGCTCATCGGCGGTTTCGCCTGGGCCACTATTCCGGAGAACCACCATGCGACTGATCACCATCGCTACCCTGTCCGCCCTGAGCCTCGCCCTCGTGGCCTGCTCCAAGCCGGCCCAGAACGAAGCCGCCGCCGCCGGCGACCACGCCGGCAACGCCGCCGCCATCACGGCTGACGACGCCGGGAAGGCCACCGCCAATGCCGCCGACAAGGCGGGCGACGCCACCGCAGACGCCGCCAACAAGACCGCCGCCGCCACCGACAAGGCCGCCGACGCGACCCGCGACGCCGCCGGCACGGTCGCGCGCAAGACCGACGCCGCCGCCGACGCAGCCGCCAGGACCCACTGACGCTGAATTTCAGCGCCTAACGGCGAGAGGTCCCGGGCGCGAGGTGTCCGGGGCCTTTCGTCATTTTGGACGAGACCGCCACCGCAAGAGCTTGACTTGAACGCCAGTTCGCCCTCGGGTTGAATTTTACTCAATCGTTGTCGGGGGACACGACCATGGGGCGCTTTGGGGGACCGTTCGCGACGGTCATTGCTCATCCAATTTTGGGCCTGATCTGCTATATCCTGGTGACCGTTTTGTTGGTCGCCCTGTTCTCGGCCGGCCGGCCGACGCAGGCTTGGCGCGGGATATGGCGGGTCTTTCTGACGCTGTTCACCACGCCGTTCGAATTCCTCCGCAACGCCCTGACCATCATCCGCACCGGGCAGGTCGACGAGACGACCTATGCGGGGACGCGCGAGTTCGTGCTGTTCCGCTATAGCCGCCTGCAATACCTTTCCATCTTCGTGTGCGGGACGCTCATCCTCGCCTCCGGCATCGCCGCCTCTTTGCTGGCGCTCTATCCGCAATCGGAGATCGAGGCAGGCAAGTCCCTGAGGGCCGAGCAAGGTCAGCTAACCGCCAAGATCGCCCAGGCGCAACAGACGGTCCGGGATGCCGATAAGCCTGGCTACCGCCAGACGCTGCAGCGGGCGGAGGCCAAGGCCCAGGCGGCGTATGACGCCGAGGCTGAGGTCATCAACGCGAAGAAGCAGGCCAACCCCTTCAATGGGCCGATCCTGGTGCAGATCGACAACGCGGGCTCAAAGGCTGACCTGGAAAATATCCGCGACACAGCGGAGCCCTACTTCACCGGCTGCCCGGACGCCTATTCCGTCACCGGAGCCTCCTGGATCGGGTGGACCGCCGAGCAATGCGCCCAGTTCAAGGCCTATGCTGTCGACCTGATCGATCAGGACATCAAACTGATCACGCTCGGCGAGACGCTCACGGCCGCTCGGGAAGCGATCGACAACGCTTCCAATGCGATGGCCACGAGCCAGGCCCAGATCACCTCCCTTAACAGCGACCTGGCGGCGAATAAGGCCTCCCAGGAGACCAACTCGGTCTTCGCGCCCCGGAATATCGGCGCCCACCTTATGGCGGCGCTGGCGGCGCTGATATCCGGGGTTGTAGCCGTGCTGATCTTCGTTTGGGTCGGCGCGATCGCCATCGACGTGCTGAACTGGATCATCCTGCTGATGCGATCTCTGGAAGCGGAGCATGAAGATCGACTGGCGGGCCGCGCGGTCCGCGATAGGGTCCCAGCGACCTCCACGGCATCGGCCGCGATAAGCCTCAGCACTCCACCCGGTTGACGGCCAGCTCGAGCGCCAGGCCCCCGAGCGACGTCTCCTTGTAGATCGAATTCATGTCCTCACCGGTGCGCTTCATGGTGGCGATGACCTTGTCCAGGCTGACGCTGTGTTCGCCGTCGCCGAGCAGGGCCAGGCGCGCCGCGTCGATGGCCTTCACCGCCCCCATGGCGTTGCGCTCGATGCAGGGGATCTGGACCAGGCCGCCGATGGGGTCGCAGGTGAGGCCGAGGTTGTGTTCCATGCCGATCTCGGCGGCGTTCTCGATCTGGGCGTTGGTCCCGCCGAGCGCGGCGGCCAGGCCCGCGGCGGCCATCGAGCAGGCCACGCCCACCTCGCCCTGGCAGCCGACCTCGGCCCCGCTGATCGAGGCGTTGCGCTTGTAGAGGGCGCCGATGGCGGCGGCGGTCAGCAGGAAGATGCGCCGGCCCTCGGCGCTGCCGTTGTGGAAGCGGTCGTAGAAGCGCAGCACCGCGGGGATCAGGCCGGCCGCGCCGTTGGTGGGGGCGGTGACCACCTTGCCGCCGGCGGCGTTCTCCTCGTTCACGGCCAGGGCCCACAGGTTGATATAGTCCATGGCCGCCAGGGGGTCGGTGACCTGGCGCTCCATGCGGTCCGCAATAGCCTGCTTGAGTTGCTTGGCGCGGCGCTTGACGTTGAGCCCGCCGGGCAGGATGCCGCCCTCGCGCAAGCCCCGGTCGATGCAGGCCTCCATGGCCTCGAAGATGCCGTCCAGCGCGCCGTTGATCTCGTCTTCCGGACGCCGCGCCTTCTCGTTGGCCAGCATCAGGCCGGCGATGGACAGGCCGGACGCCTCGCCCATGGACAGCAGGTCGGCGCCGCTCTCGAACGGATAGGGCAGGTCGGGACCAACCTCGTCGGCGGAGTTGATCGTCATCTCCGCCTCGTCGCGCACGAAGCCGCCGCCGATCGAGAAGTAGGTCTGGCGCAGCAGTTCATCCTCACCCGCAAAGGCGATGAAGGTCAGCGCATTGGGGTGCTGAACCAGCCGCTCGCGCCCCGCCCAGACGATGTCGCGGCCCTCGTCGAAGGCGATGCCGACCTCGCCGCCGAGCATCAGCCACTGGTCGGCGCGGGCCAGGGCCAGGGCCGCGTCGCCGGCGTCCGGATCGAGGGTGGCGGGGGCAAACCCCATCAGGCCCAGGATCACCGCGCGGTCGGTCGCGTGGCCCTTCCCCGTCAGCGCCAGGGACGCATAGAGCTTGGTCTCCACGCGGGTGACGCGGGTCAGCACGCCCGCATCGCGCAGCCGCTGGATTAAGCGCACCGCAGCGGTCATCGGCCCCATGGTGTGGGAGCTGGACGGGCCCACGCCGGGCTTGAACAGGTCGAAGACGCTGGCGGTCACGACAACATTCCGATGGGAATTACTTCCTATCCGCCGCCGAGGCGTCGCGGATGGCCTTGAACTCAGACCCCGTCTGCCACTCCGGCCAACGGCCCGAATTGGCCAGGCCCATGCCCACCTCGGCCAGCAGGTCCATGTCCTGGGCGATGCCGCTGAAGTCCATGTCCTTGGTCCATTCGTCGGCCGGCTGGTGATAGCGGTCCTTGGTGTAGGCCGCCTTCCAGGCCGCGCCGGCCTCGACGCCGCCGTTGACCAGGTCCTGGCCGGAATTGACCGAGATGGCCGGCACGCCGACCTTGGCGAAGGGGAAGTGGTCGGAGCGGTAGAAGTGGCCGCCGCCCGGATTGCGGTCGGGGCTGAAGGTCCGGCCATGCGCCTTGAGCGCGGTGATCAGGTCGTCCTGCAGGCCGACATGGCCGTCGCCGGAGGTGCTCATGTCCTTGGCCGGGCCGTCGGTGTCCATGGCGTCGACGTTGAGCACGCCCACCGTCTTGCTCAGGTAGAACAGCGGGTGGGAGGCATAGTAGGTCGAGCCCAGCAGGCCCTTCTCCTCGGCGGTCACCGCCATGAAGACGACACTGCGCTCGGTGCGCGGGCTGGTGGCGAAAGAGCGGGCAACCTCCAGCAGCGAGGCCACGCCATCGGCGTTGTCCACCGCGCCGTTGTAGATCTTGTCGCCCTTGGCGTCGGCCGCGCCGACCCCCAGATGGTCCCAGTGGGCCGTGTACATGACGATCTGGTCGGGGTGTTTGGTCCCGCTCAGCATGCCCACCACATTGTGGCTGACGATCTGGCGGTGATCGACGCCGAAGTCGGTGGAGAAGGTCGCCCCGGTCAGGACGACCGGTTGGAAGTCGCGGCGCTGGGCCTGCGTCTTCAGGGCGTCGAAATCGAGCCCCGACTTCCTGAACAGATCGACGGCGGCGTCGCGCTGGATCCAGGCCTCGACGGGGGCGTGGGCCGCTTCGGGGTGCTCGCGCACGATGTCGAACTGGACGTTGGTGTTGGAATTCTTGACCGTGGCCCAGCCATAGCTGGCCGGCGCGGTCTCATGGATGATCAGCAGGCCCACGGCGCCTTGGCGCGCGGCCTCTTCGTACTTGTAGGTCCAGCGGCCGTAGTAGGTCATGGCCTTGCCGCCGAAGTCTCCGGAACCCGTCTCGAAGTCCGGATCATTGATCAGCACGACGGCGATCTTGCCCTTCAGGTCGACGCCCTTGAAGTCGTCCCAGTTGCGCTCCGGCGCCTTGACGCCATAGCCGACGAAGACCATCGGCGCGTCCTTGACGGTGACGCGGTCCTGGTTGGTCTGGGCGGCGCGGATGGCGATCTGGTCGCCCTGGGTCCAGCTCTGCGTGGACCCGCCGGCGGTGACGGTGGTCTTTACCTCGCCGCTCATGGCGAACCGCGCCAGGGGCACGTCCTGGGTCCAGGCGCGCTTGCCGTCCCGGATGTCGCCGCCGGGCTCCAGCTTCATGCGCTTCATCTGGAAGATGATGTAGTTGAGCGTCTTCTCCTCGCCGGGGGTGGCGGGGCCACGGCCCTCGAAGTCGTCTCCCGACAGCACCTTCACATGGTCCGACAGGCGCACGGGATCCACATGC
This sequence comes from Caulobacter sp., assembly GCA_028291055.1. Classification (GTDB taxonomy): domain Bacteria; phylum Pseudomonadota; class Alphaproteobacteria; order Caulobacterales; family Caulobacteraceae; genus Caulobacter. The sequence continues at coordinate 15,224 of JAQGIP010000046.1, forward strand.
GGGACCTTGTCGCCGGCCAGGGCGGTGAACCCCAGGGCCAGACAAAGCCCGGCCAGGGCGGAGGCGAGGAGCAGCTTCTTCATGGATGATCCGGAAACGGCGTTACGATTTGGCGCGACCCTATAGCGCCATTTCCCGCGCCGCCAGGGGGCCTTTACGGGCATGTTTTTGCGCCGGAGGGCGCTCGGCTAGCCGGAGATGCCGCGCGTGGGCCAAAGGCCCTATTTCACCACGAAGGCGCGAAGGCACGAAGGATCACGAAGAAGAACAGGACAGCCGCCAGCGCCGCCGCTTGAAGGCTATCCGAGACTTCGTGTCCCTTCGTGATCTTCGTGCCTTCGTGGTTCGACTTTACGGCGCGTGAGCGGGCAGGCCCGTTGGCGAACTGCGCTGCGCGCTTAGAGCGTCAGGCCGCCATCCACGATGATCGTCTGGCCAACGATGTAGCTGGCCAGGGGGGAGGCCAGGAAGAGGCAGGCGCCGGCCATGTCGGCGGGTTGGCCGAGGCGCCCGATAGGGATGCCGGCCAGGGCGCCCTTGAGGCGTTCCGGGTTTTCAGTGGTGACCTTGGTCAGCTTGGTGTCGACGAGGCCGGGCGCCACGCCGTTCACGCGGATGCCGTCGCGGGCCCAGGCCTGGCCCAGGGTGCGGGTCAAGGCCACGGCGCCGGCCTTGGAGGCGTTATAGGCCGGGTTGCCCCGGGTGGCGTGATAGGCGGAGGTGGAGGAGATGGTGATGATGCTCCCCCTGGCCGCCGCCAGCAGGTCGCGGAACTTCATCGAACAGGCCATCAGGCTGTCGAGGTTGACGGCCATCACCGTCTTGAAACCGTCCATCTGGAACTCGCCCTTGCGGTAGATGACCGTGCCCTGGGCCAGGACCAGCACGTCCAGCGCCTCGAAGGGCACGGGCCAGGCGGCAATGGCGTCGGCGTCGGAGACATCGACCTTGGAATAGGTGAGCCCGGTCAGGTCGGAGCCCTCCTCGCCGCGATAGTCCTCGGCGTTGGCGCGCGTGCCCCAGACGTGGACCTCGGCGCCGCGGTCACGGAAGGCGTGGGCGATGCCGTTGCCGATGCCGCTGGAGCCGCCGACCACGAGCACGGTCTTGGCGGTGAAATCCATGTCGTTCATGGGGCTGTCCTCAGGCGGAGATGCGGCGGGCGTCGATGGCCCAGCGCTCATGTGACCCGTCTGCCGCCACGGCATGGAAGGCGTCATAGAGGTTGCAGGTCGGGTCGCAGTGGCCGGGCTGCAGCCAGACGATGTCGCCGGTCTTGGGGGCGTCGGTGGGCCAGGCCAGGGCCGGGTCCGCGTCGGCCGCGCCGATCGCCGCGGCGAAGGCAAGCGGGTCGCGCCCGGCGGCCTTGGGGATGTGGGCGAAGGCGGGGTGCAGGATCATGCCGTGCTCGTCGCCCATCGGCCGCCAGACCGAGCCGGGCGCCGCGCCCTCCGCCACCCGGGCCGGCGGGCCGTCCACGGACACGGCCTTGAAGCCCGCGTCGCAGACTACGTGGCTCTTGTGCTGAACGGAGATGACGCTGGCGGCGATGTAGAGGGCCGGTTCAAAGGCCCAGGGCCGCCCGTCCGGCGCGCCGCAGGCCTCGTACTCCACGTCCATCACCGCATAGGAGCCGGCCTGGAGTTCGTTGAACACGCCGCTCTTCAGGTCATAGGCATGGGTGCCGGTGCCGCCGCCGGTGACGACGCCGGGGGCGAGGTTGGCGCCGCGCAGCTGCTCGACGGCGTGGGCCAGGCCCCGGTGGCCGGCCTCGTCGGCGGTGCGGCGGCGCTCGGCCCCATCCAGGTGCTGCAGGTGGCCGAGATAGGCCTGGATGCCCGCATAGTTCAGGCCCTCGGTGGCGGCGGCAAGGGCGGCAAGCGCCACGGCGCGATCCGGATAGGCGCCGGTGCGGTGGGTGCCGAGGTCGAGGTCGATGACCAGGTCCAGGGTGACCCCGGCGGCCCGCGCCGCCGCGCCCAGGCGTTCGATCTGGGCGGCGTCATCGGCGACGGAGCCGACGCGGGCGCCGGTCTTGGCCAGGGCGGCGAGACGCACGGCGCCCCAGGGCGCGGGCGGGGCGGTGACCAGCACGTCGCGGATGCCGCCCGCCACGAAGGCCTCGGCTTCGCCCACCGTCTGGGCGCACAGGCCCACCGCGCCGCCCTCGACCTGCAGGCGCCCCAGCGTCGAGCATTTGTGGGTCTTGCCGTGGGCGCGCAGGCGCACATTGGCGTCGTTGCAGAGGCCCTGCATGGTGGCCAGGTTGCGCTCCAGGGCCCGCCGGTCGATGACCAGAAGCGGCGTCTGCGGCGGCGTGAAGTTGGGAAACATCAGGCCTGACCCGCCATGATCGCTGCGTGCAATTCGGGGTCGATGTTGCCGCCGGAAAGGACCACGGCGACCGTCTTGCCCTTCACGTCCAGCTTGCCCGACAACAGGGCGGCCAAGCCCACGCAGCCACCGGGCTCGACCACCAGCTTCAGCGTGTTGAAGGCGTAGCGGATGGCTTCGGAAACCTCCGCGTCGGTGACGGTGACCACGCCGGTCAGGTTCTTTTGCATGATCGGGAAGGTCAGCACGCCCGGAGTCGGCGACTGCAGGGCGTCGCAGAACGACCGCGCGGCGGGGTCGTTGCCCTCGCGCCTGCCGCTGGTCAGGGAGCGGCGGGTGTCGTCGAAGGCGGCCGGCTCCACGCCCCAGACCTGGACGCCGGGCCAATCGGCCTTCACGGCCGTGGACAGGCCCGAGATCAGGCCGCCGCCGCCCACGGGGCAGACCACCAGGTCGGGCAGGGCGCCCGGCATGCGCTTGGCCTGCAGCACCAGTTCCAGGCCCACCGTGCCCTGGCCCGCGATCACATGCGGGTCGTCATAGGAGGGCACGACCACGCAGCCGCGCTCGGCGGCGATCTCGGCGGCGATGGCCTCGCGGTCCTCGGTGTAGCGGTCGAAGAAGCGGATTTCCGCGCCGTAGAGGCGGGTGTTGTCGACCTTGATCTTCGGGCTGTCGGCCGGCATCACGATCAGGGCCGGACAGCCGACCCGGGCGGCGGCGAGCGCCACGCCCTGGGCATGGTTGCCGGAGGAGAAGGCCACCACGCCACGCGTCTTCTCGTCGGCGCTCAACTGGCTCAGCCGGTTATAGGCGCCGCGGTATTTGAAGGCCCCGCCGTGCTGCAGGATTTCGGGCTTGATCATGACCCGCGCCCCAAGCAGGGCGTCCAGCTGCTTGTTGCGGATCAGGGGGGTCTCGATGACCTCGCCGGCCAGGCGGTCGGCGGCGGCTTCGATGTCGGTGATGTTGACGGCCAGTTGTTCGCTCATGGCGCCCTCCGCTTCTGTGCTGTTCCTAGACGAACCGCGCCCGGCCCGCCATGGTGCGCGCGACTTGTGATGGGAGACCCCTATGGACCTGACGATGGCCGACGGCGAAAACTGGATTTCGGTGGGCGAGGCGCTGCTGCCCGACGCCATCACCCTGCGCCGCGCCATCCATGAGGAGCCGGAACTGGGGCTCGACCTGCCGCTGACCACCCAGAAGGTGTTGAAGGCGTTGGAAGGCCTGCCGCTGGAGATTCGCCAGGGCCCCTCGACGACGGGCGTGCTGGCCATCCTGCGCGGCTCGGCCAACGGCCGCACCGTGCTGCTGCGCGGCGACATGGACGCCCTGCCGCTGACGGAGGACACCGGGCTCACCTACATGTCACGCACCCTGGGGGCGATGCACGCCTGCGGCCACGACACCCATGTGGCCATGCTGGCCGGCGCGGCCCGCGCCCTGTGCGCCAACCGCGACAAGCTGGCCGGCACGGTGATGTTCATGTTCCAGCCGGGCGAGGAGGGCCATCACGGGGCCCGCTTCATGCTCGACGACGGGCTGATCGACCCGCTGCCGGATGTAGCCTTCGCCCTGCACATCAGCCCCAACATGCCGCGCGGCGTCTTCGCCAGCAAAGCCGGCCCGCTGCTGGCCTCCGCCGACGTGCTGAAGGTGCGCATCACCGGGCGCGGCGGCCACGCCTCGATGCCCCAGGATGCGCTCGATCCCATCCCCGTGGCCTGCGAGATGGTCATGGCGCTGCAGACCATGATCACCCGCACCATCCCGGTCGGCGACCCGGCGGTGTTGACCATCGCCAAGATCGAGAGCGGCACCACCAACAACATCATCCCCGAGACGGCCTATCTCGAGGGCACCCTGCGCACGCTCTCGGAACACACCCGCAAGGCGGCGCAGGAGGGCTTCCTTCGCGTGATCAAGGGCATCGCCGACGCCCACGGCGTGCGGGCCGAGCCGCAGATCATCCAGGGCTTCCCGGTGACGGTGAACAACACCGCCGCCACCGACCTGGCCGAACGCGTCGCCAAGGCCACCTTCGGCGAGGAGGCCTGGGTGACCATGCCCGCCCCGATGATGGGGGCGGAGGACTTCGCCTATGTGCTGCAAAAGGCCCCCGGCGCCATGGCCTTCATCGGCGCGGCGCCCGACGGAACCGCCGATTATCGCGCCTGCTGCCCGCTGCATTCCAACCGCATGGTGCTGGACGAAACCGTGATGGCGCGGGGCATCGCCATGCACTGCGCCTATGCCCAGGCGGCGTTGGCGGAGGGGATTTAAGCGGCGGGCGGCGCTTCCGGCGGCGGCGCGGCGGCGCCGGTCTTGGTGGCGGCCAGCATCTTGTGGTGGTTGAAGGCGGTCAGCACGGCCAAGCCGAACGCCACCAAGCCCATCAGCCCGCCCGGCGTGGCGATCACCTCGCCGCTGATGCAGGGGAAGATGATCACGCAACTCGCCCAATAGCCCCACTTCACCCACCACGGGCGAGTGTGGAATTTGGTGAGGTAGATGGCCGCCAGCGCGCCGATCAGCACGATCGCATAGGGGTGCGCCTGCCAGCCGGTGGCCGCGCTGTGGCCGTTGAAAAAGACGTGGCCGGTATAGTGGTCCGTATCCATTTCCCGGGTCAGGTAGCCGCCCCCCGATGCGTGGCGGTAGGGCAGGAACTGAGAAACGAAGAGCAGGATGATCGCCGCCATCATGGTCTTGCGGTCGCGGTCGAAGGCGGGCGTCAAGCTGGCGGCGTTGGCGTCGGTCATATGATGCACCCCAAGTATGCGCTGGACGGTAGGCTTGGGCCGCTGGACGGGCAATCGGTCACGGCGCCCATAAACAGGGGGCGGATCGGGGCGTTGCTTCCGTCACGCCGTGACACCTCCCCTCACCCACGCTACAGAGCGCGCGGCTTTTGCACGGGGATTCTCAAACGTGGCCAATGTGACGGTGGTCGGCGCCCAATGGGGCGACGAGGGCAAGGGCAAGATCGTCGACTGGCTGTCGAACCGCGCCGATGTCGTGGTCAGGTTCCAGGGCGGGCACAACGCTGGCCACACCTTGGTGGTCGACGGCAAGGTCTACAAGCTGGCCCTGCTGCCGTCGGGCGTGGTGCAGGGCAAGCTGTCGGTGATCGGCAACGGCGTCGTCGTCGACCCCTGGCACCTGCTCTCCGAGATCGCCAAGATCGCCGAGCAGGGCATCGAGATCACGCCGAAGCTGTTGGTGCTGGCCGACAACGCCTGCCTGATCCTGCCGTTGCACAAGGACCTGGACCAAGCGCGCGAGGCGGCCTCGACCCAGAAGATCGGCACCACCGGGCGCGGCATCGGCCCGGCCTATGAGGACAAGGCCGGCCGCCGGGCGATCCGCGTCGCCGACCTGGCCGACCCCGAGGCGATCCGGCCCAAGATCGAGCGCCTGCTCGGCCACCACAATGCGCTGCGCAAGGGCCTGGGGCTGGAGGCCGCCGACGGCGAGGCCCTGTTCGACGCCCTGATGGAGATCGCGCCGAAGATATTGGCCTATGCCCAGCCCGCGTGGCGGCTGCTCGATCAGGCGAAGAAGGACGGTAAACGCATCCTGTTCGAGGGGGCCCAGGGCGCGCTGCTCGACGTGGACCACGGCACCTACCCGTTTGTGACCTCCTCCAACACGGTGGCGGGCCAGGCCGCCGCCGGTTCCGGCATGGGGCCGAAGGGCCCCGGCTACGTGCTGGGCATCGTCAAGGCCTACACCACCCGGGTCGGCGAGGGGCCCTTCCCGGTGGAGCTCAACGACGAGGTGGGAACCCACCTGTCGACGGTGGGCCGCGAGGTTGGCGTCAACACCGGCCGGCCGCGCCGCTGCGGCTGGTTCGACGCGGTGCTGGTGCGCCAGTCGGTGGCCATCAACGGCATCGACGGGGTGGCCCTGACCAAGCTGGACGTGCTGGACGGCCTGCCGAAGCTGAAAATCTGCGTCGGCTACCGGATCGGCGAGCGCACGGTGGACTATCTGCCCGCCGGCATGCGCGACCAGGCGGCGGCGGTCCCCATCTACGAAGAGATGGACGGTTGGAGCGAAAGCACCGTGGGGGCGCGCTCGTTCAAGGACCTGAACGCCAACGCCATCAAATATGTGCGCCGCATCGAGGAGCTGATCGAGGCGCCGGTGGCGCTGCTGTCGACCAGTCCGGAGCGCGACGACACCATCCTGATGCGCGACCCCTTCCAGGGCTGATCCTCCGCCCAGAGACCGATTTGTCGTCAAGGTGATCTTTACCGCGTTGGGATAACACTGGGACTGAGTACTTACCCGGAGCGGATCTCCCGTGTTCAAAGACGACGCCCGCGTCCTGCAAAAGATGGCGCCCCTGCTGAAGCGGGTGCTCATCGTCGACACCAATCAGGCGGCCATGCGCATGCTCAGCGAGCTCATGCGCAGCGTCTGCCAGGCCCAGTTCTCCAGCGCCAACACCGCCCAGCAGGGCCTGATGGCCGCCCAGATCAACAATCCGCAACTGATCTTCGTCGAACAGGCCACCGGAGCCCTGGACGCCGCGGCCTTCACGCGGGCCCTCCGCCGCAGCGACCTGGCCTGCCGCCAGGCGCCGGTGATCGTGATCACGGCGGAGACCACGGCCAGCACCATCATAGCCGCGCGCGACGCCGGCGCGCACGAATTCCTGCGCAAGCCCTATACGATCAAGGACCTGCTGCGCCGCCTGGAGGCGGTGACCCTGCACCAGCGCGACTGGGTGGAGGCGGTGGGCTACATCGGTCCCGACCGGCGCCGCTTCAACTCCGGCGACTATAAGGGCCCGCGCAAGCGCAAGTCCGACGCCCGCGCCACCCCCGACCAGGCCCGCATGCTCCAGGCCCTGAAGATCGTGCGCGCGGCCGCCCTGGCCGTCGACAGCGATCCCATGCAGGTGCGCCGCGCCCTGGCCGCCCAGGCCGCCGAACTGCAGAAGATCGGCGTGGCCACCGGCAACATCAAACTGTGCGAAGCCGCCGGCGGCCTGGCCCGGGTCGTGGCGCCCGACGTGCCGCTGCAACTGGTCACCCTGCGCCCCTTCGTGGACGCCCTGGCCAGCTTCCTGCCGAAGGAAGAGACGGTCGCGGCGGCTTAAGGCCTACCCCCCACTCCGCTCATCCCGGCGAAAGCCGGGACCCATACCGAGTCACGCAAACGGGCGCGGCTTCGTGTGAAGTCCGCGCCCGTCACTGTCTTCCAGACCAACATCAACCGCCCCATGGGTCCCGGCCTACGCCGGGATGAGCGGAGATCAAATTACGCCTCGATCAGGTTCCGCTGAACGGCGCTGGCCTTCATCGTCTTCTGCAGCTTCTCGAACGCGCGCACCTCGATCTGGCGGACCCGCTCGCGGCTGACGCCGTATTCGGAGGCCAGTTCTTCGAGCGTCGTCGGGTTATCCTTCAGCCGGCGCTCGGTGAGGATGTGGCGCTCGCGGTCGGTGAGCCCCGTCATCGCCTCGCCCAGGAGCCCCATGCGCTGGGAATATTCCTGATTGTCGGCGACCACGGTTTCCTGGCTGGGCGTCACGTCGTCGGCCAGCCAGTCCTGCCACTCGCTCTCGCCATCGGCGCGCATGGGCGCGTTCAGCGACGAGTCCGGGCCGGACAAACGCCGGTTCATCGAGATGACTTCGGAGTCCAGCACGCCAAGCTTGGTGGCGATGACGCTGACCTGATCGGGACGCAGGTCGCCCTCCTGCAGGGCCGCGATCTCGCTCTTGGCCTTGCGCAGGTTGAAGAACAGCTTCTTCTGGGCGGCGGTGGTGCCCATCTTCACGAGCGACCAGCTGCGCAGGATGTATTCCTGGATCGAGGCCCGGATCCACCACATGGCGTAGGTCGCCAGGCGGAAGCCTTTGTCCGGCTCGAACTTCTTGACCGCCTGCATCAGGCCGACATTGCCTTCGGAGATGACTTCGCCGATCGGCAGGCCGTAGCCGCGGTAGCCCATGGCGATCTTCGCCACGAGCCGCAGGTGGCTCGTTACCATCCGGTGCGCGGCGTCGGGGTCCTGGTGCTCTTTCCAACGTTGGGCGAGCATGAATTCCTCGTCGCGGGCCAGCATCGGAAACTTACGGATTTCCGTCAGATAGCGGCTGAGGCCACCGTCTGGCGACATGACTGAGAGTGATGTCGCGGCCATTGTAGTACCCCTTTCTGGTGAGCCGGCGTTTGGGAGGCCGTATAGGCACGGCGCGTCGCTCACCCCCTTGAACCGCAAAGATAGGTATTCGTTGCGGGGTCTTGAAGACCATGGCGTGCTTGTAATGCCTGAGTGGGCTAGTCGGGTATCGAGAATAGATCGGAAGGCTATGAGGAAAAATCATCGGCTGATCGGGGTGCTGGCGTCCGTGGTTGTCGTGGCGGGGTGCGCGAGCCCCTACCCCGGCGTGGAAATCGACACCGGGCTGACGGCCACGACGAGCGATCGCGACTGCATGGTGCTGGCCGCCCTGATCCGCACCCTGCCGGCGGGGCCGGACTATGCCGTCTATCCGGTGCTGCTGGGCGGACCGCTCGAGCAAGTCGACGAGGAACTGCCGGGCCGTCCGATGCTGGAACAGGCCGGTGCGCTCGCGTCGACCCGGGTGCGGGTCGCCTGCGGCGGCCTGGTGAAGCCCTGCGCCGGCGTAAAGCGGGACTACGTCAAATGCGTCGGCCTCCGCGCGCCGATGTTCTCACGCGACGGGCAATCGGCGGTGGTCGACGGCAACGTCGACTTCATCCAGACACGCTACCTGTTCCGGCGCGGCGCCACCGGCTGGGACCTGGTCCGCACGACGCACCTTTACAGCCGCGACACCACCGTCGAGGACGTCACCTGAGTCCTACAAGGCCTCCAGCCGCTCCTCCAGCCGCGCCATGTCTTCCGGCAGCGGCGTTTCGAACCGCAGGGTCTCGCCGGTGATCGGGTGGACGAAGCCGAGAACCGCCGCGTGCAGCGCCTGGCGCGTCAGGCCGGCCTCGGCCATCGCCGTCTTCACCGGGGTGGCCGGGCTGCCGGAGCCATAGGTCTGGTCGCCCAGGCAGGGGGCGCCCTTCGAGGCCAGGTGGACGCGGATCTGGTGGGTGCGGCCGGTTTCCAGCTTGCAGACCACGCGCGCGGCCATGGGCTTTTCGTGGCTGCCGTAGGCGCGGGCCACCCGGTAGTGGGTGATGGCTTCGCGGCCGCCGACCCGCAGGATGGCCATCTTCTTGCGGTCGTGTTTGGAGCGGCCGATCTGGGTGGTGATGGTGCCCTTGTTGGGGTGGGGCGCGTTGCGGGTCAGGGCGATATAGCTGCGCTCGATGTCGTGCTCGGCGAACAGCTTCGACAGGCCCTGGTGCGCCGCATCGGTCTTGGCGGCGACCATGACGCCGGACGTGTCCTTGTCCAGGCGATGCACGATGCCGGGCCTAGCCACGCCGCCGATACCCGACAGGGTGGAGCCGCAATGGTGCAGCAGGGCGTTGACCAGGGTGCCGCTCTCCGTGCCCGGGCCCGGGTGGGCGGCCATGCCGGCGGGCTTGTCGACGACGATCAGATACTGGTCCTCGAACAGCACGGTGAGCGGAATGGCCTCCGACTGCGGCAGGCCCGAGGTGGTCACCATGGGGATGGTCAGGTGGTAGTCGCCCACCTGGATCTTGCCCGAGGCGTCGGTGACCGGCTGGTCGCGGAAGGTCACCAGCCCGGCGGCCATCAGCGCCTGCACGCGGCCGCGCGACAGCTCCGGCAACAGGACGGCCAGGGTCTTGTCGATCCGCTGGCCGGCGTGGTCCTCGCCCACCTCGACGATGCGCACGGCCAGGTCGGCGGTGGGAGCGTCCGCGTCCAGCGCCAGGTCGTCTTCGTCGGCCAGCAGCTCGGCCGCCAGTTCGTCAGGCCTCATGTCTTGCCTTCGACTTCTTCTTCATGGCCCGTAATCGAGCCTTCGGTGAACAGATATTCCCGCAGCTCCTTGTCGAAGCGCGGGTCGGCCCGGCGGATCCACTCCAGCGCCATCGAGGCATGCTCGATCTCTTCGTCGGCGTTGTGCAGCAGGATTTTCTTCAGTTCCGGATCGTCGCAGTCATCGGCCCTTTGGCGGTACCAGTCCACCGCTTCAAGCTCCTCGATCAGCGAGGTGATGGCATAGTGGAGGTTAAGGGTCTCGCGGCGCAGTTTTTCGCGCGGGACGTGAAGGCCTTCACTGGACATGCGTCATGCTCCTGTTGTCGGTTAAGCTCAGATAGGCACGAACGCACGAAAGCGTCACTTGGGGAGGCCGGCTTGGCGATAAATCGGCGGAATGCCCTGGCGTTGCTGGGTCTCGGCGGCGGCGTGGCGATGGCGATGAAGGCCTCGGCCATGGACTCGACTGAGGACAGCGCGGTGTTCGCGCACGGCGTCGCTTCGGGCGACCCGTTGGCGGATCGGGCCATCATCTGGACGCGGGTGGCTGCATCCAGCGGCGAGACCCGGGTGCTCTGGGCCGTCTACGCGGACGAAGCGATGAAGGAGAACATCGCCCAAGGATGGGCGGACACCGGCGCAAGCCGCGACTTCACGGTGAAGGTCGATGTCACCGGCCTCAAGCCGGGCCGCGACTACTGGTACCATTTCATCCTGCCGCGCCGCGAGGACAATGCTGCCAGATCGCCCCGAGGACACTTGCGCACCCTTCCCACCGGCAAGACCAAGGACGTCGTCCTCGCCGTCGCCAACTGCGCCCTCTATCCGGGCGGCTACTACAACGCCTACCAGGCCATCGCCGACCTGAAGCGGGTCGATGCGGTGCTGTTCCTGGGCGACTACATCTACGAGTACGGGGCCGACGCCTACGGAACCAAGACCGGCCACGCCCTGAACCGGCTGGCCGACCCGCCGCACGAATGCATCACCCTCGACGACTACCGCGTCCGGCTGGCCTGCCACCGGGCCGATCCGCAGCTGCAGGCCGCCCACGCCCGCGCGCCCTGGATCGTCACCTGGGACGACCATGAGACGGCCAACGACAGCTGGGAACACGGGGCGGAGGATCACCAGCCCAAGACCGAGGGTGACTGGGACACCCGCAAGGCCGCCGCCATCAAGGCCTTCTACGAATGGATGCCGATCCGCGAACCGGCCGACGGGTCTTTGTTCGCCAGCTACCGCAGCTTCGATTTCGGCGACCTGGCCAGCCTGATTATGACCGAGACCCGGCTGACCGCGCGCACCCAGCAGCTGACCTATGCCAAGGACCTGACCATCACCGACGGCAAGCCCGACATCGAGGGGTTCAAGGCCAAGTGGAAGGACCCCGAACGGCGCATGATGAGCCCGGCCCAGGAAGACTGGATCGGCAAGCAGCTGAGCGCCTCGGTCAAGGCCGGTCACGCCTGGCAGGTGCTGGGCAACCAGGTGGTGATGGCCAAGATCGCGGCGCCCGACTTCGCCCAGAAGATCGGCGAGGAGGCCTGGGCCGCCACCATGGCCAAGCTGCCGGACGACTACCGGGGCCGGGTCATGCGTTTGAGCCAGCTGGGCAAGACCGGCCTGCCCTACAACCTCGACAGCTGGGACGGCTATCCGGCCGACCGGCTGCGCCTCTACCGCGCCTTCAAGGCCGCCAACGCCCGGCCCATCGTGCTGTCGGGCGACAGCCACGCCTTCTGGGCCAATGAGCTGCACGACGAAGAGGGCGCGGGGCTATTGGCGGCGGAATTCGGCGTCACCGGCATCAGCAGCCCCGGCGCGGGCGATGTGATCAAGGAAGCCTTCCTGGCAGAGGGCTTCATCGAAACCAACGACGAGGTGCGCTTCACCGATCAGGCGGCCAAGGGTTTCCTGCTGCTGACCCTCACCCGCGACAGCGCCAAGGGAGAGATGATGGCGGTCTCCACCATCATGGAAAAGGCCTTCACCACGCGCGTCGTGAAAGCCTACTCGGTCAAACACTCCAAGTGGGGCGGGGTGACGCCGCTGGAGGAAGTCTAGGGCGTCGTCTCGGCGGAGGCTTCAGGAGCGGGGGCGGTTTTCACCGCCACGCCGGCGGCTACGTCCCTGCCACGCGGAGGCACGCCCCAGGCGGCCCGGCTGGCGCTCCAGTAGTTCCACATGGCGGCGGTCAGCGCGCCCGCGCCCCCGGCGATGAGCCAGTGGACATGGATCTTGGTCAGGCCGAAGCCGACGATCTCGCTGATCACCGCGCCGGACGCGCAGGCCAGGGCAAACCCGACCAGCCCGCGCCACCAGGCCAGGCCTTTCAGGCGCAGGTCGCGGAAGGTGATCAGGTTGTTCAAGGTATAGTTGCTGACCATGGCCACGGCGATGGCGCAGCCTTGGGCCACCAGGAAGGGCAGGGCCGCAAAGCCCTTCACCCCCGACAGCACCATCAGATGGACGACCATGCCCAGCCCGCCGACCCCGGCGAACATCACGAAGCGGCTGGGGATCAGGCCCCGGCTCTTCTTCTCGATCAGCTGGGCGACCAGCTCGACCGCGATGCGCAGGTCCAGCTTGGACTCCCCGCCGATGCGGGCGCGCAAGCTGGTGGGAACCTCCACGACGGTGGGCCGGCGCGGGCCCGAGGCCAGCACGTCGACCAGGATCTTGAAACCGATGCCGGTCAGCCCGTCGCGCGCGCCTTCATACCAACGCCGGGTCTGGAAGAAGAAGCCGGCCAGCGGGTCGGTGCAGCGCGCGCCGATCAAAAGTTGGATCACCGGGGTGGCCACGGTGCTCATCGCCTTGCGCATGCCGCTCAGGCCGGTGTGGGCGCCCGGCGCGAAACGGCTGGCCACCGCGATATCCGCGCCGCCGGCCTGCAGCATCTCGACCATCTGGCGCGCCAGCTGGGTGTCGTGCTGGCCATCGCCGTCCATCACGCCCAGGATCTTGCCGTGGGCCGCGTCCCAACCGGCGATACAGGCCGAGGCCAGGCCCCGCGCGCCTTCGCGGCGCACCAGACGCACCCGGGCGTCGGCGGCGGCATGGGCGCGCACCACGTCGGCGGTGCGCTCGTCGGGGCTGTCGTCGACGACGAGGATCTCATAGGTCAGGCCTTCGAAGACGGCCTTGGTCTCGTCCAGCACCGAGCCGATCGACTCCGATTCGTTCAGCGTGCAGATCACCAGCGACACGTCGGGCCGCCCCGGACGGTCTTCCGCGCCGAGCTGCGCCGCGCTGGTGTCGAGAGCGCCTACACGCGCCATGGGGCCGGTCTCCTGGGAAGCTGGGCGAACCTAGCTTGGGGGCGTCTAGAGGCGGTTAACAGCCTGGGCAATGCGGCATATCGGCGACGCGCCAGGGCAAGGCAATTCAATGTGGGGTGTTTGCCAGCCAATAGAAGGGCTTAGGGCCTTTCCACCAGCGCGCCGTCCTCCACCACCCGGTAGAAGCAGGAGCGGAACCCCACGTGGCAGGCGCCGCCGTCGCCCTGGGGCAGGACCTTCAGCAGCACCGCGTCCTGGTCGCAGTCGACGCGGACTTCGGTGACGGTCTGCACCTGGCCGGAGGTCTCGCCCTTCTTCCAGATTTCGCCCCGCGACCGGCTCCAATAGACCGCCTCGCCCTCGGCCAGGGTGCGCGCCAGCGCTTCGGCGTTCATCCAGGCGACCATCAGGATTTCGCCGGTGTCCGCATGCTGGGCGATGGCCGCGATCAGGCCGTTGGCGTCGAAGCGGGGGGCCAGCACCGTTCCGCGTTCCAGGGCGGCTTTGTCGGCGGCGGTGGGAAAGGCGGTCATCAGCGGGGCTCCAGGACCAGGCGGCCGGCGAACAGGATGAAGACGCCGCCGGTGACGCGGTCCAGCCGGCGGATGACCGTGCTGTTGGCCAGCCAGGCCTTCAGCGGCCGCGTGGCCAGGATCAGGCCGCCGCTCCAGATCAGGCCCAGCACCACATGGATGGCGGCCAGCAGCATGATGAAGGGCGCCGCCGGCACATGGGCCGGGGTGAATTGCGGCAGGAACGACACGTAGAAGACGCCGATCTTGGGATTGAGCAGGTTGGTCAGCAGGCCGCGCACGAACCAGCCGCCATCGCCGCCCCCCTTGCTGGGATCCCGGATCGGGGCCGCGTCCAGGTCGAACCGCGAGCGGGGCTTGAGCAGCAGGCCAAGACCCATCCACAGCAGATAGGCCGCGCCCGCCCACTTCAGCACCGTGTAGGCGCCCTGCGACGCCGCCAGCAGGGCGCCCAGGCCCAGGGCGATGGCCAGGCCCCAGACCAGGCAGCCGGCGCCGATGCCCAGCGCCGCCAGCGCCCCGCGCCGGGGTCCCTCGGCGGCGGCGGTGCGCAGGACCATGGCCGTATCCAGGCCCGGCAAGATGGTCAGCAGGCCGGCGGCGAGGGTGAAGGCGGCCAGCGCCTGAACAACGGTCACGGCAATCTCCTTGGCCCAGGCGCCGGAAGGGCGCCGCTTCTGCACGGCCTCATATGGCGCCTGAGCATGGGCCGCCGCTAGCCTGACCTTGGAGGCCGGCGATGACATTGAACCTGAATGCCTGGTGCAAAGCCCGCGTGGCCGACATGGACGCCGCCGTACGGCCCTGGGCGCAGCGATCACGGCTGAACGGCTGGGCCTATGAATTCCTGCTGTTCGGGCTGAAACAGGCCTGGGCCTGCCTGTTCGCCGCCGTGATGCTGGGGCTGATCCTGGCCACCCACCTGTGGTGGCCGCGCGGGGCGCCTATCGCACGCTACGACTTCCTGGTGGTCGCCGCCGTCGCCACTCAGATCCTGCTGCTGGCCCTGAAGCTGGAACGCTGGGAGGAGGCCCTGGTCATCCTCGTCTACCACGTCGTCGGCACGCTCATGGAGGTGTTCAAGACCGCCCACGGATCGTGGATCTATCCGGAGCCCAGCCTCCTGCGCATCGGCGGCGTGCCCCTGTTCTCCGGCTTCATGTACGGCTGCATCGGCAGCTATATCGCGCGCATCTGGCGGCTTCTGGACTTCCGCTTCGTGCGCCACCCGCCGATGTGGACCGCCTGGGCGTTGGCCGTGGCCGCCTACATCAACTTCTTCAGCCACCACTATCTGCCCGATATCCGGCTGGCCCTGTTCGGCGTCTCGGCCCTGTTGTTCGGCCGCACCTGGGTGGTGTTCACCCCGGACCGCACGCCGCGCCGCATGCCCCTGGCGGTGGGTCTCATCCTGGTCGCCCTGTTCATCTGGATGGCCGAGAACCTCGGCACCTTCGCCGCCGCCTGGACCTATCCCGCCCAGCATGCCGGCTGGCGCATGGTGCCCCTATCCAAGATGGGCGCCTGGTACCTGCTGATCCTGCTCAGCTACGTCCTGGTGACCCTCATCCATCGGCCCAGTCCTCCCCCGATCGCACAGCGAACGGGGGGAGGCGTCGCGGAGCGACGGAGGGGGCGTCCTAGCAGTCAGGGCGTCAGGCGGTGGGGGTTGCAGCAGCGCGCCAAAAATGGGGACATGATCGGATTTCCGTGGCGCGGTCGTTCAGCCCTTCAAAGCCGGCGGAAACTCCGTTCGTGTCCCCATTTTTGGCCAGCGCCTGAAGGCGAAGCATCGGGCGTCGGCGCCCCGGAATAAAGGGGACACGAACGGAGTTTCCGCCGACGGCGGCGCAGCGTCACGGCGCGCGCCACGGAAATCCGATCATGTCCTCTTTATTCCCTAAGCCTTGTGGCAGAAGTCCAGGAACCGGCGCTGGAGGTCCTTGTCGGTCTTGAACACGCCCTGGAACTGGGTGGTGACCGTGGTCACGCCGCGATGGTGGACGCCGCGGGTGGTCATGCACTGGTGTTCGGCGTCGATCAGCACCGCCACCCCGGCCGGCTTCAGGCTATCGCAGATGGCGTCGATGATCTGCTGGGTCATCGTCTCCTGGGTCTGCAGGCGCCGCGCGAAGATCTCGACCACGCGGGCGATCTTGGAGATGCCCACGACCCGGTTGGTCGGCATGTAGGCCACGAAGGCCTTGCCGAGGAAGGGCGCCATATGGTGCTCGCAGTGGCTCTCCACCTCGATGTTCTTGAGCAGCACGATGTCGTCGTAGCCCTGCACGTCTTCGAAGGTGCGCGACAGTTCCTTGGCCGGGTCGGCGGCATAGCCGGAGAACCATTCGCCATAGGCGTCGACCACGCGTCCGGGGGTGTCGATCACCCCTTCGCGGCGGGGATCATCGCCGGTCCAGGCGATCAGGGTGCGCACGGCGTCCATGGCTTCGTCGCGGGTGGGACGCTTCACGGCGTCAAGATCAACGCCGGGGATGGCGAGGGTTCGGTCGTGGGTAGGAGCATCCATAGGGGAAGAGTTCTTTCCAGGGCTGAGTTGCGCCGGAACGCCCGTCGTTCCGGAAGACGCGTGCCACCCAAATATTGCGCGTGCGGGCCTGTGGCCTCACCGGCGCTGCAAAGCTATATGGTCGCGCAAGCCACCCCCACAACCATTTCCGTAGCGTCAAACCCAAATGAATCTTCGCCTGTACGACACCGCGCGCCGTGAAAAGCGCGACTTCGTCCCCGCCGATCCGGGCCGGGTGACGATGTATGTCTGCGGGCCCACGGTCTACGGCTTCGCCCACATCGGCAATTTCCGGCCCGTCGTGGCCTTCGACGTGCTGTTCCGCATGCTGCGCCATGTCTATGGGCAGGACGCGGTCCTCTATGCCCGCAACGTCACCGACGTGGACGACAAGATCAACGCCAAGGCGGCCGACGAGGGCGTCGACATCGGCGTGATCACCGACCGCTACCTGGCCGCCTATCTGGAAGATGCGGATGCCCTGTGCGCTCTGCGTCCGACCTACGCCCCGGAAGCCACCGACTATATCGATCAGATGGTGACCGCGATCGCCGACCTGATCGAACGCGGCGGCGCCTACGAAGCCGAAGGCCATGTGCTGTTCGACACCCAGGCCGCCCCCGACTACGGCGCCCTCTCGGGCCGCACGCTGGACGACATGATCGCCGGCGCCCGCGTCGAGGTCGCGCCCTACAAAAGGAACGCCGCCGACTTCGTGCTGTGGAAGCCTTCCAAGGAAAACGAACCCTCCTGGCCCTCGCCCTGGGGCGCCGGGCGTCCCGGCTGGCACAGCGAATGCTCGACCATGATCGAGGCCGTGCTGGGCGCCACCATCGACATCCACGGCGGCGGCATCGACCTGGTCTTCCCCCACCATGAGAACGAACTGGCCCAGGCCCGGTGCGCCCACGACGGCGCGCCCCTGGCCCACTATTGGATGCACAACGGCTTCCTCGATATCGAGGGAGAGAAGATGTCCAAGAGCCTGGGCAACGTCATCATCCCCCATGAGCTGCTGAAGGTGGTGCCGGGCGAGGTGCTGCGCTGGGCCCTGCTGTCGGCCCACTACCGCCAGCCGCTCGACTGGACCGAGGCGCTGATCGTGCAATCGCGCGGCTCGCTCGACCGCTTCTACGGCGCCCTGCAACGGGTCAAGGGCATGGAGACCAAGGCCACCAGGCCGCCCGCCGCCTTCCTCGAAGCCCTGGCCGACGACCTCAACACCCCCAAGGCCATCGCCGAACTGTTCGCGCTCGCCAAGACCCTGGAGACGGCCACCGATGGCGTCGCCAAAGCCAAGGCCAAGGGCGAACTGCTGGCCGCCGCCGGCCTGCTGGGCTTCCTCGCCGCCGATCCCGACGCCTGGTTCGCCGGCGGCGCCGACGACGACCTGAAGACCAAGGTGGAAGACCTGCTGGTGCGCCGCGCCGAAGCCCGCAAGGCCAAGGACTTCGCCACCGCCGATGCGATCCGGGGCGAACTGGACGCCCTGGGTGTTGTGGTCATGGACGGCGCCGACGGGGCGACCTGGCGGCTCAAAGAGCCTGCCTAGCGCCGCCGCGCCACCCCCTAATCCGCTCGTCCCCGCGCAGGCGGGGATCCAAGCCGAGCTTGTGATTTCGCGCTCGCGGTGGTGCAATTTCCAACGCCGCCAGGAGCCCACCTGTCGGGCTGAGCGGAATCCAGGATGGCGTTCCACACCTACCTGATGGCCAGCGCCCCCTACGGCACGCTGTACTGCGGCCACTCCGACAATCTCGCCGGCCGCATCTACGTCCACCGGGAAAAACTGCTGAAGGGCTTCACCAGCCAGTACGGCATTCTGCGGCTTGTCTGGTATGAGCACCATGAAACACGTTCAGCCGCCTTCACGCGCGAGCGCAGGATCAAGAAATGGGAACGGGCGTGGAAGATACGGCTGATCGAGGAGATGAACCCCCGGTGGGACGACCTGTACGCAGACCTCTTTCTATGACGGCCTTCCAGTGAGGGTGCCTGCAATCCCCAACCCCGCTCGTCCCCGCGCAGGCGGGGATCCAAGCGGCCTGTCAGAACACGCGCGTCGCTGCGATGACGTACGCGGGCGGCTTAACAGACCGGCGCCCTTCCGCAGCGCCAGCTTGGATCCCCGCCTGCGCGGGGACGAGCGGAGTTTAGGGGATTCGGGATGCCCGGAGATGTGTGCAGCCGCCAGCGCCCGCCCGCACAGATTACACATGTCATTTTCCACTTCCCGCCACCCCGGGATCGGGTTTAACTGTCCGCCATGAGCTTTCGCGTCGAAAACCGCCTGGGCGTCACCGCCCCGTCCGAAATCATCTGGGAGGTCATTTCCGACCTGCCCAAATGGTCCGAATGGAACCCCCTCTACACCCATGCGCAGGGCGAGATCGGCTTCGGCAAGAGGCTGACCCTGACCCTTCAGCTGCCCGGCTATCCGCCCGAGACCATCACCCCGGTGGTGGCCAGCTGGACGCCGGAGGAACTGCTCCACTGGCAGATGTCGATGTCCGGCGGCTTCCTGCGCTCGACCCGCTATCTGGAAATCCACCGCCTGTCGGACACCGGCTGCATCTTCTCCAACGGCGAGGCCTTCAAGGGCATCGCGGCCATGTTCTTCCCCCGCAAGATGAAGCGCGCCCTGCGCCAGGGCTTCGCCGAGCTGGGCGAGGCCGTGAAGGCGCGCTCCGAAGCGCTCTGGCATGAGCGCGGCGGCAACCCCACCTCTCCCCCATGATCGACGACCTCTACTCGGCCAGGATCCTGGCGGCCGCGGCCAACATGCCGCGCGCCGGACGGCTGGCCGCGCCCGACGCGTCGTCCGAAAAGACCTCCAAGCTCTGCGGCAGCCGCATCCTGGTGGACGTGGTCATGGACGGCGATCGCGTCGCCGACTTTGCCCAGGAGGTGAAGGCCTGCGCCCTGGGCCAGGCCGCCGCCGCCGTGCTCGGCGAGAGCGTGGTCGGGGCCACGGTGGGCGAAATCGAGGCTGCGCGCGATGCGCTTCGTGCTATGTTGAAGCAGGGCGGCTCCCCGCCTGAAGGACGTTTCGCCGGTCTCGCCATGCTCGCGCCTGTCAAAGACTACCCGCCCCGCCATGCCTCGACGCTGCTCGCGTTCGAAGCCGCGGCGGAGGCTGCGCGCAACGCCGTTTCCCAAGCCCAGCTCGCCGGCCAAAGCCTTGACGACCGAACTAGCGGCGTCGACGCGGCTTGATCCCGTGCATCGGCGCGGGTTAAGCGCCGGGCTTCGTTCACCCAGACACGCGTCGGCATGACCCTCTACGAACGCAGCGTCCGCTTCGCGCTCCGCGCCTACAAGCTGACCCTGTCGCCCTGGATCGGGCGCACCTGCCGGTTTGCCCCGAGCTGTTCGGAGTATGCCGCCGACGCCCTGATCCAACACGGTCCCATTCGCGGTTTCGGCCTGGCGTTTGGCCGTGTCTGCAGATGCAACCCCATGGGCGGATCGGGCTATGACCCGGTTCCCCCGCGAGCGCCCAAAAACGGGCGCCGGAAGTGCGAGACATGATCGACCTGATTTTCCCCGACGGCGCCAGTCGTCCCTATCCCGAAGGCAGTAGCGGCCGCGACGTCGCCGCCTCCATCTCCAAGTCGCTCGAAAAGCGCACCCTGCTGGTGCGCCTCGACGGCAAGCTGCTGGACCTCGACCGGCCCCTGCCCGCCGGCGGCAAGTTCGAGCTGGTGATGCGCGATGACCCGGATGCGCTGGACACCATCCGCCACGACACGGCCCACGTGCTGGCCGAGGCCGTCCAGGAGCTGTTTCCCGGCACCCAGGTGACCATCGGCCCCAATATCGAGGACGGCTTCTTCTACGACTTCGCCCGCGAGGAGCCCTTCTCGACGGACGATTTCGCGGCCATCGAAAAGAAGATGCGCGAGATCGTCGACCGCGACGAGAAGATCGAGCGCGTCGAGGTCAGCCGCGACGACGCCATCGCCGACTTCCTGTCGATGGGCGAAAAGTACAAGGCCGAGATCATCGAGAGCATCCCGGCCGGCGAGACGGTCACGGTCTACAAGCAGGGCAAGTGGAAGGACCTCTGCCGGGGCCCCCACCTGCCGTCGACGAAACACGTCGGCAAGGCCTTCAAGCTGACCAAGCTGGCCGGCGCCTACTGGCGCGGCGACCAGAACAACGCCCAGCTGCAACGCATCTACGGCACGGCCTGGGCCAGCGAGGAGGACCTCGCGGCCTACCTCAAGCGCGTCGAGGAAGCCGAGAAGCGGGATCACCGCAAGGTCGGCAAGGCCATGGACCTCTTCCACATCCAGGAAGAGGGCAAGGGCATGGTGTTCTGGCACCCCAAGGGCTGGACGCTGTATCGCGTGCTGGAGGCCTATATGCGCCGCCGGGTCGAGGGTAGCGACTATGTCGAGGTCAAGACGCCCCAGGTGCTGGACCGCGGCCTGTGGGAGCGTTCGGGCCACTGGGAGAAGTTCGGCCACGCCATGTTCACCTGCGAAACGGATGAGGGCGAGAGCCTGGCCGTCAAGCCGATGAACTGCCCCGGCCACGTCCAGATCTTCAACGTCGGCCAGAAGAGCTACCGCGACCTGCCCCTGCGCATGGCCGAGTTCGGGGCCTGCCACCGCTACGAGCCCTCGGGCGGCCTGCACGGCATCCTGCGCGTGCGCGCCTTCACCCAGGACGACGGCCACATCTTCTGCCGCGACGACCAGATCGAGAGCGAGACGAAGGACTTCGTCGAGCTGCTCCACTCCATCTACGACGACCTCGGCGTCGAACTGCACAGCGTCAAGCTCGCCCTGCGCCCCGACCTGCGGGCGGGGACGGACGAAACGTGGGACATCGCCGAATCCAAGCTGGAACGCGCCGCCAAGGCCGCCGGCGTCGAGGTCGAGCTCCTGCCCGGCGAGGGCGCCTTCTATGGCCCCAAGCTGGAGTTCCACCTGAAGGACGCCATCGGCCGCACCTGGCAGTGCGGCACGCTGCAACTCGACTTCGTGTTGCCCGAGCGCCTCGACGCCGAGTACGTGGCCGAAGACGGCTCCAAGCAGCGTCCCGTCATGCTGCACCGGGCCATCCTGGGCACCTTCGAACGCTTCCTCGGCATCCTGATCGAGAACTACGGCGGGGCCTTCCCCCTGTGGCTCGCCCCGGTCCAGGTGGTGGTCGCCACCATCACCTCCGACGCCGACGACTACGCCGCCCAGGTGGTTAAGACGCTGAAGGCCGCCGGCCTGCGCGTCGAGCTCGACGTGCGCAACGAGAAGGTCGGCTACAAGGTCCGCGAACACAGCCTGGCCAAGGTCCCGGTCCTGGCCGTCGTCGGCCGCCAGGAAGCCGAAGCCGGCCAGGTGGCGCTCCGCCGCCTAGGCTCCCAGGGTCAGGAAGTGCTGTCCCTGGAAGACGCCGCCAAGGCGCTGGGGCTTGAAGCCCTGGCGCCGGACCTGAAGCGCGCCACCGCCTAACGCGCCCTCCCCACAGACGCGCTCGCGCGCGCCGCTGGGGGGAGGTGGCCCGCGTCAGCGGGTCGGAGGGGGGCGTGCCGTGCGCGGCGCGTCCCCTTCCTGCGTCTGAGGTCCGGACTCAACAACAATCACCCCCCACACTCCGCTCATCCTCGCGAACGCGGGGATCCAGGCTTTTTTGCTGGCCAGGCAAAACCCACCGCCGCGGTCAGTACGAAGTGTGGCCGCCGTCAGCTCGGTCGGTGGCGCCCGAAGGTATGTCCACGAACCACACGAACCACACCAACGTGCTTCGACGGGCTCAGCGAACCTTCTCCGACGAAGTCGGCAAAAATGGCTTCGCTGGCTACACGCCAGACGCGTCAGGATAGCGTTGGTGTGGTTCGTGTGGTTCGTGGACAATCTTACTTGGAGGGCTGCGCCCCTAGCTCAACGGCCCGCCGTCCAACGTGATCCGGTGCATCAGCCGGTAGTGTCCCTGATAATCGTTCATGGCGAAGTGCCAGGTCGCGCGGTTGTCCCAGATGGCGATGGACCCCGGCGCCCACGAAAACCGCGTATGGAAGCGCGGCTGCATGGCGTGGGCGTAAAGCTCCATCAGCAGGGCGCGGCCCTCGTCCGGCGCCATGCCGACGATCCCCGTCGTGAAGGACGGATTGACGTATAGGGCCTTCTTGCCGCTGCCCGGATGGGTGATGACCACCGGGTGGATGGCCTCGGGCGTGTCCTTGTGGCCGGCCAGGTCGGCGCGGTCGGTCTGGGCATAGACGCTGGCTTCGCCGAACACATGGGCCGAGGCGTGGTGGGCCTTGAGCGGCGCGATCTTCGCCTTCATCTCGTCGGAAAGGGCGTCGTAGGCCGCATACATGTTGGCGAACAGGGTGTCGCCGCCGGTCGGCGGGGTGACCACGGCCATCAGCACCGAGCCCATGGCGGGGCAGGTGTCGTAGCTGTGGTCGGTGTGCCAGCCGCCGCCGATGTTGGTGGTCTGGGCCTCGGCCTTCTCGACCTTGGCGATCTCGGGATAGCGCTCGGTCTTGGGGAAGTAGCGGTTCACCACGATCGGGCCGATGCGTTTGGCGAAGGCGATCTGCGCCTCCGGCGTCAGCACCGCGCCATGCAGGAAGGCCACGCCCCGGTCATAGACGGCCGCGCGGACCGCATCGATTTCCGCGTCGGTGGCGCGGGCCGCGTCGATCCCCTCCACCAGGGCGCCGCAGCCCTCCAGCGGGCGGATCGCAAGCGTATCGGTGTGCATTTCGGGCCTCCCATGGCCTTGTCTCGTTGAAGCCAGGATAGCGGGCCGCTTGGCGATGATTGTCACTCAAGTTACATTTCTTGATGGCCCTGAACGACCGCGACCAGGCGAAAGCCATCCTCTCCCAGTCCGGCTGGCTGAAGGATCACGGCGCCGACCTCACCGAACCCCTGCTGACCCACGGCCGGCTGCTGCGTCTCCAGCACGGCCAATGGGCCCAGGCCGAGGGCGACGACCAGACCGGCCTGCTGGTGGTCATCGCCGGCGAGGTGCAGATGTTTTGCAAGGCGCCCGGCGACCGCGAAGTCCTCATGGGCCATGGCGGCGCCGGCCTGGCCATCGGCCAGACCCTGCGCTTCGGCGGCGGCCCCCGGCTGGTCACGGTGATCAGCCTGGGCGAGACCCTGGTGCTGCAGGTCACCGACCGCGCCCTGACCCGCATCGCCGCCGAGGCGCCGCAGATCTGGCAGGCCGTGGCCGCGCTCCTCTACCTGCAACTGCGCGGTCTGGTGCAGCTGGTGGCCGAGACCATCGCGCTCCCGCCGCGCCAACGTCTGGCCGCGCGCCTGGACCTGCTCAGCGCCGGCGCCCGGGACCGCTCCCTGCTGCGCCTCAGCCAACAGGCCCTGGCCGAGATGCTGGGCCTGACCCGCAAGACCGTGAACGCCTATCTCGCCGAGTTCGAACGCGACGGCCTCATCCGCCGCGGCTACGGCGAGATCACCCTGCTGGACCGCCGCCGCCTGCGCGCCGTGGCCGAACGTCCTTAAGAGCAAACGCCCAAGCCACCCCAGGAAATCTCGCTCGCCTGCCTCCCGTCAGCGGCCTAGTAGCTATCGTCATGCAAGTTTCTAAACAAAACCCCTCGGAGACGGCCATGAATCAACCCCCAAATAAACCTACCGCCCTGATCACCGGCGCCTCCTCCGGCATCGGCGCCGTCTATGCCGACCGCCTGGCCAAGCGCGGCCACGACCTGGTGCTGGTGGCCCGCGACGAGGCCCGCCTGACCGCCCTGGCCGCCAAATTGACCGCCGAGACCGGCGTGAAGGTCGACGTCTTGCGCGCCGACCTGACCGTGAAGGCCGACCTCAAGGCCGTGGAACAGCGCCTCGCGTCCGACCCCTCCATCGCCCTGCTGATCAACAACGCCGGCGCGGCGGGCGAGGGCGGCTTCGAGGGCGCGGACATCGACAAGCTCGAACAACTCATCGCGCTCAACGTCACGGCGGTCACCCGGCTGGCGGCCGCGGCGGCCCAGGCCTTCGTGCCGCGCGGCGGCGGCGCCATCGTCAATGTCGCCTCCGTGGTGGCCTATATGCCGGAGGTCTTCCCGGGCATCTACAGCGCCACCAAGGCCTATGTGGTCAACCTGTCGAAGTCGCTGCAGGCAGAACTGGGCCCCAAGGGTCTCTACGTCCAGGCCCTGCTGCCGGCCGCCACGGCCACGGAGATCTGGGAGCGCTCGGGCCGCTCGGTCGCCGACCTGACCCCCGGCACGGTGATGGCGACGGATGACCTGGTCGATGCGGCCCTGGTCGGCTTCGACCGTGGCGAGCTGATCACCCTGCCGTCACTTCAGGACGCTGCCCCGTTCGAAGCGCTCGAGGCGGGCCGTATGGCGCTGATGGGAGGCTTCGGCAACGAGCGCCCGGCCCCGCGCTACCGGCAGGTGGTGGAGGCCTAGGCCGCCACGGGCCTGGGGAATCCGCCGGCCTTCGCCACCGAGGAGGCCGGCGCCTTGCCGATCCGTCCGCTGATCCACTGGGCGGTGGCGACCAGGGCGTCCAGGTCCAGGCCGGTGTCGAAGCCGGCGCGTTCCAGCATATAAACCAGGTCCTCGGTGCCGATGTTGCCGGTGGCGTTGGGGGCGAAGGGGCAGCCGCCCAGGCCGCCGACGCTGGCGTCCAGCACATCGACCCCGGCCTCGATGCTGGCATAGGCGTTGGCCAGGCCGGTGTTGCGGGTGTCGTGGAAGTGGACGCGCAGGCGCGCATCGGGGGCGGCCAGGCGCACGGCCTCCATGCGCTTGCGCACCGTCCAGGGATCAGCCACCCCGATGGTGTCGGCGATGGCGATTTCGGGGATGCCCAGGGCATGGGCCTCTCGCACCACGGCCACCACCTGGTCCTGCGTCACCTCCCCGTCGAAGGGGTCGCCGAAGGCCACCGACACGGTCATGGTGATGGGCGGCCCGCCCTCGGCCTTTTGCCGCCCCGCGATGGCGGCCAGGGTCGCCAGCTGTTCGGCCACCGAGGCGCCCTGGTTCCTGATCCCGAAGCCGTCGGAGGCGCAGACCACCACATTGGCCTCGTCGCAGCCGGCCGCCACGCAGCGCTCCCAACCCTTCTCGTTCAGCACCAGTCCGATGCGCGAGCGGCCGGACTGGTGGGGCAGGGCGGCGGAGATCTCCTCGGCGCCCGCCATCTGCGGCACCCGCCTCGGGTTGACGAAGGAGACGGTCTCCATGCGTCGGGCGCCGGCCGCCTCCAGCCGGGCGATGAACTCGAGCTTCTGATCGACTTCGAGGATCGCCTTCTCGTTCTGCAGCCCGTCGCGCGGGC
>JAQGIP010000108.1 GCA_028291055.1 Caulobacter sp.
GCATCCACCACTGCGCGACCTGCGGCTGCGGAACCCACTGGGAGACGCTCGGGCAAGACTTCGGCAAGATGGGCATCAATGCCCGCCTGCTCGACGGTTTCGATGAAGCCGCCGTCGAGGTCAGGAAATTCGACAACGCCGGCTGACGTCGCCTTACGACCCACGGCCGCCGTTGTCGCCATGTGTCGGCCGGAGAGCGCCCTCAGGCCGCCTGGGTATCGCGCGCCGGCGCGCCGTCCGGGATCAGGGCGGTTTCTATGGCGATGAGGAGTTCGGACATTTCGATGGGCTTGGAGACGTAGCCGTCCATGCCCGCGCGGGCGTAGGCCTCGATCTGGTGGCGCATGACGTTGGCGGTGAGGGCGATGATCGGGGTGCGCCGCAGCCCCTGCGCGCATTCGCGCTCGCGGATTTCGATCGTCGCGTCAGCCCCGTTCAGGACGGGCATCTGGATGTCCATGAGGATCAGGTCGAAGGCGCCGCTCGCCCAGGCCTCGACGGCCTGGCGCCCGTCGGCGACGACCGTCAGGGCGATGTTGAACGGCTCCAGCAGGGCCCGCAGGATCAGCTGATTGGTGGGATTGTCCTCGGCGGCCAGGATGAAGGTGGGTTGGGAGGCGTCGTCCAGGTCCTGCGCCGGCGCGGCTTCGGCCGTCGGCGGCGCCGGTCCGGCGCGGGTCAGCGGCAGCTCGAAGGAAAAGGTCGAGCCGGCGTCCAACCGGCTCTGGAGCTTGAGGTCGCCTCCCATCAGCGCGACGAACCGGCGGCAGATGGCCAGGCCCAGGCCCGTTCCGCCGAACCGGCGGGTGGTGGAGGCGTCCGCCTGGGTGAAGGGTTCAAAGACCAACGACTGCTTGTCTTCGGCAATGCCCAGGCCGGTGTCTGCGACTTCGAACCTGAGGCCCGATGGTGACGGGGCGATCCTGAGGGTGATGGAGCCCTGAACCGTGAATTTCAGGGCATTGGAAAGCAGGTTGGAGAGCACCTGGCGCAGCTTGCCGCCGTCGCCGCGCCATATCCCCTGCGCGTCCCCAAGCCATTCGACGCTGAAGCGCACGTCGTGCTGCGCCGCGAGCGAGCCGTGGGCCGCCGCCGCCAACCGCACGACCTCCTCGATGTCGAAGGGGTGGAGGTCCGCCTCCAGGCGGCCGGCGTCGATCTTCGCCAGATCCAGCACGCCGTCGAGGACGGACAGGAGCGCGCGTCCGGCGTCGGCGATCACGTCGAGCCGCTGGGTCTGCTCCGCCTCGCGCTCCTCGCGCCGCATGATCTGCACCATGCCCAGAACGCCGTTCAGGGGCGTGCGAATTTCGTGGCTGACATTGGCCAGGAAATCGCTCTTGGCGCGGTTCGCTGCCTCCGCCCGGTCCCTGGCGTCGGCCAATTCATTGGCGGTCCGGACCCAGACCTTGTGTACGCGCCAGGCGACCCAGACGCCCATGGCGCAGACCACGAGGCTGAGCGCCGCCACCGCCGCGTAGGCCAGCGCGGTGGCCCGGCGCGCGACGCGGCTCATCTGCTCGGCGAACCGCTCCTCGAAGACAGAGGCGGACCGGTCGATCCGTCTCGCCTCGGCCCGATAGATCGCCTGCTCGGCCTCGCTCGGCTCGCCGTTCCGGACCCGTTCGTCCCGGACCCGATTACCGAACTGCTCCAGGGCGAAGAGTTGCCCGTCGGCGCTCTGCCAGTCTTCGGCCGCCTGGGCGAAGGGCGCCCAATGCCGCATGAACAGGAAACCCTCGATCATTCCGGGGATGTCGTTGCTCGCATTCCGGCCCCGCAGGAACCCGGCTGCGGCGGCGCGGCGATCGACCGGCGCCGATTCCAGGGCCAGCCGAGCCGCCTGGTCGCCCTTGGCGACGTCCGAGGCGGCGCGGAACATCGCGAAATCCGTGTCCGAACCGGACTCGATATAGTGCATCAAGGCGAGGGCGGCATCCTTCTGCGCCTTGGAATATTGCGCCTCGCCGGCGACGTAGGCGCGCGCCACATTGGAGACCGTCATCCCCGCGAAGCCGAGCATGACGACCAGGCTTTGCGCGGCCACGAGGATGATGGCGCTGAGGATCAGCAGATGGCGGCTGCGGCGCGCCATTGGAGGCAGCCCGGAAGGGTTGTCCAAGGTCGGGTCCGGGTTGCGGGCTGAGAGCATCGGTGGGGGAGCCCCCTCAGACCATTGGCCGTCGAACGCCGCCGTGGAAGGCGCGCCATGGCCGTGGGGCCGTTTGACACCGGGTCTTCCGATAGGCGCCCATGCGATCCTCCCGGCCCGCCGTACCGCGCGCTTCAGCGACCTGTGGTCCCGGCGCCTTAAGCCTTGCTGAAGGGGGTGACGGAATCGCCGCCCTTCGTGGATTCCGGCGGAAATGCCGCGGGCGCGGCTTTCGCGCGTCGACCACGCAAATCCCCGCTAGATTATGATGACAATCATGATAATTTAAACACGCGTTCGCGCCAGCGCGGCGCCAACAAGCACGCCATGGGCAGGAGCGCGGATATGATTTTCGAGCACTCGGAAGAGACCAAGCATTGGATGGGCCGAGTCACCCGGTTCATGGACGAGCACATCTATCCGAACATGGAGACCTATCACCGGCAGGAGTCGGAGGGGGATCGCTGGAAGGCGGTGCCGATCGTCGATGAGCTGAAGGAGAAGGCCAAGGCCGAGGGGCTGTGGAACTTCTTCATGCCGCCGTATAGCGGCCAGCACCACGTGGACGACAGCTTCCAGTTCGAGGGCCACCAGCTGTCGAACCTGGCCTTCGCGGCCATCGCCGAGCAGCTGGGCAAGGTGGGTTGGTCGTCGGAGGTGTTCAACTGTGCGGCGCCCGACACCGGCAACATGGAAGTGCTGATGCGCTACGGCACGCTGGCGCAGAAGGAGAGGTGGCTGCGCCCGCTGATGAACGGCGAGATCCGCTCGGCCTTCCTGATGACCGAGCCGGCGGTGGCGTCTTCGGACGCGTCGAACATCGAGACCCGTATCGAGCGCGACGGCGACCACTATGTGATCAACGGGCGCAAATGGTGGTCGTCGGGGGTGGGGCACCCGCGCTGCGACGTCTACATCCTGATGGGCAAGACGGCGCCCACGGCGCGCACCTATGACCAGCAGTCGATGATCCTGGTGCCGGCCAATACGCCGGGGATCACCATCGAGCGGATGCTGCCGGTGTTCGGCTATGACCACGCCAGCCATGGCGGTCACGGTCAGGTGCTGCTGGAGAATGTGCGTATTCCCGTCGAGGACGGGCTGCTGCTGGGCGAGGGGCGTGGTTTCGAGATCGCCCAGGGGCGGCTGGGGCCGGGGCGCATCCACCACTGCATGCGCATCATCGGGGCCTCGGAAGTGGCGCTGGAGAAGATGTGCCGGCGGCTGTTGAGCCGCACGGCCTTCGGCAAGACCATCGCCGAGCATTCGGTGTGGGAGCAGCGCATCGCCGAGGCGCGTATCGACATCGAGATGTGCCGGCTGCTGTGCCTGAAGGCGGCCTATATGATGGACGCGGCGGGCAACAAGTCGGCGCGCGGCGAGATCGCCATGATCAAGGTGGCGGCGCCGCGCATCGCCTGCAAGATCATCGACGACGCCATCCAGGCCCATGGCGGGGCGGGGGTGACCACCGATTTCGGCCTGGCCGAACTCTATGCCTCCAACCGCATCCACCGCATCACCGATGGGCCCGACGAGGTGCATGCGCGCACCGTGGCGCGGATGGAACTGGGCCGGTATTCGCCGCCGAAGCCCGCGCGGGCGGCGGCCTGATCGGGCAGGGAGGTTCAGATGGACATGGTCCTCGCCGACGCTGATGAGGCCTTCCGGCAGGAGGTGCGCGCTTTTCTTGCCGAGAAGCTGACGCCGCAGCTAAGGGCCGCGGCCGAGCGCCAGGCGGGGGTGTTCGCCGACGGCGAGCTGTCGCGGATATGGCACCGGATTCTCTACGAACAGGGCTGGGTGGCGCCGGCCTGGCCCAAGGAATATGGCGGCCCGGGTTGGGGGCCGCTGCAGCGGTTCATCTTCGACGACGAGTGCAACCGGGCGGGCACGCCGCAGATCCCGGTCATGGGCTTGCAGATGTGCGGGCCGGTGATCATGCATTACGGGAGCGAGGCCCAGAAGGCCTTCTTCCTGCCGCGCCTGCTGTCGGGGGAGCATTATTGGTGCCAGGGCTATTCGGAGCCGCAGTCTGGCTCCGACCTGGCTTCCCTGCAGTGCCGGGCGGTGCGGGAGGGCGATGACTATGTGGTCAACGGCTCCAAGATCTGGACCACCCACGCCCAGTACGCCAACTGGATGTTCCTGCTGGTGCGCACCTCAACCGAGGGCAAGCCGCAGGCCGGGATCAGCTTCCTGCTGACGCCGATGGATGTGCCCGGCCTCTCCGTAGCGCCGATCATCTCCATTTCCGGCGAGCATGAGGTGAACCAGGTCTTCTTCGACAATGTGCGCATTCCCGTGGCCAACCGGCTGGGCGAGGAGAACGCCGGCTGGACGGTGGCCAAGCATCTGCTTGAGTTCGAGCGGGGGGCCGGGGCCGGGTCCAGCCGCATCCGCAAGATGATCGGCCAGGTGTTGGCCATCGCGCGGGGCGAGGCGAGTGGGCAGGGGGGCAACCTCTGGGACGACGACGCCGACTTCCGCGGCCGGCTGGCGGCGCTGGAGATCGAGGTGGCGGGGCTGGCCTATGCCGAGCGCAACGCGGCCGAGGCGCTGTCGGCCGGGCGCGGCATCGGGCCGACGGCCTCGGTGCTGAAGCTGCAGGTCTCGACCCTGCAGCAGAAGGTGACGGAGTTGGCGGTGGAGGCGCTCGGCCACTACGCCCTGCCCGACCAGCGCGGGGCCCTGGGCTACGGCGCCAACGCCGCGCCGATCGGGCCGGATCATGCGGCGACCCCCACGGCCCGCTACCTCAACTACCGCGCGGCGACCATCTATGGCGGCTCCTATGAGGTGCAGCACAACATCCTGGCGCGGCTGGTGCTGGGGCTCTGAAGCGCGGCGCGGGGAAAACGTCCTCATGCCCAACTTCGCCGTTGCAATGAATAATAATCATCATCATAATTATCAGCAACAACAGGGCCCGAACCGGGCGGTCGCCGAGGCGGCGGCGCGTAGCGGGCAGCGAGGATCCAGGGAGCAGCTGACGTGAACGCCATCGTCAAGGAATTCAAAGTCATCGATACCGATACCCACGTCATCGAGCCGTATGACCTGTGGACGTCGCGCATTCCCGCCAGATACGGCGAGAAGATTCCCAACGTGAAGTGGGACGCGACCATGAACGAGGACGCCTGGTATTTTAACGGCGAGCGCACGGGCGCCGCGGCCGGGGCGGCCATGGCCGGCTGGCACGAATATCCGCCCAAGCGGCCCCAGAAGCTGGAGATGGTCGATCCGGCCCTCTACCAGAACACCGCGCGCCTGAAGAAGATGGACGAGTACGGCATCTACGCCCAGATCCTCTATCCCAACGT
>JAQGIP010000126.1 GCA_028291055.1 Caulobacter sp.
GACCTGTGGGACATCGACAGTCGCATCGAGATGGCCATGGACGCCCTGCGCACCCCGCCCAACGACTGGCCGGTGAACAACCTGTCGGGCGGTGAGAAGCGCCGCATCGCCCTGGCGCGCCTGCTGCTGTCCAAGCCCGACATGCTGCTGCTCGACGAACCGACCAACCACCTGGACGCCGAAAGCGTGGCCTGGCTGCAGCATCACCTGGAGGCCTTCCCGGGCTGCGTCATCCTGGTGACCCACGATCGCTACTTCCTCGACCAGGTGACCAAGTGGACCCTGGAACTCGATCGCGGCAAGGGCATCCCCTACGAGGGCAACTACTCCGGCTGGCTTGAGCAGAAGACCAAGCGCGTCGTGCAGGAAAACAGCGAGAGCGAAGCCCGCCAGCGGGCGATGCAGAAGGAGCTGGACTGGGTCCGCTCCAATGCCAAGGCCCGCCAGACCAAGTCCAAGGCCCGCCTGGCCGCCTATGACGAGATGGTCCGCGAACAGGAACAGCGCCGCGGCGCCCAGACCCACGCGACGATCCAGATCCCGCCCGGCCCGCGCCTGGGCAATGTGGTGCTGGAGGTGGACAACCTCGAGAAGGAATACGGCGACAAGATCCTGTTCAAGGGCCTGTCGTTCAAGCTGCCGCCCAACGGCATCGTCGGGGTCATCGGCCCCAACGGCGCCGGCAAGTCGACGCTGTTCCGCCTGATCACCGGCCAGGAGACGCCCGACAGCGGCTCGATCCGCCTGGGCGAAACCGTCAAGCTGGCCTACGTCGACCAGAGCCGCGACACCCTCGATCCGAAGAAGAACGTCTGGGAGGAGATCTCCCAGGGCCTCGACGTGCTGAAGGTCGGCGCGCGCGAGATCAACACCCGCGCCTACGTCGGCAGCTTCAACTTCCGCGGCGGCGACCAGCAGAAGAAGGTCGGGCTGCTGTCCGGCGGTGAGCGCAACCGCGTCCACCTGGCCAAGACCCTCACCGAGGGCGGCAACCTGATCCTGCTCGATGAACCGACCAACGACCTGGACATCGAGACCTTGCAGAACCTCGAAGAGGCCCTGGAAGAGTTCGCGGGCTGCGCCGTGGTCATCAGCCACGACCGCTGGTTCCTGGACCGCCTGGCGACCCACATTCTGGCCTTCGAAGGCGACAGCCACGTGGAATGGTTCGAGGGCAACTTCGAGGCCTATGAGGAAGACAAGAAGCGGCGGTTGGGGGCGGATAGTTTGATCCCGCACCGGATCAAGTACCAGAAGTTCACGCGCTAGCGCGGAACGGCGGCGCCTTCCCGGCGGTTCTCCCTGCTCATCACAAGCAGGGAGATCGCCATGGCGACCCAATCTTTAAGCGGCCGTAAGGTCGCGGTCCTGGCCACCGACGGCTTCGAGCAGTCGGAGCTGGAAAAACCTGTCGAGGCTCTGAAGGCGGCCGGCGCCACCGTCGAGGTGGTGTCGCCCAAGGCCGGCCAGATCCAGGGCATGGAGCACGCCGAGAAGGGCCGCATGGTCGGCGTGGACCGGGAGCTCAAGTCGGCCAATGCGGACGACTATGACGCGATCGTCCTGCCGGGCGGCGTCGCCAACCCCGACGCGCTGCGCATCGCGGACGGCGCTGTCGCCTTCGTGCGCAGCTTCGCCGAGGCGGGCAAGCCGATCGCCGCCATCTGTCATGGTCCCTGGACGCTGATCAACGCCGAGGCTGTAGAGGGAAAGCGCATGACCTCCTGGCCCTCGCTGGAGGCCGACCTCAGGAACGCCGGCGCCGATTGGGTCGACGAGGAGGTGGTGGTCGACAACGGCCTGGTCACCTCTCGCAAGCCCGACGACCTGCCGGCCTTCTGCGCCAAGATGATCGAGGAGTTCGCCGAGGGACGGCATTAGGCATCAAGCGCGGTCTTGCGCGAAGGCGTGTGGCCTCCTTAGGTGAAGGCGACCCTAGGAGTCGCCGCCCATGACCGAGACCGCCCGCCCCCATGTCCTGCTCAGCCACGAGATGCTGGCCGGCGTGCAGCCGCTGCTGGAGAGCGCCTATGTGGTCCACCGGCTGTGGGAACAGCCGGACCGGCTGGCCTTCCTGCAGGGCGAGGGGCGCGATATCCGCGCCATCGTCCATGCCGGGGAGATGAACCTGCCCGGCGGGCTGCTGGCGGAGATGAACCACCTGGGGCTGATCGCCTGTGTCAGCGTGGGCTATGACGGCGTCGATGTGCCGTGGGCGCGGGCGCGGGGCGTGGCGGTCAGCCATGCGGCGGGGACCAATGCCGACGACGTGGCGGACTTCGCCATGGGGCTGATGCTCTCGGCCTGGCGCGGGCTGTCGGCGGGCGAGGCGCGGTTGCGGGGCGGCGCCTGGAGCCGAGGCGCGCGGATGCTGCCGATCCATTCGCTGAGCGGCAAGACGGTGGGCATCGTCGGCCTGGGCCATATCGGCGAGGCGGTGGCGAGGCGGGCGCTGGCCTTCGGCATGCAGGTGAAGTGGTGGGGGCCGCGCGAGAAGCCGGAGGCCGCCTGGCCCCGGGCGGGGAGCCTGACGGCGCTGGCCAAGGAGGCGGATATCCTGGTCATCGCCAGCCGCGCCGACGCCTCCAACAAGGGGCTGATCTCGGCGGAGGTGATCGAGGCGCTGGGCCCCAAGGGCCTGCTGGTCAATGTGGCGCGCGGTTCGATCGTCGACGAGGACGCGCTGATCGCGGCGCTCAAGGACGGGCGGCTGGGCATGGCGGCGCTGGATGTGTTCGAGACCGAGCCGACGCCGGTCGAGCGCTGGGCGGACGTTCCGAACGCCGTGCTGACGCCGCACATGGCCGGCGCGACGCTGGAAACCGTGCCGCAGATGGTCGGCCAGTGCCTGGAGAACCTGCGGCGGTTCTTCGCCCATGAGCCGCTGCTGTCGCCGGTCCAGGACTAGGCGGGGAAGGGGACCGCCCCCGGCTCAGGCTCCAGTCTCAGCGCGTTCACCAGCAGGCTGACGGTGCGGTAGAAGCCCGCCAGCAGCATCAGTTCGAGCCGGGCCATCTCGCTGAACTCGGCGCCCAAGCGCGCCCACAGCGCATCGTCCACATCGGCCCTGGCGTTCACGGCCGCGCAGAAGTCCATCAGCAGCGCCTCCTTCGGCGCCCAGCCGGCCTCGGCGCCGGAGACCGTGGCGGCGAGTTGTGCGCCCTCCAGGCCCACATGCGGGGCGAACAGGGCGGCGTGAACGCCCCACTCATAGGCGGCGCGGTTGAGGCCGCAGATGCGGTGGATGACGATCTCGCGCTCGCGCACCGTCAGGTGACCCTTGTCGAGCAGGCCGCCGTCCATGAAGCGCGAGAACAGCCGCTCGTCGCGGGCCAGGGTGGTGAAGAGGGTCAGCGGCGCGGCGCCGGGCGGCATGATGGCGTCGAGGCGGGCCTGGATTGCCGGAGCGAAGGGCGCGGGCTGGGGCGTGATGCGGGCGGACATGGCGGCGGTCTCCTCATGTGCTACAAAGATCGTAGCGCGAGGATGTGATGGTTGCTACAAAAAATATAGCACTACCCGGCGGTCCGGTGCGCGGCTCCTCGACGGGCCGGCCGATCAACGCGGCCATGGACCTGCTGGGCCGGCGCGGCGCGTTGCGGGTGTTATGGGAGCTGCGCGAGGACCGGGTGCTGACCTTCCGCGCCCTGGCGGCGGTCAGCGAACTGCCGCCGGGCACGCTGAACGCGCGCCTGAAGGAACTGCGCGAAGCCGGGGTCGTGGGCGCCGAAGACGGCTATCGCCTCACGGCGACAGGCGTCAGTCTCATTGCGGCGCTGATGCCGTTGATGGCCTGGTCGGAAGACTGGGCGAAGGGGCTGGCTAGCGCCGCCCGTTCTGGCCCGCCACCTGCTGGCGCAGCTGGTTGATCAGCACGTCGACGTTGCCGCCGGCGTTGTCGATGGTGGAGACGAAGTCCTGCTGCTGGGTGATGGCCAGCCACACGCCGGCCACCTGGACGTCGATGACCTTCCAGCCGGCGCCGGCCTTGCTGACCCGCCATTTGACGACCACGGGGCTGCGCAGCTGGCCGCCGTAGACTTCGGATTCCACCACCACGTCACCGGGCTGGCGGATCACCGAACCGGTGACGCGCAGCTTCTCGCCCCGGTATTCGCCGAGCCGGCTCTCATAGACGTTGGAGGCGTATTCGCGGAACAGGGGCGCGAACTGGCCGCGCTGGGCCGGGGTGATGGAGCGGGCGTATTTGCCGAGCACGAAGTTGGTGATGCGCGGCACGTCGGCGACCTGGTCCACGAAGGCGCGGAAGGCCTGGGTCTTGGCGGCGACGCTGGCCTTGCCGGCCAGGATGGTCAGGGCGCGGGAGGCCTCGGTCTGGACGAAGGCCTCGGCGGAGGCGTCGCGGGCGGCGGCGGCCCGGGCGGGCGCGGCCAGGGGCGCGGCGAAGAGGGCGGCGGCCAGGGCCAGGGCGGCGCGGCGGGAGAAGGCGTTGGCGACGATCATGGGGCCTCGAGATCCTTAGGCGGTTCGGTCGGCGCGTCCGAAGACGGCTGGTCGGGAGATGGGGAGCCCGAGGACGGAGGGGTAGAGGAAGGCGGTGGCGAAGTTTGGGCGGGCGATTGGGCGCCTGGAGGTTGGGCGCCCGAAGGTTGGCCCGGCGTGTCGAAGTCCGGCAGGTCGTCCACGGAGGTCTGGCCGTTGGCGATCTCGGAGGTTCGGTTCTGCTGATAGGCCGAGCGCACGGTGGCGTATTCGTCGGTGGCGGTCTGTTCGAGATTGACCAGCTCGCCGTCCACCGAGGCCCGGAAATCGACGGCGTCGACGACGGCCACCGCCCAGCGCTCGCCCTCGGTGATCTGCCAGGAGGGAATGGACAGGGGGCTGACCTGCCAGTCCACCGCGCGGCCGATGCTGTCGCGGACGTTGGAGGGGCCGATCAGCGGAATGAACAGATAGGGGCCGGGGCCGACGCCCCAATGGCCGAGGGTCTGGCCGAAGTCCTCATAGTGGACGGGAATATCAAGCGTCGAGGCCACGTCGAAGATGCCGCCGACGCCCACGGTGCTGTTGATGGTGAAGCGTGCGAGCGTGCTGCCGGCGCGCGACGGCTGCAGCTGGAGGACGTCGTTCACGAAGGTGACGGGTTCGCCCAGGTTGTCGATGACGTTGCGCAGACCCTTGCGCACCGGGCGCGGGGTCACCGCCTGATAGCCGAGCGAGATGGGCCGCACGACATAACGGTCCAATTTTTTGTGCACCCAGTAGAGACGCCGGTTTATCGGCTCCAGCGGGTCGCCGGACGCGGGAGGCTGGGCGGCGGGAGCCGGGACAGCGGGAGGGGCGGCGGGCGCCGGCTGGGCGGACGCCACGCTGCTTACCGTGAGCGCGGTGGTCAGGCCGGCCGCGAGGGCGGTGCGCAACATCTTCTGGTTCGTCCCTTCGTCGTCGCGCCCGCGACCGATTCCAACTCTGTCCTAGGGGATAAGTTTGGGCATGCGGGCCGGCATTCAAGACCGAAAAAGGGGGATAGCTGTGGATTGATCGCGCGCTGATTGCGGGCCGGGCGCTTTCACCGCTCCGATGAGGCGAATTTTACTTTACATAAGGATATAAGGATATCTTTATATGCTCATGGCGATCACAGCGGACACGGCGGTGGAAATCCTGCGCGCGGCGGGCGAGCCTACCCGGCTGCGGGTGCTGGCCTTGTTGGCGCGCGAGGAACTCTCGGTGCTGGAACTGTGCCGTATCCTGGGCCAGAGCCAGCCGCGTGTCTCGCGCCATCTGAAGCTGCTGGCCGAGGCCGGGCTGGTGGAACGCTTCCCGGACGGCGCCTGGGTCTTCTACCGGCTGGCGGGGTCCGGCGCGGGCCGCCAACTGGTCGACGCCGCCCTGGCGCTGATCGATCCTCTTGATCCGGAACTGAAGCGCGACGCCGAGCAGCTGGCCGCCGTGGACGCCGAAAGGGCCGCCGACGCCCAGGCCTATTTCGCCCGCAACGCCGCCGCCTGGGGCGAAATCCGCAAGCTCTATGTGGCCGAAGATCAGGTGGAGGCCGCCATCCTCGCGGCGGCCCTGGGAAGGATGGGCGGCGACGAAAAAATCGGCCGCTTCGTCGACCTGGGGGCCGGCACCGGCCGCATGCTGACCCTGCTGGGCCCCCGCGCCGACCGGGCGCTGGGCCTGGACCTGTCGCACCAGATGCTCAACATCGCCCGCGCCCAGGTGGGCGAGGCGGGTGTCGAGGCCGAACTGCGCCACGGCGACATCTTCGCCACCCGGCTGCCCGACGCCTTCGCCGATCTGGTCAGCGTGCACCAAGTGCTCCACTACCTCTCCGATCCCGCCGCGGCCGTGGCCGAAGCCGCGCGGCTGGTAGCCCCCGGCGGCCTGCTGCTGATCGTCGACTTCGCGCCGCATCGGCTCGAACAGCTGCGCGAGGCCCATCAGCATCGCCGCCTGGGCTTCTCCGGCGAGGAGATCGCGCGCTGGATCACCGCGGCCGGCCTGACCCTGGAAACCGACGCCACCCTGCCGGCCGCCTCGGCCGACGGCCTGAGTGTCCGCATCTGGGGCGCGCGCCGCGCCGCCCTCTCCCAAAGGAATGCCGCATGAGCCCCCCTACCGCCCTAGGGCCCGTCGCCCGCTCCGGTGGGCGCGACCACAAGGGGCTGAACGTCTCCTTCGAATTCTCGCCGCCCAAGACGCCGGAGGCGGAGGAGAGCCTGTGGAATGCGATCCGCAGGCTTGAGCCCCTGAACCCCAGCTTCGTGTCGGTGACCTACGGGGCCGGCGGCTCGACCCGCGACCGCACCCACCGCACCGTGCTGCGGATGCTACAGGAAACTACCTTAAACCCCGCCGCCCACCTGACCTGCGTGGGCGCCACGCGCGAAGAGGTCGACGAGGTGGTGCGCGACTATTGGGCCGCCGGCATCCGCCACATCGTCGCCCTGCGCGGCGATCCGCCGGGCCAGATCGGCGGCGCCTACGACCCGCCGCCCGGAGGTTACGCCAACGCTACGGAGCTGACCGAGGGCATCAAGCGCATCGCGCCGTTCGAAGTGTCGGTCGGCCTCTATCCGCAGGTGCATCCGGAAAGCCCCTCGATCGCCAACGATATCGAGGTGCTGAAGGCCAAGGTCGACGCCGGCGCGACGCGCGCGATCACCCAGTTCTTCTTCGACATCGACGGCTTCCTGCGCTTCCGCGACCAGGTGGTGAAGGCGGGCGTCACCATCCCCATATTGCCGGGCATCATGCCGGTGTCGAACTTCAAGGGGCTGCAGAAGATGTCCGGGCCGATCGGCATCGGCATCCCCACGTGGCTGGCCAACCTGTTCGACGGGCTGGACGGCGACCCGGAGACGCGGCGGCTGCTGGCCTGTTCGGTGGCGGCGGAAATGTGCGCCAAGCTGGAGGAGGAGGGCTTTAGCGACTTCCACTTCTACACCCTCAACCGCGCCGACCTGGTCTATGCCATCTGCCGCGTGCTGGGCGTTCGTGAGCCGGCGCCGGAAGCTAAGGAAGCCGCCGCATGACCCGACAAGAGCGCATCGCCCTGCTCAAGCAGGCCGCGAAAGAGCGCATCCTGATGCTGGACGGCGCCTGGGGCGTGATGATCCAGCGCCAGGGCCTGTCGGAAGCCGACTTCCGGGGCGAGCGGTTCGTCCACCACGACGGCCAGCTGAAGGGCAACAACGACCTGCTGTGCCTCACCCGGCCCGACATCATCGAGAACCTGCACGACCGCTATTTCGCCGCCGGGGCCGACATCTCCGAGACCAACACCTTCAGCGCCACCACCATCGCCCAGGCCGACTATGGTCTGGAGAGCGCCGTGCGGGACATCAACTTCGAGGGCGCGCGGATCGCGCGCAAGGTCGCCGACCGCTGGCTGGCGGATGAGCCCGAGAAACCCCGCTTCGTGGCCGGCTCGATCGGGCCCCTGAACCGTATGCTGTCGATGTCGTCGGACGTGAACGACCCCGGCGCGCGGACGGTGAATTTCGACCAGGTCTATGTGGCCTACCGCGAGCAGGTCCAGGCGTTGCACGAAGGCGGCGTGGACCTCTTCCTGGTGGAGACCATCACCGACACCCTGAACTGCAAGGCCGCCATCAAGGCCATCCTCGACCTGCAGGACGAGGGCCTGGAGCCGCTGCCGATCTGGATTTCCGGCACCATCACCGACCGTTCGGGCCGCACCCTGTCGGGCCAGACGGTGGAGGCCTTCTGGAACAGCGTGCGCCACGCCAAACCCTTCGCCGTGGGCTTCAACTGCGCGCTGGGCGCGGAGCTGATGCGGCCCCATATCGCGGAGCTGTCGCGCATCGCCGACACCCTGGTCGCGGCCTATCCCAACGCCGGCCTGCCCAACGCCATGGGCGAGTATGACGAGGAGCCGCACCAGACCTCCCACATGCTGGAGGAGTGGGCCCGGAGCGGCATCGTCAACATCCTGGGCGGCTGCTGCGGCACCACGCCGGAACACATCGCCCACACGGCCCAGGCGGTGGCGGGGTTGCCGACACGCCGGCCGGCGGAGCGGGAAAAGGCGATGCGGCTGGCGGGGCTTGAACCGTTCGAGCTGGCCTAGCGGGTGAGCGCCTGGGCCACCGGCTACTTCGACAACGATGACGCCGCTGACTTCCTGCGCGAGATCGGCGTTGCCGGAACCTGGGCCACGGCGCGGCATGCCCTGCAGGCGGCGGTGGATGCGGACTATCTCGAGGCGCCGGAGGCCGGCGCGGCCGTGGCGGCGGTGGGCGTACTGGCCGCGGTGATGACCGGGGCGCCGGTGCTGTTGCCCGACGCGTCGTCCGTCCTGCCGGCCATCCTGGGCCCCGCGCCGCCGGAACTCCCGGCTCTGGCGCTCAAGGCGCTGTCGAAGGTGGTCAACGGTTCGGAGCTCGACGAGCTGTTCTCCGAGAGCGGGGGCGAGCGTTATGACGAGTGGTTGAATGGCATCTCAGCGCTGCGCAACCTGATTGTGGGTCTGGCTTAAGCCGGCATCAGTGAGCTCTGGCGGGCCGCCACCGTCTCAACCAGCCAGGCCTGGACCGCGCGCAGGCGGCGTGCGTCCTGCAGGTCGCGGTGCACCGACATCCAGAAGCTGCGCACCAGCCGCACCTTGTCACCCAGCACCGGCTCCAGCCCCGGGTCGGCTGCGGCCATGAAGTGGGGAAGGACGCAGAGTCCCGCGCCCGCGCGCGTCAGCTCCAGTTGGGCGCGGATGGAGGAGGAGGTGGTGCGGGCCCTCAGGCCCGGCAGCACGTCGTTCAGGTAGCGCAGCTCCGGCGCATAGATCAGGTCATCGATATATCCGACCAGTTCGTGGGGCCTGAGCGCCTCCAGGGTGTCGGGCCGCCCGGCCTTGGCCAGGTAGCCGGGGGCGGCATAGAGGCCCAGCGCATAGTCGGTCAGCCGCTCCACCACGAGGCGTGAGTTCTGGGGCGGGGCGAAGGTGACGGCCAGGTCCACCTCGCGGCTGGAGGCCGACAGGAAGCCCGCGTTGGCTACCAGTTCGAGCGAGAGGCCGGGCCGGTCCGCCAGCAGGGCCGGCGCGGCGGGCGCCAGGACGTGGGCGCCGAACCCTTCCGACGCCGAGACGCGGACCACCCCGGTGGCCCCGGCCAGGGCCTCGATGGCGCCGACCCGGTCTACCGCGCCCTCGATGGCCAGGGACGCCTCCATCAGTTCCGCGCCCGTGGCGGTGAGCTGCAGGCCGCGCGGGCTGCGCACGAACAGCCGCGCGGTCAGGCCGCTTTCCAGGCGCTGGATGCGCCGCGCCACGGTGGTGGCGTCCATGCGCAGCCGCTGGGCCGCATCGGCGAAGGAGCCGCCCCGGGCGGTCGCTAGGAAGACGCGCAGATCGTCCCAATCGGTCATGGCGGTATAGTACTGCATTTTCGCAGGACGGGAGCCGACAATTCTCCGTTGCTCCGGACGGTCGATCGGCGCTACGTCCGCGCCGAGACAAGACGATCCAAGAGGAAACCCGGCCATGCGCACCATCGACAACTTCATCAATGGCAGCTCCGTCGCCAGCACCTCGGGCCGCAAGGGCGACGTCTTCGATCCCAATACCGGCAAGGTCCAGGCCCAGGTGGGCCTCTCCACTCCCGCCGAGCTGGACGCCGCCGTCCAGAAGGCCGCCGAGGCCCAGAAGGGCTGGGCCGCCGCCAACCCGCAGCGCCGCGCGCGGGTGATGTTTGAATTCAAGCGCCTGATCGAACGCGACATGGACAAGCTGGCCCACGCCCTGTCGGCCGAACACGGCAAGGTCATCGCCGACTCCAAGGGCGACATCCAGCGCGGCCTGGAAGTCATCGAATTCGCCTGCGGCGTGCCGCATCTGCTGAAGGGCGAATACACCTCCGGCGCTGGTCCCGGCATCGACGTCTATTCCATGAAGCAGGCCCTGGGCGTGGTGGCCGGCATCACGCCGTTCAACTTCCCCGCCATGATCCCGATGTGGATGTTCGGCGTGGCCATCGCCTGCGGCAACGCCTTCATCCTGAAGCCCTCGGAACGCG
>JAQGIP010000137.1 GCA_028291055.1 Caulobacter sp.
CGCGGTCACCGAACTTCAGCGTCACATGGTGGGCCACCGCGATCGCGTAGCGCGGCGGAAAGCGCCTGAGCAGCGCCTCGCGCTCGGCCGGATCGACCAGCCAGCCGGTGTAGAAGGATGTGGGATCGGCCCTGGCGCCAGTCTAGCGCCGGATTCGCCGGTTGGCGCCCGGCGCGGAAGGGTTATCGTTGTTCAGATGACCGCCCATCAGAGGTGGCTCCCGGAGGACGCGTGGCCATGAAGTTCACTTGGTTCAACCTGATGCCGTGGCCCTATCTGCCGGACGACTTCCGGGAGAAGAACCGCTCGGTCTGGGTCGACATCGACCAGAAGCTGTTCGACCCGGCCAAGAGCCACGAGGTCTACAACACCTATATGGACCTCCTCGAATACGCCGACACCCTCGGGTTCGACGGCGTGGGGGTGAACGAGCACCACCAGAACGGCTACGGCATCATGCCCAGCCCCAACATCATCGCCGCCGGCCTGGCCCGACGCACCAAGGATGTGGGCATCGTGGTGCTGGGCAACTCCATCGCCCTGTATAATCCGCCGGTCCGCGTGGCCGAGGAATTCGCCATGCTGGACTGCATCTCCGGCGGGCGGCTGGTGGCGGGGTTCCCGGTGGGGACGTCCATGGACACCAACTACTGCTATGGCCAGATTCCCAGCCTGACACGGGAGAAGTACCAGGAGGCTCACGACCTGATCCGCAAGGCCTGGGCCGAGCCGGACCCCTTCGCCTTCAACGGCCGCTACACCAAGCTGCGCCACGTCAACATCTGGCCGCGGCCGATCCAGAACCCGCCGCCCATCCACATCCCCGGCGGCGGCTCGGTGGAGACCTACGACTTCTGCATCGACAACACCTACAGCTACTCCTACCTCAGCTTCAGCGGCTACATCCGCGCCAAGGCGCTGATGCAAGGGTATTGGGATAGGGTCGCGGAGAGGGACGCCCCCGACGACAGCCCCTATCGCGCCGGGTTCGCCCAGACCATCTGCGTGGCCGAGACCGACGAGGAGGCGGAACGTCTGTACTCGGAGCATGTCAGCTATTTCTACAACCGCTGCCTGCACGTCTATGGCGGCTTCGCCGACGCCCCGGGCTATCGCACCATCAAGACCATCCAGACCGGGGCGCTGTCGCAATACGCCCCGCCGATCGGCGGCTATGCGACGCTGACCTGGAAGGACCTGATCGAGGGCGGCCATGTGATCGCCGGATCGCCGGAAACGGTGCGCCAGCGGATGGAGGACCTGATCAAGTCACTTCGCGTGGGCAACATCTTCTGCCTGATGCATGTGGGCGACATGCCGGCCGACAAGGCCATGTATTCCACCCGCCTGTTTGCCGAGAAGGTGATGCCCCACCTGCGCGGCCTGTTTCCCGAATACGCCGACGACGAACGCTTCTGGTGCCATCCGATCAAGGACCAGGCCGTGGCCGGCGCCCTGCCGGCGGAATGGGGCGCCAAGCCAATCGATGCGGCGCGTGAACCGGCGGTGGCGAAGTGAGCGACCTGCAGCTGAAGACGCTCGCCACCCGGCATGTGCCGGTCCGCTATCTGGAGGGCGGAAGCGGTGAGCCCCTGGTCTATCTGCACGGCGCGGGCGGCATCACCGCCGCCGATCCGCTGCTGGCAGCCCTGGCCCAAACCCACCACGTCTACGCCCCGTTGATCCCCGGCTACGGCGACAGCGAGGAGGCGCCCGAGATCCGCGACATGCTGGATTTCACCCTCCATACCTGGGACGTGGTTGGTGCGCTCGGCCTGAAGGACCCCATCCTGGTCGGCCATTCCATGGGCGGCATGATCGCCGCCGAGATGGCCGCCATCGCGCCCAACGACGTCTCGCGCCTGGCCCTGCTGGCGCCGATGGGCCTGTGGCTCGACGACCATCCGATCCCGGACATGTTCGCCCTGCTGCCCTATGAGCTGCCGCAATACCTGTTCCACGATCCGGTGGCCGGCGCCGCGTTGATGGGCGCGCGCCAGGGCATGGCCGACCCTGAATTCCTCAAGGCCTTCCTGATCCAGAACGCGCGCCAGATGGGCATGGCCGGCCGCATCCTCTTCCCCATCCCCGAGCGCGGGCTGTCGGAGCGGCTCTACCGGATCAAGGCGAAGACGGTGGTGGCCTGGGGCGAGAGCGACCGCCTGATCCCGCCGGTCTATGCCAGAGCCTTCGTGGACGCGATCGCGGGGGCCGAACGGGTGATGGCGCCTCAGGCGGGGCACATGCTGGGTTGGGAACAGACGGCGGCGGTCGTGCAGGCGGTGGGACGGCTTTAGCCACCACTCAGCGATTGCTTCACCATTGCCGTCCATCCTGCGGGCCTGACCTACGGAGGCCCCGATGCGTCTGACAGTGGCGATGCTGAGCGTGCTGGTGATGGCGGCGGCCTGCGCCAAGGCCCCGCCGCCACAGCCGGTCGTGGTGGTCCAGCCTTCGCAGCTCGAGGCTCTGGTCTACCGGTCATCCAGCCTGTCGGAGCGGCGGATCTCGATCGACGGCTATGTCGGTTTCGACAATGGGCCGAGCGGCCAGGGCGCGGCGATGGGGCCCGAATTGACCAGCGCGCCGAATGACGGTGGCAGCCGGCTGATCCGCGTCGAGATCGAGCGCGGCGCTGGGCCGAACCAGCTCAACCTGCCCATCCTCAGCCGTCAGAAGATCGACTGGGCGCCGGCGGCGCCGGAAACTCTCATCGTCGATCTCAGCCATGCGACCTACCAGGACGCGTCGGGCGCGGCCCACCCGCTGGCCAGCCGCGTGCGCGTCACCGGGCGGCTGGAATATTTCCGCCTGGGCAGCGCCGGCCTGCTGAGCGATCCGGATCCGAGCTCGCCCACCGGGCGGCGGTTCAAGCCGCGGCTGGTCGACGTCGTGCTCGAGCCCGCGCGCTAAAAGTAGGGACACACACCTATTTCCGGACAGATCGGGGCCCGTGTCTCGGCCGGTTGCCCGAA
The DNA here is from genome assembly GCA_028291055.1 of Caulobacter sp. Taxonomy (GTDB): domain Bacteria; phylum Pseudomonadota; class Alphaproteobacteria; order Caulobacterales; family Caulobacteraceae; genus Caulobacter. The sequence goes on from JAQGIP010000137.1 coordinate 2,976, forward strand.
ATAGGTGTGTGTCCCAACTTTTCTTCAGGCCACCACCGGCGTGCGCCGCCGGGGCCGCGCCTTCCACCAGGTGTGCGCCAGCCAAAACAGCATCAGCAGCAGCGGCGCCAGCACCGGTATGAACAGGGCCGGCGAGCCATGCCACGTCTTGGGCAGCATCTGCTGCTGGCCCAGGAAGAAGGAGCCGGTGGCGATGAACAGCGACACGCACATCCGCCACAGGTGCCGCGTGATCCGCGCCGCGCCGGTCAGCCCGCGCCGCGCGATCAGGTGGGCGTCGCCGGCCAGGGCGAAGGCGCCGACGATGGAGAACATGTAGTTGGCCTGGGGCGGCTGACCGTCGACCATGCCGTCGGGACTGAGCGAGGCCATGTGGATGAAGGTCGCGCCCATGGCCAGAGCGGTCAGGGGGATGAGGGCGGCGGCCACCTCCCACCGGCTGAGCGTCCCGGGCGGGCGTCTGGCGGTCAGCCAGGCCGTCACCACCAGATAGAAGGTCAGCATCCCGGCGATGGTCGACACCCGGTCATTGAGCATGGGCGCGACCACGAAGCCGACGACGGACAGCGCCATCATCCCGGCGAAGAAGACGTTGCCCGCCGCGCGATGCACTCGGCCGCCCTTGCGCGCCGTGATCGCCACGGCGCCGGAGACCATGCCCACCGTCCCTCCGCCGATATGGGCGAAGAGCACCGTATCGGCCGCCGCGCGGACCCAGAACGGCGCATCGGCCGCGACGATCAGATGGCCCATGCGAAGGCTCCATTATGCAACTGAAGGCTCATGAGGCGGCCGCTTCCGCCCGGGCCATCCACTTGGGTTGGTCGAGGCCGACGAGCAGCAGCCAGACGGTCAACGAAATCTCGCCGAGGAAGCCGGGCGCCAGGATGTAGGGGTAGAGGGGCCGCACCAGGGCAGGGGCCAGGAACCCGCCGAAGCTGCTGGTCAGCCAGGCCACGCCCGCCAGGGCGACCAGCACGCCCAGCAGCCTGGGCAGAAAGCCGGAGCGGAAGATCGCCACCCCCAGCAACAGGCAGTAGACGCCGAAAAAGGTCATGGCGATGGCGTGGGCCTGGGTGTGGAATTTCAGGCTGGCGAAGGCCGCCGCCGAAAACCCGCTCCCGCCCTGCAGCAGGATCAGCGGGCCGAGCCGCAACAGGCTGGCCACGGCGCCCAGCGTGCAGCCCGCCACGCCGAAGAAGGCCGCCGCCAGGGACAGGGACCGGCCCGCCGGCTTCAGCAGTTCATAGAGCAGGGCGATGACGCCCACATAGAGCAGGCCACCGGCAAGGTCCGCCGCCATGGCCGCGCGGTAAAGCCCCTCCGACCCCAGGATGTTGACCGCCGTCGCCGCCGCGTCCCCGCGCACCGTCACCCGCGACATCACCGGGAAGGCGAAGGCCCCGGCGGCGATGACGCCGAGGTAGAGGAGGCCGGCGACCCTGGCCTTGCGGCGAGGCGAGCCCTCCGTCGATGCGTGCGTCACCCGGCTCTCCCCATCCGCGCCGTCAGCGGCGGTTGTGGGTCGCAAGCCTATCGGCGCCGGCGGCGGCGCCCAGGATCGCGGGCGCCATTCTCATGACCGCAGGTATCAAAGCGCGTTGTCCGGATGCCTTGACCGGCCCGAGGGCATTACGCCATGTGAGGTCCCGCAACCGGGCGTCCGGAGCCATCCCATGAGCCGCATCTTCGGCGCCGTCACCCAGAACGGCTATGTGGTGCGCGACATCCGCGCCGCTATGGACCACTGGATCACTGTGATGGGGGTGGGGCCCTGGTTCTTCTTCCCGCAGGTGAAGACCGACTATTTCCGCCATCGGGGCGTGGAGTCGGAGATGACCATGAGCGTCGCCCTGGCCAATTCCGGCGACCTGCAGATCGAGCTGATCCAGCAGACCAACGACGCGCCGTCGATGTACCGGGAATTCCTTGACGCCGGCCATGAGGGCCTGCAGCACATGGCCTATTGGACGGCCGACTATCAGGGCCTCTACGACCGCGCCCTGGCGCTCGGCTACACCGTGGGCCACGAGGGCCGCATCGGCGGGGAACAGGGCCGCTTCGCCTATTTCGATACGCAGGGCCATCCCGGCACGGTGGTGGAGATTTCCGACATCAGCGGCCCGAAGGGCAAGCTCTTCGAGCACATCCGCCGCGTCGCCCGGGACTGGGACGGCTCCGAGCCCATCCGCGAGACCCAGCCCATCAAGACATAGCCGGCGCGCCTTTACGGGTCGTACTGGAAGCCGTTGCCCTTGGTCTTCTTCTGGGCGCCGAAGGTGTAGACGAAACCGACATAGGCGACGCGGCCGGACTGATGGCGCTCGAAGTCGTCGTTCAGCACGGGGGTGGTGATCAGCCGTTGCTGGCGCTGGCCATCGAGGGCGTCGCTGACGGTGACGACCAGGGCCAGGTCCGGCCGCAACTGGCGGCGATAGCCCAGGTTCACCAGATTGACCGCGCTCAGATAGCCTTGCGGCGTGAGCCGCCTGTCCTGGCGCGTGAAGGAGATCTGCGCCGTGTCGAGGCTGGTCGGCTGGTAGGTCAGGCTGGCCTTCAGGTTCAGGCCGGTGGTCGACTTCAAGCCGCCCGCGCCGAGGGCGCCCGCGTCGATCTGCTTGTAGAAGACGTCGCCGCTCACGGCATAGGTCAGCTTGCGGCCCACGCGGCCATTGGCGTTGAATTCCACGCCGGCCGAGCGGGTCAGGGGCAGGTTGGCCTTGGTCGCCAGCACGATGTCGCCCGTGACCGGCACAAGGATGTCGGTGACGCCGTTGCGGTCCTGCCGGTAGTAGGCCGTCGCGCCATAGGTCCAGGCGGCGGGCGTGGCGCTGTAGCCCAGCTCGAAGGACCAGGTGTCCTGCGCCAGTAGGTCCGGATTGCCGGCTCGCAGGTTGTGGGTGTCCTGGTGGTCGATGAAGGGGTTGAGGATTTCCGGGTCCGGCCGGGTGGTGCGCCGGGTGATGCTGGCCGACAGCTTGGCGTCCTCGCCCAGGCTACGGTCCAGGTGCAGGCTGGGATAGACGCCGACGTCGTCGCGCCCGCCCGGGATGTTGCCGGTGATCTGCAGGGTGGAGACATGGGTGGCCTCCAGTCGCAGACCGGCCTGGAAGGACCAGGGGCCGATCGGGGCCTGATACTGGCCATAGGCGGCGTGGATCTGCTGGCGATAGCGGAAATGGTTGGTCACCGCCGGATTGGAAACCGGCAGGCCGCTGAGCGGATCGATCGTGTCGCCGACATTGTCGAAGCGGTTGTTGTCGTCCTCGAAGTCGTAGCCCAGCTTCAGTTCGCGGTCGTGGCTGAGCGGCAGATCGTAGTCGGCGCTGAACTCGGTGGCGATCAGGTCGTGGCTGAGGCGCAGGTTGTCGAAGGTGGGGGCGGAGACCGGGAGGGTGAAGGTGTTGCGGTAGGCGTAGCGCTCCCGTTCCCGGTCGGCGCTGGTCTGCAAGGTCAGGGTCAGGGTTTCGTTCGGCCGCCACAGCTTCTGTTCGAAATGGGCCTCGCCGCCGCTGTCCAGCGACCATTCGCGGCCGTCGCTGTGGCGGTCGGAAACGCCGGTGACGGCGCCGGCCGATGGGCCGCTCTGATCATGCTGGTCGAAGAACCGGACCCCGGTCAGTTCACGGTGGTTGAACGAGGCGCCGAACGACTGGCGGCCGTTCAGGTCATAGTCGAGGGCCAGGTTGCCCGAGGGGACCAGCCGCCGGAAATGCTCGTCCAGGGACTGGTGGCTGAATTCGCCGAGGTTGGTGGCCGGGTCGGTCGCCGTGCGCGTCGAGGTGGTCAACCGCACCCGCGCGTCCTGGCGAAGGTTCAGCGCCCCCGACAGCTTCAGCGGCCCGGCGTTGTAGCTGCCGCTGACCCCCAGCGTGAAGCGCCGCCTGTCGCCGACGCTCAACTGCACCGCGCCGCTATAGCCCTGGCGGCGGGTCTTCCTGGTGATGATGTTGATCACCCCGCCCGAGCCCTCGGCCTTGTACTGAGCCGGGGGGCTGGCCAGCACCTCGATGCGGTCGATCTCGCTGGCCGGAAACTGCTGCAGGCTGAGGCCGCGCGCGGAGCCCGAGAACTGCGCCGAGGGCTTGCCGTCCACCAGGACGGTCACATTGGCGTCGCCACGCAGGCTGAGATTGCCGTCCGCGTCGACCGACACCGACGGGACGCTGTTGAGCACATCCGCCGCCGTGCCGGAGGTCGCCTGCAGGTCGCTGGTGACGCTATAGACCTTGCGGTCGATCAGCGTCTGCGAGGCCGGCTGCCGGGCGGTGATCACCACCTCTTCCACTGAGGTTCCGGCGGCCTTTCCGGCCTGCGCCGGGGCGGGCGCCGGCGGCGGATCGGTCTGCGCCTGGGCCTGAACGGCGGGCGCGATGGCGCCAAGCGCCAGAAGCCCCACGAGACCTTTCATTCCTGCTCCCGAGGCTCTCAAGCGTACGCGCGATCAGCGGCGTTCCTGATAGCTCAGGCTGGGGGCTCTGTGTCGGTATTGGGAAAAATCAATCCCGCGGTCAGCTTGCCCGGGTCGCGACCCCGGAAAACGCCAGGCCTTCGCTTCGCGGCCTGTCCCTCGTCGGCGTGGTGCGGCGCCGGCTTGCCTTCATGCCGCCTTCGCGTGCAGCACCACCGGCAAGGTCTCGTATCCCTTCACGAACCCCGAGAAGACGCGCCTGGGCTCGCCCACCACCTCCACGAAGCTGAAGCGGGCGAGGATCTCCTCCCAGATGATCTTCAGCTGCAGTTCGGCCAGACGGTTGCCCACGCAGCGGTGGATGCCGAAGCCGAAGGAGAGGTGCTGGCGGGGCCGCTCGCGGTCGATGATGAAGGCGTTGGGATTGTCGATAGCGTCTTCGTCGCGGTTGCCCGAGACGTACCACATGACCACCTTGTCCCCCTTCTTGATCAGCTTGCCGCCGATCTGGAAGTCCTCCAGCGCCGTGCGCCGCATGTGGGCCAGCGGCGTCTGCCAGCGGATGATCTCGGGCACCATGGAGGTGATCAGCGCCTGATTGGCGCGCAGCTTGGCGTACTGCTCCGGGTTCTGATTGAGCGCCAGCACCCCGCCGGTGATCGAGTTGCGCGTCGTGTCGTTGCCGCCGACGATCAGCAGGATGATGTTCCCCAGATACTCCATGGGGTCCATGTTCCGGGTGGCCTCGCCGTGGGCCAGCATCGAGATCAGGTCGCCGGCCGGGGGCGCGTTGACCCGCTGGTTCCACAGGCCCGTGAAATACTCCAGACACTCCAGCAGTTCGGCCCGGCGCTCCTCCTCCGTCTCCACCAGACCGGCGCCCGGGATGGTGGTGGCCATGTCCGACCAGCGGGTCAGCTTGCGCCGCTCCGCCCAGGGAAAATCGAACAGCGTGGCCAGCATCTGGGTGGTCAGCTCGATGGAGACCTTGTCGACCCAGTCGAACTCTTCGCCGATCGGCAGGCTGTCCAGGATCAGGCCGACCCGCTCGCGGATGATCGGCTCCATGACCGCCAGGTTGCCGGGCGAGACGATGGGGCTGACGGTCTTCCTCTGGATGTCGTGTTTGGGCGGGTCCATGGCGATGAACATCGGCAGGACGAAGTCTTCGTCGAAGTCCCGGATGGTGATGCCGCCCAGGTGGGCGTCGGAGGAGAAGACGGCGTGGTTGGTGTCCACCGTCATGATGTCCGCGTATTTGGTGATCGACCAATAGGGCCCGAATTCACCGCCGGCCTGATAGTGGACCGGGCAATCGCGCCGCAACCGCTCGAAATAGGGCCACAGGGTATCGTCCTGGAAGAGATGCGGCTGGGCCACGTCGATCTCCTCGATCGGCAGGGTCCAGGCCTCGGAAGCCGCGTTCTTGGCGATATCCATCGCGCCGTCGCTCATCGGTCTCTCTCCCATACGCCGCCCGTCTCGCCCGCGTTTTCGCGGTGCGCCGGGAGGCCCATCTAATCAATGGTCAGATAGAACCACGGAGCCGGGTTTGCGGCAATGCCGCGGAGGGATGGCTACGTCTCCCAGCCCTTCGCCACGATCTGCGCATGATGCTCATCGATCCCGGCGATCGTCGGATCGATCACCCCCGGCTCCTCCTTGAACCGCAGCGGCGTGCCGACGATCTCATTGCCCGCCTCGTCCCAGGCGATCATCCCCCGCTCTTTTGCGGCGTCGTCCTCGAACGCATCCTTCAGCGTTCGCACCGGGGCGAAACAGATGTCGCGTCCCTCGAACCAGGCCTCCCACTCCGCGCGCGTCTTCTCCTTGAACTTGCTCCTGAAGAAGTCGCGCAACGGGTACTGGCCCGGCCCCGGCGGGATTTCCGCATAATGCAGCAGGTCGAGCCGCTCCCACGCGCTCAGCAGGTTCCTGGCGAACTTCACCTCCGAGCCGCCCAGCGCCACCCAGCCGCCGTCCTTGCATTCGTAGAGGCTGTTCATCGCCTGGCCGCCGAAGGGCCGCTCATGCTTGGGGATGATGTCCTCGCCGGTCGCGAAGATCTTGCCGCTGACGTTGGGCGTCCAGGCCATCAGGCTGTCGAGCATGGAGACGTCCAGATAGTCGCCCTGGCCGGTGCGGTCCTTGCGCCACAGCGCCATCATCACGCCCGACAGCGCCGTCAGGCTGCCCAGCGCGTCGCCCGCCACCAGCCCCGGCGGCGCGGGGTTGCCGTCGAACCCCTCGGTGTGGGCGACCAGGCCCGCCATCGCCTGGATGGCCAGGTCGTGGGCCGGCTTTTCGCGATATTTCCCCTCCTGCCCGAAGGCGGAGATCGAACAGTAGACGATGCCCGGATTGACCGCCTTCACCGTGCCATAGCCCACGCCCAGCCGGTCGACGACGCCGGGCCGGAAGGCCTCGATGATCACGTCGGCCTCCCTGGCCAGGGACCAGAACACCGCCTTGCCGTCGTCGCTCTTGAGGTCGAGCTGGATCGAGCGCTTGCCGCGCTGGGTGTTGCGGAACCAGATGCTGGCCCCGCTCTTCATATAGCCGAGGTGGCGGGTGGGCTCGCCCTCGCCGGCCGGTTCGACCTTGATCACGTTGGCGCCGTGATCGGCCATCATCAGGGTCAGCATCGGACCCGGCAGGAACAGGGAGAGGTCGAGGACCTTGAGGCCGGAGAGTTTCATGGCCCCAATCTAGCAGCCTTGCCCCTAGGTCGCGAAGGCTTCAAGGGATCAGCATGGCTGACTGGCTTTCCAAGATGATCGCGCGCGAGCGCCTGCCGGCCGCTTTTGCCGGCCAGGTCCAGGCGCTCTGGGCGCCGATCGCCGAAGCGATCGCCCGCGCCGCCGAAGGGCAGGGGCCCGGCTTCGTCGCCGGGGTCTGCGGTTCCCAGGCCAGCGGCAAGTCCACCGCCTGCATGGCCATCGCCGGTCTGCTGGAGGGCCGCGGCCTGAAGGTGGCGCGGCTGTCGCTCGACGACCTCTACCTGACCCGGGCCGAGCGCCAGGTGCTGGCCGCCCACGTCCACCCGCTGCTCGCCACCCGTGGCCCGCCGGGGACCCACGATGTCGACCTCGGCCTCAAGATTCTGGACGGCCTGGCGCGGTCCGGAACCACCCTGCTGCCGCGCTTCGACAAGGCCCGCGACGACCGGGGCGAGCCCGAAGCCTTCGAAGGCCCCGCCGACATCGTCCTCTTCGAGGGCTGGTGCGTGGGCGCGCGGGCGCAACTCCCCCACGCGCTCGAGACGCCGGTCAACGAGCTGGAGCGACTGGAAGACCCTGATGGCGTCTGGCGGCGCTACGCCAACGACGCCCTGCACGGCGCCTATCAGGACCTCTTCGCCCGTATCGGCTGGTTGCTGCTGCTGGCCGCGCCCGATTTTGAGGCCGTGGCGGCCTGGCGGATGGAGCAGGAGGCCAAGCTGGCCGAACGCCTTGCCCGGGAGGGGGCGCCCGGCCGGGCCATGACCGATGCGGAGGTCACCCGCTTCATCGCCCACTACGAACGCCTGACCCGCCACATCCTGGCGGAGCTGCCGCCCCGGGCCGATCGGGTGCTGCGGCTGGACCACTCGCGTAACGTCGTTTTGCAAGGTTAACGCGAGCCGCGACAATTGGGCGCAAGCTCGGCCGTGAAGGAATTTTCCCCCTCGGGCCGGAAAAAAAATCTTCGTTAATGACCACCCGTCATGGTCGTCCAGGCGCGGAAGCCGATTTCGATTCAAGCTTGGCCATCAGGGGGCCGGGCGGCGAAGGGGCGGCGCGGGGCGAGGGCGAGCGGGTTTTGCGGCGGACTTATCCAATTTTCGGCGAACGGCTGGTGCGCCGGACGTTGCTCGGCGCGCTCGGCGTCGTGGCGGCGATCCTGCGCCTTGCCGGCCATCGCCAGCCGCTGACCGCTTATCCGCTCACCGGGAGGGCCGTCTGATGTTTGCCACGATCAAGTCCAAAGTCACCGCCGCGGGTGTCGGCATGCTGCTGGTCTGCGGCCTGACCGCATCGGCCGGCCTGGCCAGCGCGGTCAGCATGAACAGTGCGTTGAAGGCCGCCCAGGCCGCCGCCGACCTGACCCGCAGCCATATGCATTCCGACATGATGCACGACGCCGTGCGCGAGGACGTGCTGTCGGCCATGCTGGCCAAGGACCCGCTGATGGGTTCGCCCATTTCCGAGGCCAAGGAAAGCCTGAACAAGGACGCCGCGGCCTTCGCCAAGGACGTCAAGACCAGCGAGGGCCTGGCCACCGACCAGGGCGTGAAGAGCGCCTTGGAGGCCCTGGACGCCCCCATCGAGACCTATGTCGCCAGCGCCCATGCCGCCGTGGACGCCGCCGAGAACAACCCCGCCTCCGCCGCCCAGGCGATGCCGGAGTTCACCCGCCAGTTCCGCTTCCTCGAAGGGGCGATGGAACAGGCCAGCGACAAGATCGAGGTGGCCCGCGACGCCGCCAGCGACCACGCCCGCACCCTGGGCGAATTCTCCCAGTGGTTCATGATCGCCGCCCTGGTGGCCGCCATCGCCGGCTCGCTGATGCTGATCATGGCCAGCCTGCGCCTGCTGGTGAAGCCGCTTGAGTCCCTGGCCGGCTCCATGGGCCGCCTGGCCGCCGGCGACACCGACTCCGCCATCGTCGGCGCCGGTCGCCCCGACGAGATCGGCACCATGGCCAAGGCCACCGAATCCTTCCGCCAGGCCGCCCTGGCCAAGATCGTGCTCGAGGCCGAAACCGCTCGGGCCCGCCTGTCCGCCGAGGAGGCCCGCAAGGTCGCCGAGGCCGAGGTGCTGTCGTCCGAGCGCGCCTCCGTGGTGGCCAGCGTCGGCCAGGGCATGACCGCCCTGGTGGACGGCGAACTGACCTATCGCATGCCCGACGACCTGCCGTCGGAATACGCCCAGCTGCGCTCCGACTTCAACGCCGCCATGGGCCAGCTCGAAGACACCATGACCAGCGTGCGCGCCAGCGCCGACGGCATTGATGTGGGCGCCGACGAAATCGCCTCGGCCTCCGACGACCTGAGCCGCCGCACCGAGCAGCAGGCCGCCTCGCTTGAGGAAACCGCCGCCGCCCTGGACCAGATCACCGCCACCGTGAAGAAGACCGCGTCCGGCGCCAAACAGGCTTCCAGCGTCGTCACCGCGACCCGCGGCGAGGCTCAGCGCTCCGGCGAGGTCGTCGCCGGCGCCGTGGCCGCCATGGACGGCATCGAGAAGTCCTCCAGCAAGATCACCCAGATCATCGGCGTCATCGACGAGATCGCCTTCCAGACCAACCTGCTGGCCCTGAACGCCGGCGTCGAGGCCGCCCGCGCGGGCGAAGCCGGCCGTGGCTTCGCCGTCGTCGCCTCCGAGGTGCGCGCCCTGGCCCAACGCTCCGCCGAGGCCGCCAAGGAGATCAAGGCGCTGATCTCGGCCAGTTCGGCCCAGGTCGAACAGGGCGTGTCCCTGGTCGGCGAGACCGGCAAGGCGTTGCAGTCCATCGTCGTCAAGGTCGCCGAGATCGACAGCCTAGTCTCCGAGATCGCCGCCAGCGCCCAGGAACAGTCCACGGGCTTGGGCGAGGTCAACACCGCCGTCAACTCGATGGACCAGGTCGTCCAGCAGAACGCCGCCATGGTCGAACAGGCCACCGCCGCCGCCCACTCCCTGAAGGCCGAGACCCACGAGATGGCCCGGCTGATCGAGCGCTTCCGCGTCTCCGGCGGCCCGACCCGCACACGTGCCCAGGCCCGCCAGACCTCCAGCTTCGCCCCCGCCTATACGCCCCAGCCGAGTTCCGAGCGCCGCGCCCCGGACCGCCCGAACCTGGGCGGCGACCTGATGACCCGCGAGCCGGCTCCGGCCCCCCGCGCCCATCCCCAGCCCGTCACCGACCACACCCCCGCCGCGCCGTCGCCGGCCCGCGCCATGGCCCAGCGCGTCGCGGTCAGCTTCGGCGCCGCCGCGCCCGACGCTGACGGCTGGGAGGAGTTCTAGCCCATGACCGAGCCCCTGATCCTCGAGTCCGTGCTCGACCTGAAGGCCGCCGCCGCGCTGAAGACCGCCCTGCTGGAACGCCGGGGCCAGCCCCTCAGCGTCGACGCGTCGGGCGTCCAGCGCCTCGGCGCGCTCTGCCTGCAGATTCTCATGGCCGCCCGCCACACCTGGGCGGACGACACCAACCCCCTGGCCATCACCCCGCGCTCGGACGCCTTCAATGAGTCCGTGCGCCTGTTCGGCGCCAACGCCCACCTCGCTGACGTCATGCTCGAAGGAGCCGCCTAGAAATGAAAATCCTGACCGTGGATGACTCGCGCACCATGCGCGACATGCTGCGAATGGCCCTGGTCCGGGCCGGCTTCAATGTGGTCGAAGCCGTCGACGGCGAGGACGGCCTGGCCGTGCTCGGCGAACACGGCGCCGATGTCATCATCACCGACATCAACATGCCCAAGCTGGACGGCTTCGGCTTCATCGAGCGCGTCCGCGAGGACGAACTCTACCGCGCCACGCCGATCCTGGTGCTGACCACCGAGAGCGACCCGGCCAAGAAGGACCGCGCCCGCCAGGCCGGCGCCACCGGCTGGATCGTCAAGCCCTTCCATCCGGAAAAGCTCGTCGAAGCCATTCGTCGCGTGGCGGCCTAGCCACCGATGGACGAGCTCGAGGAAATCAAGGTCACCTTCTTCCAGGAGTGTGACGAGCTGATGGCCGACTGCGAAGTCGGACTGCTCGCCATGGAAGCGGGGACCGGCGACGCGGAGACCATCAACGCGGTCTTCCGCGCGGTGCATTCGGTGAAGGGCGGGGCTGGCGCCTTCGGCCTGGAAGCCCTGGTGCGCTACGCCCACGTCTTCGAGACCCTGATGGAAGAGGTGCGCAGCCAACGCGTCGTGGCCGAGCCCGAGCTGGTCCGCTGCCTGCTGCGCGCCGCCGATGTCCTGGCCGACCAGATCACCGCCGCGCGCATCCACGGCCGTCCCAACGAGGCCGCCACCGCCGCCATGGTGGTGGAGCTGGAAGGCTGGATCACCGGCCATGCGGGCGCCGCGCCCGCCGACGCCCCGCCGGCCTCCGCCGGGCTCGACGCCCCGATCGAATTCGCGCCCGTGGCCTTCGCGCCCATGGCGCTGGACCCGATCGCGCCGGCGTCCGACGACTTCGGCTTCCAGCCGATGACTATCGCCATCCCCGACCTGCCCGATCTCGACTTCCAGCCGTCGCAGGCGGTGATGGATATCCTCGCCGACGCCCCCGGCCCCGCCGTCTGGCTGGTGACCTTCAAGCCCCATTCCGACCTCTACGCCAAGGCCAACGAAGCCGCGCTGCTGCTGCGCGAGCTGGAACGCCTGGGCTCCGTCGAGACCACCCTCGACGAAAGCGACCTGCCCGACCTTGAGAACATGGAGGCCGAGAGCGCCTATCTCGGTTGGACGGTGCGCCTCACCGCCGAGATCGAGGAAGCGGCGATCCGCGAAGTGTTCGAATTCGTCGACGGCGACTGCGAGCTGACCATCTGCCGCGACGGCGCCGCGCCTGAGTCCGAGGCCGCGGCCGATCCCATCGCCGCCCTGCTGGCCCAGGCCGCCGCGCCCATGCCCGTGATCGACCCCATCGCCCCCATTCCCACGCCGCAACCGGCCGACGCGGCCGCCGCGCTGATGGCCGAACTGGCCGCCAAGCCGCCTTCCGAAACGCCTATTCCGCGCCTGGCCGCCGCCGCGCCGGCCAGCGACGAGTTCGGCTTCACCCCCACCGCTGCCGCGCCGGTCGCCTCCCTCCCCGACGCCCCCGTCGCCCTGGCCGCGCCGGCTCCCGTCGAGATGGCTCCCGCCGCCGCGGCCGCCCAGGCCGCCGTCAAGGGCGGCGCCGCGCCGCCCGCCGCGTCTCAGGCCACCATCCGCGTCGACCCGGAACGCATCGACAAGCTGATCGACCTGGTCGGCGAACTGGTCATCAACCAGGCCATGCTGGCCCAACGCGTGGCCGAGCACGGTTTCGCGCCGTCGTCCAACATCGCCATGGGCCTGGACGAGCTCGAACAGCTGACCCGTTCCATCCAGGACGGCGTCATGGCCATCCGCGCCCAGTCGGTGAAGTCGGTGTTCCAGCGCATGCCGCGCCTGGTGCGCGAGGTTGCCGCCCAGACCCGCAAGCAGGCCCGCCTGGTCACCGATGGCGAGGCCACCGAGGTCGACAAGACCGTCATCGAGCGCCTGTCCGACCCGATCACCCACATGCTGCGCAACGCCATCGACCACGGCCTGGAAACCCCGGCCGAGCGCATCGAGGCCGGCAAGCCCGCCGAGGGCACCGTGCGCCTGGCCGCCCTGCATCGCGGCGGCCGCATCGTCATCGAGGTCTCCGACGACGGGCGCGGCATCAACCGCCCCCGCGTGCGCCAGATCGCCATCGACAAGAACCTGATCCAGCCCGACGCGGTGCTGACCGACGAAGAGACCGACAACCTGATCTTCCTGCCCGGCTTCTCCACCGCCTCGGTGGTGTCGGACATCTCCGGCCGTGGCGTCGGCATGGACGTGGTCCGTCGCTCGGTCCAGGCCCTGGGCGGACGCATCTCCATCGCCTCGCGGCCCGGCGAAGGCTCCACCTTCACCCTCAGCCTGCCGCTCACCCTGGCCGTGCTCGACGGCATGGTGGTCGACGTCGCCGGCCACACCCTGGTGGTGCCGCTCACCGCCATCATCGAAAGCCTGCGTCCCAAGGCCGACGAGGTCCGCGCGCTGGGTCCGCAGGGCTCCGTGCTCGCGGTGCGCGACTCCTATGTGCCGCTGATCGACATCGGCTGCGTGTTCGGCTTCCGCAAAGTCCCGATCGCTCCGAACGAAGGCGTCGTCCTGCTGATCGAGAGCGAGGACGGCACCCGCGCCGCCCTGGTCGCCGACGACATCCAGGGTCAGCGCCAGGTGGTCATCAAGTCGCTGGAATCCAACTACCGCCAGGTGGAAGGCATCGCCGCCGCCACCATCCTGGGCGACGGCCGGGTCGCCCTGATCGCCGACGTGGACGCGATGGTGGCCATGCGCCGCCGCGCCGCCCCCGCCGACCCCGTCCTCTACGCAGCGGAGTGAGCCCGATGAGCGAACATCAAGTCCAGGCCGGGTCCGACCGCCGCGAATTCATCGCCTTCTGCATCGGCGAGCAGGAGTTCTGCGTCGACATCATGTCGGTCCGCGAGATCCGCGGCTGGGCCCCGGCCACGCCGCTGCCCCAGACCCCCGACTTCATCCGCGGCGTCATCAACCTGCGCGGCGCCGTGCTGCCGATCATGGAGCTGGCCACCCGCCTGGGTCTCCAGGCCAATGAGCCCACCGTGCGTTCGGTGATCATCGTGGTCGCCACGGGCGGGCGCACCGTCGGCCTGCTGGTCGACGCCGTCTCCGACATCCTCTCGGTCACCCAAGGGGTCATCCAGCCGACCCCCGACATGGCCTGCGACCGCGTGAAGACCTTCGTGCGCGGCCTGATCTCCATCGACAGCCGGATGATCAGCGAGATCGCCCTCGAACGCCTGATGCCCGAACTGGACGCGATCGCCGCATGAGTGTCGCGTCCGCCCCCCGGCAGTCTCAGGCGGCGTCCCTGGTCGATGGCGAATTCGCCTTCACCACCGAGGACTTCCGCCAGATCGCGGCCCTGCTTTACGAGCAGGCCGGAATCACCCTGAGCGAATCCAAGGGCACCTTGGTCTATTCGCGCCTGGCCAAGCGGCTGCGCGCGCTGGGCCTGAACAGCTTCTCCGAATATTGCGACCTCGTGGCCTCGGCCGACGGCGGCAATGAGCGCGCCACCATGCTCAACGCGCTGACCACCAACGTCACCCGCTTCTTCCGCGAGCCCCACCATTTCGACCACCTGCGCGACCAGGTGCTGGCCCCGATGATCCCGGCGATCAAGGCCGGCAAGCGCGTGCGCATCTGGTCGGCGGCCTGCTCCAGCGGCCAGGAACCCTATTCGATCGCCCTGACCCTGCTGTCGCTGCTGCCTGACGCCGCCAACTACGATGTGAAAATCCTGGCCTCCGACATCGACAGCATCATGGTCGGCCATGGCCGCGAGGGCCTCTACAACGAAGACCTGGTCGAGCCCATTCCCGCCGCCTTCCGCGAGCGCCACATGCGCCGCGAAGAGGGCCAGCGCGGCATGTGGCGCATGGGCGAGGCAGCCAAGGCGCTGGTCGCCTTCCGCGAACTGAACCTGATCGGCGCCTGGCCGATGAAGGGGCCCTTCGACGCCATCTTCTGCCGCAACGTGGTGATCTATTTCGACGAGCCGACCCAGGAACGCATCTGGGGCCGCTTCGCCGAACTGCTGCAACCCGGCGCCTACATGTATATCGGCCATTCCGAACGGGTCGGCCCGCAAAGCGCCCACCTGTTCAACAGCGACGGCCTCACCGTCTATCGCCGCACGGGCGCCAAATGAGTCCCCCCCGCACGGCTCCCGTCCGCGTCGTCATCGTCGACGACAGCGCCACCATGCGCGGGCTGATCAGCTCGGTGCTGCGGCGCGACCCCGACATCGAGGTCGTGGGCACGGCCGGCGATCCCTACGAAGCGCGCGAGATCATCAAGAGCCTCAATCCCGATGTCATCACCCTCGACATCGAGATGCCCAACATGAACGGGCTGGAGTTCCTGGAACGGATCATGCGGCTTCGGCCCATGCCCGTGGTCATGGTCTCCACCCTGACCACCGCCGGCGCCGACGCCACCCTGCGCGCCCTGGAAGCCGGCGCCGTGGATTGCGTGGCCAAGCCCACCAGCCTGAATGGCGGCGGCGACGCGGCCCTCAACGAACTGCCCTACCGGGTCAAGAACGCCGCCCGCGCCACCGTCCGCGCCCGCCTCGACGCGCCGGTCCGGCCCAGTGCGCCCGCGCCCAAGGCCTACACCCCCTCCGGCGACATCGTCGCCATCGGGTCCTCCACCGGCGGGGTCGAAGCCCTGCTGACCCTGCTCGGCAACTATCCGGCCAACTGCCCGCCGACGGTGATCACCCAGCACATGCCGGCGACCTTCACCAAGAGCTTCGCCGCCCGCCTCGACCGCGCCACTCCCGCCCATGTGCAGGAGGCCTACGACGGCGCGCCCATGGAAATCGGCAAGGTCTATCTGGCCCCGGGGGGCGACACCCACCTGGAGGTCGTGCGCTCCGCCGGCCTGCGTTGCCGCCTGCGCGACGGCGAGCCGGTCACCGGCCATCGCCCATCGGTGGACGTGCTGTTCAACTCCGTGGCCCACGCCGCCGGCAAGGATTGCGTCGGCGCCATCCTCACCGGCATGGGCAAGGACGGCGCCCAGGGTCTTGCCGCCATCCGGGAAGCCGGCGGCCACACCCTTGGCCAGGACGAGGCCAGCTGCGTGGTCTACGGCATGCCCAAGGTCGCCTTCGAAATCGGCGCCGTTCAGCGCCAGGCGTCGATCGATGAGATCGGCCCACTGCTCCTTTCATTGTCAGCGAAGAGGTGAGGCATGCCTGCCGCCGCCGCCATTAACGTCCTTATCGTCGATGATCAGCAGACCATGCGCTCGCTTGTGCGCACGGGGCTGAACCAGCTCGGCATCACCAACACCCGCGAAGCCGCCGATGGCGAGGATGCGCTGCGCGCGCTGATCTCGAAATCGGCCCATCTGGTGATCTCCGACTTCAACATGCCCAAGATGGACGGCCTGCAGCTGCTGCGCGCCATCCGTAGCCACGAGCCCATCAAGGGCCTGGCCTTCATCATGCTGACCGGCCGCGCCGACCGAGACCTGGTCCAGCGGGCGGCCCAGTTCGGCGTCAACAACTACCTCGTGAAGCCCTTCACCGTGGCCACCCTGCGCGAAAAAATCGAGCAGGTTTTCGGGACCCTTACGTGACCCCAGACACGTCCACCTATCCGCTGCCCGGCTCCTACAAGAAGGTCCATGTGATCCAGGGAGAGCATGCGGTGTCGCGCGACCCGGAGGTGGCCATGACCACCATCCTGGGCAGCTGCGTGGCCGCCTGCATCTATGACGCCGAACTGGGCGTGGGGGGAATGAACCACTTCCTGCTGGCCGAGACCTCCGACGGGGCCCGCATGGAGGAAGAGGTGATGCGCTACGGCGCCTACGCCATGGAAGTGCTGATCAACGACCTGATGAAGCTGGGCGCCCGGCGCGACAGGCTCGAGGCCAAGCTGTTCGGCGGGGCCAAGATGTTCGACGCCCTCAACGACGTGGGCTCGGCCAACGCAAGCTTCGCCCGCCGGTTCCTGGAGGACGAAGGCATCCGGGTCAGCGGCGCCAGCCTGGGCGGACGCCTCGCGCGCCGCGTCGAATTCTGGCCGGTCAGCGGCCGCGCGCGTCAACGTGAAGTCGATCAACAGGTGGAGGCGCCGCCGAAGAAGCGCGCCGCCCCGCCCCCCGCCGCCGATGGCGGTGGTGTCGAGTTGTTTTAGGTGGGAATGCGTATGGCGCTGCAAGCGACAATCCAATCCCGCGGTCAGGAGCCGCCCGAGGGCCCCTTGGGCGAACTGCTGTCGCGCCTGGCCCAGGAACTGCGCTCGGCCACCGGCCTGGCCGACGACTGCCAGGCGGCGGTGGGCGAGATCCTCGCCCAGAACCTGCACCACGAAGCGGCGCTTCGGCTCCAGGCCCTGGACATGCTGACCCAGCACCTCAGCGACCTGAGCCGCGTCCTCGACGGCCTGGCCGAGACCGCGCCGGCCGTGCCTGGCGCCCTCTTCGACGGCATCCGCCTGGCCGACCTCCAGCGCCGGCTGCGCGGAGAGGACACCGCCGCGGCCACCGCCCACGACGACGAATTCTGGTAGCGGGTTCGCGGCGATGCCTGGACAGGTCTTAGGCGGCGACAGGATCAATCTCGAGCGGATCAGCTTCCTGCTCGTGGATGAGAACCAGACCTCCCTCGACATCACGGCCGGGGTGGTGGCCGGCTTCGGCGTGCGCAGCATCACCAAGTGCCAGTCCGTGCGCGACGCCAAGGATGTCCTGCGCAAGGGCAACACCGACTTCATCATCGCCGACGCCCAGCTGCCCGTGGAAGACGGCTACAGCTTCCTGGAATGGGTGCGTCGCGAGACCGAAGAGCCCACCCGGTTCGTACCGGCCATCATCATCGTCGGCCACACCAAGATGGGCGACGTCTTCAAGGCCCGCGACTGCGGCGCGCACTTCATCGTCACCAAGCCGCTGACGCCCAGGGTGCTGCTGGACCGCATCTTCTGGGTGGCGCGCGACGAACGCCTGTTCATCGATTGCGAGACCTATGTAGGCCCTGATCGCCGCTTCAAGCGGCTGGGCCCGCCCGTGGGAACCAGCGGCCGCCGGGCCGACGACCTTTCCGGCAAGGTCGGTTCCGCCAAGGAGCCAAATCTCAGTCAGGACGAGATCAACGACCTGATGAGGCCCGCGAAGGTGCAGCTGTGATCCCCGCCAAGAAGATCAAGGTGCGCACGCGCCTTTCCACCCTCGCCTTCACCGGCGGCGGCATCATGGCCAAGGACGCCCTCAAGCGGGCCGACACCGCCATCGACGGCATGCGCGGCCCCAGCCTGGCCGCCATCGACGAGATGATGGCGCAGATGGACGCCCGCTTCGGCCCCGCCGCCGCCGGGCGCGAGGCCGAACCGGTGGACGACCTCTACATCCTGGCGTCCGGCATCATCAGCCTGTCCGCCTGCGTGCGCGACAGCGGCCTCGACCAGGGCGCCAAGGCGCTCTGCGACCTGGTCGACCTCAGCGAACAGATGGAAGTCTGGGACTGGGAGGCGGTCGACGTCCACCTCTCCACCCTGCGCATGCTGCGGGCCGCCGGCGAAGCCATGACCCCCCACGAACGCGGCGCCGTCATCGACGGCCTCATCAAGGTTACCCGCAAGCGCATCGGCGACCCCAAGACTCTGGCCCAGTCGACCTAGAGCGCTTTCCGGCGAAGTGGATACCGGTTCGCCGCCGAAAAGCGCGACAAAACAAATACCTAGAGCGCCGCTCCGATTCTATCGGAGCGGATAACGCTCTAGGCCATCGACTCATTAAACCGCATCCAGATGCGAGCTGAAGCGAGCTTGACGCTGGCGAGGTAGTTGTCGGGGTTTTTGTGGTTGCGTGTTGCGACGGCTCTGAAGTGTTTGATCTTGTTGAAGAAGCGTTCGACGAGGTTTCTGTAGCGATACAGGTAG
>JAQGIP010000004.1 GCA_028291055.1 Caulobacter sp.
CCTTACCGGCCGGCGCGACCGCATCCGCACCCTGCGCCAGGGCGGGGGCCTGTCGGGCTTCACCAGGCGCAGCGAGAGCGAATACGATCCCTTCGGCGCGGCCCATGCGGCCACCTCGATCTCCGCGGCCCTGGGATTCTGCGCCGGGCGCTACGCGGCCGGGACCGACAACCGGGTGGTCGCCGTGATCGGCGACGGCTCGATGAGCGCCGGCATGGCCTTTGAGGCCATGAACAACGCGGCCCATACGTCCAAGCTGTTGACCGTCATCCTCAACGACAACGACATGTCGATCGCCCCGCCGGTGGGCGGGATGAGCGCCTATCTGGCCCGGGTCGTGTCGTCGGGCAGCTATCAGTCCTTCCGCAAGCTGGGCCGCCAGGTGGCCGGCGCGCTGCCCAAGCCGCTGCAGGAAGCGGCCCGCAAGGCCGAGGAGTTCGCCCGGGGCATGGCCACCGGCGGCACCTTCTTCGAGGAGCTGGGCTTCTACTATGTCGGCCCCATCGACGGCCACGACATGGACGCCCTGGTGCCGGTGCTGAAGAATGCACGCGAGATCACTGACCGTCCGGTGCTGGTCCATGTGGTGACGCAAAAGGGCAAGGGCTATGCGCCCGCCGAGAACGCCGCCGACAAATACCATGGTGTGGTCAAGTTCGATGTGGTCACGGGCGAACAGGCCAAGGGCCCGGCCGGCCCGCCCAGCTTCACCAAGGTGTTCGCCACCGAACTTGTCCGCCAGGCGGAGAAGGACGACAAGATCATCGCGGTGACCGCCGCCATGCCCTCGGGCACGGGCCTGGACATCTTCGAGAAGCGCTTCCCCGACCGCATGTTCGACGTGGGGATCGCCGAGCAACACGCGGTGACCTTCGCCGCCGGCATGGCCGCCGACGGCATGAAGCCCTTCTGCGCCATCTATTCGACCTTCCTGCAGCGCGGCTATGACCAGGTGGTCCACGACGTGGCCATCCAGCGGCTGCCCGTGCGTTTCGCCATGGACCGCGCCGGCCTGGTCGGCGCCGACGGCCCCACCCACGCCGGTTCATTCGACGTGGGCTTCATGGGCGCTCTGCCCGGCATGATCCTGATGGCCGCCTCCGACGAGGTGGAGCTGGCCCGCATGGTCGCCACCGCCGCCGCCATCGACGACCGTCCTTCGGCCTTCCGCTATCCGCGCGGCGAGGGTCTCGGGCTGGAGATGCCCGCCGTCTGCGAACCGCTGGAAATCGGCAGGGGCAAGGTCGTGCGTGAAGGCACAGCCGTGGCCATCGTCTCCTTCGGTACGCGCCTGGGCGAAGCACTGAAGGCCGCCGACGCCCTGGCCGCGCGCGGGCTTTCCGCCACCGTGGTCGATGCCCGTTTCGCAAAGCCGCTGGACGTGGACCTGCTGCTGCGGCTGGCCCGCGAGCATGAGGCCCTGATCACCGTGGAAGAAGGCGCCATGGGCGGCTTCGGCGCCTTCGTGCTGCAGGCCCTGGCCACGCACGGCGCGCTGGATCGCGGGCTGAAGGTGCGCACCCTGGTGCTGCCCGACGTCTTCCAGGACCAGGACAAGCCCGACCTGATGTACGCCCAGGCCGGCCTCGACGCCGAGGGCATCATGCGCGGCGCACTGAGCGCGCTTGGCATCGACAATGTCGCCGCCGCCGGACGGCGCGCCTGACCTTTCAGGTCATGAAGACGTCGAAGCGCAGGGTCTTGCCGAGGATCTGATGCGAGGGGGCCTGCAGCCCCGGCATCGGCTCGGCGCGCAGGGGCCATTTCAGCACCACCCGCTTGGCCGCGCAGGCCAGCGCCGCCTGCATCAGCTCCAGCGCGTCCTCGTCGGCGCCCACCAGGCCGCGCAGCAGCCGCATCTCCTGTTTGACCAGGGCCGACTTGGTGCGCTCCGGGTGCATGGGGTCGACCAGGACCACGTCCGCCGTCAGGCCCGCCAGCAGGTCGCGGGCGTCGCCGTGCAGCAGCGTCATTCGCCCGACCACGGCGGCGGTCTCGCCTCCAGCCTCCGCGGCCCGCGCCAGGCCCTGGGCCAGCAGGGCGTGCACGGCGGGCGAGCGCTCGATCAGCGTCACCGCCGCCCCCATCGACGCCAGCAGGAAGGCGTCGCGGCCCAGGCCGGCGGTGGCGTCGATGATGCTGGGCGTCGCGCCGCCGACGAAGCCGGCGGCGCGGGGCAGGGGCTGGCGGCGACCGCCGCCGAAACGGCGCCGATGGCCGACCGGCCCGCCCACGAAGTCGAGGGTCAGCTCAGGCGGTTCGGCTTTGCGGCCGCGGGGCAGGAGGCGGGTCCGGCCGGGCTATTGCGCAGCGTCGTCCGGGGCGGCGTCGCCCTCGGCGGCTTCCTCGTCAGGCGCGTCAGCCTCGGGCGGCAGGCCCTCGGCGGCGCGTTCAGCCGCGCGGCTGGCCTTCTTGGCGGCCTTGGCGCGATCGCGCTCCTGGCGTTCGAACTTGTAGTTGGGTTTGCGAGCCACGTGTTTGTCTCCGTTCCCGAAGGTGATGGGGCCCGAAGGCGTTGAGGTGATGTGGAGCATACCCTGCTCCGCCGCAAGCCAAAGGCCACGCTTTTGCGCGGGTTTTCAAACGGAAGGCGACGCCGCCGCACAGGCCGCGAAGAAACGCCGCACCTCTTCGCGGTCGGCGCCGACCGCATCCAGGGGCGCGCTCTGCTTGCCGGCCTTGACCCTCAGACGCCCGGAATCGGCGAAACTGGCCAGGGTCTTGTCGCCGGACGGCAGCACGGCCGCCATGCGGGACGGGCCGCCGGGCAGGCCTTCTTCCGGCGCCGCGTCCAGGCGCGCGCTCGATCCCCGTGACACCAGGGTCAGGTCCTGCCGGCTGTCGGTGGCGGCGGACAGGCGCACGGTGCGGCCGCCGGGCTCGCAGGTGAACATCATCGCCACATCGTCGCTGTCGGGCTGGCCGTAGGCGAGACGGGCGTCCTCGCCGGGGGCGGACAGGAAACGCCAGGCCAGGCTGTGGGCGTCGGCGCGCTCATGGGCGCAGCCCGCCAGCCACAGGCCGAACATCGCGGTGAGAACGGTAACCAGACGCAGCACGAGCCTGCTCCTTCGCCGGTCAAAACGCGCAGCGCGCCCGTCGGTTCAGGGCAGAGCTTCGCCGGCCTTGGGCGGCGTCTGGGGACGGGTCACGCAAAACAGCAACTCGTCGTCCTCGACCACATCGACCGCCAGGTGAAAGGGGCTTTCGTCCAGCCGATGGCGGGCCATGTCACGGGCGCCGGCTTCATCGGCCAGCACGGCCGCGAACCAGGTGGGCGTCGAGTAGCGCCCGTCCGTCATATAGAACATGAACTCGCGCATGACGGTATTAAGGTAGCGCTTAACCGTGATCTTGTCG
This sequence comes from Caulobacter sp., assembly GCA_028291055.1. Lineage (GTDB taxonomy): Bacteria > Pseudomonadota > Alphaproteobacteria > Caulobacterales > Caulobacteraceae > Caulobacter. Next base: position 3,361 of record JAQGIP010000004.1, read on the forward strand.
CCGATTGCCTGACGCGATTTCGACAATGTGATACGGCGCTGCACGACAAGGTTGCAAGTCTTCACGATGAGATCGAGAGAGGTAGGCCTGCCGCTCCCGGCGCCGCCGCCGACGCCCCGCGATGAATGGGGTGGGCTGGGTATCTCTACGCAATCGAATAAGTGTTTCCACGGCTTGACCGTTGTGCTGACTCCCCCCTCTCCTGAGGTTATCCGGTCACACCACCGGATATCGCTGCCCCCGGACCCCACGCCGGAGGGCCGGCAAGAAGCGCGGACGGCGCCGATACGGCGCCGTCCGCGCGGCTCCCGTCAGCGGACGGTTATCGGCTGCGGCGCGGCGATCGGCTTCCTCACCGAGGCGGCGAAGCGGGCCAGGTACTGGGGATGCTCGGTGCCCATCAGCCGGTCCCACCAGGTGAAATAGAGGCCGTAGTTATAGCCGGCCTGGGCGTGGTGGAGGTCGTGGTGGGTCACCGTGGTCAGCCAGCCCAGCAGCGGGCGGCCATCGGCGCGGGCCGGGAAGAGCTCATAGCCGGAGTGGCCGATCGTGTTGCGCACGATCTGGTGCAGCAGCATCAGGTCCACCGCGATCCAGGGTGTCGGCACCAGCACGATCCACAGGGGCACGAAGGCCGCGTTGATGGCCGCCTCGCCGATGTCGAAGCTGTAGGCGGTAAAGGGCGAGGGGTTCATCGAGCGGTGGTGGCGGCGGTGGAAGGCGCGAAACAGCTTGGGCCGGTGGATCAGCCGGTGGGTCCAGTAGAACCAGGCGTCGTGGGCGACGACCATCAGCACGCCGCTGACCACCGCCCAGACCGGACCCCAGGAGGCCGCCAGCTTCGGGCCCGGCAGCAGACCGAAGTGGAAGAGGGCGAAGGTCGACAGGCCCACGGTGGAGAAGATGGCGATGGAGCGCAGGGAGGCCGCGAACTCGATGGGCAGCTGGCGCCAGGGCGGGCTGGTCTCGCGGATCTTGCGGTTCGCCAGCACGCCTGACAGCAGCACCCACAGGACCAGCCAGACGCCGACGGCGAAGATCGCATAGCGGCTCAGGTCCACGCGGATGCCGTCCAGCCAGTGGGTTAGGAAGAGGGAGGCGGTCGACCAGTCCATGAGGGGCTCCGGATCGGGTTGGGGTTGATCACCGGATCGCGGGTCTGGGCCGGGCGCGCTCGCCGTTTGCGGAAAACGGCGCGGAATCGATGTTTCAGGCAGCCGTTCTGGAAATCGGCGAGGCCTCTCCCGCGCCTTGCGACTGCCTGTAGGCGGAGGGCGTCATGCCGGTGGCGTCCTTGAAGGCGCGGTTGAAGGGGCCCAGCGAGCCGAAGCCCAGGTCATAGGCGATGGAGGAGACGGGCTTCCTCCAGGATTCAGGATCGCCGAGTTCGCCCTTGGCGGCGGCGATGCGCCGCGCGTTGACGAAGGCCGCGAAGTTGCGGTGCCCCAGCCGGCCGTTGATCAGCCGGCGCAGGCGATGCTCCGGCGCGCCGACCATGACGGCCAGTCCGCCGACGGTCAGGGTTTCGCGCCGCCAGACCTCGTCCACATCCATGGCCCTGGCCAACCGCTCGAGGGTCAGCTGATCGCCGGGATCGAGTCCGGCCTCGGCGCCGCGCGGCGCGGCCACGGGCCCGGCGGGGACGATGGCTTCCAGCAGCACCGGATCGACGCGGAGCAGGGCGCTGACGCCGAGCAGGCCGAGGACGGCCAGCGCCAGGGCCTGGGGCAGGGAGCCCAGCATCGGCCCGGCGCCGAAGGGGCGCATCAGGTCGCCCACCGCCATCAGCAGCACATAGGCCGCCGCCGCGCCCATCACCGGCGCGCGCAGCCGCCGGCGCGCATCCACCAGGTCGCCGCGCCAGCCCCGGGCGATCAGCGCCAGCGCCAGCACGACGAAGCCGGCGGAAAAGAGGTTGGAGACCATGACCAGCGCGCGATGGGCCTCGAGCGGCAGGCGCGGGCCGACGAGGGCGAAGGTCAGCATGACGACGGCGGGCCATAGCAGCCGCCAGGCGGGCCTGGGCCGGTCGGTGAACAGCGCCACGGCGAAGGCCCAGAAGAGGACCGCGCCGGTGGTCGACAGCAGGTGGGAGACGATGCGCAGCGGCCCGTCGATGGTGCGCAGGGCGGAGCAGTTGTCGAGGGTGTGGCCGACGGCGGCGACGAAGAACAGGGTCCCGAACGCGCGGGCCATCGTCAGGGGCCGTCCCGCCGCCAAGGCCAGCGCCGTGGCCGCGAAGGCGCCGATCGCCAAGCCGCGCAGCAGGACGTCGAAGAGCGTGATCTGCGCCATCCCCCTATCCTAGTCCCCCATCGCCGCCTTAGCTTCGGCCCCCGGACCGCAAGCCTTGCCGATTCCGGATGATGCTAGCCTTATTCTTACCCCGCCGCCTCCGGCTCCGGCCGATTGGCCGGCGGATCGCTCAGGAGATTTCCGCCCATGTCCGCCAGCCGCCGCGATCTCCTGCTGGGCGCCGCCGCCACCGCCACGGCCCTTGCTGCGTCACCGGCCCGCGCGACGCCGACCCTCGCTGAGCTGCAGGAACAGCAATATGAGCCCGATCCGCTCAAGCTGGTCGGCGAGCAGGTGCTGCATGAGTATCCCGAGAACGCCACGGCGCTGGGACTGGACAAGGGCCAGCGGGCCGGGCTGAAGAGCCTGCTCAACTACCGCTCCCTGGAGGACGTCGCCCAACACGGCCAGGGCGCCCGCTACCGGCTGGACATCCTCAAGCGCGGCGCCTGGAGCGGAAGCACAAACGCGCTGGACCTGGAGGTCACCAAGACCGCCCATGAGCTGGCGGTGGAGGGCTACAAATTCCCCTATGGCGACGTCGCCGTGCTCAATCTCGAACAGGCCTATCGCAACACCCCTTACGCGGTCAGCCAGGGGACGGGCGCCTTCGCCGAAGTCCCGGACCTGTTGGACAGCCACCACCAGATCGACACCAAGGCCGACGCCGAGGCCTATCTCGCGCGCCTGAAGGCCTTTGCCGTCTGCCTGGACGGCGAAAGCGAGCGGCTGCGCCACGACGCCGGGCTGGGGGTGATCGCGCCGGACTTCATCCTCGACAAGACGCTGGCCCAACTTCTGGCTTTCCGGGGCACGGCGCCCAAGGATTGGGGGCTGGTCACCTCGTTGGCCAAACGGGCGGCGGCAAAGGGGCTGGGCGATTATGAGGGAGCTGCCCACGACATCGCGGTCAAGGAGATCGGCCCGGCTATCGACCGCCAGCTGGTTGTGCTGACCGCGCTCAGGGCCAAGGCGACGCATGACGCCGGGGCCTGGAAGTTGCCGGACGGCGAGGCCTACTACGCCTGGGCGCTGCGGGCCGGGACCACCACCAATCTGAAACCGGAAGAGGTCCACCAGCTGGGGCTAGACCAGGTGAAATCCCTGAACGCCGAGATGGACATCCTGCTGAAGGCCCAGGGCCTGACGCAAGGATCGGTCGGCGCGCGGCTGAACGCCCTGGGCAGCGATCCGAAATACCTGTTTCCCGACACCGACGCGGGCCGCGCCCAGCTGCTGGCCTATCTCAACGGCCTGATCGCCGACATGCGTCCGCGCCTGCCGCGCGCCTTCGCGACGCTGAAGCCGGGGAAGTTGGTCATCAAGCGGGTGCCGCCGGCCATCCAGGACGGCATGCCCAACGGCTATGGCGGCGCCGGCAGCCTGGATGGGTCGCAGCCGGGCGCCTACTACATCAACCTGAAGACCACGGCGATCTGGCCGAAGTTCGCCCTGCCGACGCTCACCTACCACGAGGGCATTCCGGGCCACGTCTGGCAGGGGGAGTATAGCTACAACCTACCCCTCATCCGCTCGCTGCTGTCCTTCAACGCCTATACCGAGGGCTGGGCCCTCTATGCCGAACAGCTGGGCGACGAGCTGGGCTGCTACGACCACGATCCGCTGGGACGGCTGGGCTACCTGCAGTCGATCCAGTTCCGCGCCTGCCGGCTGGTGGTCGACACCGGCATCCACGCCAAGCGCTGGACCCGCGAGCAGGCGACGCATTGGTTCGCGGAAAACAACGGCACCACCGAGCAGCATGTGCAGAGCGAGGTCGACCGCTACTGCTCATGGCCCGGCCAGGCCTGCGGCTACAAGATCGGCCATTCGGAGATCAACCGGCTGCGGGCCAAGGCCAAGAGCGCCATGGGGGCCAGGTTCGATCTGCGCACCTTCGACGACGCCATGGTCAAGTCCGGCGCCGTGCCGCTGACCCTTCTGGAGCAGGTGGCGGACCGCTACATCACCGGGCGGAGCTGAGGGGAATCGGCGCCTTTGAAACGCCCGCCCCGGAACAGACCCGGCGGATCTGCATTTCCTCCCCCATGTCGGCCAACCCGGCCGGACTAAACTTGGGAGGCTGATATGGGCATTATTGCCTGGCTAATTCTCGGACTGATCGCGGGCTTCATCGCCAGCAAGATCGTCAACAAGACCGGTGAAGGCCTGGTCATGGACATCGTCCTGGGCGTCGTCGGCGCCTTCGTCGGCGGCTGGGTGTTCACCCACTTCTTCGGTTCGCCGGGCGTCACCGGCCTGAACCTCTACAGCCTGTTCGTGGCCGTGCTGGGCGCGATCCTGGTGCTGGTCATCTACCACCTGATCTTCCGCCGTCGGGCTATCTGACGGACGCGGGCGGCGGGCGGGCGCGACTCGCGTCGCCCGCCGTTCGGACACAAGACCCCTGGCGGTCGCGGAACCGGCGCGCGCGATCCGGATTTAGCATCTGAGCCCGTCGCCCCGATGTCGCCGCCGACCCGGCTCGCGGATGAGGGATTGCCATGGCTCAAGGATCGCGTGGCGGGGCCGGCCTGTGGGCCGCCCGGGTGTTGGGTATTCTGCTTCTCCTGATCGGATTGGTGCTGACCGGCGGAGGCGGCTGGTTGGCCATCCTCGGCGGCTCCCTCTACTACCTCCTGGCCGGCATCGGCCTGATCATCTCCGGCGTGCTGATCGTGCGGGGCCGGGTGAGCGGCGCCTGGATCTATGGCGCCGTCTTCGTGGCCACCGTGCTGTGGTCGTTGTGGGAAGTCGGGCTCTCCGCCTGGCCGCTGGTCCCGCGCATCATCGGCCCCGCCGTCCTCATGGCGCTGGTGCTGCTGGCCGTTCCGGCCCTGACCGCCGAGCGGGGACCCCGGCGTGGCGCGCTGGCCGGTCTGATCGCCTTCGTGGCCTTCCTGGTGGTCGGCGGTTTCGCCGTAGCCGCCGCCGGCCGTGCGCCCACCCCGCCGGCGCTGCCCGCCGCCAACCTGGCCATGAGCGAGCCCTCCACCATGGCGGTCGGCGCCGACTGGCCGGCCTATGGCGGGACCTACAGCGCGCGGCGCTATACGCCGCTCAACCAGATCACGCCGCAAAACGTCTCGCACCTGAAGCGGGCCTGGCTGATCCACACCGGCGACCTGCCCAGGACCGATTTCGCCAAGGACAAGTATGGGGCGGAGAACACGCCGCTGAAGATCGGCGACACCCTCTATGTCTGCACGCCGATGAGCCTGGTAATCGCGCTCGATCCCGCCACCGGCAAGGAACGCTGGCGCTATGATCCCAAGGTGCCCGACAAGTTCATTCCTTATACGGCCGCCTGCCGGGGCGTGAGCTACTACGCCACGCCGGGCGCCAACCCGACGGCGGAGTGCGCCACCCGCATCATCGAAGGCACGCTGGATGCGCGGCTGATCGCCATCGACGCGCGCACCGGCCGGCCCTGCTCGGGCTTCGGCCAGGGCGGCCAGGTCAACATCACCACCGGCATGGGTCAGGTGACGCCGGGCATGGTGTCGATCACCTCCGCGCCCACCATCGTTCGGGGCGTGGTCATCACCGGCCACCAGGTGCTGGACGGTCAGGACCGCCACGCGCCCTCCGGCGTCATCCTGGCCTATGACGCGGTCACGGGCGCCCAGCGCTGGGCCTGGGATCTGAAGCGTCCCGACCTCACCGGCCAGCCCAAGCCGGGCGACGAATATTCGCGCGGCACGGCCAACAGCTGGACGACGGCGTCAGGCGACGAGGCGCTGGGGCTGGTCTACATCCCGACCGGCAACTCGGCGGCGGACTATCTGAGCGCGAGCCGCTCGCCGCTGGAGAACCAGTATGCCTCCTCGCTGGTGGCGTTGGACGCTACGACCGGCAAGGTCGCCTGGTCCTTCCAGACGGTGCACAAGGATGTCTGGGACTATGACCTGGGCTCCCAGGGTACGCTGGTCGACTATCCCGGCGCCAACGGCCCGGTCCCGGCCATCGTGCTGCCCAGCAAGAAGGGCGACATCTATGTGCTCGACCGCCGTACGGGCCAGCTGCTGACGCCGGTGCAGGAACAGCCCGCGCCGGGCGGCGGCGTCGAGCCGGACCAGCGCGCGCCGACCCAGCCCAATTCCCTGTGGCACACCCTGCGCAAGGCCGACCTCACCGAGGCCAGCATGTGGGGCATGTCGCCCATCGACCAGATGATCTGTCGCATCCAGTTCCGCCTGTCGTCCTACAAGGGCTTCTACACCCCGCCCGAGACCACGAGGCGCTGGATCGAATACCCCGGCTACAACGGCGGATCCGACTGGGGCGGGGTCGCGGTGGACCCGGTGCGCGGCGTCATCGTCGCCAACTACAACGACACCCCCAACTACAACCGCCTGATCCCCCGGGCCCAGGCCGACAGGATGGGCTGGGCGCCGCGCGGCCAGGAACGCGGCGGCAATATCGCCGGCGGGGCGGAAGGCGCGGGCGATCCCCAGGCCGGCACGCCCTATGCCATCCAGGTCAACGCCGGCTGGCGCATGCCCTTCACCCAGTTGCTGTGCAAGACGCCGCCCTATGGCGGCATCCGGGCCATCGACCTGCGCACCGGGCGCACGATCTGGGACCGGCCGTTGGGCTCGGCGCGCGAGAACGGGCCGTTCAACCTCCACTCCGGCCTGCCCTTCGAGATCGGCACGCCCAACAACGGCGGCGCGGTGGTGACGGCCAGCGGGCTGGTGTTCGTGGCGGCGACGACGGACAACCTGTTCCGCGCCATCGACCTGGCGACCGGCAAGACGGTCTGGGAAGACAGGCTGCCGGCGGGCGGCCAGGCCACGCCGATGATCTATGAGCAGGGCGGGCGCGAATACGTCGTGCTGGTCACCGGCGGCCACCACTTCATGCAGACGCCGGTCGGCGACCAGGTGATCGCCTACGCCCTGAACTAGAGCGTTGTCCGCTCCGACAGAATCGGAGTGGCGCTCTAGCTATTTGTTTTGTCGCGCTTTTCGGCGGCGAACCGGTTTCCACTTCGCCGGAAAGCGCTCTAGGCGACCTTGGCGAGGACCTTGGCCAGCAGGGCGGCGACCGCGTCCTGGCCCGGCGCGTCGGCGAGCAGATCCTGGCGGATCTCGATCTCGAGATAGTCGAGGCCGCGTGGGTCGGCATGGAAGGGGATGGTGTAGTCGACGCCGTCCATGGCGTAGGGCTGGTTGTCGCCCACCAGCTTGTCGCCGAGCTCGGCGCGGAGCGCGGCCAGCAGCTTGGCCGAGGCCTTGGAGTCGTCCCGGTGCAACACTCCATAATGCCAGGGCCGGTCGATGCCGTTCATCGACGGCGTGAAGCTGTGCAGTGCCACCAGAATGGTGTCCAGCGCCTGCTGATCGCGCGCCTCCAACGCCCCGGTGATGCGGTGGTGGTAGGGCATGTGGACCTCGCGCCGCCGGGCGGAGCGGTCGGAGGTCTTCAGGTCCGCATTGCCCGGGATGGCCTGGCCGTCGCTGACCGCCGCCACGAAATCGGCCGCCGTGTGCTTCCTGTTACAGTCGACCACCAGGCGCGAATAGCTCTGGCGGATGAAGGTGGCGTCCAGCAGCGCCGACAGCCGCTCGCCCAGCCCATGGATGCCGATATCCCAGGCGATGTGCTGGTCCAGCGCTTCGGGTGGAAGTCCCAGGCCGTTCAGTTTTTGCGGAATCGCGCGCCCGGCGTGATCGCCCAGCAACAGAAACGGCGAAGAACCGCCCCTGTTGACGACAAATACCGGGGACGGATCGTCGCGCCCCAGCAAACCTTTCGATTTTGGTGATGAATCGGCGCAACGCTCGTCGTCCAAATGCCGATCCTTTCGATCCGTCATGTCACGCGCTACCGTTACCGCAATCCGGTGACCCTGGGGGAACATCGCATGATGTTTCGTCCACGGGAAAGCTATGACCAGCGGGTAATTTCCGCCGACCTGATCATTACACCCACGCCGGCCAAGCTGCATTCGCTGCATGACGTGTTCGGAAACTGCGTCGGCGTGGCCTCCTTCGCGGGGCCGACCCGGGAGCTGGTGTTCGACAGCCATGTGCGGCTGGAGCACCATCCGCTGCCGGCCTTCGCCGATGTCGAGGGCGAGATCGAGGTCTATACGGGCGAGATGCCCTTCGCCTATTCGGCCGAGGACCTGCCCGACCTGACCCAGTCCATGGCCCGCCAGCACCCCGATCCCGAAGGCCTGGTCGACGCCTGGGCCCAGCGGTTCGTGTCGCGCAGCGGGCGCACCAGCCTGCAGAAGCTGCTCAGCGAGATGACCCAGGCCATCTATGCCGAGTTCCGCTACACCAAGCGCCTGGAGATGGGCTCGCAGACGCCGCAACAGACGCTGTTCCTACGCAGCGGCAGCTGCCGCGACTATGCGGTGCTGATGGCCGAGGCCGTGCGCAGCCTGGGCCTCGCCGCCCGTTTCGTGTCCGGCTACATCTACAGCCCCTTCGCCGACCCCCTGAGCCGGGGCCGCGTGGGCGGGGGGCATACGCATGCCTGGGTTCGTGTATATCTGCCGGCCTGCGGCTGGGTGGAGTTCGACCCCACCAACGGCATCGTGGGCAATGCGGACCTGGTCCGCGTGGCCATCACCCGCGACCCGCGCCAGGCCACGCCGCTGCACGGAACCTGGGACGGCGAGGCCGGCGATTTCCTCGATATGGAGGTCGAGGTGGATGTCCGCGCCGAAGACGAGACGAGAGGGCAACTTCCGCACCCGCGAGCCGTTGCCCTGACATCATAAAAGGACTGAAGCCTTCATGCGCATCCGCACCGGGTTCGAGATCACCTATGACTGCCCGGCGCCCGTGCCCATGATGCTGACGCTGAGCGTCCATCCCTCGCGCCGCGACGACCTGGAAACCCCCGATTGGATTCGCACCGACCCGATGGTCGACGTGCGCCAGTATCTCGACGGCTTCGGCAACATCTGCAGCCGCATCCTGGCTCCGGCCGGGCGGATCGTGCTGTCGGCCGACTTCGTGATGAAGGACAGCGGGCGGGTGGACGACTACGCCCCCGACGCCGAGCAGATCGCTGTCCACAACCTGCCCGACGAGGCGCTGATCTTCCTGCTGGGCAGCCGTTATTGCGAAACCGACAAGCTCTCCGACCTGGCTTGGTCGCTGTTCGGGGCCACGCCGCTCGGCTGGGCGCGGGTTCAGGCCATCTGCGACTATGTCCACGACCATATCCGCTTCGACTACCAGAAGGCCCGGCCCACCAAGGGCGCGGCCGAGGCGCATGAAGAGCGCGAGGGGGTGTGCCGCGACTACGCCCACCTGGCGGTGACCTTCTGCCGCTGCATGAACATCCCGGCGCGCTACTGCACCGGCTACCTGGGCGACATCGGCGTCCCGCTGGCCGACCCGATGGATTTCGCCGCTTGGTTCGAGGTCTGGCTGGGCGGGCGCTGGTACACCTTCGATGCGAGGAACAACACGCCCCGCATCGGCCGCACCCTGATCGCGCGCGGCCGCGACGCCACCGACGTGGCCATCGCCAACACCTTCGGCACGGCCTTCCTGGCCGACTTCAAGGTGACGGCTTCGGAGATCGTTGAAGAGGGCCAGGCGCGCACGCCCATCGCCTGAGGCTAGCCGTGCACCGTGCGGTGTTCTTCCAGCATGGTCACGAACTCGGCGATCTTGCGCGCCCGGGTCTCGGCCTTCTTCACCGCGCCGATCCGATAGAGGACGGCATAGCGGTTGGCGCCGGTCAGGGTCTCGAAAAAGGCCTTGGCCTTGGGATTGGCGGCCAGCGCCTGGGCCAGGTCGTCGGGGATGGTGGCCTTGCTGGCGGGCTGATAGGCCGCCGCCCAGCGTCCATCGGCCTTGGCGGCGTCGACTCCGCGCCGGCCCCGCGCGGTCATCCGGCCAGCCTTGATCAGCTTTTCCGCCGTGGCGACATTGATCTGCGACCATTTGCTGCGCGGCCCGCGCGGCGTGAAGCGCGTCAGCCACCAGGTGTCGTCCAGCTTGTCGAGTTGCCCGTCGATCCAGCCGTAGCGCAGCGCCGCTTCGATGGCCTGCGCCTTTGAGACCGACGCGATGCCTGAGTCCTTCTTGGCGAACTTCACCCATAGGCCGGGCGCGTCGTCAGGCTGCCCGGCCAGCCAGGCGTCGAAGGCGTCCTGGCTCTCAAAGGGCAGGGTGGGCAGATCCGCTTTCACCATCCCTGAAGCCTAGAACGGCGTGAACTTCTCCACCAGCGCCTGGCCGGCGGGCGTCTTCTGCACGCGGCTGATGTCGCCGCGGCCGCCATAGCTGATGCGGGCTTCGGCGATCTGGGTGTGTTTGATGGTGTTGGACGAGGAGATGTCCTCGGGCCGCACGATGCCGGCCACGGTCAACTGGCGCACTTCGCCGTTGGTGCGCACCTCCTGGGTGCCCTGGATGACCATGTTGCCGTTGGGCAGGACCTGGGTCACCACGGCGGCGATGGTCAGATTGATCTTTTCCTGGCGGTTGACCGAGCCGGAACCGGCATTGCTGGTCGAGCCCGAGGTTTCCAGGGCGTTGGCAGGGTCATAACCACCCGGCAGAATCTTCCCCAGGCTGGATTCCAGGCCCAGCAGGTGGGGGATGCCGGCCTTCATGCCGCTGGTGCGGCTGGAGTTGGTGGCGTTCTGGGTCTTGGCGCTGTCGTCGATCTCGATCAGCACGGTGAGGATATCGCCCACACGGTTGGCCCGCTGATCGATGAAGAAGGCGCGCGCGCCCGAGCGCCACAGGGAGTTGGCGCTGGCCGGCTGCGGCGCGGGGATGCGGGCGGAAGCCAGGGGCATCACCGACTGGTCCTGGGCCACCAGCACGGAGGGATAACCGATGGGGGTCAGTTCGGGACCGCGCACCGCCTCCTTCACCGTCGAGCAGGCGGCGAGGGGCATGAGGGCAAGGGCGACAACGGGGGCGAAACGGGCGAGGCGGATACGCATGAGGGGGCTCATCCTTGAAGGGAGCGGAGACTAACGGGTGGCGATCTGGGCGCCGGCCGGGCCGACCACGGCTTCGCCGGGACCGGTCGCGATGGCTTGCAGCACCTTCTTGGAGGTGAGGTTCATGACGCTGAAGGGCTGGCCCACGGCGGCCGGTCCCATGGCTTTTGCCTGCAGCGTCAGGGTGATGCCGTCGCCCGACCAGGTGACGGCGACCAGGTCGCCCTGCTTGATCACCAGGGTGGCGGTGACGTCGTTGGCGGAGACGGCCGCGCCTTCGCGCAGGGGGCGTTTGGCGGCCATGCCGATGACGGCGTCGGGATCGTTGGGGGCGCCCATGGGAGCGGCGGCCAGCTTGGTCCACACCAGGTCGGTGGGCTGGACGATCTCGCCGACGGCGAGGGAGCGGGTGTAGGTCAGCACCTGCACATTGCCGCGCGTGGCGGGGGCGGCCGAGGCGGACGAGCCGCCGGCGTGGACGATGATGCGGCGCAGGCCCTGGGGGTTGTCCCAGTTCACGCCGGCGCGGCGCGCGGCCGCCTGCACGGCGGCGGCGTCCAGCACGGCGGAGGGGCCTTGGCGGATCGCGATGACCACGCCGTCGGCGGGCCCGGCGCCGTCGAACAGGTCGCCCAGGGTGATGCGGCCGTCGGCGTCGGCGATGTCGGACTTCAGGCTCACCGAACCGGCGAGGGCCGGAGCGGCGAAGGCGCAGAAGGCGGCGGCGCAGAAGGTGGGGGCCAGGATCAGGAGCTTGCGCATCACCTAGCCCTTCAGCTGGGCGGTGGCCGCCAGCATGTTGTCGGCGGTGGTGACGACCTTGGAGTTCATCTCATAGGCCCGCTGGGCGATGATCAGGGCGGTGATCTCGCTGACCGGATCGACATTGGAGGCTTCGGTGTAGCCCTGCAGCAGTTCGCCGTAGCCGGTGGAGGCGGGCGCGCCCTGGGTGGCCGCGCCCGAGGCGCCGCTTTCCATGAACAGGTTGCCGCCGATGGCTTCCAGGCCGCCCTCGTTGACGAAGGTGGCGAGCTGCAGCTGACCCACCGTGGTCGGCGCGGCGACGCCCTGCTGGGTGACCTGCACCTGGCCGGTCTTGGAAACGGTCACGTCCACCGCGTCGGGGGGGACGGTGATGCCCGGCTGGACCTCATAGCCGTCGGTGGTGACCAGCTTGCCCTGGTCGCTGATCGCGAAGTTGCCGGCCCGGGTGTAGGCGGTCTCGCCCGTGGGGGTCAGCACCTGGAAATAGCCCCGGCCGTTGATGGCCAGGTCGTATTTGTTGCCCGTCGCCGTCATCGTGCCCTGCTGGGTGATGCGGTAGGTGGAGCCCGCCTTCACGCCGGCGCCGATCTGCACGCCGGTGGGCACCACCGTGCCCGAGTCCGACGTCTGGGCGCCGGCCCGCTCCAGGTTCTGATAGAGCAGGTCCTGGAACTCGGCCCGCTGGCGCTTGAAGCCGACGGTGTTCATGTTGGCGATGTTGTTGGAGATCACCTCCACGTTTAGCTGTTGGGCCGCCATGCCCGTAGCCGCGGTGCGTAGAGCCTGCATTTTTAAGCCCTTCCTTAAATGTTAAGCGACCCGGCCCAGGCGCTGCACGGCGCCCCGGTCCAGTTCGGCGGTTTGTTCCATCATCTTGGAGATGCTCTCGTAGGCCCGGCTGATCTCGATCAGCCGCGTCACCTGCACCACCGAATTCACGTTCGAACTTTCCAGCATGCCCTGGTGCACGATCGCCGAAGAGGCGTCGGTGGGGGCCAGGTTGGAGGCGTTGCGGTAGAGGTTGTCGCCGTCCTTCTCGAGCGCGCCCAGCTGGGAGAAGTCGACCACGGCAACCTTGCCGACCTTCAGGCCGCCCTGGCTGATGGTGCCGTCGTCGGCGACGTTCACCTCGCCCTTGCTCGGGTCCAGCGTGATGTCGCCGCCGTCGCCCTGCAGCACGGCGCCGCCGGCGGTGGCCAGGCGTCCGTCGGCGCTCATGGTGAAGCGGCCGTCGCGGGTATAGCGCTCGCCGTTGGCGGTGGTGACCTTGAAGAAGCCCTGGCCTTCGATGCCGAGATCGAGCGGCCGATCGGTCTGGTGCAGGGCGCCCTGGGTGAAGTCGCGGGCCACGCCGTCGTCCAACACGTATTTCAGCGAGCCGCCCGGATCCATCGGATCGGCGCTGACCTGGGGGTCGGTCTTGACCATCAGGCTCTCGACCTTGAAGCCGGCGGTGTCGACGTTGGCGATGTTGTTGGCGGTGACGTCCAGTTCGCGGCGCAGGGTCATCTGGCGCGAGAGGGCGACGTAGATTGCGTTGTCCATGCGGCCCTCCTGAATATGCGGCCAAACGTTAAGCCGCGCGTTTCGACGCACCATTGCGCCGTCCAAGCCGCTGCAAGCTTCGGGCCAATCCGAAAATCCAAGCGATTTCAACAAACCCAATGGTTAACGCCGTGCTCCCGGCGAAAATTTCCGGGTGCGATTTGGGCGCGTTAACAGGCGTTAAAAACCGCTCCTTAACCAATTGGGCCGATCCAGGGAGGACAAGAGTCTAAGGAACCGCGCGCGTGGCCAAGGAGAAGGTCAAGGAAGCGACTGCCGATCCCGACGCCGAAGCCGGCGAGGAAGGCGAAGTCGCGCCCAAGAAGAAGCTTCCGCTGAAGCTGCTGATCATCATCGGCGCGGTCGCCGTGCTGGTGCTGGGCGGCGGCGGAACGGCGGCCATGCTGCTGATGAAGCCCAAGCCGGCCGACGCGGCCCATGCCGCCAAGACCGAGAAGAAGAAGGGCAAGAAGGAAGAAAAGGCCGAGGGCGGCAAGCCCGAGCCCGGCGCGCCCGTGGTCAAGGAAGGCCCCGACGGCGTGGTCTTCTACACCCTGCCCGACATCGTCGTGAACATGCAGACCGCCGACGGCCGGCCCACCTTCCTGAAGCTGAAGCTGACCTTCGAGCTGCCCGACAGCGACACCGCCGACAGCCTGACGCCCAACATGCCCAGGCTCCAGGACATGTTCCAGACCTTCCTGCGCGAACTGCGCCCGGAAGACCTGGCCGGCAGCCAGGGCAGCTTCCAGCTGCGCGCCGAACTGCTGCGCCGGGCCAACCTCGTGGCCGCCCCGGCCAAGGTCAACGCCGTGCTGATCGAGGAGATGTTGATCAACTAGGGGCCGTTTGCCCCTCGTCGACGCTTGCAACCATGGCTGAACCCGAAGTCGATCCCCTTGGCGCTGATGCCTGGGCCGCCGCCGCGGCCGAACAGGACGAAGGCGCGACGTCGTGGGATGACGCCATGGGCGATGCCGAGAGCATCGTCGGCACCGAACGCATCTTAAACCAGGACGAGATCGACAGCCTGCTGGGCTTCGATCTGCAGGAGGAAGACGGCGCCGAGCGCACCGGCATCCGCGCCATCATCAACTCCGCGCTGGTGTCCTACGAACGCCTGCCGATGCTGGAGATCGTCTTCGACCGCCTGGTGCGGCTGATGACCACCAGCTTGCGCAACTTCACGTCCGACAACGTCGAGGTCAGTCTCGACAACATCTCCTCGATCCGCTTCGGCGACTATCTGAACTCCATCCCGCTGCCGGCCATCCTGTCGGTGTTCCGGGCCGAGGAGTTGGACAACTACGGTCTGCTGACGGTCGACTCCAACCTGATCTATTCGATCGTCGACGTGCTGCTGGGCGGCCGGCGCGGCACCGCGGCCATGCGCATCGAGGGCCGGCCCTACACCACCATCGAACGGGTGCTGGTGCAGCGGATGGTCGAGGTCGTGCTGGGCGATGCGAAGGCCGCCTTCGAGCCCCTGACCACGGTCAACTTCACGCTGGACCGGCTGGAGACCAACCCGCGTTTCGCCGCCATCGCGCGGCCGGCCAACGCCGCCATCCTGGTCAAGCTGCGCATCGACATGGAAGACCGCGGCGGACGTATCGAGCTTTTGCTGCCCTATGCGACGCTGGAGCCCATCCGCAAGATGCTGCTGCAGCAGTTCATGGGCGAGAAGTTCGGCCGCGACAACATCTGGGAAAGCCACCTGGCGACCGAGCTGTGGACCACCCAGACCGAGGTCCGCGCCGTCCTCGACGAACAGCAGCTGGGCCTGCGCAAGGTGCTCGATCTGAAGGTCGGCGACACCTTGATGCTGAACGCCACCCCCGACAGCCTGGTCGAGCTGCGCGCCGGCACCATCCCGCTGACGCGCGGCCGCATGGGCCGGCGCAATCACCACATCGCCATCCGCTGCGAAGCCCCGCTCAGCCCCCACGCCAAACAAGCCGTGCAGAAAATCACATGACCACCGCCGCCCTCGCCCTCAACCTCCTCCTGGCCCTCCTGCTGGTCGCCGCCCTCGTCATGGGCTGGCGGGTCGAGCGGAGGCTTAAAGCCCTGCGCGCCAGCCACGACGGCTTCGCCCGTGCGGTGGCCGACCTGGACGCCGCCGCCGCCCGCGCCGAACAGGGGCTCGCCGACCTGCGCGCCGCCACCGACGAGGCGTCCGAAAGCCTGGCCGACCGGATCAAGCAGGCCAAGACCCTGGTCGCCAAGCTGGACGAGCGCATCGAAGGCGGCGCCCAGACCGTGCAGCATGCCGCCCGACTGGCCGCCGAAGCCGCTGAGCGGACCGCCGAGCGCGCCGCCCAGGCGCCGGAGCCCGCGCAGCGCATCTCCCGCGTCGAGAGCTTCCGCCGCGTGCTGGAAGAACCCCGCATGTCGCCGGCCCTTCGCCTGCGCGAACGCCTGGCGTCGGAAGACTTCACGCCCCTGAAGCTGACCGACGCGCCCGTCCGCTCCAAGGCCCGCGTCGACGACGACCTGTTTGAAGAACCCCTGCGCATGGCCACTGGAGGCCGCTGATGAAGAACCTTCCCCGCCTCCTGCCGCTGGCCGGCGTCGCCGTCGCCGGCGTCCTGGTGATCAAGCTGATCTCCGGCGTCACCGACATGCCCAGCCTGTTCTCGGGGGCCAAGGCCTTCGCCGAGGAAGCCCTGGGTAAAAAGGACAAGGCGGCCGACGCCGACAAGTCGCTGATCGCCGCCGCGCCGGCGCCCACCGCCGCCAAGCCGGCGGCGGTCTGCGCGCCCACGGCCGCCGAACTGGCCAAGGAGGCCGGCCTGTCGCCCGCCGAGCTGCAGCAGCTGCAGAACCTGGGCGCGCGCCGCGACCAGCTTGACCAGCGCGAAAACGGCATGGACACCAACCTCCAGCTCCTGGCCGCCGCCGAAGCCAAGGTCGACGCCAAGCTGAAGGAACTGGCCGCCGTGAAGGGCGAGGTCACCGGCCTGCTGCATCAGGTCGACGCCCAGCAGGACGTCGAGATCAACCGCATGGTCGCCGTCTATTCGGCCATGAAGCCCAAGGACGCCGCCGCCCGGTTCGTGCTGCTGGACGACAATGTCCGCCTGCCGGTCGCCGCCAAGATGAAGGAACGCACCCTGGCCGCCATCCTGGCCCAGATGCCGCCCGCCGACGCCAAGAAGCTGACCGAGTCCCTGGCCCTGCGCTACACCGGCGCCCAGGCAAAGGCCGCCGCCGCGCTCGCGCCGCCGCCCGCCGCCCCGGCTGCCCCGGCTCCGCCTCCCGCCGCCCAGGCCCAGGCGACGCCGCCGCCCGCCGCCGCCCCGGCGCCCAAGCCCGCCAAGACCGCCTCGGCCGCGCC
>JAQGIP010000011.1 GCA_028291055.1 Caulobacter sp.
GGCGAAGCGGCGCAGCGCCTGGGCCTCGGATCGGCGCGACGCGGCCGTAGCCGGTTGCTGCGCGCGCGCGGCCTGGGCGCCTGTGGCCGCCCCTGCCGCGACGAGGCCCGAAAAGGCGCGTCGCGTCCACATAAGGCCGAGCTTCGGCGCGCGGTCGCCGCCGGCCTAGTGAATTCGCGGACAGGTCGAAGTCTAGGACGAGCCGGTCGCGTCCATGTTCGCCGCGAAGCGATCGAACAGATAGAGCGAGTCCGTCGGCCCCGGCGACGCCTCCGGATGGTGCTGCACCCCGAACACCGGCCTGTCCCTGACCGCGATGCCGGCATTGGAGCCGTCGAACAGCTACACATGGGTCTCGCGCACGGCGTCGGGCAGGCTGTCGCGGTCGACCGCGAAGCCGTGGTTCATCGACACGATCTCGACCTTGCCGGTGGTCAGGTCCTTCACCGGATGGTTGGCCCCGTGGTGGCCCTGTTCCATCTTCACCGTCTTGGCGCCCAGCGAGAGGGCCAGCATCTGGTGGCCGAGGCAGATGCCGAACACCGGCTTGCCGCTGTCGACTAGCTTCCTGATCTCGGGCACGGCATAGGCGCCGGTCGCCGCCGGGTCGCCCGGTCCGTTGGACAAAAGCACGCCATCGGGATTGCGGGCCAGGATCTCTGCCGCCGTGGTCGAGGCCGGCACGACGGTGACATGGGCGCCGATCGAGGACAGGGCGCGCAGGATGTTGCGCTTCACGCCGTAGTCGATGACCACCACATCGTACTTGCCTTCGCGCGGGCCGGCATAGCCGTCCGGCCAGTTCCACAGGCCCTCGTCCCAGGTGAAGGACTGGCGGCAGGACGCGTCCTTGGCCAGGTCCAGGCCCACCAGGCCGGTCCATTCGCGGGCGCGGGCCACCAGGGCGTCGAGATCGAACCGGCCTTCGGGGCTGTGGGCGATGACCGCATGCGGCATGCCCTTCTCGCGGATGGCGCGGGTCAGCGCGCGGGTATCGACGCCCGACAGGCCCACGACGCCGCGCCGCTTCATCCAGCCGTCGAGGTCGGCGCCCGAGCGGTAGTTGGCGGGATCGGTGGGCGCGTCGCGGAAGATGGCGCCGCGCGCGGAGGTATCACTGCCGCCGCCGATCTGCTCGATGTCTTCCAGGTTGGTCCCTGTATTGCCGATGTGGGGGAAGGTGAAGGCCACGATCTGGGCCATGTAGGAGGGGTCGGTTAGGATCTCCTGATAGCCGGTCATGGCGGTGTTGAAGCACACCTCGCCGAGCGCCTCGCCCACGGCACCGACGCCGATGCCTTGCAGGATGGTCCCGTCCGCCAACGCGAGAACGCCGGTAGCGCCGGGGAGAATCTGTTCCGCCATGCTTCGGCTCCTCTGGACAAACGGCCGCGTAGGTAGTGAGTCCGGCCCCCTGGGTCAACGCGATACGAGGCCGCGCGATGCTGCAACTCCGTCCCAACTGCGAATGCTGCGACCGCGATCTTGCGCCCGACAGCCCCGACGCGCGTATCTGCACCTTCGAATGCACCTTCTGCGCGGAGTGCGTGGACACCCGCCTGGGCGGCGTCTGCCCCAACTGCGGCGGCAATTTCGCGGTCCGTCCGATCCGGCCCGAGAGCGCGCTCGCCCGCTTCCCGGCCTCCACCGAGCGGGTGATCGGGGCGCACAAGGCGTGCGCGGCCTGAAATCCGTCACGGAATGGGCGGAGACTCGCGAATCATGAACCCGTCCGATCCCGCCTTCGCCGAGTGGCTGGCCGAGCAGCAGAAGAAACAGCTGACCTATGAGCGCACGCGCCGCGCCTGGGCCGAGGCGGTCGGCCGCCCCTACCAGCCCCTGGGCGAACGTGACCCGCGCCCACCGCCCGGCGCGGTCGAAGGCGGCGAGACCGAATAGGTCTCGGACAGGGCCGCCCGGTTTTCCCGTGAGCCCGCCGGTGCTATGAGGCCCGCCCTGCGGAGACCCCCATGACCATCACCACCGTTGGCCTCGATGCCGATGATACGCTCTGGCACAACGAAACGATCTTCCGTCTGGCCCACAAGCAGTTCGTGGACCTGCTGGCGCCGTTCGGCGACGAGGCGGCGATCGAGGCCGGGCTGGCGGCGACGGAGCGGCGCAACCTCAACACCTATGGCTACGGGGCCAAGGGCTTCATCCTGTCGATGATCGAGACCGCGATCGACCTGACCGACGGCCAGGTTTCCACCGCCGCCATCCGCGAGATCCTGGCGGCGGGGCGCGAGATGTTCGCCCATCCCGTGGAGCCGCTGCCCGGCGTGCCGGAGGCCTTGGCGGCGCTGGCCGCGAACTACCGCCTGGTGCTGATCACCAAGGGCGACCTGATGCACCAGGAGAACAAGCTGGCCGCGTCCGGCATGGGCGACCACTTCCAGGCCGTGGAAATCGTCAGCGAGAAGGACGCCGACACCTATTGCCGGGTGTTCGCGCGCCATGGCACCGGCCCGGCCGAAGCGGTGATGGCCGGCAATTCCATGAAGTCGGACGTCGTTCCGGCGCTCAAAGCCGGCTGCTGGGGCGCCTACATCCCCTATCCGCTGATCTGGGCCCATGAGGCCGCCGAGGCGCCGGTCGGGCATGAGCGCTATGCGGAGCTGGCGTCGATCGCCGACCTGCCGGCCTGGGTGGACGGCTTGAAGTAGATCACGAGCCTCCCCAGGCCGCCCTACGCGGCCGGCCGGGGAGGTGTCCGCGCAGTGGACGGAGGGGCTTACCGAGCGTGCGGGTTGCTTCGGCGTCGATGGCGCGCGGCATCGGGCGGTTGGGCCAATCTGAGACTCGGTAAGCCCCTCCGTCACCTTCGGCGACACCTCCCCGGCCGGGCCTTGCGGCCCTGGGGAGGCCGCTCATTCCCAGAATCGCTCGCGCCAAGGCGCCGCGCCTGCGAAACTAGGG
Source organism: Caulobacter sp. (assembly GCA_028291055.1). GTDB lineage: Bacteria > Pseudomonadota > Alphaproteobacteria > Caulobacterales > Caulobacteraceae > Caulobacter. The sequence goes on from JAQGIP010000011.1 coordinate 2,920, forward strand.
CTCACGCCATCGCGCCGCGGAGGGCCACATGCACATCGGTCCTTTCGAGACTGCCGCCATCGTCGTGGTCGCCGCCGCGCTGGCGGCCTACCTGAACCACATCACTTTCCGGCTGCCCCAGACCATCGCCCTGACGCTCACCGGCGCCCTGGCCTCGGCCGTCGTGCTGGCGGTGGACGCGGTCCTGCCGGGCGCGCACCTGCGCCAGGCCATCGTCGGCTTCATGGACAATATCGACTTCAAGACGGCGCTGCTGAATGTGCTGCTGTCCTTCCTGTTGTTCGCCGGCGCTTTGCAGATCGACCTGCACCACCTGAACCGGGGCAAATGGCTGATCGCGGTCTTGTCCACCCTCGGCGTGGTGGTCTCCACCTTGGTGGTGGCGGGCGGCTTCAAGCTGCTGACCCTGCTGTTCGGCATCGAGGCGCCCTTCATCTGGTGCCTGGTGTTCGGCGCCCTGATCAGCCCCACCGACCCGGTGGCGGTGATCGCCCTGCTCGACAAGTTCGCGGCGCCCAAGCTGCTGAAGACCACTATCGCGGCCGAAAGCCTGTTCAACGACGGCATCGGCGTCGTGGTCTTCACCATCCTGCTGGGCGCGGCCGTGGACGGGCGGATGATCGGGCTCGGCGAGGGGGCGATGTTGTTTGCCCAAGAGGCGCTCGGCGGCGCGGCGCTGGGCCTGGTCCTGGGCGGCGTCGGCTATTGGATGCTGCGCTCGATCGAGGAATATGCCACCGAAATCCTGATCTCCGTCGCCCTGGTCATGGGCGGCTACAGCCTGGCCGTCCCCTTGGGCGTCAGCGGCCCGGTCGCCATGGCCGTCGCCGGCCTGATCATCGGCAACTTCGCCCTCTCCAGCGCCATGAGCGAACACACCCGCGACACCTTCGAACGGTTCTGGGAGCTGATCGACCACATTTTGAACGCCGCCCTCTTCCTGCTGATCGGCCTCCAAGGCCTGACCCTGCTCGGCAAGCCGGCCCTGCTGCTGCTGGCGATCGCGACCATTCCGGTCGTGCTGACGGCCCGCGCCGTGTCGGTGGCGCCGCCGCTGCTGGCATGGCGCGGCCTGCTGCGCTTCAGCCAGGCCTTCCCGCTGCTCACCTGGGGCGGCCTGCGCGGCGGCATCTGTATCGCCATGGCGCTTGCTCTGCCCGCCACGCCGTTCCGCGAGGCCGTGCTCGCGGCCACCTATGCGGTGGTGATGTTTTCGGTGTTGGTCCAGGGCCTGACCATCGGCCCGCTGGCCAGGCGCAGTCTGCCGCCAGCGGAGGCTTAGTGATCATCGTCTCGGATCGACGCCGCGATTGCGTCCGCTAGATTGACCACGAAGGCACGAAGATCACGAAGGGGCACGAAGAAGAGGGCGCATCGTCCGGGCGCTCGGGCGACATCGCCGCGAAGCGGCAATCTTCATCTCGAAAGGCGCTCGATCCAGCCTCTGCCCCTTCGTGACCTTCGTGATCTTCGTGCCTTCGTGGTTCAACTTTCGGGCCGCTGCCGGCGATACCCGCTAAGCCGCCTTCGCCATCGCCGCCAGCCGCTCGACCACCCGCAACGCACTCAGCGCCGCGCCTTCCTGCCAGCTGGTGATGAAGCTCAGGTGCTCGCCGGCCAGGTGGACGCGGCCGATGGGCTGGTTGAGCAGGCGGTAGTCGGGGCCGCCGGATTCCCAGTCGACCCAGGGGCCCTGGTTGAAGGGGATCTTCTTCCACGCCACGCTGACGGGGTGGACCAAGCCCGCGCCGTGGCCGGGGTGCAGCCGGTCGATGGAGGCGCGCGAATAGGCGAACTGCTGCTCCAAGGTCATGGCCGCATACTGGTCGGCGCCCGGGCCATAGTTGTAGCAGCCCAGCAGGAAGCCGGTGTCGCTGTGGAAGCCGGCGGACGGGTACCAGACGTGGTTGATCAGGTCGGAGGTGTAGGAGATGCCGCCATAGATGCCCTGGTCTTCCCAGAAGCGCGGTGACTGCCAGCCGGTCTTGACCGAGGATTCGTAGCGCGTGCGCTTGATGGCGGCGGAGATGTCGGCCGGCAGGTTGGTCTTGATGCCGGCCAGCACGCTCAGGGGGATGGTGACGATGGCCTGGTCGGCGGTGGTGACGCTGACCTTGCCGGTCCTGCGGTCCTTCCAGGTGACCTCGACGCCGCCCTCGCGGTTGTCGATGGAGATGACTTCCGCGCCGTGCCGGATCTTGCCCTTAAGCTTGGCGCCGAAGGCCATGGCGATGCGGTCCATACCGCCCACCGGCTGCATCATGGTGGGCTGGAATTCGACCAGTTCCTCAAACAGCAACGCCTCCCAGGTCTGGGGATCGAAGATGTCCTTCATCGGCAGGGGATCGATGTGGGTGGGGCCCACGTCGCCGGCCCCCGGCCAGACCTTGAAGCCGGAACGCTCGGAGCCCTTGTAGGTCCCGTCCGGGCGGATTTCGGCCCAGGCCCCCAGGAAGTTGGTGATCATCGCCCGGTCGGCGGCGGTGAGGTCCTGGTCGAGCGCGCCGCGCTTGATCGACTTGGCCAGCAACTCGCCGATCATGCCGCGAGAGTCATTGACCACCTGGCGCAGGCGCACCGGCGGCTGGCCCGCCGCGCGCGGCAGCATCAGGGCGCTGCGGTTGGCGTTGACCATGGGCTGCAGCTCGACGCCCAACTCCTTGCAATAGGTCAGGATGGTGCGGTGCCAGCCGGGCAGGCGCGCGGGACCGGCGTTCATATAGACGCCCTTGCCGAAGCCCGCCGTCTGGCTGGAGCCGTCGAGGTAGTCGACCTTGTCGCCGCCGCGCAGCGTCCAGTTTCGTCCGCCGACCCGCTCGCGGGCCTCCAGCACCTGGACCTCGAACCCGGCCTTGGTGAGCTCCAGCGCCGAGACCATGCCCGCGATGCCCGCGCCCAGGATGACCACCTTGCGCCCCTTGCCCAGGTCGCGCGGCAGGTCGAGCTTGGCGGCCTGGGGCGGGGTGTTGGCCAGGTCCATGCCCAAAGCCTTCGACGCGCCCAGCGCCACCGCCCAACCGGCCGTGGCGGCCAGGTGCATCAACAGATCGCGGCGGCTCGCGGCCATGGTCGGGCTCCCCATTCGAGCGCCACCTTAGGCCGGGCGAACGGGATTCTTCCACCGCCCATGTCACAGCCGTTCGCACCGTCTCGTCCTTGCCTTGAAACATGAGGAAATGACGCGATGGCAGGCGGATTGTCGCCGCCGTGCTGGGCCTGCTGATGGGGGCCAACGGATTGGCCATGCTGTTCGCCGGCGCCTGGTGGTACGGGGCCGTGCCCGGTGTCGTCACGACCGGGCCCTTCAACCCCCATTTCGTCATGGATATCGGCGTGGCCTTCCTGGTGACCGCCGCGGGCCTGGGCTGGTTCGCCGCCCGCCCGGTCCAGGGCTGGCCGGCCGCCGTCATGGGCGCGGCCTTCCTGGGCCTGCACGCCCTGATCCATCTCGTGGGCGCCTTCGCGGGCGGCGGCCACCACGGGGGCACGCATCACGGCGGCGGCGGTCTCGCCGACCTGATCCGCGATTTCCCGGGCGTCTATCTGCCCGCCCTGCTGGCCGAGTGGATCACCGCCCGCAAACCGCAAGGAGCCTGACCATGCTGCGCACCTTCCTGTCGCGCCAACTGACCAAGTTCGAAAAGCAATGGACCTACGACGCCGGCTATCTGCGCGAGCTGCTGGCGCTCAGCCCCTGGGCGCTGATCAAGTTCCAGCTTGTCTCCAGCCTGGGCCAGACTCCCGGCGCGCCGCCGGAGGCCCGCGCCGCCGTGGGCATTGTGGGCACGATGGCCGAGGACTGCGGCCCCTGCACCCAGATCAGCGTCGATATGGCCAGCGCCGGCGGGGTGGATCCCAAGGTGCTGCGCGCCATCCTGGCCGGCGACCGGGAGGCCATGGGCCCGAGCGCCGCGCTGGGCTACGACTTCGCCCATGCGGTGCTGGAGCGGCGGCTGATGGATGCCGATGAATTGCGCGACGAGATCGTCTCGCGCTGGGGTCAAAAGGCCGTGGTGGCGCTAGGCCTGACCCTGACCACGGCGCGCATGTATCCGACGCTGAAATATGCCCTGGGCCACGGCAAGGCCTGCTCGCGGGTGGTGGTGGCGGGCGAGGCCGCGCCGCTTAAACTGGCGGCCTGATGAGCACCGATCTCGCCACCGACGCCTTCGAGGCCAACCGCCCGCGCCTGACCCGGCTGGCCTACCGCATGCTGGGCTCGGTGTCTGAAGCCGAGGACATGGTCCAGGACGCCTGGCTGCGCTGGCGTGGGGTCGATGCGACGACCATCGCCGACCCCGCCGGCTGGCTGGTGCGCGCCACCAGCCGCCTGTGCCTCGACCGCCTGAAGTCGGCCCGCGCCCGGCGCGAGACCTACGTCGGCCCCTGGCTGCCCGAGCCGCTGATCGAGGACATCGCGCAGGACCCGCTGGAACGGGCCGAGGATGTGTCGGTGGCCTTCCTCCTGGCGCTGGAACGGCTGTCGCCGCTGGAGCGCGCGGTCTTCCTGCTGCATGACGTCTTCGAGGCCGGCTATCCGCAAGTGGCCGAGACCCTGGGCCGCTCCGAAGCCGCCTGCCGCCAGCTGGCGACCCGGGCGCGCGAGCATGTGAAGGACGCCCGGCCCCGCTTCACGGTGAAGGACGACGAGGCCGCGCGCCTGGCCGCCGCCTTCATGGATGCGGCGAATCGCCAGGACTGGGCCGCCCTGGCCGAGGTGCTGACCGAGGACGCGGTGATGATCACCGACGGCGGCGGCAAGCGGAAGGCCGCGCTGCGGCCCATGATCGGCCGCGACGACATCCTGCTGCTGCTCAAGGGCCTGTCCTCCCGCGCGCCCTGGCCGCCGCCGGGCGAGATCCGGCCGGCGCGGATCAACGGCTATCCCGGCGCCATCCTCACCGATGCGGAGGGCGTGACCACGCTCGCCTTCCAGCCGGGGCCGGACGGTCGGATCGAGGCGATCTACTCCGTGCGCAACCCGGACAAGCTCGGGCATCTGCTCCAGCAACCCCCTCCAAAATCTCCGCCTGCACGGTTTTCACACAGGGGTTGAGTTGACAGCCCACTCCCTCTGTTTACGGTGCCGCTACTCGAGGGGGAGCTACCAAGATGTTGGCTACGGCCATGATGATGCTGGTCATGGCGCAGGCGCCTTGCCAGACCGCCGCCGCGCCGGCTGCGCCCGCGCCCGTCACCGCGCCCGCAGCGGCTCCGCCGGCGGCGCAACCCGCCCCGGCTCCCCCGCCGGCCGCCGCGCCGGGTTTGCATATCCCGATGGGCGCCCTGCTCCAGGTCGAACTGGTCGATCCGCTCAGCTCCAAGACCAGCAAGCTGGGCGACAGGTTCGCCATCCGGCTGGCGGAGCCGATCATCATCGACGGCGTCGTCGTCGTTCCCGCCGGCGCCCTGGGCCAGGGTGAGGTCATCGACGCCAACAACGCAGGCATGAGCGGCTCTCAGGGCAAGCTGATCATTTCGGCCCGCTACCTGGATATCAACGGCCAGCACGTCCGCATCCGGGGCATGACGCTGATCAAATCCGGGACGAGCCACGTCGATCTGGCGACCGGCGTCTCGATGATGCCCTACGTCGGCATCGCGGCGATATTCATCAAGGGCGGCGAGATCATCATGCCCGCCGGCACCCGGGCGACCGTCAAGGTGGCCGAGGACACCACCCTGCCGGCCACCGCATCCACTGCAACAACGGAAAAGACACAATGATCAAGTTTGCGCTCGCCGCCGGGGCGGCTGTCTCGCTTCTGCTGGGGGTTTCGGCCTTCGCTCAGGATGCCGCGCCCGCGGCGGCGGCGCCCGAGGCCGCGACTCCCGCCGCCGCTCCCGCGGCGGCGCCCAGCGATGCAGCCTCCACAAAGGGCCACATCTACTTCTTCCGGCCCTGGCGCCTGAGCGGCGGGGTCTACACCTATCACATCGTCGAGGTGGGTGATGACGGCAAGCCCGCCAAGGGCACGCCTCACTTGGGCGATCTGCCCAACGCCGGCGCCTTTGAAGTTGACGTGGAACCCGGCATCCACAGCTACAACATCACCGGTCCCATGGCGATCAACAAGGACGAGGATCGCCTCCGCATCGACGTGGAACCGGGCGAAACCTACTACATCGAGCAGACCGTGCGCATGGGCCTCGTCACCGGCGGCTTCAAGCTGGTCCCTGCCGACAAGGTCCGCTTCGACAAATCGAAGGTGAAGATGACCGTTCAGAAGGGCGACAAGAAGTAGTCCTGAACTGCATCCCTGCTCATGCCGCCGCGCATGGGCAGGGCGCTGCGCTCGGCCGGCAAGTGAGCCCCACGGACGGGAGCGTGCGGCAGGTGATGCCCGCTCTATAGCCTCTCGCGCTGCTCTCTGGCTGGCTCTCGCGGCCGCGGGCTGCCGTGACACCGGGACGGGTCATCCGGCGGCGCGGCTCGCCAACAGCCTTGGGCATTGGCGGGTTTGAAGTACCCTCGCCGCCACGCTGGAGTGCTGTCATGAGATTCCGCATCCTTGCCATGGGCGCCCTGGCCCTGGCCGCCGTGGTCGGCGCCACGGCTGCCTCCGCCGTTCCCAACCACGACCTGATCATCCGGGGCGGGACCATCTACGATGGCTCCGGCGCCAAGCCCTTCGTCGGCGACGTCACCGTCGACGGCGAGCGCATCAGCTATGTGGGCCGCCACGCGCCGGGCCACGGCAAGACCGAGATCGACGCCAAGGGAAGGGCGGTCTCCCCCGGGTTCGTCAACATGCTGAGCTGGGCCACCGACAGCCTCATCGCCGACGGCCGCGGCCAGAGCGACCTGCGCCAGGGGGTGACCCTGGAGGTGATGGGCGAGGGCTCGTCCATGGGGCCGCTGAACGACGCCATGAAGGCCGAGGGCAGGGCCCAGCAGGGCGACATCAAATACGACATCGACTGGACCACCCTCGACCAGTACCTGACCAAGCTGGAGAAGAAGGGCGTGTCGATGAACGTCGCCTCCTTCATCGGCGCCGGCACCGCGCGGGAATATGTGCTGGGCCAGAACAATGTGCAGCCTGACGCGGGCCAGCTGGCCCGGATGCGCGCCCTGGTCCATGAGGCCATGGAGGACGGCGCCCTGGGCGTCGGCTCCTCGCTGATCTATTCGCCCGACAACTATGCGGGGACGGCGGAGCTGACCGCCCTGGCCACCGAGGCCGGCAGATGCGGCGGGACCTACATCAGCCACATGCGCAGCGAAGGCGACCGGGTGCTGGAGGCGCTGGATGAGCTGATCGCTATCTCGCGGGAGTCAGGCGCCCCGGCCGAGCTCTATCACATGAAGGCGGCGGGCAAGGGCAACTGGGCCAAGGAGGACGCCATGATCGCCAGGATCGAGGCGGCCCGGGCGTCGGGCCTGCGCATCAGCGCCAACATGTACACCTATACGGCCGGCGCCACCGGCCTGGACGCCGCCATGCCGCCGTGGGTGCGCGAGGGCGGCATCGAGGCCTGGATCAAGCGGATGAAGGATCCGGCGGTTCGCGCCCGGCTGATCGGAGAGATGCGAGACGAACACCCTGCTTACGAGAACCTCTACCGCCACGCGGGGGCCGAGGGCACGCTGCTGGTCGCCTTCAAGAACCCGGCGTTGAAACCGCTGACCGGCAAGACCCTGGCCGAGGTCGCGAAGATGCGCGGCGAAAGCCCTGAGGACGCGGCCATCGACCTGGTCATCGAGGACGGGTCGCGCGTCGGCGTCATCTACTTCCTGATGAGCGAGGACAATGTGAAGCGCCAGGTGAACCTGCCCTGGATGAGTTTCGGCTCCGACGAGGGCGCCCTGGCGCCGGAAGGCGTCTTCCTGCTCTCCAACGCCCACCCGCGCGCCTACGGCAATGTGGCGCGGCTGCTCGGGCATTATGTGCGCGACGAACACGCCACGACGATGGAGAGCGCCATCCATCGCCTGAGCGCGCTGCCCGCCGCCAACCTGGGCCTGCACGACCGGGGGCTGTTGAAGGTCGGCTACTATGCCGACGTGGTGGTGTTCGATCCGGCCACGGTCGCCGACCACGCCACCTATGAAAAGCCGCACCAATATGCGACGGGCGTCAGCACCGTGGTGGTCAACGGGGGCCTGGCCTTGAAGGACGGCGAACCCACCGGCGCGGCCACGGGCCGGGCCGTGCGCGGGCGCGGCTGGAAGGGCTGGAAGGACGGCGGCTGCCGGGCCTCGGCGAAGGATTGGACGTGGGCGTGGTGAAGCAGAAAAAGGCCTTCAGCCCGGCGCGGATCGGCCTCGCCGCCATCCTGGCGATTGTCGTCCTGTCCGGCCTTACCGCCGGGTCAGCCTTGGCGTTCGTGCATGACCAAACCTATCCGGCGCCCCACGCGCCGGTCAGCGCCGAGGCGCTGGCGCCCGGTGTGGTCGTCATCACCGTCAAGACCGCCGACGGCCTGACGCTCAAGGGGCTGGAGATCGCGCCCAAGCCCGGCATGCCGACCCTGCTGGTGTTCCACGGCAATGGCTCCAGCGCCATGACCACCATGCGCTGGCTCGCCCCGCTGGTCGCCGAGGGCTATGGCCTGGTGGCGGCGGAGTACCGCGAATATAGCGCCAATCCCGGACGGGCCAGCGAGAAGGGCCTGGCCGCCGACGCGGACGCCTTCTACGCCCATGCCCGCGCGCTGGCGGGCAGTGGCCGGCTGATCGTGGTCGCCCACAGCCTGGGCGGCGGCGTCGCCTTCGGCCTGGCGCGGCGCCAGACCCTGGAGTGCCTGATCACCATCGACACCTTCACCCGCTTCCTGGACATGGTGCCGGCCTATGGCCGTCCGTTCGTGTCGGACCGCTACGACAACGAGGCGGCCATCGCCGGCCTGGACGAGCCCCTTTACATCATCCACGGCACGGCCGACGACGTGGTGCCCTTCGCCCAGGGCCAGGAACTGGCCAGGGCCGCCCAGCAGGCGCACAAGACCGGCGCCTTCTTCACCATCACCGGCGCCGGCCACGGCCCCGACGGCGACACCCTGGCCATGATCATCCGCGCCATCGTCGCGAAGCTGGAGAGCCACGGCGGCACGGTGAAGGTGACGTTGCCTCGAAACGTGACGGTGATGCCGTTCGCGGCATAAGCCAGAGGCCGATACCGCCTTGAGCGGCTTGAGCTACGGCTGCCGGGTGTTTGGTGGGCCGCTATTCGATGATCCGGAAGCAACCCCAGCCGTCATTGTCGCCATCGAATGGCTCAGACCACATCGCCAACTTTTCTTGAAACTCCACAACGAACGCGTAGGCGGGAACGGCGTGAACGGAGACCGTAACGTCCCAGCCGCCGTCATCCTCATCGTCGCCGGAGTCATAAGATCTGCACTCCAAGCGGTATTGTTGAAGCTGGGGCAGATTGACGAACCCCCTCGCCGCCGCCTCGCTTGGAAATAGGATAGAAAAGTCGATATCGCGGGGCGCCGTCAGGTTGTCCCCGCCAGCCGCCATGCCTTTCAAAACGCGGCCGTCGGCGTCGTCCGGAAATAGATCGACCATCGTCTCCCCCAATGCCCAAGTCTGACGAGTAGCACGGGTAGTGAGACTCGCCCCTCTCGCGCTATAATCCCCCGTGCGCTTCGACGACCATTTCCTGGAAGAGATCAAATCCCGCCTGCGCCTGTCCGATGTGATCGGGCGTTCGGTGAAGCTCAAGCGTCAGGGCAGGGAGTTCGTCGGCCTCTCGCCGTTCAACAAGGAAAAGAGCCCCTCCTTCTACGTCAACGACGACAAGGGCTTCTTCCACGACTTCTCCAGCGGCAAGCACGGCGACCTGATCAGCTTCCTGCAGGAGACCGAGCGGCTGACCTTCGTGGAGGCGGTCGAGCGGCTGGCCGCCGAGGCCGGGGTGCCGATGCCGGTGGCCGACGCCCGCTCCGCCGAGCAGGAGCGCGAGCGCGCGGGCCTGGCCGACTGGCTGGACCAGGCGGCGCGCTGGTTCGAGGGCGAGTTGAAACGGCCCGGCGGCCGTGACGCGCGCGACTATCTGATCCGCCGGGGGCTGCCGGAAACGGAATGGGCGCGTTTCCGCATCGGCTATGCGCCGAATGGGCGCACGGGGCTGAAGGACTATCTGATCGCCAAGGGCGCGCGGCCGGGCGAACTGATCGAGTCCGGGGTGCTGATCGAACCGGAGGAGGGCAAGGGCCAACCCTACGACCGCTTCCGCGAGCGCATCATCTTCCCGATCGCCGACCAGCGCGGGCGGGTCATTTCCTTCGGCGGCCGCGCGCTCGATCCCAATGCGCGTGCGAAATATCTCAACGGTCCGGACAGCCCCCTCTTCGATAAAGGCCGCGTCCTCTACGGCCTGGCCGAAGCGCGCAAGCTGCTGCACGCCGCCGGCGACGGCGCGCCGATGGTGGTGGTCGAAGGCTATATGGACGTCATCGCCTGCCAGCGGGCCAACATCGCCGCCGTGGCGCCGATGGGCACGGCCCTGACCGAAGGCCAGATGGAACTGCTGTGGCGCTCGCACCCCGAGCCCACCCTCTGCTTCGACGGCGACGCCGCCGGCCGCCGCGCCGCCAGCCGCGCCATCGACCGGGCAATGCCGCATCTGAAGCCCGGCCGCAGCTTCAAGTTCGCCATCGTCACCGGCGGCAAGGACCCCGACGATGTGCTGCGCGAACAGGGGCCTTTGGCGCTGAAGGCCCAGCTGTCGGAGACCACGCCCTTCGTCGATGCGCTGTTCACCCGCGAGCGCGACTCCGAGCCGCTCGATACGCCGGAGCGCAAGTCGGGCCTGAAGCAACGGCTGCGCGCGGCCGCCAAGCTGATCGCCGACGAGGATCTGGCCGGCCAGTACCGCATCGACCTGTTCGCCAAGTTCGACGCCCTGGTCCGCGCGCCGGATGCGCCGGCCAAGGCGCCCTGGCGCGGCAATGCGCCCGGCGGACGCAAGGGCGGCGGCGGGCGTTTCAAGGGCCGCCAGGACGAGGCCAACTGGTCGCCCTTCCCCACGGCGGAGGGCAAGGCGGGGGCCGTGCGGCTGTCGCGTGAGATCGACGGCATGGCCGCTTCAGTGGCCAAGGGGGCCATGGAAGATCCGCACAGACTAGATGATCACCTGGAGGCTTTGCAGCAGCACGGCTTCGGTGATCCGGCGCTTTTGGAGCTGGCCAAGGAAATCATCCGCCTGCGTATCGAAGCCGATGTCCTTGACTCTGGGGCTCTTGCACGCCATCTGGCCAGTAGTGGATTTGCCACGTTGCTGACTGACATCGATCGGGCCGCCGCAAAAGCGGGCGCGCCCTTCCTGAAACAGGATGTCACCCTCGCAGCCGCCAGGTCCCAGTGGTCGCACGCTTTCGAGACTCTGTCGCGAATGGCTGCGTTGGAAGATGCTCTCGAGACGGCCAAGCTTGACTTGGACGAGAGCTCCAGCGTGGCCTCATTCATGCGTCTGAAGACCGAACGCGACAAATTGAAGCGGGCGATCAAGTCCGGAACCATTTGGTCTGACGACGGGTCTTCTTAGAGGAGGCCCCTCGGACGGCATTAAGCATGTCTGGCGCGGCCCTTGCAGGAAGGGTCGGCGCCTCCTGGAGACATAGATGAGCACTGAAACGGTTGAGCCCCCCGAGCCTCAAACTCCGGATGGGCCGCTGCTTGATCTGACCGACGCTGGCGTAAAGAAGTTCATCAAGCAGGCGAAGACCCGCGGCTACGTCACGATGGACGAGCTGAACAAGGTGCTGCCGTCGGAAGACTTCACCTCCGAGCAGATCGAAGACACCCTGGCCATGCTGTCGGAGATGGGGGTCAACGTCGTCGAGGCGGAAGAAGACGCCGCCGAGGGCGAGGGCGGCGAGGTCGCCAACCGCGAAGAGACCGCGGTCATCACCACCGAAGACAAGCCGGCCTATGACCGCACGGACGATCCCGTGCGCATGTACCTGCGCGAGATGGGTTCGGTCGAGCTGCTGAGCCGCGAGGGCGAAATCGCCATCGCCAAGCGCATCGAAGCCGGCCGCGACACCATGATCCGGGGCCTGTGCGAGAGCGCGCTGACCTTCGAAGCCATCATGGTGTGGCGCGAGGAACTGGGCACCGGCCGCATCCTGCTGCGCGAAGTGATCGACCTCGAACAGACCTATATTGCCATCAACGGCGGCCCCGTGACCGCCAACGGCATCATGACCGGCACGGCGACGGAGGCCCTGGCCGCCGCGCCCGCCGCTGAACCGGCCGAACCCGCCGCGCCCAAGGAGGCCGTCGAGGGTGAAGAGGCCGCCGCCGAAGGCGAAGCCGCCGGCGACGACGAGGACGACTTCGACGACGGCGCCGGCCCCACGGTCAGCGCCATGGAAGGCGAGCTGCGCGACGGGGTGATGGAAACCCTGGACGCCATCGCCACCGAGTTCGAGGCCTTCCGCGGCCTGCAGGAAAAGCTGGTCACCCGGCGCCTCAAAGGCGAGGACCTGCCCGACTCCGAGCGCAAGGCCTATCTGGCCGCGACCGGCGCCATCGTGCAGCACCTGAAGACCCTGAAGCTGAACAACAACCGCATCGAGGCCCTGGTCGATCAGCTCTATGCGATCAACCGCCGCCTGGTGGCGCTGGAGGGCCGGCTGCTGCGCCTGGCCGACAGCTACGGCATTTCGCGCACCGAGTTCCTGAAGGCCTACTTCGGCTCCGAACTGAACCCCAACTGGGGTGATCAGGTGAAGGCGCTGGGCGTGCGCTGGACCAAGTTCGCCGAGAACGACAACGGCGCTATCGGCGACATCCGCGGCGAGATCGCCGCGCTGGCCACCGAGACCGGCGTGCCGATCGACGACTACCGCCGCATCGTGCAGACCGTGCAGAAGGGCGAACGCGAAGCCCGTCAGGCCAAGAAGGAAATGGTCGAGGCCAACCTGCGCCTCGTGATCTCCATCGCCAAGAAATACACCAACCGCGGCCTGCAGTTCCTGGACCTGATCCAGGAGGGCAACATCGGCCTGATGAAGGCGGTCGATAAGTTCGAATACCGCCGCGGCTACAAGTTCTCGACCTATGCCACCTGGTGGATCCGTCAGGCCATCACGCGCAGCATTGCGGACCAAGCAAGAACCATCCGCATCCCGGTGCACATGATCGAGACGATCAACAAGATCGTGCGCACCAGCCGCCAGATGCTGCACGAGATCGGCCGCGAGCCGACCCCGGAAGAGCTGGCCGAAAAGCTGGCCATGCCGCTGGAAAAGGTCCGCAAGGTCCTGAAGATCGCCAAGGAGCCGATTTCGCTCGAAACGCCGATCGGCGACGAGGAAGACAGCCACCTGGGCGACTTCATCGAGGACAAGAACGCCATCCTGCCCATCGACGCGGCCATCCAGTCGAACCTGCGCGAGACCACCACCCGCGTGCTGGCGTCGCTGACGCCGCGCGAGGAACGCGTCCTGCGCATGCGCTTCGGCATCGGCATGAACACCGACCACACGCTGGAAGAAGTCGGCCAGCAGTTCTCCGTGACCCGCGAACGCATCCGGCAGATCGAGGCCAAGGCCCTGCGCAAGCTCAAGCACCCGAGCCGCTCGCGCAAGCTGCGCAGCTTCCTGGATAGCTAGACCAAGATCAGGGCGGCCTTAAGGGCCGCCCTTTTTCGTATGCGGTTGACGGGATGGTGCGACAGGCGGAGCATTCGGCCATGGCAGATGGTTCAGTCACCGTTGTTGTAGAGCTCGACGAGCAACGGGCTTCCGAGATGCGCGCCGAGGCGGTTGCGCTTGGCATGTCGCTTGAGGAGCTCGTTCAGCTTCGAGTGAACTACCCAAGCTGGTATTGGTCGGACGATCCGGATCCCGCGATCGACGAGCAGATCGCGGACGAGACGCTGCGGCGGGGCGATAGCGTATCCCTAGAAGCCTTCGCCGAACGCATGAAAACTTTTGGCCGCCGTCCCGCGTGAGCTTCCGCGTTCTCGTCTCGCCCAGGGCGATGAAGGGATGTCGATCGCCTTGAAGCGTGGCTGCTCCACAAGAATCCCTCGGCCGCCGTCCATGTGGGCGAAGTGATTTTCGACGCCGTCGCCTCCTTGGCCGAGTTGCCTGGCCGCGGCCGCAAAGTTGGTCGGGAACGGGCCATCAATGCGCCCTTCGGCGGGTCGATCTACGTGATCCGCTATATCGTGCGCGGCGAAGCGGTCGTTGTGAGCCGCATCCAGCATGGCCGCGAACGCCGCTAGCGGAGCGTCTTGCGCACCTTCTTCTCCTTCGGCGGCAGCGCCGCCGTGAAGCCGATGGCGGTGGCCAGGAAGGCCGCCAGTTCGTCCTCGTCGGCGACGATATCGTCGGGCAGCCGCATGTAGCTCTTTGAGGCACGCCCGGGCATGGGCTCGAAGGGCAGGGGGCCGTGGGCCGCCTCAAGGCGCTCACGCACTTCCGCCGGCAGGCGCACGAAGATCAGGTCCTTGAAAACGCCGGTGGCCATGTTGCCGTGCACGAAGGCGCTGGGGCAGCCGAACATGCGGCGCCGTTCGATGCGGCCATCGCGGGGCAGATGCTCTTCGAAGAGGTCGATGAGGCTGGGATCGGGCTTTTGCCAGGTGGCCATGACGCCACCCTAGAGCATGGCAGGCCGAAGTGTACGCGGTTCGGCCGCCCGGCCATGCTCTAACTATTTGGTTCTAGGCCCTTTTGCTCAGGTTTTGATGATCCATCAAAACCTGAAAGGGTCTAGCGCCTCAGGCCAGCATGTTCAGCAACGCGCCCGTCATCTCATTGGAGGTGCGGATCACCGCGACATTGGCCTGGTAGTCGGTCTTGGCCTCGACCAGATCGACCATCTGCCTGGCCACATCCACGTCGGGGCTGTTGGGCTGGCCCATCTGGGCCAGGCGGGTGGCCACGGCGTCCACCCGGTTGGCGGCGCCGACGAGGCCGGTGGCGGCGGTGGTGATGGCATCCATGCGCTTGAGCCTGTGCCCCGCGCGTTAAGACCCTCTTCACAAACGCGGTAAGCGGCCTGGCAACTATAGCGCCCCGTAGACCGCCTTCTGGAACATCGGCAGGGCCAGCCTGGCCCCCATCCGCTGTCCCGTCGCCAGCTGGGCGGCCGATTCCGGGGTCAGCTCCATATAGTTCTGGATCAGGTAGATCGCGATCAGGTCCTCCTCCGGGTCCGCCTGCCACCAGGTCCCAAAGGCGCCCGGCCAGCCGAAGCTGCCCTTCGAGCCCGCGCCCATCCACGACTGCGCCACCGGGTCGGTGATCACCGACAGCCCCAGCCCGAAGCCCTGGCCGGCCCAGAAGGGGATGCCCATGAAGGGGATCTGGCGCTGTTCGTCCGTCAGCCGGTTCTCGCGCATCAGCGTCACCGTCTCAGCCTTCAGCAGCCGCACGCCGTCTACCTCGCCGTGGTTCAACAGCATGCGGGCGAACTTCAGATAGTCGTCAGCCGTCGAATAGAGCCCGCCGCCGCCGCCTTCCCACACCGGCTGATGCGCCATCTTGGGCAGGGGATAGCGCTTCAGCCCCTCCTCGCCGGGCACGATCCCGTACAGCTGGGCCGCGCGCGACATCTTCTCCGGCGGAATCCAGAAGTCGGTGTCGCTCATCCCCAGCGGCCCGAAGATCCGGCGCTTCAGCGCCTCGCCCAGGGTGACGCCGTCGGCGCGGGCCAGCAGGAAGCCCAGCACATCGGTGGAATGGCTGTAGTGGAAACGATCGCCCGGTTGATAGAGCAGCGGCAGGGTGGCCAGCGCCGCCAGCCATTCGTCCGGCGTCATCTCGTGGCCCATCACCGAGCCCAGCCGCGCCTCATATTCCTTGGCGATCGGCCCGAACGAGGTGAAGCCATAGGCCAAACCGGAGCGGTGGGTCAGCAGGTCCTCCACCGTGATCTCGCGATCGGCCGGCACGGTCTCGTCGATCGGTCCCGTGGCGTCCTTCAGCACTCGCATGGTCCTGAACTCGGGCAGCCATTTGCTGATCGGATCGGTGAGGCTGAGCCTGCCCTCCTCCACCAGCATCATCACCGCCACCGAGGTCACCGGCTTCGACATCGAGGCGATGCGGAAGATGGTGTCGCGGGTCATCGGCAGGCCCAGCTCGCGGCTGCGGTCTCCCACCAGATCCAGCTGCACGATCTCACCCTTGCGCCAGATAAGCGTCACCGCGCCCGACAGGTCGCCGGCCTCGACGATCGACTGCATCAATGGCCTCACCTGGGTGAAGGGGCCGGGAATCCCGCCGCCGCCCTGTTCGCCGTCCATGCGCATCTCCCGGTTCAAACGCTTGTTTTCCTGCACCCTAGCCCGAGGTTCGCGCGGCGGCCAATGGCTTTGGCGCTTGCATCCAAACGAAACCGGCGCACGTTTAGGCGGTGGGGCTTATCTGGAGGAACGCCATGTCCCGAACCCTGATCCTCGGCCTGGCCGGCGCCGTCATGCTGACCCTGGCCGGTTCCGCCGGCGCCCAGCCGCAACAGGCCGTGCGCGAAATCTGCATCGATCCAGGCGGCCGCTCCGAGCCGATCTCCTGCAGCGTCTACGGCGGCCGCACCGGCGCCAGCGAAAACGTCTGCTCCTGCGCCACCAACGCCAGCAAGGTCGTGGTCCCCGTCTGCCCCGACGACGTCCGCCCGCCGGCCGAAAGCATGGCCTATGAGCGCGCCCGCAAGGAAGCCGCCCGCGACGGCACCCTGGTCGGCGATACTTTTCAGGGCGGGCCTATGTGCATCGCCCCGCTTCACATGTAGGGTGATCACGGACGCGTGATTTGCGCGTGATAGTTCCGTGAGGCTGGCGTGCTCTCAAGGTTGGCTGTGATCCATCAACGGCGGCTGCTGCTGGTCGCCGTCGTCGGCCCGTTGCTGGGCTTCGCCGCCCTCTGCACGGCGATGATCTCCTACCCCGGCTTCAACCAGGCCACCCAGTATCTCAGCGAACTGGGCGACGGCCGCGCGCCCCACCCGGCCATCTTCAACCTGTCCGTGGCGCTGCTCGGCATCGGCGCCTTCCTGGCCGGCGCAGGCTTCTACTTCGCCCTGATCGGCGCGGGCGGGCGGCGCATCCCCGCGATCCTGACGGCCCTGCTCCTGTGCATCGGCGGCATCGGCCTGATCACCGCCAGCATCTTCGTCTACCCAAACCCCCTGCATCTCACCATCCACCTGGGCTTCTGCCTGCCCGTCTGTCCGATCCTGATCCTGTGGAGCCTGTGGGGCATCGACGGCTTCAGCGCGCTGAGGCGGTTCCTGACCGCCACCATGGTCACCATGGTCGCCCTCATCCTGGTCACCCAGCACATCGTCTGGCCGGGCCTGGTCAACAGCGTCAACGTCGGCTGGTGGGAGCGCGCCCTGGTGGTGGTGCTGGTCGGCTGGGTGTTGGTCGTCGCCATCGCGCTCGACCGCCGCCTGTTGCGCGACGGCTACTGGCATGGCGCCAAGCCCGCCTAGCGCCAGGCGTAGTTGAAGCTGATGCTGATCCGGGGCGTCTTGGCCGCGTTGGCCGGCACCTCATGGCGCAGCCAACTCTCCCACATCAGCACCGTGCCCGCCGTCGGCTGCACATAGACGAAGGCGCGGGCCTCCTCCGGCGCATCGTCCAGCCGCGTCGGCGCCGCCATCATCATCGCCAGGCGCGGGTCCTCCAGCTTCAGGGCCGAGGCGCCGGGCGGGGTCTCCACATAATAGGTGCCCGACAGCACGCTGTGGGGATGGATATGGCCGCTGTGGGCGCCGCCCGGCTTCAGCACATTGATCCAAAGATCATCCAGCACCAGCCGCCGCCCGGCCAGATCGAAGCTGAGCTCGCGGGCGAACGCCGCCGCATGCCGGTCGAGCTTCTTCTTCAAATCTCCGAAGCTCGTCGTTCTTTGGGGCAGGTCGTCCAGCGACGCATAGGAGGTGTAGCCGGCATAGCCGTTGGCCTTGCACCAGGCCCGCCCGGCCCGGTCTTCCTCGGCGATCATCCGGCAATCGTCGGCCAGTCCGGCGTTGAAATCGGCAAACCCCTTGTCGCCGGAAAGGCCGGCTTCATAGAGGCGGGTGACGAAGAGGCTGCGGCTGGTCATCGCCTCTTCATAGCGCATTCGCGCCGAGCGCCCACCGTTGACGGTTTGCCGGTCCGGAGCGAGAGTTGATCCATGGCCGATGGCGGAATGACCCTGAATATCGATGAGGCCTTGGCCGCGAAGCTCAAGGCGGCGGCGGCGAGCGCCGGCGAGAGCGTGGAAGACTACGCCCGTCATGCGTTGGAGGTCTTCGCCGACGAGCAGCGGGACGGGGTGGACCCCTATGATCCGGCCTACTTGAGGGCGTTGGAAAAGATCGCGCAGGATACCGTCGATCAGGGCACGGGTGTGCCGCTGGCCGAGGTCAGAAGATGGGTTGAATCCTGGGGTAGCGAGCATGAGCTGCCGACGCCCAAATGACGCCGGTGGAGTTGTCCGCCGCGGCGGTCGAAGACATTCGGCGACTGAGAGTCTGGCTTGAGGAACGCGCGCCCGGTCAGGGACGAAAGGTTGTCACCCTTCTCATCAACGCGGCTCTGACCCTTGAAGACCTGCCTGCGCGCGGCCGAACCGTCCCCGATTCCGTGCTGCGTGAACTCGTCGTGCGTTTCGGCTCCAGCGCCTATCTGATGCGCTATCGGATTTACAAGGATCGGGTTGTGATCGTGACCATCGTCCACAGCCGTGAACGCCGCTGAGGCGGCGCCCGGGCCCAGACTCACCTATATCTCCTCCCGTGACCGACGTTTCCGACATCCTCTCCGACGAGCCCACCCTCAAGGGTGCGGCCCTGATCGCCGACTATGTGAAGCGCCTGCCGGACAAGCCGGGCGTCTACCGCATGATGGGCGACGACGGCGAGGCCCTCTATGTGGGCAAGGCGCGCAGCCTGAAGAAGCGCGTGATCCAGTACGCGCAGGGGCGCTTCCACACCAATCGCATCGCCCACATGGTCGATCAGACCCGGTCGATGGAATTCGTCATCACCAAGACGGAAACCGACGCCTTGCTGCTCGAGATCAACCTGATCAAGCAGCTGAAGCCCCGCTTCAACGTCCTGCTGCGCGACGACAAGTCCTTCCCCGAGATCGTCATCCGCCGCGACCACGGCGCCCCCCAGTTGCGTAAGCATCGCGGGGCGCATTCGATCAAGGGCGACTACTTCGGCCCCTTCGCCAGCGCCTTCGCGGTCACCCGCACGCTGAACACCCTGCAGAAGGCCTTCCTGCTCAGGTCCTGCACCGACAGCGTCTATGAGAGCCGCACCCGGCCCTGCATGCTGCATCAGATCCGCCGCTGCGCCGCGCCCTGCACCGGCCTGATCTCGCTGCCCGACTACAACCTGCTGGTCGACGAGGCCGAGGCCTTCCTGAAGGGCAAGAGCCGCGCGGTGGTGGCGCGCATGAGCGAGGCCATGCAGGCGGCCTCCGACGAGATGGAGTTCGAGCGCGCCGCGCGGCTGCGCGACCGCATCCGCGCCCTGGCTTCGGTGGCCCAGGAGACCCAGGTCAATCCCGAGACGGTGGACGAGGCCGACGTCTTCGCCCTCTTCGCCGAGGGCGGCCAGGCCTGCGTCCAGGTCTTCTTCTTCCGCGCGGGCCAGAACTGGGGCAACCGCGCCTATTTCCCCCGGGTCGACAAGTCCGACAGCGACGCGGAAATCATGTCGGCCTTCCTGGGCCAGTTCTACGACGACAAGCCCATCCCGCGCATGATCCTGGTCAGCACCCAGCCGCACGAGCACGAACTGCTGTCGGAGGCCTTCACCCTGAAGGCGTCGCGCAAGATCGAGATCAGCCGGCCCCAGCGGGGCGAGAAGAAGGACCTGGTCGAACAGGCCCTGACCAACGCGCGCGAAGCGCTGGGCCGCAAGATGGCCGAAAGCTCGGCCCAGTCGAAGCTGCTCATCGCCGTGGCCGAGGCCTTCAAGCTGGAGGCCCCGCCCGAGCGGATCGAGGTCTACGACAACTCCCACATCATGGGCACCAACGCCGTCGGCGGCATGATCGTGGCCGGGCCGGAAGGCTTCCAGAAGAGCCAGTACCGCAAGTTCAACATCAAGAGCACCGAGCTCACCCCGGGCGACGACTACGGGATGATGAAGGAGGTGCTGCACCGCCGCTTCGCGCGCATGGTCAAGGACGAGGAGGCGGGCGAACCCTCGCCCCGGCCCGACCTGGTGCTGGTCGACGGCGGCAAGGGCCAGCTCGACGCCGCGCTCGAAGTGATGGCCGACCTGGGCGTCGACGACGTGGCCGTGGTCGGCGTGGCCAAGGGGCCGGACCGCGACGCCGGGCTCGAACGCTTCTTCCTGCCCGACAAGCCGCCCTTCATGCTCGAGCCCAAGTCCGCCGTCCTCTACTACCTCCAGCGCCTGCGCGACGAAGCCCACCGCTTCGCCATCGGCACCCACCGCGCCAGGCGCTCGGCGGAGATGAAGAAGAACCCGCTGGACGACATCGACGGCGTCGGCCCCGGCCGCAAACGCGCCCTGCTGCACGCCTTCGGCTCGGCCCGGGGCGTGTCGCGCGCCTCGGTCGACGACCTGATCAAGGTCGAGGGCATCAACGAACCCCTGGCCCAGCGCATCCACGACTACTTCCGCAAGAGCTAGCGGCCGCCGCAAGCTTGGCCCTGCGGCAATCGGCCCGGCGCCCGCGACGGCCGGCCTCATCGGTTTTTTAGGAGGTTTGGTTGTATGGCTCAGCTATGAGCGATCACGCCCAGAGCCTTGATGCGGAAGAGCCGCACCCCGATGACCGCCCCCTGGGCCCCATCCTCGGCAAGCTCGCCGCCGAAATCCTCGTCTACGGCGTCTTCGCCATCCTGGCGCTTGGCGCGCTCAGCGTCACGCTCGGCTAGGCTCTCCACCACACCCTCCGCTCATCCTCGCTTTCGCGGGGAGGAGCGGAAGAAAAGGGCCGGCGCCCTTAAGCCTCGACCGGGCGCGGGCCTAGCGCGCGCCCGCCACCGACAGGATCAGCAGCAGCGCATTGCTCATGTGGGCCACGGCCGGCGCCTTGGTCACGTCGATATATTCCTCCGGCGAATGCGCCCGTCCGCTCTTGAAGCCGGACGGGAAGGTGATGGCCGGAATGCCCAGGCTCATCGGCATGTTGGAATCGGTGGAGCTCTTGCCCAGCACCGCCGGCGTCCCCGCCAGCACGAACACCGCCTGGGCCGTGCGCACCAGCGGCTGGGCCGGATCGGTCATCCCCACCGGCCGTTCGCCGATCAAGTCGCTCACCGCGCTGATCTTGCCGCGCGAGGTGCTACGCGCCCCGTTCTCCGCATCCACCCCGCCCGCGATCGCCGCCAGCATCTGGCCATCCAGGGTCTTCAACGCGCCGGCATCCTCCGAGCGCATGTCCACGTCCATCCAGACGGTGTTGGGGATGGAGTTGACCGACACCCCGCCACCCATGACGCCGACATTGTAGGTGGTGCGCGGGTCGGCCGGGACCTTGATCTGGCCGATGCGCTCGATAGCCGTACCCATGGCGAAGGCCGGGCTGACCAGCCCGAAGGCGCCATAGCTGTGGCCGCCGGGGCCCTTGAAGGTCACGTGATAGCGGATCGAACCGACGCCGCCGTTGGTGATCTCCGCCTCGTCGCCGGGCTCCAGCGAGATGAAGGCGCTGATCTTGCCGGCGTATCTGCCCTTGGTGAACAGGTAGCGCATGCCGCGCAGGTTGCCGGGGCCCTCCTCGCCCACGTCGCCCACGAACAGGATGTCGGCGTGGGTCTTGATGTGGGCCGCGTCCATGGCCCGGATGAAGCCCAGCAGCACGGCTAGGCTGACGGTGTCGTCGCCGACGCCCGGCGCATGCAGCTCATTGCCCACCTTATGCACGGTCACGTCGGTGTCGGCAGGGAAGACGGTGTCCATATGGGCGGCCACCACGATCAACGGCCCGCCGCCGGTCCCCTTGCGCAGGGCCATGACATTGCCCTCGGCGTCCATCTCCACGTCGCTCAACGAAGGCTCGGCCTTCAGCATGGCCAGATAGGCGGCCGCCCGCCTGGCTTCGCCGTGGGGCGGGGAGGGGATTTCGGTCAGGGTGACGGTGTCGCTGACGATGCGCTCGAAGTTGGCGTCGATGTGCGCGCGGGCCGCCTTGAAGCCCTTGCCGCCCGCCACCTTCTTGACCACCGCCACCTGTGGGTCGGGCTTGGCCTTGGGCGCGCCGGCGCTATAGGCCGCCAGCGGCGCGAGAGCGATGACTGCCGCCAGGGCGAGGGTCTTGAGGGCCACGGCCGATATCCTTGGCTGATGCGCAAATGGAACGACCTTGGCGGTACCAGCCGTTGTCATCAGGGACAAGCGCGCGCGATATGCCGCTCAACCACCCCGGAGCCCCGATGAAGTCCGCCCTGCCCAATATCCTGACCGGCCTGCGCCTGGCGCTCACCCTGGTCGTTTTCCTGGGTCTGATCGCCCTGTCCCAGCCGCACTGGTTCGGCGACGACCCGGTCCAGGCCCGGCTGCTGGGCGCGCTGACCTACTTCCTGGTCTTCTGGGGCTTCATCGTCGCCGCCGTCACCGACTTCTTCGACGGCTGGCTGGCGCGCAGATGGAATGTGGTCTCCATGACCGGCGCCATCCTCGACCCCATCGCCGACAAGGTGCTGGTGGCCGGCGCCATTGTCGGCCTGGCCAACCTGGCCGGCTGGGCCGTGGCCCTGCCGGGCGGCCTGATCCTGTTTCGCGAATTTTCGGTCAGCGCCATGCGCGAGGTCCTGGCGCCCAAGGGCATCAAGCTGCCCGTCACCGTGCTGGCCAAGTGGAAGACGACGCTGCAGCTGGTGGCGCTGACCGCCATCCTGTTCGTGGTCGGCATGCCCTTCTGGAACCTCCCCGACTCGATGCTGGGCTCGGTCCTCTATCTCCAGACCGGCGCCGTGGGCCTGGTCTGGCTGGCCACGCTGGTCACCCTGTGGACCGGCGCGGAATACGGCTTCGCCGCCGCCAAGGCGCTGAAGGCCGTCTGATCAGGCTGGGCGTCTTCCCAGCCGAACATCCACACACTGTCGGGCTCCCGCTCACGATCCCGGCGCATCATCTGCGCCAGCAACGCTGCGCCCATCGCCAGAACGACCATGCTCGCCTCCATGTCTGCAAATGATAATGATTTGCAAATAGTGGCGTGACAAGGGCGGGTTTGAGCTTCGCGATCACAGAAGCAGCGTCGCGATATCGCGGCCGGGACCGAAAACGCGAACGATCTCGATCGGCGATGTCGCGTTGCGATAGGCAAGAACATAACGTCTCAAGACTGGCCAAAATCGCACGTCACGGTCAGTGAGGTCAGGCCGTCGATGGCCTATCGCGGGCTTGGCATCCAACCGCTCGGCCGCATCCAAAAGCGCCTTCAAAACACGCTCTGCGGCGTCTGGATCACGGTCAGCGAGATAGTTGGCAATCTCAATGAGATCACGGCGCGCTTCGGGTGCGAGTTTGTAACTGCTCAACGCGCCGCCCGGCGGGCCTTGATCAGTGCGCCCACCTCGTCAAAGACGGCGGCTCCATCCAATCCCTCACCTCGGTCAAGCTGATCAAGGCCGACTTGGATTTCGGCGTTGAGGCGGGCCTTCAAGCGATCACGCGTCTCGTCTGCCTCGAAGAGCAGTCGCAGGGCTTCCCTGACCACTTCACTTGCGGTCGTGTAGAGGCCTGTGGAGACCTTATCGGCAATCCGTTGCTCAAGTTCAGGCGTGAGAGAGACGTTCATAAAATGCTCCTATCACGCCAATGCATAACAGAAATTGCTATATATGGCTAGATCACGACATCGGATTGGCGGGCGGGACGGGATCGCCGGGCAGGGGGATGAACTCGCCGTTGTCCAGGTCGGGCAGCTTCATCCGGCCGGCCCGCCAGTCGGCCTTGGCCTGTTCGATCCGCTCCTGGGACGAGGAGACGAAGTTCCACTCGATGAAACGCGGTCCCACCGGCTCGCCGCCCAGCAGCATGATGGTCGAGGCCTGCAGCGCCTTGAACAGCACCGGCTCGCCCGGCTTGAACACCAGCATCTGGCCGGGATGATAGCTGTGGCCGTCCACCTCGACCTCGCCCATCACCACATAGGCCGCGCGCTCGGGGTATTCGGCGGGCAGTTGCGCCGTGGCCCCGGCATCCAACTGCCAATGCGCATAGAACATCGGCGAATGGGTCTTCACCTTGGCCTCGGCCCCGAAGGCCTTGCCGACGATCAGCCGGGCCCACATGCCGCCGCCCTCATAGGTGGGCAGGTCGTCTTCGGTGTGGTGATAGAAGGCCGGATCGGTTTCCTCCTCCTCGACCGGCAGCGCCACCCAGGTCTGGATGCCGTGTATCCGGCCGCCGTGGGCGCGAAGGTCCTCGAAGCGTTCCGAGTGGGTGATGCCGCGTCCGGCGGTCATCCAGTTGACCTCGCCCGCCCGGATCTCCTGTTCGGAGCCCACGCTGTCGCGATGGGTGATCCCGCCCTCGAACAGATAGGTGACGGTGGACAGGCCGATGTGCGGGTGGGGCCGCACATCCATGGTCCTCGGCACGCCCTTGAGGATGTCGGCGGGGCCCATGTGGTCGAAGAAGGCGAAAGGCCCGACCATCCGGTGCGAATGGAAGGGCAGCACGCGGCCGACCTCGAAACCGCCGAGATCCTTGCGGCGCTGGTCGATGACGAGTTCGATCATGGGAACGACCTTTCCGAAGGGAGTGGCCGAACGTTAGCTCAGCCGTGCGGGCTCACGTAAGGGCTCACCAGCCCCAGCGGAACCGCCGTGGAGTTTTTCACGCCACGAATGACGATGCGGCTCTCGATATTGCTGACCAGACCCAGCGACAGGATGCGGTCGCGCAGGAAGTCGTCGAAGGCGTGCATGTCGCGCGTGACGATGCGCAGCTCATAGTCGGCGGCGCCGGTCACCGTGGCGCATTGCACCACCTCCTGCCACTTGCCGACGGCGGCCTCGAAGGTCTCGAGGTTATCCTTGGTCGGCAGCGACAGCTTCACCGTGCAATAGACCTCGAACCCAAGGCCCAGCTTTTCACGGTCCAGGATGGTCACCCGGCGCTGGATGACGCCCGCGTCCTCCAGCCGTTTGATGCGCCGCCAGCAGGGGCTGGAGGACAGTCCGACGCGCTCGGCGATCTCTGCAACCGACAGCCCCGCGTCGTGTTGAATGAGATCGAGAATTTTGGCGTCAACGGCGTCGAGCGTCTCGGACAAACTTTGTTCCCCCAGTTGGCGTCTTTATGGCCCCGATCGTGCCGAACAGGCGGGTAGAACGGGCATGGCTTTGGCAAACAATTTCGCCGGACTTATATGATCTTGCAAGGCGAAGCGCCTCCTCCAAAGGAAAGATTTTTCAATGCGGCACGCTGAAGTGACGCTCGACGACAAATATGTGCTCGAAGATGGCCGTGCGTTCATCACCGGCGTGCAGGCTTTGTTGCGGGTAATGCTCGACCAGCATCGGCTCGATGCCAAGGCGGGCATGCATACGGCGGGCTATATTTCCGGCTATCGCGGCTCGCCCCTGGGCGGCCTCGACCAGCAGGCCGTGCGGCTGAAGAAGACCCTGGATAAGGCCGACATCGTCTTCCAGCACGGCGTGAACGAGGATCTGGCGGCGACCGCCGTGTGGGGCAGCCAGCAGGCTAACCTCTTCCCGGGCGCCAAATACGACGGCGTCTTCGCCATGTGGTACGGCAAGGCCCCCGGCGTCGATCGCACCGGCGACGTCTTCAAGCACGCCAACTTCGCCGGCACCTGGGGCAAGGGCGGCGTCCTTGCCGTGGCCGGCGACGACCACATGTGCAAGTCGTCCACCCTGCCGTCCCAGTCCGAATTCGCCTTCATGGACTTCGAGATGCCGGTGCTGTCGCCCGCCGACGTGCAGGAGGTGCTCGACTACGGCCTGCTTGGCATCGCCATGTCGCGCTTCACCGGCCTGTGGACCGGCCTGATCGCGCTGGCCGACACCATGGACTCGGGCGTGACCATCGACGTCTCCCTCGACCGCCACAAGTTCGTGCTGCCGGAGAACTTCCCCATCCCCGCCGGGGGCCTGGGCATCCGCACCAAGGACCAGCCGATGGACAAGGAGCGGCGCCTGAGGCTGCACCGCATGCCCGCCGTGCTCGCCTTCGCCCGCGCCAACCACATCGACCGCGTGATCATGAGCGCGGGCGGGCGTCAGCGCCTCGGCATCGTCTGCCAGGGCCAGGCCTACAAGGACGTGCTGGAAGCCTTCAACGCCATGGGCATCACCCTGGCCGAGGCTGCCCAGCTCGGCGTCTCCATCTACAAGGTCGGCATGCCCTGGCCGCTGGAGCCCACGGGCCTGCGCTCCTTCGCCGCCGGCTGCGAAACCCTGATGATCATCGAGCACAAGCGCGCCCTGATCGAACCCCAGGCCAAGGCCGCCCTATACGACCTGCCCGCCCACGCCCGGCCCCAGGTGATCGGCAAGACCGACGAGAAGGGCCACCCCCTGCTCTCGGAGCTCGGCTCCCTGTCCGTGGCCGAAATCGCCATGGCCATCTTCGACCGCCTGCCGCCCGGCCCGCATATGGAGCGCGCCCACGCCTATGCCGACCGCGTGTCGGCCTCCTCGCTCGCCGCCGTCAGCCTGGCGGCGGACCAGCAACGCAAGCCCTTCTTCTGCTCGGGCTGTCCGCACAACACCTCCACCCGCCTGCCGGAAGGCTCACGCGCCCTGGCCGGCATCGGCTGCCACTACATGGCCAGCTTCAACGACCCCAACACCGACATGACCAGCCAGATGGGCGGCGAAGGCCTGTCCTGGGCCGGAACCTCGCCCTTCACCGAGCAGAAGCACATCTTTGTCAATCTCGGCGACGGCACCTACAACCACTCCGGCTCGCTGGCCATCCGCGGCTCCGTGGCGGCGGGGACCAACATCACCTACAAGCTGCTGTTCAACGACGCGGTGGCCATGACCGGCGGCCAGCAGGCCGAGAGCGGCTTCACCCCCGCCCAGATCACTCGCCAGCTGGCCTCCGAAGGCGTGGCCAGGATCGTGGTCGTGGTCGACGACCTGGCCCGCTACGAGGGCGTCACCGACCTGGCGCCGGGCGTCCAGGTCAAGCCGCGTTCCGAGCTGATGGCCGTCCAGCGTGAGTTGCGCGAGGTCCAGGGCACCACGGTCCTGCTCTACGACCAGACCTGCGCCACCGAAAAGCGCCGCCGCCGCAAACGCGGCACGATGGAAAAGGCCCCGACCCGCGTGGTCATCAACCCGCTGGTCTGTGAAGGCTGCGGCGACTGCTCCAAGACCTCCAACTGCGTCTCCATCGAGCCGCTGAACACCGAGTTCGGCAGGAAGCGCAAGGTCAACCAGTCGACCTGTAACCAGGACTACAGCTGCGTCGACGGCTTCTGCCCCTCCTTCGTGACCCTGGAGGGCGCCGAGAACGCCCAGGCCAAGACCATGCCGGCGCTGACCGCCGACTCCACGCCGCTGCCCGAATTCGAAACCCTCGAAGGGGTGCGCCGCATCATCTTCACCGGAATCGGCGGCACCGGCGTCACCACCGTGGCCTCCATCCTGGCCATGGCCGCCCACGTGGACGGCCGCGCCTCCTCCGTCGTCGACATGACCGGTCTGGCCCAAAAGGGCGGCTCGGTCTTCTCCCACCTGAAGATCGGCGAGACCGAAGACACCGTCGTCGGCGGCCGGGTGCCGGCGGCCAGCACCGACGTGCTGATCGCCTGCGACCTGCTGGTGGCCGCCAGCCCCGAAGGCCTGGCGCTGTTTTCCAAGCAGAAGACCCGCGCCATCGGCAACGCCGACTTCTCGCCCACCGCCGACTTCGTCACCAACCGCGACGTCCGCTACGACACCGCCCAGATGGCCCGGCGCATCACGGCCGCAACCCAGAGCTATGACAGCTGTCCCGCCCACCACCTGGCCGAGACCCTGTTCGGCGACGCCATCTACGCCAACATGATCATGGTCGGTTTCGCCTGGCAGAAGGGCGTCATCCCGCTGTCCAGCCGGGCGGTCTACCGCGCCATCCGCCTCAACGGCGTCGACGCCGAGGCCAACCTCCAGGCCTTCGAAGTCGGCCGCAAGGCCGCCGTCGATCCCGTTTTCAAGGGCAAGGCCGACGACGAGGTCCCCACGCCTGAGACCATGGACCTGGACGCCCTGATCGCGCATCGCACCCGCGAACTGGTCGGCTATCAGAACCAGGCCTACGCCGACCGCTACGCCAGGCGCGTGGCCCAGGTCCGCGCCGCCGAAGACGCCGCTGCCGGCGACGGCTCCCTCACCCGCGCCACCGCCATCAACCTCTACAAGCTGATGGCCTACAAGGACGAGTATGAGGTCGCCCGCCTCTACACCGACGGCCGCTACGCCAAATACCGCGCCGAGACCTTCAAGGGCGGCAAGGCCAAGGTCTGGCTCGCCCCCCCGATCATCTCGCCCAAGGGCCCCGACGGCAAACCCAAGAAGATCGCCTTCGGCGGCTGGATGCTCGACACCGCCTTCCCGATCATGGCCCGCATGAAGACCCTGCGCGGCACCGCCTTCGACATCTTCGGCAACACCGACGAGCGCCGCATGGAGCGCGGCCTGATCACGTCCTACGAGACCGGCCTCGACCGCATCCTCTCTGGCCTGACCAAGGAACGCCTCCCCCTCGCCGCCCGCATCGCCGCCGTGCCCCAGCAGATCCGAGGCTACGGCCACATCAAGGACGCCTCCGTCGTCACCGCCAAGGCCGACGAGGCGGCGCTGTGGGCCGAGTGGGATGGGGCTGGGGTGAAGGCGGCCTAGGCTCGCGGGAGAGCCTTGTTGGTGGTATCGTCCGCGCCATGAACAAGCCGCTCCAGCCGTCGCGCCGCGTCGTTGAGCTGACGGACGCCGAGGCCGAAACGCTCG
This sequence comes from Caulobacter sp., assembly GCA_028291055.1. Classification (GTDB taxonomy): domain Bacteria; phylum Pseudomonadota; class Alphaproteobacteria; order Caulobacterales; family Caulobacteraceae; genus Caulobacter. Next base: position 31,780 of record JAQGIP010000011.1, read on the forward strand.
ACGCCGTGCTGGAAGGCGGCGCCTTTTCCAGCGACTCCGAGGCGATTGGCGCGGCCTTGTCGCATCTGCGGGTGCGCCAGATGTTCGGAAGTGATCGCGCCGACGCTGTGCTTGACCAGCTTCTCGACGAGGACGAGGCGCACGGCGGACCTGAGCATGACGCGGAAGAAGTCTTCGCCCGCCTCATCGCCAAGTATGAAGCCATGTCGGCGGCCAAGCCCGCCTGATGCGGCTTGTCTTCACGGACCTGGCCCTCGCCGACCTTGAAGAGATCGGTCGCTACATCGCACTCGACAATCCGGCGCGCGCCGCAAGCTATCTGCGCGAACTCCGAGAACACTGCTTGCGCATCCCGGACTTTCCCTTCGCGTATCCGCCCCGGCCGTCTCGCGGACGCAACGTGCGCATCGCCGTGCATGGCCGCCACGTCGTCGTCTTCGCCGCGACCAAGAGCAAGATCACTATCCGCCGCATCGTCGATGGCGCGATGTTGAAATAGTGGCTTATCCCTTCGGAACCAGCTTCAACACCCGCCCGTGCTCGTTGTCGGTCAGCACATAGATCGCGCCGTCCGGACCCACTCGGACGTCGCGGATCCGCTCATCCAGGTCGGTGAGCAGCCGCTCCTCGCCGACCACCCGGTCGCCGTCGAGGGTCAGGCGCGCCAGGTGCTTTTCCTTCAGCGAGCCCACGAACAGGCTGCCCTTCCAGGCGGGGAATAGCGCCGCGTCATAGAAGGCCATGCCCGAGGGCGCGATCACCGGGTCCCAATAGTAGAGGGGCTGCTGCATCCCCTCCTTGGCGGTGATGCCCGCGCCGATCGGCTGGCCGTTGTAGTCGATGCCATAGGTGATCACCGGCCAGCCGTAGTTCTTGCCGGCGGCGGGGATGTTGATCTCGTCGCCGCCCTTGGGCCCATGCTCGATCGTCCATAGCCGCCCCGTGCCCGGCTGGATGGCGGCGGCTTCCGGATTGCGGTGGCCATAGGACCAGATTTCCGGGCGCGCCCCCGCCTTGCCGATGAAGGGGTTGCCCGGCGCCGGCGCCCCGTCCTGCGTGATACGGACTAGCTTGCCCAGGTCGCTGTTTAAGGCCTGGGCCTGCTCCTTGGCCGAGAAGCGGTCGCCCACCGTGACGAACAGCGTCCCGTCCGGCGCGAAGGCCAATCGCGAGCCGACGTTCTTGTCGTCATCGAACCCTGGCTGGGCGCGGAAGATGATCTTCACCTCGCTCAAGGCCGTGTCGCCCAACACGCCCCGCGCCACCGCGATCCCAGCGCCCCCCGCGCCCCCCGCGCGCCGCTCCAGGAAGGTCAGGAAGACCCTGTGGCTGGTCGCGAAGTCCGGGGCCAGGGCCACGTCCAGCAGCCCGCCCTGGCCCTGCGCCTCGACCTTGGGAACCCCGGCCAGCGGGGCCGACAGGGTCCCGTCCCTGCCCACGATCCGCAACCGCCCCGGCCGCTCGCTCACCAGCAGACGCCCGTCCGGCAGGAAGGCCAGGCCCCAGGGGTTCTCCAACCCCTCGGCCACCGTCTTCACCTCGAAGACCACCCCCGCCGTCCTCATCGGCGCCCGCGTCTGATCGGCCAGGGCCGGCTTCTGGCCCTCGCCGTTGGGCTTGCGGGCCTGCACGGGAACACCGCGCGCATCGGCGTTGGTCTTGGCGGCGGACGGCGGCGCGTTGCAGGCGGCCAGCGCCGTCAGGGTCAGCACGATCAGGGAGGTTTTCACGGGCGGCGGTCCTTCAGGCGTCTGCGAGCAGAGCGGCCAGCGCCGCGCGCGGTTCCGCATCCTCCAGGTGGATCAGCGACCACAGGCCGAAGAACAGCAGCGGCCAGCGGTTGGCCGCCTGGGCCTCGTCGGCGAACACCGCCTCCACCGCCTGCGGCACACAGACCTCGCGCACCGCCTTCAGCTTCGCGATGCGCGGCCCCAGATCCCCCGCGCGCGGTCCGATCCAGGCCGCCACCGGCACCGTGAACCCCTTCTTCTTCGCCCACGGCTCGGCGGCCGGACAGGCCCGCTCCAGCCATTTGCGCAACAGCCACTTCCCATACCGCCCCCGCACCTTCATCCGGTCGGGCAGGTTGAAGGCGAACGCCGCCACCTCGCGGTCCAGGAAGGGCGTGCGTCCCTCCAGCCCGTGCGCCATCAGGCACCGGTCCAGCTTCAGCAACAGGTCGTTGGGCAGCCACGAGCCGATGTCCGCCGCCTGGGCGTTCTGCAACGTGGTCCACCCGGGCCGCGCCGCCGCCTTGGCCGCCGCCCGCCAGCGCGCGATCGCGCCTGCCCCGCCGTCCTTCAGGAAGGGCGCATCCACCTGCGGTTCCGCCGCCCGGCCGCCCAGCCAGCTGGGCCGCAAGGCCCGGCGATAGCGCCCATAGCCCGCGAACAGCTCATCGCCGCCCTCGCCGCTCAACACCACCGTCAGCGTCCCCTTGGCCGCCTCCGCCAGCTTGTAGGTGGGCAAGGTCGCATAGTCGGTGGTCGGGTCGTCGAGCGCCCAGGCCACCTGCGGCGCGATCCGCCAGAAGTCCTCTTCCGTGAAGGTTGTCTCACGCCAGTCCAGATCCAGCGCCCGCGCCACCGCCTCCGCCGCCCCGCGCTCATCGCGTGCGCCCGGCGCCGCGAAGCCGCAGGTATAGGCCGTCACCGGCCGGCTGTTCAGCCGCGCCATCAGGGTGGCTATGGCGCTGCTATCGATGCCCCCCGACAGGAACAGGCCATAGGGCACGTCGGAACGCTGGTGGACGTTGACGCTGTCTTCCAGCACCGCATCCAGCCGGTCCAGCAAGGCCCCCTCGTCGGTGGGCAGGGGCCGGGGCAGGGGATCGAGCCACGACAGCTTGCCGCTCCCCACCGAGCGGTCCGCCGCGACCTGCGCCACCGCCCCCTGCGCCAGCCGCGTCACGCCCTTGAACGGAACCTTCGGGCTGTAGTTCAGCGCCAGCAGGTCGCCCAGCGCCTCCGCATCCATCTCCCGCGCCGCGCCACCCGCGAACAACGCCCGCGGCTCACTGGCGAACAACAACCCCTCCGCCGCCTGATGCAGATACAGCGGCTTGATCCCGAACGGATCGCGCATCAGCCAGCTCCGCCCATCGCCCCCCAGCAGGCACGACGCATACATCCCGCGCGGCCGCCCCAGCGCCGCCTCGCCCTCCTGGCCATAGGCATGCAGCAGCGGCTCGAAATCCGACCCCGTGGAAAGCCTGCCCTCCAGCTGAAAATCCCGCGCCAGCTCGATGTAATTATAGTTCTCGCCATTGCCGATGATCGTCGAACCGGCCGCGTGCAGCGGCTGCCAGCCGCCCTCCAGGTCGATGATCGACAGCCGCGCGTGCGCCAGCGACCACCCCGGCCCCTGCTCCACCCGCACCCCGTCCGGCCCCCGGTGGCGCAGGGTCTCGATCATCCGCTCCACATCGGGCCCGCGCCCGATCACCCCGGCGATGCCGCACATCAGCCGGCCCCAAGGTCGGCGAACAACGCCCGCCACTGCGCGATCACCGCCGCCTCGCCGAACTCCGCCTCGACCCGGGCGTGCCCGTTCTGGATCAGCCGGATGCGCGTCATCGGATCGCCCAGCAGCCGCGACACCGCCGCCGCCAACGCCTCATGATCATCGATGGGAACCAGCAGCCCGTCCTCGTCCTCATGGATCAGCGCCGCCGGCCCCTTCGACGCCGCCGCCACCACCGGCAGCCCATGCGCCCAGCTCTGGATCACCACATTGCCCAACGGCTCGAAGCGGGAAGGAAACAGGCAGACGTCCGCCGCCGCATAAAACGGCGACGCATCATCCCGCCAGCCGAGGAACCGCACCCGCTCCCCAACCCCCAACGCCGTGGCCAACGCCTTCAGCTTGTCCTCCAGCGGCCCCGCCCCGGCGATCCACAGCCAGGCGTCCGGGATCAGGCTCAGCGCCTTCAGGCTCACGTCATGGCCCTTCGACGCATGCAGCCGCCCCAGGCCCAGCAACAGCGGAACCCCCTCCGGCGTGTCGTGGTCCGCGCGCCGCGCGGGCGTGATCTCCGCCGGCGCCGTGGCGAAGTTGGGGATGTAGCGCACCCGCTCCGCCGGCCACCCCTGGTCGACCACCCAGGCCTCGATGTCGCGGGTGTTGGCCACCAGCCCGTCGAAGCCGCGATAGTATTTGAGATTGTAATAGCCGCCGAGCCGCCCGATCCGCTTCCACGGCCCACGCGGGGTATGGCGCGCCGCGCGGTTCATCCAGGCGATGGCCAGGCTCGTCTCCGTGCGCCGCGCGAACGCCGCCACCCGGGGCCGGGTCAGCAGGTCCAGCGGCCCCCCGAACGCCGAGGTGCGGACCGCCACGCCCGCTTCCGCCAGCATCCGCTCGCGCCCCTCGTGCGGACGTATGGCGCACGCCTCCGCGATCCCCGCGCGCCGCATCGCGGCCACCAGGGCGGTGAAGTAGGTTTCGGCCCCGCCGTCGACCGCCGAACCCAGGAGATGCAGGATGCTCATCGCGGCCGCGACCCTAGCCGCGACGGCGCGATTTCCCAAGGCTTGAAGCGCGGGAACTCTACCCCTATAACCCCGCCCTCTCGCGCTCGCCGAGGACTGGGCTTTAGCCTTATGGCTGGGTAGCTCAGATGGTTAGAGCGGTGGATTCATAACCCACAGGTCGGCGGTTCGATCCCGCCCCCAGCTACCAGTCCCGGTGCGCGAGAGTCTGCCTGGCAGCGGCCTTCAATCCTCACCCTCGAAGGCCTTGCGCAAGGCCAGCAGGATCGCCTGCATCCGCGCCATGGCCGGCGCCGCCGAGCTGTCCACCAGCAGCTCGACCCCCTCCGCCACCCGATAGCGCAGCAGCGGTTGCGGCACATCCCCGCGCTCGCGCCACTGTTCGGCCATCCGCGCCCGCTCGCCGCGCCCGCTCCACACCGCCAGCACGCTTTCGAAGCTGGCCCCGCTGCCGGCCATCTCGCCCTCCAGCTCGCGCAGATACTCGCCGATGCTCTCCAGGTCGTTGCCGGCCTGCTGCATGGCCTGGATCAGCCGCAGCCGGATCAGATGGCTGTCATCGAAATTCGGCCCTCGCCCGCGCGCCAGCGGCGGCGGGATCAAACCCTCCTCGACGTAATAGCGTACCGTACGCTCCGACAGCCCGGTCAGGGCGGCCAGGTCCTTGGTCGTATAGCGGGCGTCATCGGCGGCCATTCACCGATACTGCCAGTTAACTGGCGAATTTCAACTGGCTATTAAGGTCGGGACAGTCCGACGGCCCGCAAGGAAGATGTCCACGAACCACACGAACCACACCAACGTCTTCCGGCTTGGGCGCGGTCTTCATCGACGCAGTCGATAGGCAACCCCGGTGACGACTCTCGGGCGTGTCAGAATGGCGTTGGTGTGGTTCGTGTGGTTCGTGGACAAATCTTTCCGGCGCCGCTCGCCTCCCGCTCCGCTCACTGATCGGTAGCGGCAGGTGGTCGAAGCCCGCCTTCGCGGAAAGCCGCCCTAAGCCGCCGCCGCCGCGTCGTCTTCCTCGAGGGGCAGCGCCTGTTCCAAAGCCGCCAGCAGCAGCTCCGGCTTAATCGGCTTTTCCACCACCCCGTTCATGCCGGCGGCCAGGTAGGTCTTGGCGTCTTCCGGATCGGCGTTGGCGGTCAGCGCGATGATCGGCGTGCGCCCGGCGCGGCCCGGCAGCGCGCGGATGGCGCGGGTGGCGGCGACGCCGTCCATGCGCGGCATGCGGATATCCATCAGGATCAGGTCGAAATGGCGCGAGCGCGCGGCCTCGAGCGCCTCTACCCCATCCTCGGCCTGCTCGCTGGTGCAGTCGAACATCTCGCACAGGGCCTCGACCACCAGGCGATTGGTGGCGTTGTCGTCGACGATCAGGATGTGGGCGGCGGGCCGCTCATTGGCCGGCGTCTCGTCGGGCGCGGCGGCGGCCTCGGGGGCGACCATCTGGAAGCAGACGGTGACGCCGGCGCCGACATTGGCCTCGGCGGCGATCGAGCCGTCCATGACGGTGATGATGCGGCGCGCCAGCGCCATGCCCAAGCTCACGGAAAGGTCTTCGCCGCCGGCGTGCTCCTCGGCCAGGGGCTCGAACAGCCGCGCCAGGCGTTCCGGCGCCGGGGTGACGCCGCTGTCGCGCACGCTGCCCTCCAGCATCACGCCCTGCAGCACCGGCCGGGCGCGCAGCGCGCACTCGACGGCGCCGCGGCGGCCCTGGCTCAGGGCGCGGGCGATCAGCGCGTCGAACACCTGCATCAAACGCTCGGCGTCGATGTCGGCGGCGAACTCCGGGTCGCCGTCATAGGAGACCAGCAGCGTCGCGCCGGCGTCCATGGCGCGCCCGCTCCAGCGCGCCTCCAGGCCGTCGATCAGGTCGCGCAGGCGTTGCGGCTTCGGCTCGATGGCCAACTGGCCGGAGCTGGCCCGGTGCAGGTCTGCGGCCTGGCCCAACAGATCGCGGACCGAGGCGCTGGTCTGGGCAATGGCGCCCACCCAGGCCCGGGCGTCCTCGCTCAGGGTTTCGTGGCCCAGCCGCTCAGTGAAGGCCAGCGCCCCGTCCAGGCGCGCCCCGGCGTCCTCGCTCAGGCGCTGGATCAGGGTGCTCTCGATGCGGCGTGTGCCCACCGCGCGTTCGCGCCGGTGGCTCAGCAGGGTCAGCGCCGTGCCCACCCCGGCATAGGTCTGGCCGTCCACGGCGATGAAGCCGCGCAGCAGGTCCGCCCCCCGCCCGGCCATGGCTATGGCGCGGAAGGCGGCCGGTGACTGGCCGACGGGGGCGATGAGGGGGCTGGCGTCCATGATCGCGGTCACGGGCCGCTCAGTCAGCGAAGGATCGGCGTGATAGCGGGCCAGGAAGGCGTCGCGGGCGATCAGGCCCACGGGCCGGTCATGGCTGTCGACCACGGCCAGGACCATGGCGTCCGGCTCCGCCTCGAACCGCGCGGCGGCGGCCGAGCAGGGCGTTGGCGCCCCCAGGGGCGCGCGGCGGTCGATCAGGCGGGCAAGCGTTTCCATACCATGGCGCGTTGTTGGTCGTTGCAACCATAGTGGCGCCCGCCGCTTGCAGAGACGTTAAGTCCGATAAATAACGTTGTTCTTGATTGTGCGGGGTCAGCATTCCCGACATCGGAGCGTTGACCGCCGCCGGTCTGATCGCCGTCGGTTTTCGAATTTGAACCACCAAGGACACCAAGGTCACCAAGGCGCGGTGGGCATCCTGGCGGCTTGCCTCTAGCCATCATTGCCCGCGAAGCGGGCTTCGAAAAGACGAGCGCCCGATGTCCAATCCTACCCGGATACCTTGGCGTCCTTGGTGTCCTTGGTGGTCGAATCCTTGCCGCGCACGACGATGCCCAGGCGCCCGCCGCTCAGCCCAAAGAAAAAGGGCGGCGAAGCCGAAGCCCCGCCGCCCTTTACGAACATCGAACGATGTCCGCCCGCGCTAGACCTCGCGGACTAGAACTTCCGCACGTAGCCGATGCTGAAGGCGTTCACCGAGACGTCCTCGTCGTAGAAGTAGTGGGTGTAGTCGACGCGCACGCCGTTGTTGCTGCCGTTGAAGAAGTAGCGATAGCCGACGCCGACCGCCGGGCCCTTGTTCTCGCCGTCGACGGAACCGCCGCCGCCCGACACCTTGGCCACGGTCCGGCTCCAGCCGGCGCGCGCGATCAGGTCGCCGTGCTCGCCCATCGGCAGATAGCCGTCGAGGTAGATGCCGGCTTCGGTTTCCTGCTTCACGTCGACGCCGAGCACGGTGTCGCTACCGACGCCGAAGCCCAGTTCCAGCTCGCCGCCCCAGTTCTTGTTGAACTGCAGCGCGCCGCGCGCGTGGATGGTGTTGAAGCCGAGGTCGATGCCGCTGCCCGCATCCCAGTTGGCGCGGGTGTAGCCCAGTTCCAGCGTGCCGGCGGGGTGGGTGTCTTCGGCCATGGCCACGCCGGCGGCGCAGAAGGGCAGGACGGCGGCCAGCAGGGCCCCCGTCAGGATGGATTTTTTCATTCGGGTATCCCCCAGGTTTGTCCGGCAACTTCAGGTCGCCGGAATGCGGCGGACACTAAAATGGCGAATCATTTCGGGGCAAGCATAAAGCGTCGCCTTGGAGTTGCATCGTGGCCGCATGCGTCCTTGCGGCAACAGTCGGAAACAATGGCGGGGCCTGCGAACGGACAAAGAAAAGGCGGCGGGGCTAAAAGCCCCGCCGCCCGAAGATCAGATCATATGGTGGATGGTCTAGACGACTACCACTTCTTGCTGACGGCGAAGCCGTAAGTGCGCGGCTCGGTGTAGAAGGCGTTGCGATACAGGCCCGAGCTGTCATCGGTCAGGTAGGTATCGGTGATCGCCTTCTCGTCCGTGGCGTTCTTGACGAAGGCTTCGAACGCCAGGCCGTTGCTGTCGGCCACCGTGAAGGTGACGTTGACGTTGTCCCAGCCGTCGATCTGGTCAGGCACGCTGTTGTAGATGCGCGAGAAGGTCTTGGTCTGCTTGTAGTAGTCGCCGCGCAGCGTCGCCGACCAGCCCGAACCGAAGTCCAGGGTGTACTGGGCGCCGAGGCTCAGGGTCCAGTGAGGCGAGTTGGGCAGTTCCTTGCCCTTCAGGTTCACCGCGATGCCGTCCGTCGCCAGGGCGTTGGCGCAGATGCCGAGCAGCGGGAAGGGGTTGTTGATGGCGTTGGCCACGCCCAGGGTCCCCTGGGCGACGGCGAGCGGCACCACGCAGTTGGAGGCGCTCGACGATTTGACCACGATCAGGGTGGGATCGCCCTGGGTGCGGTTGAAGACGTCGATCGAGGTGCCCTTGGAGATCTCGGTATTCAGGTAGCCGGAGGCGAGGTTGAAGCGCAGGCCGTGAACCGGGGCCCAGATGCCTTCGAACTCGAGGCCCTTGATCTTGGCGTCGATGTTCTCGTTCAACGAGGTGCGGTTGACGATCTTGGAGACCTGATAGCCCTTGTAGTCGTAGTGGAAGGCCGTGAAGTTGGCCACCAGGGCGCCGTCAAGCAGGGTGTTCTTCATGCCCACTTCGAAGGAGTTGACGAACTCCGGCGCGAAGGTGGCCGGGTAGGTGGCGCACGCCAGCGAGCAGGCGGGGTTCAGGCCGCCGGCCTTGTAGCCCTTCGAGTAGAAGGCATAGATCAGGGTCTGGTTGGTGAAGCCCAGATCCGGCTTCCAGTCGAAGCCGAAGCGGCCCGTGGTTTCCTGGAAGCGAACGGCGAGGATCGGGCGCGGGTCCGCCGCGGGCGGGCCGCTGATGCCGGTCCCGGGGAAGCCCAGGTTCACGGCGTGGTTTTCGACCTGCTTGTCGTCGTCCGTATACCGCAGGCCCAGGGTCCACTTAAAGTTCTCGGCCATCTGATAATAGACTTCGCCGAAGGCGGCGCGAGACTTCAGATGGTAGGGGCCATAGCTGTCATAATAGTTGTGACCGCTGTGGTTGGGCGTCTTGTTGGGGTCGATGCCGACGTTGGCGCCCAGCGCGTTCTGAACCTGGTACCAGGCGGTGCCGGTGTTGAACATCACGTAGTAGTCGCCGGTCGCCTTGAAGTCGAGGAAGATGCCGCCGACGTTGAAGTTGACCGGACCATCGAAGGACGACTGCAGGCGGATTTCCTGGGTGAACTGCTTGGCGTAGCCCGAGGAGATGTCCGAGGTGGCGAAGCGGTTCGTCGCGCCGTTCTGCGGATCGTTGACCACGCCGCCGGGGAAGAGGCCGGCGTAGATGGCCGCGTAGGTGGGGGCCGGAACGCCCAGGCCGCCGAACGCCGCCGGAGTGGTCACGAGGTTGGTGGGGTTGGGCGCCACGTTGAAGTTGGTCGACGGCGTGTAGCGGTTGTAGTCCTGACGGGTGAACAGGCTGTTCTTCGAGTAGGAAGACAGGGCCGTCAGCTTCAGGTTGTCGTTCAGATCCCAGTCGATGTTGAACTCGAAGATGTCCGTATCGGCCTTGTAGATGGGGTCGAAGGACGACTCGATGTCGCGGATGTCGGGAGTCTGCATCTTGCCGACATAGGCGTCGCCGGTCTGGAAGCCGCCGAGCGCCCCGAACAGGCCGCCCAGGGTGGCGCGGGAGTCCACGGTGCCCAGGATGTTGGCCGAATAGACCGAGGTCGCCTTACAGCCTTGGCTGAAGAAACCCTGTTCCAGGTTGGCGGTATTGGGATCGGCCGAGAAGGCGACGCCGCCGACGTTGGCGGGCCCGGGGTCCTTCGTGCAGAGCTGCTTGCCGATCCGCGAGCGGTTATCGCTCTCGTGGAAGCGGTCGTACATGAAGAAGGCTTTGAAGTTATCGCTGGGCTGGAAGCCCACCGTCACCCGGAAGCCGTACAGGTTGCGGTCGTCGGCGTCGTTGTGCGTGACGATGTTGGTGCCGAAGCCGCCGCGGGTCAGGGTGGTGCCGGCCACGCGCAGCGAGAAGACGTCGCCGAGCGGAATGTTGATCATCGCGCGGAACTTGCGCGCCTCGTAGTTGCCCACTTCGGCGCGGACCATGGCTTCGAATTCATGGGTCGGCTTGGAGGTGATGATGTTGACCACGCCGCCGGTGGCGTTGCGGCCGTACAGCGTGCCCTGCGGGCCGCGCAGCACTTCGACGCGTTCCACGTCGTAGAACTCGGTTTCGAACAGGTTGTTGGCGGTCAGCGGGGCGTTGTTCAGGTGGATGCCGGTGGCGGCGTCGCCCGAGCCGGACACCAGCTTGGAGCCGACGCCGCGGATCTGGAAGTTGTAGCCGGTGAAGTTGCCCTTGGAGAAGTTCACGTTCGGGATGGCCAGAACCAGGTTCGGGCCGCCGTCGATCTTCTGCTTTTCAAGGCTG
>JAQGIP010000028.1 GCA_028291055.1 Caulobacter sp.
ACTGCGCGGCGTCAGCCGGGCATTCTTGTGCACGTTCATCCGGTCCTCCGAGGGGTCTGAAGCTTCGCAACCTCAGCTTCCTCGGACCAGGCCGGATGGACAACCTATTGAGAGCTCACATCTAGTCGTGAGGCGAAGATGGCGCTGGATCACTTTGTATCCCAGGTTCACCTCAGGAACTTTTGCGACCCGGTCAGTCTAAGCGCCGCACTGGATGCTGGTGCAATTGTCGTGAGGATCGACGAGAAATTTCCCCAAGCCCTTTTGATCGAGAATCTTCTCAAGACCATCGCAGTGTTTGGGAATTGCGATTGGGAAATTGTGCGAAACCCGGGAGGCCGCTCACGTTTTTTCACGAGTGATTTTCCGGCTGCCGCTCAACCTAGCTTGCGCCCCATCGACTTCGCACGGATCGTGCCGCTGGCTCCGGATTTGGCCATACGCATTTATCCCAAAATCCAGGCGAAAATCCCCGATCCGGATTTCAAATTCCCGCATTTTTCGATGAAAGATACGATGGCGACAGAGGCCATAGTTCGGGAATTCAATCAGGCAATTGTTCGGTGTGCAGGAGACGTCGTCTTTTATCCCGATGACCGGCCCTGGGTTCGCGGGTTTGTTGAGCGTCACCGCCATTTTAGAATTGAGACGAGCACCAGAACCGAGGCTCGCGATGGCGGATATCTGTCTGTGTTCAACACAGCGGTTCTTGAACGGAGACCGGCAGGGTCTAGCCATTGAGGCGCCAGCGCGTTGCTCTTGGAACGAAGCGATTGGCGCCGCCGTGCCTTGTCATCGCTCGAACGCCCTTGCCGCACCGGCGAAACTCCGGTTCAAACGGCCGTAAGAAAAGTAGCCGCTTATAAGGGGAAGACGTGATGGCCGAAGCCGCCGTGCAGAGCGCCCAGGATCTCAACTCCGGCACCAAGCCGGTGGACGAGCGTCACCTGATCGACGAGGCCAAGCTGTTGGCCTGGCTGGAGGCCAACGTCGAGGGCTTCCAAGGCCCGCTCGAGGTGCGCCAGTTCAAGGGCGGCCAGTCCAACCCCACCTATCAGCTGGTGACGCCCGCCAAGCGCTACGTGCTGCGCCGCAAGCCGCCAGGCAAGCTGCTGCCCTCGGCCCATGCCGTGGACCGGGAGTTCAAGGTCATCTCGGGCCTGGGCAAGGCGAACTTCCCCGTCGCCAAGGCCTATGCCCTCTGCGTCGACGACGACGTCATCGGCACGATGTTCTACGTGATGGACAATGTGGAGGGGCGCATCCTGTGGGACGGCATGCTGCCCGACTACACCCCGGCCCAGCGCACCGAGATCTACAACGCCGAGATCGATACGCTGGCCGCCCTGCACAACGTCGATTACGAGGCCGTGGGCCTGGGCGACTACGGCAAGCCCGGCAACTACTTCAGCCGCCAGATCAGCCGCTGGACCAAGCAGTACCAGATGTCGGAGACCTCCAAGATCGAGGCCATGGACCGGCTGATCGAATGGCTGCCGACCACCGCGCCGGAGGATGACCGCACCTCCATCGTCCATGGCGACTACCGCCTGGACAACATGATCCTGGACGCCACGGAAAACCGCGTCGCGGCAGTGCTGGACTGGGAGCTGTCGACCCTGGGCAATCCCCTGGCCGACTTCACCTACTTCCTGATGAGCTGGGTGATGCCGTCGGAAGAGCGGGCCTCGATCTCCAATATCGACAACCTCGAGGCGTATGGCATCCCGACCATCGAGGAAGCCGTGGAGCGCTATTGCAAAGCGACCGGCCGCGACGGGCTGCCGGCGCTGGACTGGTACTTCGCCTACAACCTCTTCCGCCTGGCGGGCATCTGCCAGGGCATCGTCGGGCGGGTGCGCGACGGCACCGCGGCCAGCAGTCACGCCGCGGCCATGGAGGCGCGCGTGCCCAACCTGGCCAACGCGGCCTGGACCTTTGCCCAGAAGGCGGGCGCGAAATGATGATGACGGGCAAACGCCGGGGGCCGCTGACCGCCGGCCTCATCCTGGCCGCCGTGGCGCTGCTGGCGCTGGGCGTCTTCGTGAAGATCGGCCACGCGGCCCCGGCCTCCAACCTGACCTATGTGCAGGCCGGCCGCCTGCTGGCCGACCCGGCCACCGGCAAGGTCGAAACCAAGAAGACGCTGGTCGTCCAGGACGGCAAGATCCTGCGCATCGAGGACGGCTTCACCGCCGCGCCGGGCGCCAAGATCGTCAATCTCCAGGACAGCTTCGTGCTGCCCGGCCTGATCGACAGCCATGTCCACCTGCTGTCGGAAACCGGCCCGACCAACCGCCTCGACGCTGTGACCAAGACCCAGTCGGACGAGCTGGTCGACGGCGCGGTCTATGCCCAGCGCACGCTTCGCGCCGGCTTCACCACCGTGGCCGACGTCGGCGACGACAACGAACCGATCTTCGCCCTGCGCGACGGCATCGCGGCGGGCAAGCTGCCCGGCCCGCGCATCCTCACCTCCGGCAACATCATCACCACGGTCGGCGGCCACGCCGACGAGCACGGCTACCGCCCCGACGTGCTGAAGCTGCTGGTCAATCCCAACGCCTGCACCGGCGCCGATGAATGCGCCCGGGTGGTTCGCCGCCAGGTCCAGGCCGGCGCGGACCTGATCAAGATCACCGCGACGGGCGGCGTGCTCGACCAGGCCGCCACCGGCGTGGAGCAGCAGTTCACCGACGAGGAATTGCGCTCCATCGTCCAGACCGCCCACAGCCTGGGGAAGATGGTCAAGGCCCATGCCCACGGGACCAAGGGCATCAACGCCGCCCTGCGCGCCGGCGTCGACAGCATCGAACACGGCACCTATCTCGACGACGAATCCATCAAGCTGTTCAAGGAGCACGGCGCCTGGCTGGTGCCGACCCTGCTGGCCGGCCACACGGTGGCGATCGAAGCCGCCAAGCCCGACACCTGGATGAGCGTGGCCGTGAAGGCCAAGGCCCTGATGGTCGGTCCCAACATGCTGGCCATGGGCCGCCGCGCCCATGACGCAGGCATCAAGGTCGCCTTCGGCACCGACACCGGCGTCTCCCACCACGGCGACAACGCCCAGGAATTCGCCCTGCTGGTCCAGGCGGGTTTCTCACCGCTGGAGGCCATCCAGTGCGCCACGGTCAATGGCGCCGAACACCTGCGCCTGTCGGCGATCATCGGGTCGCTGGTTGTGGGCAAGCAGGCCGATCTGGTCGCGGTGAAGGGCGATCCGCTGAAGGATGTCACCGAGCTGGAACGGGTCAGCTTCGTGATGAAGGGCGGGGTCGTTTATAGGCCTTGGTAGGAGGCGGCACTGACGACCATCCTCCCCAGGGTCGCCCAAGCGACCCGGCGGGGGAGGTCCGGCGAAGCCGGGGAGGGGCTTACCGAGTCAAAGGCTAGCCACGTTATGGCGCTTTCGTTGAAGCTGTCCGCCTTCCCTTCGTGCGCCGCTGACGGATAGGCCGGACCCTTGTGATCGATCCGCTTTCGAGCGGCCGCCCGGATAGCGTCCACCGCCTTCTCCATATCCTCAATCATGTTACCGACCGTGATGCGCAAGGTGGCGATACCCTGCTCACGAACGAAGGCGTCGCGTTGTGCGTCGCGTACCCTGGCTTGAGCGCCCTGATGGGACGCGCCGTCGATCTCTACGGCCAGCCGGGCGGCGACGCAGTAGAAGTCCAGGATGTAGGGGCCGAGCGGATGCTGGCGTCGAAACTTCAAACCATCCAGGCGAGAGCCGCGAACACGCTCCCACAACGCGACTTCTGTCCGGGTCATGGCTTTGCGTAAGGCCTGGGCGCGGACGAATGTCTTGGCTGGGGTGTGCATGCGCCCACATTAACAATCTAGAACAAAGTGGCAACATTTGAATCTGCTGGCGGACGGCATCCAATACCGGCGCCAGAACATGCCTACCCTTTGACTCGGTAAGCCCCTCCCCGGCTTCGCCGGACCTCCCCGCCGGCTCGCTGCAGGCTCGCCTGGGGAGGATCGCTAGACTTTCGCCAACATCACTTCCACCGCCGCCTCATCCTCGAACCGCGCCTGCACCGGCCACGACGTCACCCTGGCGCGCCATTCCGGGGGCAACCGCACCCAGTCCTTTTCCGTCGTGACCAGCCCGGCCCCATGGGTGGCGGCGAGGTCGGCCAGGGCCTTGAGGTCGCTGTCGCTATAGGCGCCGTGGTCGGGGAAGCTGGCGAAGTCGACGAGGTCGCAGCCGGCGGCCTTCAGGGCGCGTTCGACCTTCCAGGGTTTGCCGATGCCGGCGAAGCCGAGTTGGGGGCCGGGCGGCGGGGCGGTGTCGGCGACCAGCCGCGCGATCAGGACGGGAGTTTCGCCGAACAGCCTGAGCAGCTTGGGATCGGCTTGCGGCAGGTCGGCGGGCAGTAGCACGATCACGGCGTCGGTGCGGGCCAGGCCGGCGGCCAGGGGTTCGCGCATGGGGCCGGCGGGAAACAACGCCCCGTCGCCGAAGGGCCATTCCTCGCCGCGGGTTTCGCCGTCGACGACGACGAGGCTGAGCGCCTTTTTCACCGACGGGTTCTGGTGGCCGTCGTCCATGACCACCACCTCGGCGCCGGCCTCAGCCGCCGCACGGGCCCCGGCCACGCGGTCGCGCGAGACCCACATGGGCGCCTCGCCGGCCAGCATCAGGGGCTCGTCGCCGACGTCGGCGGCGGTGTGGACGGCGGGGTCCACGCGCAGCGGTCCGGAGAGGCGTCCGCCATAGCCGCGCGACAGGCCGTGGGCCTTGCGGCCCCCGGCGGTGAGCAGGCGCAGCAGCTCGCGCGCCACCGGCGTCTTGCCGACGCCGCCGACGGTGAAGTTGCCGACCGAGATCACCGCGACGCCCGGGTCGGCCGGCGTGGTGGTGGCGATGCGCCGCGCGGTCACCGCCGCCCAGATCCAGCTGACCGGGGTCAGCAGCATGCGGGTCATCGGCATGGTGCGGCGGCCGCGTTGATACCACCAGCGGGGCGTGGCCAGTTTCATGGCAGCAGCGCCTCGACCTTGGCGAATCCGGCGTCGAGCGCCTGGGCCTGGCGGGAGGCGATGACCTGGGCGGCGGCGGCGCGGACCTCATCGCGACCGGCGATGGCGTCGCCAAAGGCGGCCGACAGGGCGTCGGCGTGGGCGACCACCCGCACCGCGTCGGCCTCGATCAGCTCGTCATAGACCCCCTGCCAGCTGGGCACATGGGGGCCGGTCAGGGCCGGGCATCCGAGGCGGATCGGCTCCAGCGGATTGTGGCCGCCGACCCCGGCGACCATCGAGCCGCCAACCAGGGCGGTGCGGCCCAGCCGCAGCCACAGACCCATCTCGCCCAGGGTGTCGGCGACATAGACCTCGATGTTGGGCGTGACCTCGCCGCCCGCGCCGCGCCGCGCCGTGGCGAACCCGCGCGCATCGGCCATATCGGCCACCCAGGCGCCCCGGTCGGGGTGGCGGGGCACGATGACCAGCAGGGGCCTGTCGGGATGGTCGAGGTGGGCCTGGAAGGCGTCCAGGGCGGTGTCTTCCTCGTCGGCGTGGGTGGACGCCACCACCAGCACCGGCCGCTCGCCGACGGCCGCCCGCAGCGGCGCCAACGCCTCCATATCGGCGGGCAGGCTGGCGCCCGCATATTTCAGATTCAGCCGCCCGTCGTCGCGCGCGCCAAGCCCGCTCAGGCGCGCCGCCGCCGTATCGTCCTGCGGCAGCACGAGGTCGAAGGCGCCCAGCATGGCCTTGGCCGAGGCCGGCGTACGGCGCCAGCCCTGCGCGCTGGCCTCCGTCATCCGCGCCGAGACCAGGGCCAGCTTCGCGCCGTGGCGTTTCGCGCCGAGCAAAAGGTTGGGCCACAGCTCGCTTTCCACGAAGACCACCAGATCGGGCCGCCAGTGATCCAGGAACCGCCGCGCGGCGCGGGGGGCGTCTACCGGCGCATATTGATGGATCACCCCGGCGGGCAGCCGCAGGCGCATCATCTCCGCCGAGGTCACCGTGCCGGAGGTGACCAGGATGTTGAGGCCGGGCCGGTCCTGCCCCAGCCGGTCCACCAGCGGCAGCAGCGACAGGCTCTCGCCGACGCTGGCCCCATGCAGCCAGACCAGCGGGCCGTCGGGGCGCGCCTTGCTCGCATGACCCAACCGTTCGGGCAGGCGCGTGGTCTCTTCCTTGCCCCGCCGGGCGCGGGCCCGCAGCAGCAGGGGCGCCAGGGGTTCGGCCAGGCCCGTGGCCAAGCCGTAGAGCCGCAACGACAGAGGAAGGCTCACACCACGTCCGCGGGCGACAGCGCGCAATGGGCGTCGCCGCGCTCCAGCTGCAACGTGGAATGGCCGATGCCGAAGCGTTCGTTGAGGCCGTTGCAGGCCTCTCGCAGGAAACGGTCGGGCGCCTCGCCCTCGATATCGCCATCGGGGCGGATCAGGTGGGCGGTCAGCGCCGTCTCGGTGGTGCTCATGGCCCAGATGTGCAGGTCGTGCACCTCGGTGACGCCGGGCTGTTCGCCCAGCCAGGCCTTCACCGCCTTGGGGTCGATGCCCTTGGGCGTGGCGTCCAGCGCCAGGTCGAGGCTGTCGCGCAGCAGGCCCCAGGTGCCCAGCACGATGATGCCGCTGATGGCCAGGCTGACCACCGGGTCGATCCAGGTGAAGCCGGTCAGCGAGATGGCGAAGGCGGCGATCACCACGCCGGCCGACACCGCCGCGTCGGACGCCATATGCAGGAAGGCGCCCTGGACGTTCAGGTCGCCCTTGCGGCCGCGCATGAACAGCAACGCCGTGGCGGTGTTGAGCACCACGCCGAGCGCGGCCACGATCATCACCGGCCCGGTTTCCACCGGCTGTGGATCGGCGAAGCGGCGCACGGCCTCGGCGACGATGACGCCCACCGCGACCAGCAGCACCACGGCATTGGTCAGGCTGGCCAGGATGGTGCCCTTGCGCAGGCCATAGGTGCGCCGGCTGGTTGGCGCGCGCCGCGCCAGCACCACGGCGACCCAGGCCATCACCAGGCCCAGCACGTCGGACAGGTTGTGGCCGGCGTCGGCCAGCAGCGACAGGGAGTGGGTCATCCACCCGGCCACGCCCTCGGCGAGCACGAAGGCGACGTTCAAGGCGGTGGCGAGCGCGAAGGTGCGGCCCATGTCCTCGGGCGCGGGGGCATGGCTGTGGCCCGCGTGGGAATGGTCATGACCGTGGTGGTGGCCATGCCCATGATCTTGCTTGGGGTCGTGCCCGTGGTCGTGGGCGGAGTGGTCGTGCGCCATGGCCCTACATCTCATCGGGGCGGGCTGGGATCAATCCACGCCGCCGTGGGCGAGGAATTCCGCGCGCCGGGTGAGTTCCGAAAGCTGCACCGACCAGGCGTCGGCCAGCTCCTGGCCCGGCGTCGCGCGGGGCGCATCGGTCCGGCCCCAGACCACGGCGGCGCGCGCGAAGGGCAGGGGGATCTTGCCCTTGTCCCAGCCGCCGAGCGTGATCGCCGGCTGGCAGGCCAGGCCCATGAACAGCACCGGCGCGCCGGTCATCTGGGCCAGCACGGGGGCGCCGGCCTGCATCACCTCGGCGGGGCCGCGCGGGCCGTCCGGCGTGATGGCGATGCCGCCGCCGCCCTTCAGCCACTTCAAGCCGTCGCGGATGGCGTCCATGCCGCCCTTGGCCTTGTCGGGCGCCGACTTCTTGGTGGAGGAGCCGCGGATGGCGGGAAAGCCGATCTTGTCGACGGCCCGGGCGATGAACTCGCCGTCCTTCGACAGGCTGATCAGGGCGCGAGGCTCCTGAGCGCGGCCCAGCGGCCAGCAGGGCGGCGAGATCAGGATGCGCGAATGCCAGAAGCAGACCACCACGGAGCCGCCCGCGTCCCACACGGCCTCGGCCAGCGGCTCATGCTCGCGGGTCCAGCGCAGGGTGCGGTAGGTCAGCTTCAGATAGGCGACCACGATGGCGGTCAGCACGCCCTGGACGCCGGGGGAGCGGAAGAAGGCCTTCACGTCTCATCGTCCAGAATCGGGCCGGCGGGCGCATGGTCGAGGTCCTGCGCCTGGGCCAGGCGGGCGTAGAGGCCCTTCTTGCGCAGCAGGGCGGCGTGGTCGCCCGTCTCCACCACATGACCCTTGTCGATCACATAGATGCGGTCGGCGCCCTTCACGGTCGACAGGCGATGGGCGATCAGGATGGTCGTGCGCCCGGCCATCAGGCGTTCCAGGGCGGCCTGCACCTGGGCCTCGCTCTCTGTGTCGAGGGCGCTGGTGGCCTCGTCGAGAAGCAGGATGGGGGCGTCTTTCAGGAAGGCGCGAGCGATGGCGATTCGCTGGCGCTGGCCGCCGCTCAGGCGGGCTCCCGCCTCGCCGACGCCGGTGTCATAGCCGCGCGGCAGCTGGCAGATGAAGTCGTGCGCCGCCGCCTGGCGGGCCGCTTCGTGGATATCCTCGTCGCTGGCGTCCGGCCGCGCATAGGCGATGTTGGCGCGGATCGAATCGTCGAACAGGAAGGGCTCTTGCGTCACCAGGCCGATGCGTTCGCGCAACGAGGCCAGCGTGACATGGCGCACGTCGTGGCCATCGATGGTCACCATCCCGGCGGTGGCGTCATAGAAGCGCGGGATCAGGCTGAGGATGGTGCTCTTGCCGCCGCCCGAGGGGCCGACCAGGGCCACGGTCTCGCCCTTGCTGGCCTGCAAGGTCACCGCGTCCAGCACCGGCCCGCCCGTGCCGTAGGCGAAACTCACGTCCTCGAAACGGATGGCGCATGACCCGTCAGGCAGGGGCTGGGCATCGACGACCTCGCGCACCTCGGGCTCCACGTCGATGGCGGCGAAAAGGCGCCGCGCGGCGGTCAGCCCTTCCGCCATCACCGTCTGCAGGTTCGCGACCTGTCGCAGCGACTGCGCCGCAGCCAGAAGGGCGACCAGGAAGGCCACTAGTCCGCCGCCGGTCAGATGTCCGCCGCTGGCGCGCCAGCCGGCGTAGGCGAGCAGCCCCGCCACCACCATGCCAGTCAGGGCTTCGGTCACCGGCGCCGCCTGGGCGCTGGCGTTGGCGCCCTTGATGATGTGGGCCTGACGCCGCGCCACGACCTGGGCGACGCGATCCTCCTCATAGCCCTCACGACCCTCGATCTTGACGATCCGGATGCCGTCGAGGCCTTCCATTATGGTCGTGGAAAGCGCCGCCGTTTCGGCCATGGCGCCCTGGGCCGCCTGTTTGGTGCGCTTGGTATAGCGCTGCATCACGCCGGCGATCAGCGGGCCCAGCAGCAGCACGACCAGGGTCAGGAGCCAGTCGTTGTAGGCCATCACCACCAGCATGGAGACGATGATCATCGCCTCGCGCGAGTAGTTGATGATCCCCCGGGTCGCGCCTTCGCGCATCAGGCCGGCGTCATATAACACCTGAGAAACGAAGGCGCCGGTGTGGGTGTCGCGCAGGCGCGCCAGGTCAGCTCGCACCAGCCGCCCGAACAGATCCACCTGGATCTGGCCCACCAGCCCGTGGCCGATGCGGTTGACGAAGGTGGCCTGGATGATCTGGGCGATGGCGCGGCCCAGCGCCAGAACGACCAGCACGCCGGCCACGCTCATCAGGATGGCCGAATCCGGATGGGCGCTGCTCAGGGTGTCAAAGGCGGGCTTAAGCTTCTGGGTCGACCAGCCGGTCAGCACGGCCGTCACCGCGCCGCAGGCGACGGCGACGATCAGTCCCTTCCAGCGGGACTTTAGATAGGTGTCGAAGACCCGTCCCGCGATCCTGCGGTTGGAGGCGTCGGTGGTCAAAACGGCGGAAGGCGGGGCGGTCAGGGCGGTATCCCGGGTGCGGCTAACGCGCCGAGGGGTCGGACGGCTGCGGCGTGGTGTCAAGGCGCGGACACTTTGCAACGGCCCGCTTCGGCACTACTTAGGCCGCTTCCGGGGGGATTTCCCCCTTTTTGGGATGCCCCCTTGCCCGGCTTCGATCTCACCACGCCCGGCGGGCGGTTCAGAACCTACCTGGACTACCTGTGGAACGACCACGCCTATCTGCGGCTGGGCTTCGAGAACGCCCATTGGGTCAGCCCCGAACTGGTGCGCACCAACCAGCCCTGGCCCTTCCAACTGGCGCGGTGGAAGAAGCGCGGCATCAAGACCATCATCAACCTGCGCGGCGGGTTCGACGCCAGCTTCCATGCCCTGGAAAAGGACGCCTGCGAGCGGCTGGGCCTGAAGATGGTCGACTTCGTGATCACCTCGCGCGAGGTGCCCATCAAGCAACGGGTGCTGGGCGCGCGCGACCTGTTCGCCTCGATCGAATATCCGGCCCTGATGCACTGCAAGTCCGGCGCGGACCGGGCCGGGATTATGAGCGTCTTCTACCGTCACTTCCGCCTGGGCGAGCCCATCGAGGTGGCGATGGCTGAACTGTCGCTGCGCTACCTGCATGTGAAGCAGGGCAAGACCGGCGTGCTGGACTACGTCTTCGTGCGCTACCTGGCCGAGGGCAAACCCAAGGGTGAAAGCTTCACCGAATGGGTCGAGAGCGACCTCTACGACCCCGTCTCCATGAAGGCCGACTTCCGCGCCGAATGGTGGGGCAGCGCGCTGACCGAAGGTCTCATCCGGCGCGAATGACCTCATCCGCGCCCAGTTCCGACGTCATGGGGGCCGAGCTGCGGCCGCTGTTCGCCACCCCCCTCCTGGTCACCGAGATCGAGGGCGCGGAGGCGATCAACGCGGCCCTGCGCCCGGTGATCCTGGAGCGCCGGGAGCGGTTGCCCAGCGCGCGCCGCAGCAACGACGGCGGCTGGCAGTCGGACCTGGATTTCGAGACCTGGGGCGGCGCCGGCGGCGCGCGGATCATGGCCGCCGCCCGGACCCTGGCCGACGGCCTCACCCAGGTGCAGACCGAGGCCGGGCTGGTGGCGCTGCCGCCGGTCTGGACCATGAACGCCTGGGCCAACGTCAACGGTCCCGGCGACGCCAACATGCCCCACCACCATCCCGCCGCCTTCTGGTCGGGGGTCTATTGGCTGGATGCCGGCGAGCCCGCCGAACCGGGCGGCGCCTGCGGCGGGGAGCTGGAGTTCATGGACCCGCGCGGCGTGCTGCCGAGCTTCTATGCGCCAACCCTTCGCTATGCGATCAGCGGCTGCCTGTCGGCGGGACGATCCGAATTCTTCACGCCCCGCACCGGGACGATGGTCCTGTTTCCGGCCTGGCTGGTGCATTCGGTGCGCCGCTACACGGGCGCCGGCGTGCGGATATCCGTCGCCTTCAATCTGTCGATCTGAAGGAAGCCCGAGGCTAGAGCGTAGTCCGCTCACAATGATTCAAGGTTCCGCTCTTCCCCGCGCAGGCGGGGATCCAAGCGGCTTTCGGGATTGGCCTGGATGTCTCTGCCGGACGCTGCGCTTGGCGCCCTCGCCCGTGCCTCTCCCCAGATCCAGCTTGGATCCCCGCCTGCGCGGGGAAGAGCGGGGTGGGAAGGGAGGGCATGATCCAGTGTGAACGGACCTGGCGCTAGTGACCGTGGTCGTGCTCGTCGTCGGCGGGATCCAGCAGCTTGTGGGCGTGGATGATGAAGTAGCGGGCATGCGCATTGTCGACGCTGGCCTGGGCCTTGCCCTTCCAGGCCTGGTAGGCCTCGGCGTAGTTGGCGTAGGCGCCCACGAACTCGACCTTGTGCAGGTCGCGGAACTCGATGTCGGCCACGTCCTTCAGTTCGCCGCCGATGACCAGGTGGAGCAGTTGCTTGTCGGGCATGTCGCCCTCCGTTTGAGTCGTCTATTCCCTTAGGTCGATAGGCGAGACGCGCTCCAGGATCAACGGCGCCAGGGCCGGCGCGGCGCAGACCAGGCTGGGCATGCGCGGATTGGGGCGGTTGTAGCTGAAGGACCGGCCCCGGTGGTCGGTGCACCAGGCGCCGGCCTCGCGGCAGATCAGGTCGGCGGCGGCCAGGTCCCATTCGTTCTTGGCCGACAGGGCCAGGGCCGCGTCGAAGGTCCCCGCCGCCACCAGGGCCATGCGGTAGGCGATGGAGTTGCGGGTCTCGATCCGCATGGCCGGCCAGGGCTTGGGCCAGGCCGGGTGGCCGAACATCTTGGCGTCGCCCAGCATGCGGCAGCCGGCGAGGTCGGCGGTGGCGGCGGGCCTGATCGGTTGTCCGTTGAGGAAGGCCCCTTGGCCCACGATGGCGGTGTAGGTTTCGCCGGGTTCCGGCGCGTGCAGCACGCCCAGGATCGGCTGGCCGTTCTCGACCACGGCGATGGAAACGCACCACCAGGGCCGGCCCTTCATGAAGGCCACGGTGCCGTCGATGGGATCGACCACATAGAGACGCCGCTTGGTCAGGCGCGCGGGATCGTCCGCCGTCTCCTCCGACAGCCAGCCGTAGTCGGGGTTGAGCTGGCCCAGGTGGTCGGCCAGCTGGGCGTCCACCGCCTCGTCGGCGTCGGTGACGGGCGAACCGCCGGGCTTGGCGCGGGTGGTCAGCCCATTGCGGCGCATGTTCAGCGCCAGTTCGCCGGCGGCGCGCGCTATGGCCACGATGGCGGCCAGGTCCTGCTCAGCCGTCATAGGCCGGCGATGGCCAGAGCGTCGACGAGGATCGACGGCGCATTGGCCGACCCGCGGATCTCCAGGTCCGAGCCCGGAACCAGCCGCGCATAGATGTCGATCAGGTTGCCGGCCACGGTGA
The DNA here is from genome assembly GCA_028291055.1 of Caulobacter sp. Classification (GTDB taxonomy): domain Bacteria; phylum Pseudomonadota; class Alphaproteobacteria; order Caulobacterales; family Caulobacteraceae; genus Caulobacter. Next base: position 12,653 of record JAQGIP010000028.1, read on the forward strand.
TCTCGGTGACCGGATAGGCGATCTCGCCGCTCTCGAACCAGAAGCCCGAACAACCGACCGACCAGTCGCCGGTGTTGTTGTTGAGCGAGGGCCCGAACATGGACGTGATCAACAGGCCCTCCTTGGCGTCGCTGATCAGCCCGGCCAGGTCTCGCTCGCCGGTGGACAGGGTCAGGTTCGACGTGCCCACGCCGGGCGGTCCCGCCAGCCCGCGCGAGGCGTGGCCGGTGGTCTGAAGCCCCAACTGCCTGGCTGAAGAGGTGTTGAGCAGCCAGGTGGTCAGCACGCCCTCGTCGATCACCTTCATGGACTGGTTGGCTACGCCCTCGTCGTCGAAGGGCGAGGAGCCGAGGCCGCGCACCCGGTGCGGATCGTCGGTCAGGCTGACGGACTTGGCGAACAGCTGCTGGCCCATACGGTCCTTCAGGAAGGAGACGCCGCGCGCCACCGAGGGGCCGGAGATGGCCCCAATCAGAGGACCGATCAGCGACATGGCCAGGCGGTTTTCGAAGATCACCGGCGCGGTGGTCGAAGCGATCTTGGTCGCGCCCAGCCGCTGCACGGCGCGCTTGCCGGCTTCCGCGCCGATCTCCGCGGCGCCCGGCAGGTCCTCGGCGTGGCGCACGCTGCGGCCCTCGCCGCCGCGTTCCATGCCCGAGCCTTTGCCAGCGATGGCCGAGGCCGACAGGGAAAAGCCCGAGGCGGAATAGAGGCCGTTGAAGCCGGCGCTGGTGGCCAGCCGCCACGACGAGGCCGACCAGCTGGACGAGCCGCCATCGGAATTGGTCACCCCGGCCACGGCGCGCGCACCCTCCTCGGCGGCCCGGGCCTGGTCTTCCATGGTCTCGGCGGAGGGTTCGGTGGGATCGTAGAGGTCGAGCGCCGGACCCGGACCCTTGGCCAGCCGGTCTTCCGGGGCCAGGGAGGCATAGGGGTCGACCGGGGCCAGCCGGGCCATGGCCACGACGCGCTCGATCAGCTTGGCGCGGGCCTCCGGGGAAATATCGGAACCGGACACGGAGGCCTGGCGGCCGCCCACGAAGACGCGAAGGCCGAGATCGCGGGATTCTTCGCGCTCGACCTCCTCCAGCTCGCCCATGCGTACGGCGATGGACAGGGCGCGGCGCTCGGCGAACACGGCCTCGGCGGCGTCGGCGCCGGCCTTCAGGGCCTGGCCCACCACCTCGGAAAGCAGATTGTCATCCATGCTGGGCTTATGGGGAGCGCGCGCGCCCAGAGCAAGAGGCGGGCGTGCGCCCCCTCCGTCCCTTCGGGACACCTCCCCCTGTTCGCGGCGCGATCGGGTGAGGACTAGGCGATTGCGTAAAACAGCAGCGCCGCCACCGCGAAGATGTAGGCGACCCAGGTCAGCAGGATACCCGCCGCCCGCGCCACCGAGGCGCCGCCGCTGGTGGACAGGCCGATGGCGTGGACCACGCGGCCCACGAACAGGGTCATGCCGACGATGTGCACCGGCAGGGGCAGCGGCTCGACCAGGGCCAGCACGATCATCGCGGCCAGCCCGGCCGGGATGTATTCGCTGGCGTTGCCGAAGGCGCGGATGGCGCGGGCCAGTTCCGGGATGCCCTCGTCGCCCAGGGCCACCTTGTGCTTCTGGCGCAACCGCACCACCAGGGCCGACAGCACCAGCAGGATCAGGACGTGCAATCCCACCCACAGGGCCGCGGCGTTGGCCGCCGTTCCCATCTGCATCCGACTACTCCCACCCAATCCGGAGGGCGGGGATTAGCACCCCAATGATCGGTGCGCGCAAGGGCGCTATTTCCAGATCGGCTTGCCCCCGCCCGGCAGGCCCAGCCGCGCCCATTTCTCGGTGACGGCGGCGACCACGTCGGGGTCCATCCCAAGCTTCTCGCCCCATTCGCGCTTGGTCTCGGGCGGCCATTTGTTGGTGGCGTCCAGGCCGATCTTCGAGCCCAGCCCGCTCTCGGGGCTGGCGAAGTCGAGGTAGTCGATGGGGGTGCCTTCCACCAGGGTGATGTCGCGGGCCGGATCCATGCGGGTCGACAGCGCCCACATCACGTCCTTCCAGTCGCGCGCATCGATGTCGTCGTCCACGACGATCACCCACTTGGTGTACATGAACTGGCGCAGGTAGCTCCACACGCCCATCATCACGCGCTTGGCGTGGCCGGGGTAGGCCTTCTTCATGGAGACCACGGCGATGCGGTAGCTGCAGCCCTCGGGCGGCAGCCAGAAGTCGACGATTTCCGGGAACTGCTGGCGCAGCAGGGGGATGAAGACCTCGTTCAGCGCCTCGCCCAGCACGCTGGGTTCGTCCGGCGGCCGGCCGGTGAAGGTGGTGAGGTAGATCGGGTCCTTGCGCATGGTGATGCAGGAGACCTTGAAGACCGGAAACTTCTCGACCGAGTTGTAGTAGCCGGTGTGGTCGCCGTAGGGGCCCTCGTCCTCGTACTCGTCCAGCATCACATGGCCCTCGATGACCATCTCGGCCTGGGCCGGCACCATCAGGGGTACGGTCTTGGCGGGCACCAGCTCGGCCGCCCGGCCGCGCAGCAGGCCCGCGAACTGGTATTCGGACAGGGTGTCGGGCACGGGGGTCACCGCCGCCAGGATGGTCCCCGGATCGGCGCCGATCACCGCGCAGGCCGGCAGCGGCTCGCGCCTGCCCGCCCCCTTCCAGCGGCGGTGGTGCTGGGCGCCGCCGCGGTGGGCCAGCCAGCGCATGATGGCGCGGTCCTTTCCCAGCACCTGCATGCGATAGATGCCCAGGTTGAAATCGTCCTCGCGGTCGGCGGCGTTGGGGCCCTTGGTCACCACCAGGGGCCAGGTGATCAGGGGCGCGGGCTCGCCCGGCCAGCAGGTCTGGACGGGGAGTTTGGTCAGGTCGATGTCGTCGCCCTTGAACACCACCTGTTGCACCGGCGCGCGGCCGACGGTCTTGGGCCGCATGCCCAGCACCGTCTGGGCCAGGGGCAGCATGTCCATGGCGTCCTTCAGGCCGCGCGGCGGCGCGGGCTGGCGCAGGAAGGCCAGCAACTCGCCCACCTCGCGCAGCTCGCCCGCCGTGGTGCGCGGCTGGCCGCCCAGGGTGACGCCCATGGCCACGCGCTTGACCGTGCCGAACAGGTTGGCCAGGCAGGGCATCGGCGAGATGGAGCCGTCCGGCATGATCGGCTTTTCGAACAGCACGGCCGGGCCACCGGTGGCCAGCAGCCGGGTGCAGATCTCGGTCATTTCCAAAACGGTGGAGACGGGCTCGCTCACCCGCACCAACTCGCCGTCGGCCTCGAGCTTGGCGATGAATTCCCTCAGCGACCGATAGGCCATAGGCGCTCCCGTGTTTCGCGCCGGAAGCTAGGGCGGCGGGCGGTCGAAGTCGACGCCAAGCTTGCCGAAAACGGCCGAATGGACTAACTTAGCTAACATGAAACAGGTCAACATCCATCAGGCCAAGACCCAGCTGTCGCAGCTGATCGCCGAAGTGGAAGCGGGCGAAGTGGTGGTCATCGCCCGCGCCGGAAAGCCTGCGGTGCGCTTGGTGGTCGAAACCCCGGAGCCCAAGGTCTATCGCAAGGCCGGGGCCTGGAAGGGGCGGGTGTCGTATGCGCCTGACTACGACGACGCCGCAGCCGACGCCGAAATTCTCGCGATGTTCGAAGAGTCGATCAACGCGCCCTTGTTCCCGGATGAGAAGACTTGAGCGGGCTGCTGCTCGACAGCAACGTCCTGCTTTGGTGGCTGGAGGGAAATCCACGCCTGACCGCCGACGTCCTGTCGCAACTGACCCATGAACCGCTGCTGATGGTCAGCATCGTTTCGCCCTGGGAGCTTTGGATCAAGAGCGCCTCGGGCCGGCTGACGATCCCCGACGACCTCGAACACCAGCTGTCCGCCAACAGCATAGCGGCGTTGCCGATCACCGTGCAGGACGCACGGCTGGCGGCGCATCTGCCGCCGCTGCATCGTGATCCGTTCGACAGGATGATCATCGCCCAGGCTCTGAATCGCGGGGCCACGGTAGCGACGTCGGACAGGGTGTTCGGCGACTACGGCGTATCCGTGCTGGGGATCTGACCTAACTGGCCACCCTCTCCGCGTCATAGGCCTTCACCGCCGCCTTGGGGGCGATCTCGCGCCAGCGGCGTTCGATGAAGTTGCGGGCCGAGCCGGGGTGCAAATCCTCAAGGCGCGCCAGGACGGCGGGATAGTCCTTGTAGTGGGCGGTGAAGAAGAAGGTCTTGGGCTCGGCCTCCATCAGCATCTCGCGCTCGTCGAAATGCACGCCGGTGAAGACGGCGCTGGCGTCCTCCTTGCGCACGCGCGTCAGGAACTTGCCCTTCACCAGATAGGCGGGCTTGCCATAGGAGGCGCCCTCTTCGACGCCGGGGAAGCTGAGGGCGATGTCGCGGAATTCGGCGGGGGTCATGTCTCGTCTCTCTGACAGGGCGGCCTAGTAGGCCAGCGCCACGCCGTCCTTGCGCATCTCGGTGGCCGCCTCGTAGCGGCCGGGCCAGCGCTGGATGGCCTGGTAGCCGCCGAAGCCGCCGTCGCTGGGGCCCATCTTCCAGCCGAGGTCGATGAGGCCCTTGCGGGTCACCTCCGGCACGCCGCTTTCCAGGCGCAGGATGCCGACGCCCTGCTGTTCCTCGCCGGTCGGTTCGGAGGAGCCCTCATGATGCCAGCGGGGGCTGTCGCCGGCGGCCTGGAGGTCGAGGCCGTGGTCGACCATGTCGATGATGATCTGGGCCTGGCCTTGGGGCTGCATGTCGCCGCCCATCACGCCGAAGGCCAGCCAGGGGGCGCCGTCCCTGACCGCGAAGCCGGGGATGATGGTCTGGAAGGGGCGCTTGCCCGGGGCATAGATGTTGGGGTGGCCGTCGGTCAGCGCAAACAGTTCGCCGCGGTCCTGGAACATGAAGCCCAGCCCGTCGGGCATCAGGCCCGAGCCCATGCCGCGGTAGTTGGACTGGATGATGGAGACCATCATGCCGTCCTTGTCGGCCACCGAGAAATAGGTCGTGTCGCCGTGGCTGGGCGCCTGGCCCGGATGGACGGGGGTGAGGATGGCGTCGGGGCGGATCAGTTTGGCGCGCTCGCGGGCGTAGTCCTTGGAGTTCAGCCAGTCGATCGGGGTCTTTGAAAAATCCGGGTCGGCGAACCAGCGGGCGCGGTCCTCGAAGGCCAGGCGCTTGGCTTCGACCTGGTGGTGGATCGAGGCCGTGGTCTGGAAGCCCATGGCCTTGAGGTCGAAGGTCTCGAGAATGTTGAGGGCCTGCAATGTCGACAGGCCCTGGCTGTTGGGGGCCAGGCCATAGACGTCGACGCCGCGATAGTTGGTGACGATCGGCTGGGTCCATTCGCTGTGGTGGGCGGCGAGGTCGGCCTTGGTCATCCAGCCGCCGATGCGCTTGAAATAGGCCTCGATGCGGTCGGCGATCTCGCCCTGGTAGAAGGCGTCGCGGCCGCCGGCGGCGATCTTGCGGTAGGTGTCGGCCAGGGCCGGGTTGCGGAACACCTCGCCCTCGCGCGGCGTGCGGCCGTCCGGCGCCCAGATGCGCTTGAAGTTGTCGCTCTCCTCCAGCCCGTTGGCCGGATTGGTGAAGGCGCGGTAGCTACCGGCCACATAGTAGGCGACGTTCTGGGTGACCGGGGCGCCCTCTTCGGCGTGGGTGATGGCGGGCTGGAAGAGTTCGGCCCACTTCAGCTTTCCGTAACGCTGGTGGAGCGTCCACCAGGCGTCGACGGCGCCGGGCACGCTGACGCTGGTCGCGCCATACTTCCAGATATGGCCGTCGTGGGCGCGGGCCCGCTGGGTTTCCAGGGTCAGCGCGCGGGGCGAGCGGCCGGAGCCGTTGAGGCCCACGACCCTATTGGTCTTGGGGTCCCACAGCATCACGAAGCAGTCGCCGCCGATGCCGCTGGAGATGGGCTCCAGCAGGCCCAGGCAGGCGTTGGCGGCGATGGCCGCATCGATCGCCGAGCCGCCCTTCTTCAGGGTCTCGATGGCGGCCAGGGTGGCCAGGGGATGGGCCGTGGCGGCCGCGCCGTGCACGCCCCAGGCGGCCGAGCGGCTGGCCCAGCTGGCCCCGTCGATGCGGTCGCCGCCGTGCATGTCCGGGCGCTTCAGCGGGTTGGGCGCGGGTGCGGTCTGGGCCATCGCCGACCCCGCGACGGCGGCGGCGGGCAGGGCGGCTAGGAGGTGCGGCGGCGCATGACAGACCCCAGTTCGAACGTGCGGCTAGCGCCACTATAGGCGCCCCGGCGCGTGAAGCGAGAGGCTCAGGCGGCAGGCGTTGCGGGGGCGTCCACATACTCGGCGAAGGGACGCCGCACGCCGTTCTCGAGCCGGTAGCCCGCGTTGATTTGGCCCCCGGTCTCGCGCTCTGGCCCGATGTCGATGTCGGCCGTGGGGAAGACCACCGTCACCCGGCCCATGACCCGCACCGCGACCATGGTGGCCCCATCGCTGGAGGGCGCCGACCAGGCCTTGATCTGGGAATAGTAGGGCTCGCGTTTCCAGGAGAAGGGGCGCGCGGGATCCACATCGACGATCAGCCGCCGCTCCACCCCGTCGGTCCAGATCAGGAAGCCCGCGCGGTCGGGCCGCCAGTCGTCCGACAGGCCGTCCACGGTGAGGAAGGCGCACTGGAAGACGCGGCAATCAACCGGCCGGTCCTCATAGATGCCGCAACCGACCCCACGCTTGAAATGGGTGCACCATTGGCGCCGTGGCTTGTTCAAGGACACCACGCCCATCAGGTTGCAGCACAGCCCGCAATCGCCGCAGGACCCCGCCATATAAGCCACTCCACACGCCCACCTATCGGGCAGAGATAGCGCCGGACATGGCCGGATGCGAGAGGGTCACTACGCAGACGCGCGCCGGATCCGGCGTCGTGATCTAGTTGTCCGACCAGACCGCCATCTCGTTGCCGGCCGGATCCAGGAAATGGAACCGCCGCCCGCCCGGGAAGGCGAAGATGGGCTTTTCGATCTTGCCGCCGGCCGCCTCGACCTTGGCCTGCATGGCCTCCAGGTCGTTGGCGAACAGCACCACCACGGGCTTGACCACCCCGTCCGCCGGATCGCCGGAAAAGCCGCCGTCGAGACCTTCGCTGAAAGCCGCGTAGTCCGGCCCATAGTCGATGAAGCTCCAGCCGAAGGCCTGGGCGTAGAAGGCCTTGGTGGCGCCCACCGCGCCGCCGACCAGGTCCAAATAGTCGATCTTGCCGTCTTCACGCATGGCGCTCTCCAATGTTCGTCTTTTGTTCTATAGCTTCAGCCTGCGGCGGCGGCAAGGGCGCTCGCGCCGGGAAAGCGCCAGACGGCGGTCTTCTTGACCTCCATGTCCTCGAGCTCGCGCGTGGTCTCGACCTGATATTGGGCCAGCTTCTCCAGGCCCTGGCGCGGGAAGTAGGTGCGGCCGGGATCGCCGATCAGCACATCGGCGCCGGCGTTTCGGGCGGCCTGCAGCCAAGCCAGCACCCGGCCGGCCAGGGGCTTCTCGTAGCAGATGTCGCCGGCCAGGATGACCTCGGCGTCGGCGGGGGCGGGGGCGTCCAGCAGGTCGGTGGCGGTATAGGTCACGGCCACGCCGTTGGCCGCCGCGTTGAGGGCGATGGCCGGGCCGCAGAAGGCGTCGATGTCGGCGGCCAGCACCCCGGCCGCCCCGGCCTTCATCGCGGCGATCGCCACCAGGCCCGAGCCCGAGGCGAAATCGATCACCCGCTTGCCGGCGACGATGTCGGGATTATCCATCACGTAGCGCGCCAGGGCCTGGCCGCCGGCCCAGGCAAACGCCCAGAAGGGCGGCGGCAGGCCGATCTCCTCCAGCGCCTCCTCCGTCATCCGCCAGATCGGCGTGATTTCGTCAGCCAGGTGCAGGCGGATTTCCGGCGTGTGCGGCGGCGCCTGCAGACGGGTGTTGGCGACGATGAAGGCCGTGCGGTCGGTGATCGGGGCGGGCATCGGGCGTCTTAGCGCGTCGAGGCGCCGATGTCGCCCAAGGGCGCGACGCGCCTCGATGAGGCCCGGACGCCGGTGGGCGCATGAAGTGGCGCGTTATGTGCGCTATCTGGCGCGGCAGCGCGCCGCCGGATAGCGGTCGCGGGCATCGTTGCGGAGGGACGCCATGGACGACCGGCTCGATATCCTCGAGGTCCTGAACCGATATCTCCACGCCGTCGATACGGGCGACATCACCGGCATCGAGGCCTGTTTCACCCCCGACGCCCAGGCGGAATACAGCGGGCGGCATGTGGGAGACACGGGCGCCGAGATCGCCGGCTACCTCGCCAAGGCCGGCATCGCAACCGGCCAGGCCTGGCGCGCCTCGACCCACGCCCTGGCCAACTGGCGCATCGACGTGGACGGCGACCGCGCCACGGCCAGCACCCTGGTCGAAGCCATGCTGGCCGACAGCCCGCGCGGCTCGGGCCAGATCCGCCGCCGGGGGCTCAACTATGCCGACGAACTGGTGCGCGGGATCGATGGCTGCTGGCGTATCCATCGCCGCAAGCACCGGCTGCTGTGGCATCACGCGGTCGAGGACGGGGCGATGCCGGACTGAGCGGCCCGCGCCGTTGGGGCGTGAACTAGCCCTTGGCCGACGCCATGCGCAGCACTTCAGGATAGCCGCTGGCCGTCAGCATGCGCGGCGTGACGCCCTTCTTCTCCAGCATCCGGCTGACCTTGGGCAGGCTCCAGCAGGGCAGGTGCATGAACATGTGATGCTCGCAGTGGTAGTTGACGAAATAGGGCGCGATCACCAGCCGCTCGATGGGGCCGACCTTGGTGGTGCGGGCCTGGCGCAGGGGGTCGGGTTCGCCCTCGGCGATGCAGGCGTGTTCGGCGATGTTGCGGAAGCGCGTGACCAGCGGATACCAGGTCGCCATCGGCACGATCCACAGCAGCGGATAGGCCCACCAGACGCCCAGGGCGATCAGGGCCGCGAGCAGGATGGCGTTGACGATCAGGAAGTGGCTCCAGAAGCCGAGCACGCCCCTGGCGGTCTTTTGCCAGGCCACGCCCTTCTTCGCGCCGGTCCTGAAGGCGTCGAGGCTGGGCTGGATGCGCTGCTTGTAAAAGGTCTGGCCGGTCAGGTCGCGGATGGCCTTGCGCACCAGGCTGTCGCGGGTGGTGGGGAAGGGCTTGGACAGGCCCAGGTCCGGGTCCTCCGACTGCTGGGCGAACTTGTGGTGGCTCAGGTGATAGTCGCGGTAGCGGGCCAGGTTGGCGTTGGTCGGCGCCCCGGTCAGCCACTCGCCGATCCAGTCGTTGACCTTGAGGTTGGGATGCAGACAGCCGTGGGCGCCGTCGTGCATCAGGATGGCCAGCCCCAGCTGCCGTGCGCCGATGACCATGATGGCGGCCAGCACGGCCAGCGGCTTCAGCCAGACCAGCCACAGCGGCATGGGCGCCTCGACTGCCCAGACGGCAAGGGCGCCCGCGGCCAGGATGGTGGCCCAGCAGTGGACGATCAGCCATAGCCCCTTCCAGGACGAGCGCGCCGACAGCGGCGCCCATTCGGCGTCGGTGAAGAAGTCCTTGGCTTTGACACGGGCGGCAACGGGCATGCCGCCATTGTCTCACCTTGTCCGGGGTTTGGGTAGAATGACGCGGCGTCACGCCATCCTTTGGCGCCTGCCGTCCCTAGGCCGCCAGGGCCTTGTCGATGGCCCCCACCAGGCGCGGATCGTCGGCGGCGATGTCGGGGGAAAATCGGGCGACGACCTGGCCGTCCTTGCCGATCAGGAACTTCTCGAAGTTCCACAACACCTCGCCCATCGGGCTGGTCTGGATGCCATAGCCCTTCAGCCGCTCGCGCATCGGGCCCTCGCCGATGGCGGTGGGCTGGGCCTCGGTCAGGGCCTTGTAGAGCGGGTGGCGCTCATCCCCGCGCACGGTGATCTTTTCGAACATCGGGAAGGTGACGTCGTAGGTCAGCGAGCAGAAGCTGGCGATCTCGTCGTTCGTGCCCGGCTCCTGGCCGTTGAAATCGTTGGCGGGGAAGCCCAGAACCTCCAGGCCCTGGTCCCGGCGCTCGGCATAGAGGCCCTGCAGCCCCTCATATTGCGGCGTCAGCCCGCACTTGGAGGCGACATTGACCACCAGGATCACCTTGCCGGCATAGTCGGCCAGGCTGGCGTCGCCGCCATCGATGCGCTTGAGCGGCAGGGTGGCGAGCGAGGCGGTCATGGGTGGGCTCCGGGTCTGGAAGGAAGTGCGACCCTAACGCCGGGACGCGCCCCGCCGCCAGCACGGTTTGGCGGCGGCAGTGAACGCCTCAAAGCACCGGACGCCACATGCCGGCGACCAGGGCCACGAACAGCAGCAGGCCGGCCCAGCTGTTGGATTTGAACAACGCCAGCGCGCGGGCCGGATCGTCCAGCTTCAGCCGCGCCGCCTGACGCGACAGGTGGACGGCGTAGAGGGCGGCGGGGGGCAGGAACAGCGGGCCCAGCTGCCCGATCCAGGCGGCGGCCATGGCGAGGGCGAAGGCCGCGGCGTAAAAACCCAACACGGCCCTCGGCGCCGCGGCGCCCAGCCGGCGGGCCGAGGACTTCACCCCGGCCAGGGCGTCGTCCTCGATGTCCTGCACCGCGTAGATGGTGTCGTAGCCCAGGGTCCAGAACAGCCCGCCCGCATAGAGCAGGCCGGCGCTGACGCTCACGCTCCCCGTGGCCGCCGCATAGCCCAGCAGGGCGCCCCAGTTGAAGGTCAGGCCCAGCCACGCCTGCGGCCACCAGGTGATGCGTTTCATGAAGGGATAGGCGGCAACGAGGGCCAGGGACGCGAAGCCCAGGAGGATGGCGGTCAGCGGCAGGGTGATGAGGATCAGGAAGGCCGCCAGGCAACAGCCGATGACGAAGGCCCAGGCCTGCTTGACGCTGATCTGTCCGGCGGGGATGGGGCGTAGCGCCGTGCGCGTGACCTTGGCGTCGATGTCGCGGTCGACGATGTCGTTGTAGGCGCAGCCGGCGGCGCGCATCAGCGCCGCGCCCAGGAAGAAGAGCGCCAGCAGGATCGGGTCCGGCCAATGCCCCTTCTCGGCGGCGGCCAGCGCGAGGCCCTGCCAGCCCGGCAGCATCAGCAGCCAGATGCCGGCGGGACGATCGAAGCGGCCGAGCTTGAGCCACGGCCGCAGGGGCGCGGGCGCATAGCGATCGACCCAGTTGGTCGGGGCGGCATCGGGAAGGATGGCGTCGGACGTCATCCGTTTCGGCGTCGCTTCGGAGAGACGAGATCGGCGAGCCAGACGATCAACAGGATCAGACCGAAGACGGATCCGACGTTTCGGCCACCTGTCGTGTTGTCGAAACCGGCATTGAGCTTCTGCCAGAATCCTTGCGGCGGCCGTGTGTCGCTGGACTGTTCGTCGAGGATCATTGGCTGCCCTGGTCGCTGCGTGAGAGTGGATGTGCCACGCCCGCGCCTGTGGCTCAACGGCCAGCCTTGCGTGAAAAGCAAACCCACGACCTCCCCGGACGCAGCGGCAGAGCCTATCTAGCCGCGCGAGGGCAATCATGAGCGACGAGCACGAAGACGAGGAGGGCAACCGCGAGCGGGTGCTGTCCAACGGCCAGGTCATGGCCTTCATCGCCGGCTTCTGGCTGCGGCGGCGCGGGCTGCTGGCCGGTACGCTGGGCTTCACCCTGGCCGCCGTGGCCCTGGACGTGGCCATGCCCTGGGCGGCCAAGGGCCTGGTCGATGCGGTGGCGGCGCCCGCCCACGCCGCGCCCGCTGCGTGGAAGGCCTGGGGCGTGCTGCTGGCCGTCTACCTGGGCTTCACCATCACCCGCAACACCGGCTTTAGGTTCTGGAACCCGCTGGCCGCGCGCAACATGCGCGAGATGACCGACGAGGGGTTTGCCCGGGTCCAGTCCTTCTCCGCCGACTGGCACGCCGACAACTTCGGCGGCTCCACGGTGCGCAAGCTGTCGCGCGGCATGTGGGGCTACGACTCGGCTTCCGACGCCGTGATCCTGTGGCTGACGCCGGCCCTGCTGGTGCTGACCGGGTTGTCGTTCAGCATGATGATCCAGTCCTTCTGGGTGGGCCTCATGTCGCTGGGCGTGGTGGGCGCCTTCCTGTGGCTGAACCTGTGGGCCGTGAAGATCTATGTGCGGCCGGCCAACCTGCGCTCCAATGCGCTCGACAGCCGCATCGGCGGGGCGCTGGCCGACAGCATCACCTCCAATCCGACGGTGAAAAGCTTCGGCGCCGAGCCGCGCGAGGCCGCGCGCATGGCGCAGGTCACCGGCGCCTGGAGCGCGGCGGTGCAGATCACCTGGGGCCGGTTCATGGACATCTGGGTGCTGCAGAACGCGCTCATGGTGCTGCTGCTGGCCGGCCTGACCGGCTTTCTGGTGCGCGACTGGACGCTGGGCCGCGCGACGCCCGGCGGCGTGGCCTTCGCCATCACCTCCTTCATGCAGATGAGCGGCTATCTGAGGAACCTCGGCGAGAACGTCCGCATGCTGCAGAAGGGCATGGACGACGTCGAGGACGTGGCCGGCTTCGCGCGCATGGCCGCCCAGGTGCCGGATGCGGCGGGCGCCTCCGAGTTCCGCCCCGGCGACGGCCAGATCGTCTTCGACCGCGTGACCTTCCGCTATAAGAGCGCGGCCGAGCCGCTCTACGAAGCCTTCTCCCTGGCCATCGCGCCGGGCGAACGGGTGGCGCTGGTCGGGCCCACGGGGGCGGGCAAGTCGACCTTCGTGAAGCTGATCCAGCGGCTCTACGAACTCGACGCCGGGCGCATCCTGGTCGACGGCCAGGACATCGCCTCGGTGACGCAGCAGTCCCTGCGCCGGGCCATCGCCGTGGTGCCGCAGGATCCGGCGCTGTTCCACCGCACGGTGGCGGAGAACATCAGCTACGGCCGCCCCGACGCCACGCACGACGAGATCGTTGCCGCCGCCAAGCGGGCCCGCGCGCACGGCTTCATCAGCGGCCTGCCCAAGGGCTATGACACCCTGGTCGGCGAGCGCGGCGTGAAGCTGTCCGGCGGGGAACGCCAGCGGGTTGCCATCGCGCGCGCCTTCCTGGCCGACGCGCCGATCCTGGTGCTGGACGAGGCGACCAGTTCACTGGACGTGGAGACCGAGCGGCTGGTCCAGGCCGCCTCCGACGCCCTGATGGCCGGGCGCACCACTATCGTCATCGCCCACCGGCTCTCGACCATCCGCCACGCCGACCGCATCCTGGTGTTCGAGGACGGCCGTGTCGTGGAAGAGGGCAGCCATGCCGAGCTGGCGGCCAAGGGCGGCGTCTACGCGCGGCTGAACGCGGTGGCCGAGGGCGCGGCCTAGCCGTCCTCCCCAGGATCGCCCAAGCGATCCGGCGGGGGAGGTGTCGCGTAGCGACGGAGGAGCTTACCGACTCCGTGACTATTCCCGTTCTGGCGCCGGCATCGGTGACGGCACAAACTCGGATTTGTACGTAAGTTACAAAGCCGTAACTTGCCGCGCCCCGCGCTTCGGTAAAGCTGGCGCCCTCTCGAGGGGATCATTCCGGATGCGCAGGATTTTGACGGCGTTGCTCGCCGCGACCATGGCCCTTGCCGGGCCGGCCTGGTCGGCCTTTGCCGACGACGCGCCGGCCAAGGAAGACAAGGCGGCGATCGACCTGCCGCCGCTGCCGGCCGACAAGTCGGTCAAGCAGACCATGGCGCTGGGCGGCAAGACCCTGACCTACACCGCCACCGTGGGTACGATCCCCGTGCGCGACCCCAAGGGCAAGAAGATCGGCGAGGTGGTGTTCACCGCCTACACGCTGGACGGCCCGCGTGATCCCAAGCGTCCGATCACCTTCGCCTTCAACGGCGGCCCCGGCGCGGCCTCGGTCTATCTGAACCTCGGCGCCATCGGCCCCAAGCGCATCCAGTTCGGCGCCCAGGGCAATTCGCCCTCCGACGCGGCGCGGCTCACCGACAATCCCGGCACCTGGCTGGATTTCACCGACCTGGTCTTCATCGACCCGGTCGGCACCGGCTTCTCGCGCTCGCTGGTCGATGAGCCGGAGACCAAGAAGAACTTCTATGGCGTCAAGCAGGACATCACATACCTGTCGCGGGTCGTGTTCGACTGGCTGGTCAAGAACGACCGCATGACCTCGCCCAAATACGTGGTCGGCGAAAGCTACGGCGGCTTCCGGGGCCCGCGCATCGCCCACACCCTGCAGACCGACCTCGGCGTCGGGGTCTCGGGCGTGGTGCTGGTGTCGCCGCTGCTGACCAGCGCCGGCCGGCAAGGGCTGGAGGTTTCGCCGCTGCCCTGGATGATCAACCTGCCGTCGATGGCCGCCGCCAACCTGGAACGCCAGGGCAAGCTGACGCCCGAGGCCATGGCCGATGTCGAGGCCTATACGCGCGGCGACTATATGCTGGACCTGATGAAGGGCGCCGACCCTGCCGCCATCGACCGGCTGACCGCCAAGGTCTCGGCGCTGACCGGGCTGGACGCCAGGTTCGTGCGCCGCTCCGGCGGACGGCTGGAAACCCAGGCCTTCCTGCGCGAGGTGTTCCGCGAGCGCGGCGTGCTGGGCAGCCGCTATGACAGCAACGTCACCGCCTTCGACCCCTTCCCCTATGCGCCGGAGCAGGAGACCAACGACCCCATCCTGGACTCCATCATCGCGCCGACCACCTCCGCCATGGTCGACTTCACCACCCACACGGTCGGCTGGAAGCCGGAGGGCCGTTACAATGCGCTGTCCAACGACGTGAACCGCCTGTGGGATCGCGGCCGCGGCGCCGACACCGAGTCGGTCACCGACCTGCGTGAAGCGGTCGCCAACGATCCGCGCCTGAGGGTGCTGATCGTGCACGGCTACAACGACCTGTCCTGCCCCTTCTTCGCCTCGCGCCTGATCGTCGACCAGATGCCGACCATGGGCGCGCCCGGCCGGGTGTCGCTGAAGGTCTATCCCGGCGGACATATGTTCTATTCCCGACCCGACAGTCAGGCCGCCATGCGCCGCGACGTCATGACCCTGTACGGAGTCAACTGATGCGTATTCTGGACATCGCCAAACTCGCCGGGGCCGCCTTGGCCGCCCTGATGCTGGTCGCCGCCCCGTTGGCGTCCGCAGCGCCTGACGCCAAGGACAAGGACGTCCCCAAGGTCGACGTGCCCAAGCCCGACAAGGCCATCGGCGACCTGCCGCCCTTCCCGGCCGACAAGTCGGTGAAGCAGACCATGGTGCTGGGCGGCAAGATGCTCAGCTACACCGCCACGGTGGGCTCGCTGCCGGTGCGCGACGACAAGGGCAAGAAGATCGGCGAGGTGGTCTACACCGCCTATCACCTGGACGGCGGCGCTCCCGGTCGCCCGGTGACGTTCGCCTTCAACGGCGGCCCCGGCGCGGCCTCGGTCTATCTGAACCTCGGCGCCATCGGGCCCAAGCGCGTGCAGTTCGGCGCCCAGGGCGACTTCCCCTCCGACCAGACCGGCCTGGTCGACAATCCCGGCACCTGGCTGGACTTCACCGACCTGGTCTTCATCGACCCGATCGGCACCGGCTATTCGCGCTCGCTGATCTCGGGCGAGGACGAAAAGAAGGCCTTCTTCACCCTCGACGGCGACATCTCCTACCTGTCGCGCATCGTCTTCGACTGGCTGGTCAAGAACGACCGCATGGCCTCGGCCAAATATGTGGTCGGCGAAAGCTACGGCGGCTACCGCGCGCCGCGCATCGCCCACTTCCTGCAGACCGACCTGGGCGTGGGTCCCAGCGGCGTGGTGATGGTCTCGCCCTTCCTGGATGCGCAGTCCGAGCAGGGCGGCAACTTCGGCCCCATGGCCTGGGTCTCGACCCTGCCGTCGATGGCCGCCGCCAACCTGGAACGCCACGGCCAGCCGCTGAACGCCGAGACCATGGCGCCCATCGAAGCCTATGCCCGGGGCGAATACGTCACCGACCTGCTCAAGGGCCGTTCCGACCAGGCGGCGCTGGACCGCATGGTCACCCACGTCTCGGCCCTGACCGGCCTCGACCCCGCCTTCGTGCGCCGCTCGGGTGCGCGCATCGACAGCAACGCCTTCCTGCGCGAGCTCTATCGCGACCAGGGCAAGGTCGGCAGCTGGTACGACAGCAACGTCACCGCCTTCGATCCCTTCCCCTGGTCCTCCGACGGCCAGGGCGGCGACCCCATCCTCAACGGCATCATCGCGCCGACCACCACGGCCATGGTCGACTTCGTGACCCACACCGTCGGCTGGAAGGTCGAGGCCCGCTACAACGCGCTGTCCGGCGACGTCGGCGCCAAGTGGGAGAAGGGCTGGTGGCAGACCGCCGAGGCCGTCACCGACTTCCGCCAGGCCGTCGCCGTCGATCCGAAGATGAAGGTGCTGATCGTCCACGGCTATGACGACCTGTCGTGCCCCTACATGGTCTCCAAGATCGTGGTGGATCAGATGCCGCTGATGGGCGATCCGGGCCGGGTGCAGGTGAAGGTC
Organism: Caulobacter sp.; assembly: GCA_028291055.1. GTDB lineage: Bacteria > Pseudomonadota > Alphaproteobacteria > Caulobacterales > Caulobacteraceae > Caulobacter. The sequence continues at coordinate 29,098 of JAQGIP010000028.1, forward strand.
TATCCCGGCGGCCACATGTTCTATTCGCGGCCCGCCAGCCAGGCGGCCCTGCGTCACGACGTGATGGTGATGTACGGCGTCGCCAGCTAGTCAGCCCCGCTAGTCGTACTCGGTGACGGCGCCGTCTCGCTCCACGCGGGCGAACGGCGCCATGCCGGCGGGCCCCTTGCGGTAGCCCGTGGAGATGACGTCGCCGGGCCGCGTCTCGCCCAGGTCGATGTCGCGCTCGGGAAAGACCGCGAGGGTGCGCGCGCCCACATGCACCAGTACGCGGCCTTCGCCCGTGCGCGCCAGCTCCGCCCAGCGCTTCAATTGGTCATGGAAGGGCTGCGCCTTCCAGGCCAGGGGCGAGCCTGGATCGACCTCGATATTGTAGGTGCGCGCATCGCCGTCGGCATGGACGAAGAAGCGGGCCCGCGACGGCCGCCATGCCTCGCCGAGGGTCTCGTCGCTGAGGAAATGGCAGTTGAACACCCGGCAACCGCTGGGCCGGGTCTCATAGACGCCGCAGCCCACGCCCTTGACCACATGGGCGCACCACTGGCCGGGCGCCTTGTCCAGGCCCTCGACCGCCAGCAGCTTGCAGCACAGGTTGCATACGCCGCAGTCGCGCATGGTCCCACCTCCGGCGCCCTCCTGACGCCCCCGGCGGGTCGCGCGCCGGTTTCACCTTACACCGTTCTTTGAGCCTGGTGACCTCCCGCCGCCCGGGAAGCGCCTGGTGCGGCGGAGAGGCCTGCCGCGCTCAAGATCAGGGCTGTCATCGCCGCCTTTCGCGGCGCCCGGACCCGCATCGCCGGGGGCCGGCCCGTAACCTTCCCGCAGACCGCAGGACGAGGGAACCCACCGCCCGCGCCGTTAGTTCAACGGCCGCACGGGCTCGCATTTTCCGCGGCGCCGGCGGCCGATGCGATGTGTCGGCTACTGTGCACAAGCATTCATTAAGACGAGAATCGATGATTCTGGTGGAAACGCCATTTGGATCATGGAATAGAAGTCCTTGTGGAGAGGACTCTATGCCTAAATCCGTAGAAATACCTACGCAGAAACCACATGTTTCTGAAGTGTTGCTGAAAGCTCGCGAGTTTGAAACAAATCTTAACAGCTTTCACATATTGAAGTACCGGATGGTGGACGGCTTCTTCGTCTCGGCGAAGAACTCGGGAACCCATTGGCTGCGCTTCATGCTCAGCGCCGCGATCGCCCACCATTTCGACCTGCCGGCGCCCGCCTTCTCCAGCGGTCCGGAGTCCGACGCCTTCATCGGCCATCCCCGCCACCCCGCGAAATTCGCCCAGGCCCCGCGCCTGGGCAGCTCTCACAATGTGCCGTCGAAGGTGATCTGCTGGCTGGGCGCGCGCCGGTTTCTGGCGCTGCCGCCGACCGTGGTGCTGGTGCGCGATATCCGCGACGCCATGTTGTCCTACTACACCAAGTGGCATGCGGGCACGGGCCTGAGCCTGGCCGACTATGTGCGCGGCGGTCCGGGCGGGCGGCGCACGCCGGCCAACGCCTGGTGGTTCATGCGCTTCTTCGATCACTGGGGTGAAATGCAGCGCGCCTTCGGCCGCCAGGTGATGGTGGTGCGCTACGAAGACGTCCAGGCGTCGCCGGAGGTCTGGATCCGCCGCATGGGCGCCCACTACGGCATCGACTTCACCGAGGCCGATCTCGCCGCCGCCCTGGCCGTCTCCGGCCGCGAAGCCGTGGCCAGCCAGCTCGACCCCGGCTATGGCGAGGTCATCGTCCCGGACCGTCAGGCTCGCGAAAAGGTGCGCCTGTCGCCCGAGGATGACCGCTATCTGCTGGAGGTGTTCGGCGCCTACCTGCAGCACGACCTGGGTTACGGCTACGGCCGTCCGCAGCCCCAGCCGGCGCTGCGTCCGCAGCCCGTGGGCGGCATGACCTGGTCGAACGGCGAGGTCGCCTAGCGCGCCAGCCGCCCGTCGGTCAGCGCCGCGGGCTCGAAGGTGAACAGCACCTGCGGATCGGGCGCGCCGACCTGTTTGCTCAGCGCCTTGCCGCCCGCCGCCTGGATGATGGCGCGCAGGATGGCCAGCCGGGCCGGCTTCTTGTGGTTGCCGCGCACGCACAGCCAGGGGGTGTCGGGCATGTGGGTTGTCAACAGCATCTCGTCGCGCGCGGCGGTGTAGGCGTCCCACTTCTTCTGGGCCACGGCGTCCATGTCGCTAACCTTGAAGGCCTTCAGCGGCTCCTTGCGCCGGTCGTCCAGGCGCTGGGCCTGCTCCTCGGCGTCGATGTCCAGCCACAGCTTGACGATGGTGATGCCGCTGGCGATCAGCATCCGCTCGAAGGCGGGCGCGTCCTTGAGGAACTGGTGGTGCTGTTCGGGGGTGCAGAAGCCCATGACCGGCTCGACGCCGGCGCGATTGTACCATGAGCGGTTGAAGGCGACGATCTCGCCGGCCCCGGGCAGGCGGCCGACATAGCGCTCGAAATACCACTGGCCCTGTTCGCGCTCCGTCGGCTTGGGCAGGGCCACCACGCGGGTGGCGCGGGGCGACAGATGCTCGACCAGCCGCGCGATCGCCCCGTCCTTGCCGGCCGCGTCACGGCCCTCGAAGATGACCAGCAGCTTGTGGCCCTTGGCCATGGCGTGGCGCTGCAGCTTGATCAGGCCCAGCTGCAGGGTTTCCAGTTCGTCGTCGTAATCGTCGGACTTGCTCATGCCTTGACCCTAACCTTCGTGTTCGCCGCGCGCTAGAAAGCCCGCATGATCCGCCTCTACGTTCCTGATGATCTCGACCTGGCCTGCCCCGACATCCGCCTGGGCAAGGAACAGGGCCACTATCTCCGCAACGTCATGCGGCTGCGCGACGGCGACCCCGTGTTGGTCTTCAATGGGCGGCACGGCGAAGCGTTGACGACCTTCTTGTCAGGCGTTGGCCCCAAAGGCGCGGGCGTGCTGGCGATCAGCGGGGTGGACCATCGTCCGTTCTCGCCGTCGCCCGATCTTGACCTGGTTGTGGCCCTGGTAAAGCGCGGCCCGTTGGAAACCATCATCGAAAAAGCCACTGAGCTGGGTGTGCGGCGCATCCGCCTCGCAATCACCCGCCGCACCAACGCCGACCGCACCAACGTCGATCGATTGCGCGCTATTGCCATTGAGGCGTCCGAACAGACGGGACGCCTCGACGTCCCGGAGATCATGCCTCCGGAAAAGCTGGAGCGCCTGCTGGACGGCTGGGACGCCTCGCGTCGGTTGATGTTCTGCGATGAAACCGGCGGCCCGCCGGCGTTGGACGCCTTGCGCGATGCGCCGAAGGACCAGCCCTGGGCCGTGCTGATTGGTCCCGAGGGCGGCTTCGCGCCGGAGGAAACCGAACGCCTGCGTGGCCTGGATTTCGTCACACCGGTGTCGCTGGGCCCACGCATCCTGCGCGCCGACACCGCGGCGATTTCCGCGCTCACCCTGTGGCAGGCGGCCGTCGGCGACTGGGCCCCTTGATCATCACCGATTGGCGCCCACTTGCGGTCCGGGTAGAGAGTTCGCCCGGTCGGGGATCTAGGGCCTCCCCTGCCACATGTTTAAGCCCGGGGAGGCATCCATGAGCGACACCGCCAAAGACGCGCGGCCGCTTACGCTCGACGATCTGACCGCCTGGTTCGCCTCCGGCTCCAAGCCCAAGGACGAATGGCGCGTGGGCGCCGAGCACGAGAAGTTCGGCTTCCGGCTGAAGGGCTATGAGCCCCCGCAATACTATGGCCCGGACGGTATCGAGGCCCTGCTCACCGGCCTGCAAAGGTTCGGCTGGGAGCCGGTGCTCGAGGACAACCAGGACGAGGCCGGCGGCAAGCCGGTGATGATCGGCCTGCACCGCAATGGAGCCAACGTCAGCCTGGAGCCCGGCGGTCAGTTCGAACTGTCCGGCGCGCCGCTGGAGACCATGCACGACATCTGTTCGGAAACCGGCCAGCACCTGGAAGAGGTCAAGGCCGTCGCTGACGAGTTGGGCCTGGGGTTTTTGGGCCTGGGCTTCCAGCCGCTGCTGCGGCGCGAGGATGCGCCGATCATGCCCAAGGGCCGCTATCGCATCATGCGCCGCTACATGCCGCTGGTGGGCTCCATGGGCCTGGACATGATGTTTCGCACCTGCACCGTGCAGGCCAACCTAGACTTCGGCTCGGAAGCCGACATGGTGGCCAAGTTCCGCACCTCCCTGGCGTTGCAGCCGATCTGTACGGCGTTGTTCGCCAACTCCCCCTTCACCGAAGGCAAACCCAACGGTTTCCTGTCTGCAAGGGCGAACGTCTGGACCGACACCGACAACGACCGCACCGGCCTGCTGGGCTTCGTGTTCGAGGACGGCTTCGACTTCGAGCGCTATGCCCGCTACGCGCTCGACGTGCCGATGTATTTCGTCAAGCGCGACGGCCGCTACATCGACGTGGCCGGCAAGTCGTTCCGCGACTTCATCGACGGCAGGCTGGATGAACTGCCGGGCGAGCGCGCCACGATCAAGGACTGGGTGGACCACACCTCCACCATCTTCCCGGAGGTGCGCCTGAAGACCTATCTGGAGATGCGCGGCGCCGACGCCGGCCCCTGGAGCAATCTCTGCGCCCTGCCGGCCCTGTGGACGGGCGTCTTCTATGACGACGCCGCGCTCGCCGCCGCCTGGGACCTGTGCAAGGACTGGACGCTGGAAGAGCGCGAGCAGCTGCGCGCCGATGTCCCGAAACAGGGCCTGAAGGCCGTCGTCGCCGGGCGCACCGTCCAGGACGTGGCCAAGGACTTCGTGGCCATCGCCAAGGAGGGGCTGAAGCGCCGCGACCGCCTGGACGGCGGCTTCGTGGACGAGACCGTCTACCTCGGCATGCTCGAACAGATCGCCTCTTCGGGCCGCACCCCCGCCGACGTGCTGCTGGAAAAATACCACGGCGCCTGGAAGGGCGACGTGACGCGGGTGTTCGAGGAAGACGCCTACTAGAGCGCTTCAGCGGCCGGGGACATGTACGCTCTCAAACGCCTGACGGATCGAGCGAACGCCCGGCCGTGTCCCCCGAAGGCGGGCGTTCTGGATTTTGGGGACACGTACGGTCGGGCTGCCGCGCCAGGCGCGTCGTCAGTCTGAGAGCGTACATGTCCCCGGCTTTTATTGGGCCACCGCCTTATAGGCCCCCGCCCAGAACTGCTTGTGCAGGGCGGGCGGATCGGGCCCGTCGAACACCCGGGGCGTCAGCATTATGATGGTCAGGGCCTTGGCCCTGTCCATGTAGAGCGAGGTCCCGAAGCCGCCGGCCCAGCCGAAGGCGCCGGATTGCAGCCCATCGGTCGTCGGCCCCGCGACCACCGACATGCCGTAGCCCCAGCCGTGGCCGGCCCCCAGGATCAGCTCGCCGCCCGACCTCTGGGCGGGTGTCAGGTAGTTGGTGGTCATCGCCTTGACCGAGGCGGCCGACAGCAGTTGCAGGTCGCCATGCCTGCCGTCCGCCAGCAGCATGCGGCCGAAGATCAGCAGGTCATCCGCGCTCGACACCAAGCCCGAGTCGCCGGCGGGGAATTTCGGTGGGTGGGCGTAGCGGCTGTGGGCCGGATCGTCGAACACGGTCAGCTTGCCGTTCTCCGGCATATAGGCCGTGCACAGCCGCGCCAGCTTTTCGGGCGGCACGAAGAAGTCGGTGTCCTTCATCCCCAGGGGGCCGGTGATGCGCTCGCGGATGAAGACATCCAGCGGCTTGCCGCTGGCCCGCTGGACCAGCACGCCCTGGACGTCGGAGCCGGCGGTATAGAGCCACTGCTCGCCCGGCTGGGCCATCAGCGGCAGGGTCCCGAGCTTGGCGATCCACTGGTCCGGGGTCAGGGGGTTTTGCGGATCGGGCATGCCGAAGCCGACCAGGTTCAGGGCTGTGATCGCCTTCATGATCGGCAAGGTCGGGTCGAAGGAGATGCCCCAGCCCAGCCGGAAGGTCAGCAGGTCCTCCACCGTGATCGGCCGGTTCGCCGGGACGGTGTCCGTGACAGGCCCATCCAGGCGTTTCAGCACGCGGCGGTTGGCCAGTTCGGGGATCAGCCGGTCCACGGCCTCGTCCAGGCGCACCTTGCCCTCCTCCACCAGCATCATGACCGCCACGGCGGTGAGCAGCTTGGTCATCGAGGCGATGCGGAACAGGGTGTCGCGCGCGATCGGCTGGGCGCCGTCCACCGCGGTCCTGCCCACCGCGAACACCTCCGTCTCGCCCTTGCGGTCGATCAGCGCCGACACGCCGGGCGTGAAGCCGCTGCTGACGTGACCCTCGACCACGGCGCGCAGGTCCGCGACGCCCTTCGCCGTGAATGCCATCCCGTGTCCTTCCGGATTGTTGGTGCAGGCGGCCAGTCCGGCCGCGCCCAGCCCCGCCAGGGCCCCACGTCGGTTCAGTTCAATGCCGGTCATCAGGTCTTCCTCCTCGGGGCGCTCGCGATCCCAGGACGAACGGGCCGCATGGAACCCGACAGCGGGCGCGCGGGAAAGGCGATTTTCTTGTCCTCCCGCCACGCCCCCGTGACGGAACGGCCTCGACCCCCTATCTCTAACGCCTCACGCCCGCGCCAGAGTACCTCCCATGAACGCCCCTGTTTCCGCCCCCTCGCTGCTGGACGCCGCCGGCGTCGATCCCGAACGGGCGCGGACCCTGCTGGGCGAGGCGCTGGCCGGCGCCGACGACGGCGAGATCTTCCTGGAAAAGACCGAGAGCGAATCCTTCGTCTTCGACGACGGCCGGCTGAAGAACGCCAGCTACGACGCCGGCGAGGGTTTCGGCCTGCGCGTGGTGGCGGGCGAGACCGCCGGCTATGCCCACGCCAGCGAAATCTCCGAGGCCGCGATCGGCCGCGCCGCCGACTCCGCGCGGCTGGCCCGGCGCGGCTATTCCGGCGTCTCGGCCGAAGGCCCCCGCGCCACCAATTCCAGACTCTATGGCGAGGACGACCCGCTCGCCCATCCGATCTTCTCCGATAAGGTGGCCCTGCTCCAGGAAATCGACGCCTTCGCCCGCGACCGCGATCCGCGCATCGTCCAGGTCATGGCCTCCATGCACGGCGAGCGCCGGGTGGTGGAGATATTGCGCGCCGACGGCCGGCTGATCCGCGACGTGCGTCCCCTGGTGCGGGTCAATGTCCAGGTCACCGTGGAGCAGGACGGCCGCCGCGAGAGCGGCTCGTCCGGCGCCGGCGGCCGCGCCGGCTTCGAGGCCTGGATATCCCCCGACAAGTGGCAGGGCCAGGTGGACGAGGCCCTGCGCCAGGCCCTGGTCAACCTCGACGCCATCCCCTGTCCGGCCGGGGAGATGGATGTGGTCCTGGGCGCGGGCTGGAACGGCGTGCTGCTGCACGAGGCCATCGGCCACGGCCTGGAAGGCGACTTCAACAGGAAGGGCATCTCGGCCTTTTCCGGCCGCATCGGCGAACGCGTCGCGTCAAAGGGCGTCACCGTCTTCGACGACGGCACGGTCCCCGGCCGCCGGGGGTCTCTGACCGTCGACGACGAGGGCACCCCCACCGAACGCACCATCCTGATCGAGGACGGCATCCTGGTGGGCTATATGCACGACCGCCAGAGCGCGCGGCTGATGGGGCTGACGCCCACCGGCAATGCGCGCCGCCAGAGCTTCGCCCACATGCCCATGCCGCGGATGACCAACACCGCCATGATGGCCGGCCACGACACCCAGGCCGACATGATCGCCTCGACCAAACGCGGCCTCTACTGCGCAAACTTCGGCGGCGGCCAGGTGGACATCACCAACGGCAAGTTCGTCTTCCAGTGCACCGAGGCCTATCTGATCGAGGACGGCAAAATCACCGCCCCGGTCAAGGGCGCCACCCTGATCGGCGATGGGCCCACGGCGCTCACTCGCATCACCATGATCGGCGACGACTTCGACTTCGACCCGGGCGTCGGCGTCTGCGGCAAGGCCGGCCAGAGCGTGCCGGTGGGCGTGGGTCAGCCGTCCCTGAAGCTCACGGGCCTCACGGTGGGCGGTACGGCGGTCTGAGCGCTAGTTGAAGCTGACCGACAGCTTGGCGCCCACGAACCGGCCGTGGGGATCGTCGCCGTAGGCCGCCGAGGCGCCGCTGTGGCCAACGGCGGGCTGCAGGCCGCAGATGAAGCCCGCGAAGCCCGTGGCGTTGGTCGCGACCTGGCGCGAGACCGAGGTGACGGCGATCCCGTCCAGCCGGGGCGCGGTCCCGTCGTCGGCATAGGGCAGGACGATGGTGGGCTTGGGGAAGGCGCCGGCATCGGGCCTGTCCAGCGTGATCGCGCCATTGCCCGACGCGAAGGCCGCGCTTTGCAGACTGGCGGTGGCCCTGCCCCCATCCTCGGCATGGGCGGCGCTCACGGCCAGCAGCGTGGCGGCGGCGAGGGCGAGGGGGATCAGGCGGTGGACGATCATGGCGGCGACCTCGGACGGTACGGACCTTCAATGTAGGCCGGCGCGGCGGACTTCCAGTGCGGCCAAGCGTCCTTGTGCATCACGACTGCGGCATGCCGATGGCCGCGGCGCCAACTGAACAGCGCAAACATTTCACCGATTTAATGCACATTTCTATCTTGTAACTGTGCCTTGCGTCCCCACGCCGCCACGGTGCGCGCCGTAAGTAAGGGGACGTTTTCATGAGTCTTGGACCGCTTCTCGCGGCGCTGGCCGCTGCAGCGCCGCAAGCTGCCGCCACCGCGCCGCAGACGATTCCTCCGGCCGCGCAGCAGGGTGTGGAGCAGTCTGGGGACAGCCAGGCCAAGGGCGTCATCTCCTATCCGCCCGAGTTCTTCGCCGCCTCCCAGCCGGCCACGGCCATGGACATGCTGGACCGGCTGCCCGGCTTCCAGTTCGATAGCGGCGACACCGGTGTGCGCGGTTTCGGCGGCGCGGCCGGCAATGTGCTGATCGACGGTGAACGTCCGGCGTCCAAGAGCGACAACCTGGAAAGCATCATCCGCCGCATTCCCGCCGGCCAGGTCGACCACATCGAGTTGATCCGCGGCGGCGCCCCCGGCATCGACATGCAGGGCAAGACCGTCATCGTGAACGTCGTGCGTAAGAAGGAGGCCTCGCTCACCGGCCTTATCGGGGTGTCGGGCGCCTATGCCTACGACGGCCGCTTCTCGCCCGCGCTACGCCTGGAGGGCACCCGCCGCCAGGGCGACCGCTCCCTGGAAGGCAGCTTCGTGATCGCCGGCTACCTCGACGACGGCGACGGCGACGGTCCGCGCGTGCGCCGCGACGCCGCGGGCGTGCCGATCATCCGCTCCTACGTCGAGACCGAGGGCGACGGCACCCAGGCGGTGGCCACGGCCGCCTATGCCCGGCCGCTGTTGGGGGGCAAGTTCCGCATCAACGGCCAGTTCTTCCACGACAAGTATGAGGAGGACATCGTCGATGTCCAAAGCCTGCCGATCGGCGGCGGTGGCTTCGTGGAGCGCGACAGCAACAGCCGCAACAAGGTCGAACTCGGCCTGCGCTGGAGCCGCGACCTGACGGCCCAGACCGCGGTCGAGACCACCTTCCTGCAGAACGCCACCAAATACCGCCTCTACGACATCTTCAAGTCGGGCGGCACGACCGACCTGTTCACCAACAGCTACACGAGCGGCGAGACGGTCGGCCGCGTCGTGCTGCGCTACAGATATTCCGACAGCCTGTCCTTCGAAGGCGGCGGCGAGGCGGCCTATAACTGGCTCAACACCAAGTCGGCCTATGCCGAGAACGGCGCCCCCATCGCCCTGCCGGCCGCCGACGTCGAGGTCACCGAAAAGCGCGGCGAGATCTTCATCGTCGGCACCTGGAAGGCCACCTCCAAGCTCAACGTCGAGGCCGCGCTGACCGTGGAGGCCTCGACCATCGCCTCCACCGGCGACGTGACCCTGGAAAAGACCCTCTACTTCCCCAAGCCCCGGGTCAGCGTCACCTGGTCGCCCAACGCCAACGACCAGGTCCGGCTCAAGATCGAGCGCGAGGTGGGCCAGCTCGACTTCGGCGACTTCATCGCCTCCTCGTCGTTCAGCGGCAGCGGCGCCATCCACGCCGGCAACCCCGACCTGAACCCCCAGCAGGACTGGCTGAGCGAAGTGGCCCTGGAGCACCGCTTCTGGGGCTCGGGGTCGATCACCCTGACCGGCCGCCATTTCCAATACACCGACCTGGTGGACCGCGCGCCGATCTTCCTGCCGCCGGCCCAGTGCAACCCCGTGCCCGACCCCAACGCCTGCGTCTTCGACTCGCCGGCCAACATCGGCGCGGGCACGCGCGACGTGATTATGCTCAGCTTCAACCTTCCGCTCGACAAGTTGTGGATCAAGGGCGGGCGCCTGCGCTTCGACAGCTGGAAGCGCTGGACCGAGGTCACCGACCCCACCACGCATCAGAAGCGCGAGGTCTCCGGCGTCCACCCGGTCGACTGGGAGGCCCACTTCAGCCAGGACCTGCCCCAATACAAGATCACCTGGGGCGTGGACGCCTACGGCGCCTGGCGCGAGCCCTACTATCGCTACAGCGAGATCGAGACCTACAAGCTCAAGACCTATGTGACGCCCTTCCTGGAATGGAAGCCGCGCAAGGACACCAATGTGCGCTTCGAAATCCAGAACGTCACGGAACGGGGGTTCGAAAGGATTCGCGAGAGCTACGCCGGCCCGCGCAACACCAACCCGCTGGACTACACCGACGTCCGCTCCCTGGGCTTCGGGCGCATCTATTACGTGCGCGTGCGCAAGCAGTTCGGCTGATCGAGACCGCCGGAAGACAGGCCTTCAAAGGCCGCGCCGGCCGGGAGGGGAGGGGCTTCGGAGCAATCCGGAGCCCCTTTTTCGTTGGGCTCCGCGCGAAGAAAAAACCCCTCCTCCCGCGAGGGAGAAGGGGCTGATCCGTTTAGCGCTGTGATGGCCGCTTAGTTGTGCGGCATCGCCTGGCGTTCGCCGTCCAGCTCCGGCGCGTTCGGCCCATCCGCCAGTTCGCCGTGGGCCAGGTGTTTGAGGAAGGGCGACATGGCCAGGAACAGGATGCCGACCGCCACGGTGATCCCGCCCAGCCAGCCGAACACGGTCAGCGAGGTGTGCAGCGCCGCGCGCGGGTCCAGCACCTGGCCGCCGACGGTGTCGGCCGAGGTCATCTGAGCGATCTTGCCGCCGATGTTCTGGGCCCAGGAGCTGGACAGGAACCACACCGCCATCATGAAGGAGACGATGGAGGGCACCGATAGCCGGGTGATCTGCGACAGGCCCACGGGCGACAGACAAAGCTCGCCCGTGGTGTGCAGCAGGTAGGTCAGGCCCAGCACGAATAGCGGCAGGCGGAAGGCGCTGTCGGCCATCCCCTGGGCCGCCACGATGACCAGGAAGCCCGCGCCGACCTGCAACAGGGCCAGGCCGAACTTGAGCACCGGGTTGGGATCGCGCCCCATCTTGCCGAGCCACGACCACAGGGCCGCGAACACCGGGGCGAAGATCAGGATGAAGCCGGCGTTGAACGACTGCACCTGAGCGGCGCCGAAGCCCATGTCGATCCACCAGCGCCCGGCCAGCGGCGGGGCCGCTTCCAGCATGGCGCGGGTGCCCATGAAGACCTGGTGGCCCAGGGCGTTGAAGATGATCGGTGCGTCGGTGAGGCCCAGGTTGGTGTTGCGCGCGGCGAACAGGTTCAGCGAGGTGCCGGCCTGTTCGAACAGGGTCCAGAACACCACCGACCCACCGATCAGCACCATGGCCAGGATCATCCGGTCGCGCTCGACCTTGGTGCATTTGGTGACGATGAAGTAGCCCACATAGGCCAGCACGATCAGCGACACGATCAGCAGCGACCAGTCGACCAGCGCCGTGCGCTGGATCATCAACCACACGCCGGCCAGGCCGACGATGGCCAGGCCATAGATGAAGTATTCCCGATTGATCGGGCCGATGAAGGGCTTGGCCAGCAGTTCGGGGTTCGGGGGCTCGCCCTTGCCCTGCAGCAGCGGCTTACCGATCACGAAGGTCAGGAAGCCCAGCAGCATGCCGACGCCGGCGGCGCCGAAGCCCCAGTTCCAGCCGTATTCTTGGCCCAGATAGCCGCAGAGGATAGCGGCCCAGAAGGCCCCCAGGTTGACCCCGTAGTAGTAGAGCGTGAAGCCTGGGTCGCGCCGCGGGTCGGCCTCCGTATAGAGCTGGCCGACGATCGAGGAGATGTTGGCCTTCAGGAAGCCCACGCCCATGATGATCAGCGACAGGGCCAGATAGAAGATGCCCACATAGTTGCCGTCGCGGGTGGCCTTCTGCTCATAGCTGCCCTTGGGCAGGACGCCGGGCAGGACCGATCCGGCCGGCAGGCCTTCGATCTTCAGTCCGCCGTTCTCGGCCGCTGACATTGCATAGGGCTGGCCCGCAACCATCAGCTTCACGTCGCGCGAATCCATGCGGCCTTTGATGCGCACGTCATAGGTGGCGCCGGCATAGGTCAGGGTCTGCTTGGCCGGACTGCCCTCGACCGCCATGGTCAGGTGCCCGAACACCAGCAGCAGCGCGCCGAAGGCGATCGCCTTGCGCGCGCCCAGGTAGCGGTCGGCCAGCAGGCCGCCGATCAGCGGCAGCAGATAGACCAGGGTCGTATAGGAGCCGTACTGGCCGCTGGCGAACTTGTCGTCGAACAGGAAATGCTGCGTCAGGTAGAAGACGAACAGTCCTCTCATCCCATAGTAGGAGAAGCGCTCCCACATTTCCGCGAAGAACAGGATGAACAGCCCTCTGGGGTGCTGTCTGAGAAGCTGGATGAGCACCGGAATCCCGGTGGCAAGCGTGACGATGACGCCGATGAAGACGACGATACTGTTCATGGATGTACGGAGACCCTGGTGTGACTGCGGCGGTGCGAACTGACCCTGTTATGCGGACGTTTCGCCCTCGCCGACCCCCTGTTGCGGGGAGAAGATCACGCACGAGGATGATTAACAAGCAATGGCTTTCCCGTATCGGGCGGGCCGCTTGCCGCTGAAGCGTCGGGCGCCCACATGGATTGCGGAGCCCGCGGTCATCCTCCGCGTTCCTCATGCTTCGCAAGGAAAGACGCCCATGAAGCCCATCGGTCCGGATCACCCCATCAGCGTCAAGGCCCACGGCGGGCGCGTGCGCGTCCTGTTCCAGGGTCACGAGATCGCCGACAGCGACGACGTCCTGGTCCTCCAGGAATCGACCTATCCGCCCGTCTTCTACTTCCCGCCGGGCGACGTGGAGATGTCGGTCTTGAGCCGCACCACCGAGTCGACCCACTGTCCCTATAAGGGCGATGCTTCCTATTTCACCATCCTGCGCGACGGCAAGGTGGTGGAGAATGCGGTGTGGACCTACGAAACCCCCTACGACCAGATGAACCTCATCACCGGGCGGCTGGCCTTCTATCCCCAGTATGTGAGTTTCGAGGAATCGGCGGGGGCGGAGACGCCCATACGTCATGTTCCCGCCCATGATCCGCCCTATGCGGACACCACCGATCCACGCGACGTCTGATCCCCATGGCCGTCATCCTCGGACTTGTTCCGAGGCCCCCTCTGTCCGCGATCACGGGCGGGCGGCGAATGGCCCAGGCGTTCCCGCAACTCCGCGACTCGCGGGGCTGCCCACACAGGGGTCCTCGGAACAAGCCCGAGGATGACGTTTTGAGAGAGATCGGCGCCGCCGGGCCGCTCCGCCGAGCAACAACGTTGGGTCACTTCGCCCTGTCGTCCCAAACCGGCCTCCGCGCCCTTGGCAAGGCTGGATTCAACGCGTATGCACGCCCGCAAAGGGTCCGGGGCGATCAGATCGCCCCGGGCTGAACCTGTCGACTCATGGGGACGCGCTGTCGCGTCTGACCGGGTCGGCGCAGCGGGCCACGAGGGACATGACGGCTTGGGTTAAGGGGATGCGCAGGGCGGCCGCGGGAGTATCCGTGGTCTGCGCCTCGGCGATGTTCAGCGTAGCTGCGTTCGCCGGCGACAAGGAAACCTTGGGGGCGCCCACGGACAAGGCCATCGACTTCCAACGCGGGGCGTCGTCGCTGAAGTACGAAGCGATCAGCTTCCACAATCACATCCTGCTGCCGATCATCGTGGCGATCGTGGTCTTCGTGGCGATCCTGCTGGCGATCTGCGTCGTGCGGTTCAACAAGAAGTCGAACCCGATCCCGGCGAAGTTCAGCCACAACACGCCCATCGAGATCGCGTGGACGATCATCCCGGTGCTGATCTTGATGTTCATCTCGATCTTCTCCTTCCGGCTGCTGTTCGCCTATCACAACATCCCCAAGCCGGACCTGACGGTTAAGGCCGTCGGCTACCAGTGGTACTGGGGCTACGAATATCCCGACCAGAAGATCGGCGAGTTCACCTCCACCCTGGTGAAGGAAGACAAGCTGTCGGACGACCAGCGCGCCAAGGGCCTCTATCTTCTGGCCGCGTCCGACCCGATGGTCGTGCCGGTCGGCAAGGTGGTCCGGGTCCAGGTCACCGGCGCCGACGTGATCCACGCCTTCGCCATGCCGGCTTTCGGCCTGAAGACGGACGCCGTCCCCGGCCGCCTGAACGAAACCTGGTTCAGGGCCGATCAGATCGGCGACTACTACGGCCAGTGCTCCGAGCTGTGCGGCGTCGATCACTCGGCGATGCCCATCTGGATCAAGGTGGTCAGCCAGGCCGACTTCGACGCCTGGGTCGCTTCCAAGGGGCCCAAGACGGCCCCGGCGGCGGCGACCACGCCCGTCTCCACTACCCCCGCTCCCGCTGGCGCTGCCCCCGCCGCTCCCGCGCCGGCCGCCGCGCCCGGCGCCACGAACTGATATTGCAGGATTAACGACCGATGGCTCACGCCGCCGCTCACGACGACCACGCTCATGACGACCATGGGCATGACGCCGATCACAAGCCGCCCTTCCTGGTGCGTTGGCTCTTTTCGACCAACCACAAGGACATCGGCACGCTCTACATCCTGTTCGCGATCTTCGCGGGCCTGGTGGGTGGGGCGCTGTCGGGCCTGATCCGCTGGGAACTGGCCGAACCGGGCATCCAGATCTTCCGCGCCGGCTCCTGGCTGGCCAACAGCGGTTTGGTCGAGGGTTCCAAGCACGGCTACAATGTGGTGGTCACCGGCCACGCCCTGATCATGATCTTCTTCATGGTCATGCCCGCCATGATCGGCGGGTTCGGCAACTGGTTCGTGCCGCTGATGATCGGCGCGCCGGACATGGCCTTCCCGCGCATGAACAACGTCTCCTTCTGGCTGCTGATCGCCGCCTTCGTGATGCTGGTCGTGTCGATGTTCGTCGACGGCGGCCCGGGCCACGGCTTCGGCGGCGGCTGGACGCTCTATCCGCCGCTATCGACGATCGGCCACACCGGCCCGTCGATGGACTGCGCCATCCTGTCGATCCACCTGGCCGGCGCCTCCTCCATCCTGGGCGCCATCAACTTCATCACCACCATCTTCAACATGCGCGCCCCGGGGATGACCATCCACCGCATGCCGCTGTTCGTGTGGTCGATCCTGGTCACCGTCTTCCTGCTGCTGCTGAGCCTGCCCGTCCTGGCCGGCGCCATCACCATGCTGCTGACCGACCGCAACTTCGGCACCCACTTCTTCGACCCGGCCGGCGGCGGCGACCCCGTCATGTTCCAGCACCTGTTCTGGTTCTTCGGCCACCCGTAGGTCTACATCCTGATCCTCCCAGGTTTTGGCATGGTCAGCCACATCGTCTCGACCTTCTCGAAGAAGCCCGTGTTCGGCTATCTCGCCATGGCCTACGCCATGGTCGCCATCGGCTTCGTCGGCTTCATCGTCTGGGCCCACCACATGTACACCGTGGGCATGCCGGTGAACCTCCAGGCCTATTTCGTGGCCGCGACGATGATCATCGCCGTGCCGACCGGGGTTAAGGTGTTCAGTTGGATCGCCACCATGTGGGGCGGCTCCATCGACTTCAAGACGCCCATGCTGTGGGCGATCGGCTTCATCTTCCTGTTCACCGTGGGCGGCGTCACCGGCGTGGTCCTGGCCAACGCGGGCATCGACTACAGCCTGCAGGACACCTACTACGTCGTGGCCCACTTCCACTATGTGCTCAGCCTCGGGGCCGTGTTCGCGATCTTCGCCGGCTTCTACTACTGGTTCGAGAAGATGTGGGGCGTGAAGTACAACGAGTTCCTCGGCGCTCTGCACTTCTGGATCACCTTCGTCGGCGTCAACATCATCTTCTTCCCCCAGCACTTCCTGGGCCTGCAGGGGATGCCGCGCCGGATCGTCGACTACAACGTGCACTTCGCCTACTGGAACAAGATCTCCTCGATTGGCTACGCGATCACCGCCGTCGGCGTCGTCGTCTTCCTGGCGATGCTGGTGGAGTCGATCATCCGCCGCCGCAAGGCCTCGGCCAATCCCTGGGGTGAGGGCGCCACCACCCTGGAATGGACGCTGCCTTCGCCGCCTCCCTTCCACCAGTTCAACGAGCTGCCGGTCATCCGGGCCGACAGCACCCACTAGAGCGTTATGAGGGAGAGCGGGTTGCGAGCGGAAAACCGCTTCACACTTTTCCTCAACCCGCTCTGAGACCGGGGCGACCCGGGGTTACCAAAAGGGGGCGCGGGCGGAGGAGACTCCTCCCGCGCCTTTCCGCTTAAAGTTTGGACCGATGAGCAAACCTGCCGCCATCCTGCCGCACGACGCCGCGACCATCACGGCCAAGTCTCCCGCGCAATGGACCGACTACCTTCAGCTGATGAAGCCCCGGGTGATGTCGCTGGTGGTGTTCACCGCGCTGACCGGCTTCGTGGCCTCGGGCGGCCACCAGAACCTGTTTATCGCCATCGTCTCCATCCTCTGCATCGCCGTGGGCGCGGGCGCCTCCGCCTCGCTCAACATGTGGTTCGACGCCGACATCGACGCCCAGATGCGCCGCACGCGCGGCCGGCCCGTGCCCTCGGGCAAGGTCCAGGGCGCCGACGCCCTGGCGCTGGGCGTGGTGCTGTCGGGCTTTTCGGTGATGCTGATGGGCATGGCCGCCAACTGGCTGGCGGCGGGCCTGCTGGCCTTCACCATCCTCTTCTACGCCATCGTCTACACCAGGTGGCGGAAGCGCTCGACGGCCCAGAACATCGTCATCGGCGGCCTCGCCGGCGCCCTGCCGCCCGCCATCGGCTGGGCCGCCGCCACCGGATCGGTGACCCTGAACGCCGGGCTGCTGGTGCTGATCATCTTCCTGTGGACCCCGCCCCACTTCTGGGCGCTCAGCCTCTACACCGCCGAGGACTACGCCAAGGTCGGCGTGCCGATGATGCCGGTGGTCAAGGGCGCGGCCTCCACGAGGAAGCAAATCCTCGTCTATTCCATCATCCTGATCCCGGTCTGTATCGCGCCCGCCTTCACCGGCCTGGGCGGCCCCGTCTACCTGGCCGTCTCGGTGCTCGGCGGGCTGGTCTTCCTGCTGCTGGCCGCGCGGGTGGCCATGAGCCGCGCCGGCGACATGCCGGGTGAGCGCGACACCGACGGCCTTTATGACGTCAAGACCGCCGCCAAGAGCGCGCGCAACCTGTTTGCCTTCTCCATCCTCTACCTGACCCTGCTGTTCGCGGCCCTCCTGGTCGAACACGCCTCGGGCCTGCGTCCCCTGGACCTGCTGTCATGACCTCCTCCGATCCGTTCAACGAAGGCCCCGAGGCCGCCGCCGCGCGCCGGCGCCGCAACGTCTTCCTGGCTCTGGCCCTGGTCGCCTTCGTGGTCATCGTCTTCGTGGTCACCCTCGTGCATCTGGGAGGCGCCGGTGTCAGCCGTCCCCCCGTCGGATAGACCCTCCAGGAAAAAGCTGAGCCGCAATGCGCTCATCGGCCTGATCTGCGGCGTGGTCTTCGCCGGCATGGTCGGCGCCGCCTATGCCTCCGTGCCCCTCTACAAGGCGTTTTGCCAGCTGACCGGCTACAACGGCACCGTGCGCCGCGCCAAGACGCCGCCCGACACCGTCCTGGCCCAGATGATCCGCGTGCGCTTCGACACCAATGTCCGCGACCTGCCCTGGACCTTCACGGCCGAACAGCCCAGCCAGACGCTGCATATCGGCGAACAGGGCCTGGCCTTCTTCAAGGTCACCAACACCGGCGACAAACCGATCACCGGCCGCGCCGTCTTCAACGTGACGCCCGAACAGGCCGCCCCCTATTTCCAGAAGCTGGAATGTTTCTGCTTCACGAATCAGACGCTGAAGCCCGGCGAAACCGCCAACTTCCCGGTCGTCTATTTCGTCGATCCGCAGTACGCGAGCGACGCCGACACGAAGAATGCGGGCGACGTGACGCTGTCCTACACCTTCTATCCGGCGACCGATGCGCCGCCCGCCGGCGACAAAGCGACAACTGAGACCAACAACGGGGCGAAGAAGCCCGGGTAGGCCCTTGGCGGGAGCGTCCGCACAGGGCTATAGCACTTCGGAATCGCGTCTTCTCGCAAGAGCGGGCGCCAGGGGATGTAAGGGTTAGCACGAACATGGCCGCAGGCGCCGTCAAGCACGACTACCACCTGGTCAATCCGAGTCCGTGGCCGCTGATCGGCTCGATCTCGGCGACCATCCTGGCTCTGGGCCTGGTCATTCTGCTGAAGGGCATGTTCGGCCTGCCCAAGCACACCTGGTGGCCGATCGCCCTTGGCGGTCTGGGCGTCATCTACACCTTCATCGGCTGGTGGGCCGACGTGATCAAGGAAGCCAACCAGGGTGATCACACCCCGGTGGTCTCCATCGGCCTGCGCTACGGCATGATCCTGTTCATCGCCTCCGAAGTGATGTTCTTCGTGGCCTGGTTCTGGATCTTCTTCGAGATGGCCCTGTTCCACGGCCACCGCACCCTGACCCCGGATCTCGGGGCCATGTCGGGCGTCGCCGAGGCCTGGAAGACCTGGCCGCCCAAGGGCATCGAACTGGTCCCCGCCTTCCACCTGCCGCTGGTCAACACCCTGACCCTGCTGCTGTCGGGCACCACGGTCACCTGGGCCCACCACGCGCTGCAGACCGGCGACCGCCGGGGCGCCAAGATCGGTCTCTTCCTGACCATCTGCCTGGGCGTGCTGTTCACCTCGATCCAGGCCTATGAGTACAACCACATCCTGGCCCACAAGCTCTTCTACTCGGAAGAAGCCTCGGCCGCCGGCCTCTACGGGTCGTCCTTCTTCATGGCCACGGGCTTCCACGGCTTCCACGTCCTGGTCGGCACCATCTTCCTGACCATCTGCTACATCCGCCTGCTCAACGGCGGCTTCACGCCCAAGCAGCACTTCGGCTTCGAAGCGGCCGCCTGGTACTGGCACTTCGTCGACGTGGTCTGGCTCTTCCTGTTCGCCTTCGTCTACGTGATCTTCGGCACGGCCACCTGATGGCCGTCGCCAACCCGCTTCTGGCGGGGCTGGCGGGCCGCTGCCCGAACTGCGGGGAGGGGCATTTGTTCGAGGGCTTCCTCAAGGTCTCCGCACGCTGCGAGGCGTGCGGCTTCGACCTGGCCAAGGCCGACAGCGGCGACGGCCCGGCCGTGTTCGTGATCATGGCGGCCGGCTTCATCGTCGGCTTCGCCTTCCTGATCACCTCCGTCACCCACCCCTATCTGCCGGTCTGGATCCATCTGCTGATCTGGCTGCCCCTGACCATCATCGTCTGCCTGGTCCTGCTGCGCCCCTTCAAGGGCGTCATGGTCGCCCTCCAGTTCGCCAACAACGCCTCCCAGGCCGGCGGCGACGACGTCACCAAGACCGATGAGCCCTGATCTTTCTTCAACACTCCGCTCATCCCGGCGAAAGCCGGGACCCATACTGACGAACGGAG
Source organism: Caulobacter sp. (assembly GCA_028291055.1). Classification (GTDB taxonomy): domain Bacteria; phylum Pseudomonadota; class Alphaproteobacteria; order Caulobacterales; family Caulobacteraceae; genus Caulobacter. The sequence goes on from JAQGIP010000028.1 coordinate 48,892, forward strand.
GTCGGCGCCGCCCTCGTGTGCGGTCCGCTTCCGCCTTCGACCCGCAGGGTCAGTCCTGCCATGCCCCATGGGTCCCGGCTTTCGCCGGGATGAGCGGAGGAGAGGGGGACCGATGAGCCCTGCTCCCATATCCGAACGCCGCTTCCCCTTCGGCCTGACCATCGCCGTGGCGCTGGCCTTCGCGCTCGCGGTCGGCCTCGGTGTCTGGCAGGTGAAGCGCCTGGCCTGGAAGCAAGGCCTGCTCGCCCATATCGAGGCGCTGAAGACCGCGGCCCCGCAAGCCCTCGGCCCCGTCCTGGCGCGCGCCGCCCGGGGCGAGGACGTCAACCTGACGCGGGTCTCGGTGGACTGCCTGGCCGGCGACTTCCCGGCGGCCCACGTCTACCTGGGCAGCATCGACTCCACCGGCGCGGCCGGGTGGCGTCCCATTTCCCCCTGCCGCATCGACACCGGCGGCTTCAACCTCATCGGCATCGACCGGGGCTTCGCCGCGAGCGGCGGGGACGTGAACCCGCCGAAATCGATACCCCCCGCGCCTCGGCATGTGGTCGGCGTCCTGCGCCTGGCCGAGGGCCCTTCCGGCGCCCAGAAGTTCGGCGACCTCGCCCAGAACGATGCCATCGGCTACCAATTCCGCGACGGGGCGGTCCAGGCGCTGATGCGCGACACCGGCGGCAAGGCGCCGCGATACGTCGTTGTCGCCGAACATGAGGACCCCGCACCCCCCGGCATCACGCCCTCGGGCCTGTCGACCAGGATCGCCAACAACCACCTGAGCTACGCCCTGACCTGGTTCGGCCTTGCGGGCGCCTTGCTCGCCGTCTATGCGGCCATGCTCTTCCGCCGCTTCAAGCCCGCCTGACGAAGACCCGACCCATGAAGTATGTCTCTACGCGCGGCGAAGCCCCGCCCATCGGTTTCCTCGACGCGGTGCTGGCCGGCCTGGCGCCCGACGGCGGCCTCTATGTCCCCGAGACCTGGCCGGAGTTCACACCGGAGCAGATCGCGGAGTTCGCGGGCAAGCCCTATGCCGAGGTGGCCGCCGCCGTGCTGGGCGCCTTCGCCGGCGACGAGCTGCCGGCCGACGTCATCGCCGAGATGTGCACTGAAGCCTACGCGACCTTTACCCACGACGCGGTGGCGCCCCTGAAACAACTGGGCCCCAGCCTCTTCCTGCTGGAACTGTTCCACGGCCCCACCCTGGCTTTCAAGGACGTGGCCATGCAGCTGCTGGCGCGGCTCTACGACCATGTGCTGAGCCGCCAGAACCGCGTCATGACCATCGTCTGCGCCACCTCGGGCGATACCGGCGGCGCCGCCGTGGAGGCCTTCCGGGGCCGCGCCAACGTGCGCATCGTGGCCCTCTTCCCCGAGGGCCGGATCAGCGAGGTCCAGCGCCGCTTCATGACCACGGCCGCCGACGCCAACGTCGCCTGCGTGGCGGTCCAGGGCACCTTCGACGACTGCCAGGCCATCCTCAAGGGCTGTTTCCAGGACGACCAGTTCCGCCATGCGGTGGACCTGTCGGGCGTCAACTCCATCAACTTCGCCCGCATCGTCGCCCAGGCGGTCTACTACTTCACCGCCGCCGTGGCCCTGGGCGCCCCCGCCCGCCCCGTGGCCTTCGCGGTGCCCACCGGCAACTTCGGTGACGGTTTCGCGGCCTATGTCGCCCACCGCATGGGCCTGCCGATCGCGCGCGTGATCGCCGCCACCAACTCCAACGACATCCTGGCCCGCGCCTTCGAGGACGGCCGCTATGCGCGCGGCGCGGTGGCCGCCACCCAGTCGCCGGCCATGGACATCCAGGTCGCCTCCAACTTCGAGCGGCTCTATTTCGAGGCCGTGCGCCGCGACGGGCGTGAGACCGGCCGCGCCTTCCGCGCCTTCGCCGAGACCGGCCTGCTGGACATCCCTCCCGGCGCGCTGGCCCTGATGCGCGAACTCTACACCGGCGCCTCGGTGCGCGAGGGCGACACGGCCAAGACCATGACCGCCACCCACAACGGCACGGGCGAGCTGATCGACCCCCACACCGCCGTCGGCGTGGCCGCCGCCCACCGCGCCAGGCTGGACGCCCAGACGCCGCTGGTGGTGCTGTCCACCGCCCACCCGGCTAAGTTCCCCGACGCGGTGCGCGCCGCCACCGGCGTCACCCCGATCAACCCGCGCGAAGGCCAGGGCCTGGCCGGCAAACCCGAGAAGTTCGACCGCCTGCCCGCCGACGCCGAGACGGTGAAGGCCTACGTCCGCGCCTTCGCGAAGGTCTGATGGTCAAGCTGCATACCCTCCCCAATGGCGTCCGCGTCGTCTGCGACCCGATGCCGGGGCTGGAGACGGTGGCGCTGTCGGTGGTGGCTGGGCGCGGCGCGCGCAGCGAGGACGCGGCCCACTCCGGCTGGTCTCACCTGCTGGAGCATATGGTCTTCAAGGGCGCGGGCGACCGCTCCGCTCGCGACATCGTCGAGGTCATCGAATCGGAAGGCGGCCAGATCAACGCCGCCACCGGCTATGAGCGCACCAGCTTCCAGATCCGGGCGCTGAAGGGCGGCCTCGATCTGGGCATGGCGGTCACCGCCGACCTGATCTTGCGCCCCACCCTCGACGCGGCCGACCTGGCCCGGGAAAAGAAGGTCGTGGCCCAGGAGATCGCCGAGGCCGCCGACGCGCCCGACGACATGGTGTTCGAACTGGCCCAGACCGCCGCCTGGGGCGACAGCCCGCTGGGCCGTCCTATCCTGGGCTCGCGCAAATCCATCGGAACCTCGACGCCCCAGACGCTCAGCGCCTGGCGCGCCGCCCTCTACGCCCCCGACACCCTGGTGGTCAGCGCCGCCGGCGCCGTCGATGAGGCCGAACTGCTGGCCCTGGCCGAGCGCGAGTTCGGCCATCTGCCGGCGACCAAGGGCGCGCCGGAACCCGCGATCGGCGTCTTCACCGGCGGCCATGCGGTCAAGGCCAAGCGCCTGGAGCAGGCGCATCTGGTGCTGCTGCTGCCCGGCGGCGGCGCGCGCGACGACGACTACTTCACCCGCCGGGTGTTCGCCGAGGCCCTCGGCGGCGGCATGTCCTCGCGCCTCTTCCAGGAAGCGCGCGAGAAGCGCGGCCTGGCCTATGCCATCGACGCCTGGGCCGACGCCTATTCCGACTGCGGGGCGCTGGGCGTCTACGCCGGTTGCGCGGGCAAGGATGCGAGCCAGCTGGCCGAGGTGGCCGCGCACGAGATCGTGGCCCTGGCCGAATCGGTGACCGACGCGGAGCTGTCGCGGGCCAAGGCCCAGTTGAAGGCCCACATGTTCATGGGCCGCGAACTGCCCTCCGCCCGCGCCGAGACCGCCGCCGGCCAGATCCTGCTGTTCGAACGGCTGTTCCCCGCCGCCGAGATCGCCACGGCCATCGACTCGGTTTCGGCCGCCGATCTGCGCACCGTCGGCCAGGCCATGCTGTCGCCCGGCAAGACCGCGACCTCCGTGTTGGGCTCCAAGGCGGCGGGCGAAGCGGGCGAGGCCTTCGAACGGGCGCTGTTCGGCTAGGGGCGGGGCCGCCACTCCCCCTCTTCAAATAAAATCTCCGTCACCCTCGGACTTGTTCCGGGGGCCCATGAACACGGTGGGTGAGGGAATAACGCGCGGAGCAGTCGGCGCGCTATTCACCGCTGCCCGTGTGCATGGATCGTCGGAACAAGTCCGACGATGACGGAGGGGGGACACGGACCGGCCGCGCATGTCCCCAGCCCCGGCCCACGTCGCCCGCCCCGCCGACTTGACCTTCCGCCCACTCCCGTCCAACCCTCCCCCCATGGCGCTTCTCGATTGGATCGGAACCGACAGCGGCCTCACCCTCCAGGGTGACGGCGTGCGCCTGCGTCCGCCGCGCTGGGCGGACTATGCCGAATGGTCGCTGCTGAGGGCGCGCTCTCGCACCTTCCTGCAGCCGTGGGAGCCGACCTGGCCCAAGGACGACCTGTCCAAGGCCGCCTTCCGCCGCCGCCTCTCGGCCTATCAGCGCGATATGGAGCTGGGCACGGGGTTTGCCTTCTTCGTATTCCGCGAAATCGACGGCGCCCTGACCGGCGGCATCACGCTTTCCAACGTGCGGCGCGGCGTCGCACAGATGGGGTCGGTGGGCTATTGGTCGGGCCAGCCCTATTCGCGCCAGGGCAATACGCTCAGGGCCGCCAAGACCTTGTCGCGCTTCGCCTTCCGCCAGCTGGCGCTGCACCGGCTGGAGGCGGCATGCCTTCCGGAGAACGCTGCCTCGCGCAGCCTGCTGATAAAGGCAGGGTTCGAACCCGAGGGATTGGCCAAGGCTTATCTGAAAATTAACGGCGATTGGAGAGATCATCTCCTGTTCGGGTTGATCTCGCGCGAGACCGCGCAAGGCCCCGTTGAGGAGGTGTCGGTCTGACCGGCGCGCGACGTGGGGATGGGGCCACCAGGCCAGGATCGCCGAGCATGGGACTACGCCGCCGCGCTTGAAGCGATGGGCATGGCGGGCGTCGCCGTGTGGCGCTGGGAACCGGCCCTCGACCGCCTCAGTTTTTCCGGCCCCGTGCGCCAGCTCGGCCTGGGCCCTCTGTCTCCCGACTGCTCCTCCGCCGCCGTGCGCGCCCTGGCCATGCCGCAGGACCGGGCCATGGTCGAAGAACTGCTGCGTCCCGCCGATCCGGGCAGCGAGATATCCCTGCGCCTGCGCATGCAGAGCGGCCAGACCTGCATCTGGCGCGGCGCCTGGATGGAGGACGGGACCCGGGCGACCGGCGTCGTCGCCGCCGCCACGCAATTTGCCGCTTCCGAGGCCGACCCCCTCACCGGCCTGCTCAGCCGCTCCAGCTTCCTGGCCCGCGCCCGTGAACGTCTGCAGGTCCCCGGCATCCATGAACTGGTGGTCGCCGACCTCGACCGCCTGCGCCGCCTGAACGAGGCGCTGGGGCATGAGCGCGCCGACCTGGTGCTGGCCGCGCTCGGCTCACGCCTGGCCGCCGCCTTCCCGCCCGGCGCGGTGATGGCCCGCATCGGCGAGGACGAGTTCGCCGTCCTGGCCCCGGCCGGCCAGACCGACGCGACCGAGATCCTGCGCACGGCGCTCGAACAGCCCCTGCGCATCGCCGGCTTCGACATCTATCCGACGCTGTCCATCGGCGCCGTCCAGGCCGAGGGCGGCATCGACGCCGCCGAAGCCTCCGAGCTGCTGCGCCGCGCCGAGCTGGCCGTGGAGAACGCCAAGACCGGCGGCCGTGGCGGCGCCTCCGTCTCCTATGGCCGCTCGCTGGAAACCGACGGCCTGTCGCGCCTGGCGCTCGAAGCCGACCTGCGCGGCGCTATCGCGCGCCATGAGATCGTGCCCTACTTCCAGCCCGTGGTGCGCCTGTCCACCGGCGCCCTGTCCGGCTTCGAGGCCCTGGCCCGCTGGAACCACCCGCGCCGGGGCATCATCCCGCCCGACGACTTCCTGCCGCTGATGCAGGAGATGGGCATGATGGCCGAGCTCGGCGCCCATATGATCCGCGCCGGAGCCGCCCAGCTGGCTCAATGGCGTCGCAAGCACGCCTGCGCCCAGGACCTGTGGCTCAGCGTCAACCTCTCCACCGGCGAGATCGACCGCGACGGCCTGATCGAGGACGTGGCCGCCGCCATCTCCGAACGCCGGCTTCCGCCCAAAGCCTTGAAGCTCGAGATCACCGAGAGCGACATCATGCGCGACCCCGACCGCGCCGCCGGCATCCTGCGCGGCCTGAAACAGGCCGGCGCCGGCCTGGCGCTCGACGACTTCGGCACCGGCTTCTCGTCGCTCAGCTACCTGACCCGGCTGCCCTTCGACACCCTGAAGATCGACCGCTACTTCGTGCGCACCATGGCCAGCAACGAGGGCTCGGCCAAGATCGTGCGCTCGGTCATCAAGCTGGGCCAGGACCTCAACCTCGAGGTCGTCGCCGAGGGCGTCGAAAACTCCATCATGGCGGGCCGCCTTCTGGCGCTCGGCTGCGACTACGGCCAGGGCTTCGGCTATGCGCCGCCGTTGCCGCCCCAGGAAGCCGAGGTCTACCTCAACGAAGCCCATGTCGACGGCACGGCGCCGGTCAAGGCGCGGGGGTAGCAGCCGGGGACATGTACGCTCTTCGGCGCCCGACGATCCGGCGCGGAGCCTGACCGTACGTGTCCCCTGAGATTGGCGTACTGTTTGGGGACACGTACGGTCGTCCCACTGAGCCGACCATTGACGCCTGAGAGCGTACATGTCCCCGGTTGAGCCTAGGCCCGCCCCGCCTGCGCGGATAAACTCCCCGCATCGACGCCCAACGTGAACAGCGCCCGCGACCACTTGTGCTCATGGTCGCTGTCGAAGATCAGCGCCTCGTCGGGATCGCAGACCAGCCAGACGTTTTCACGCACCTCGCGCTCCAGCTGGCCGGGGCCCCAGCCCGCGTAGCCCAGGGCCAGCAGGGCGCGGCGCGGGCGGTGGTCGCCGCTGGCCATGGCCTCCAGCACCTCGCGGGTGGGGGTCAGCGAGATGTGGTCGGTGACGGCGAGCGTGCCGTCCGGCGAGGCATAGTCGTCGGTGTGGAGCACGAAGCCGCGGCCCTTCTCCACCGGTCCGCCCATCAGCACCAGGTCGGGCGGCACGTCGATGGCGGCGTCGATCTCCAGCCGCGCCAGCAGGTCGGGCACGGTCAGGCCTTCCACGGGCCGGTTCAGGGTCAGGCCCATCGCGTGGTCGTCGTCGTGGGCGCACATGTAGATGACGGCGCGTTCGAAGCGCGCATCGCCGATGCCGGGCATGGCCACCAGCAGCCGGCCGGCCAGGAACTCAGGGTCATCCGTCGAAAAGTCGGAAACGCCAGTCATCATTCGAGGATCGATCCGGAAAGCGTCCGATTCAAGACGGCGTTACGTCACGCCCGCCCTTGGCGAAGGCGGCTCATCGGCCTATCTCCCCAGCGACCGAATTTTCGGCAGGGAGAGACCTCATGACCATCAAAGAAGGCGACACGCTGCCTGACGCCACCTTCATGACCTTCGGCGCGGAAGGCCCGCGTCCGATCGGCAACGACGAACTGTTCAAGGGCAAGAAGGTCGCCCTGGTGGCCGTCCCCGGCGCCTTCACCCCCACCTGCTCGGCCAATCACCTGCCGGGCTTCAAGGAGCATGAGGCCGAGCTGAAGGCCAAGGGCGTCGACGCCATCGCCTTCGTGTCGGTCAACGACGTCTTCGTGATGCGCGCCTGGGGCAAGGACCAGGGCGTGGGCGACGACATCATCATGCTGGCCGACGGCAACGGCGCCTTCACCAAGGCCATCGGCCTGGAGATGGACGGCTCCAAGTTCGGCATGGGCACGCGCTCGCAGCGCTATTCGATGATCGTCGACGACGGCAAGGTCGAAAAGCTCAACGTGGAAGAGGGCGGCGAATTCCGCGTCTCGGCCGCCGACTACATGCTGGCCCAGCTCTAGCCACTAACGATGGGCGCCTTCTCCCCGGGCGGGGAGAAGGTCACGCCTGCAGCGCGTCCCGCCCGATCTCCAGCGCCTTGATCCCTTGAGTCACCGACGCCGCCTTGCCCGGCGCCTGGGCGAGGATCTGTTCCGCGTAGAAGCGCGCCACCGCGACCTTGCCCTGCATCCAGGGCTCTGAATTTCCGGCCGCCGCCCTGGCCGCCTTGGCGTGCATCCAGCCGCCGACCACATCCCCCAGCAGGCCCAGATAGGCCGTGGCCCCCGCCAGCGCGTCAGGCGTGCCCTTGTGCTCCGTCAGCCAGTCGGTGCAGGCCGATGCGGCCTCGACGCCCGCCGACAGCCGTACGCCGATATCGGCCAGCTCGCCGCCCGCCAGGTCGGCGGCCGCGGCCCGCATTTCCTCCAGCAGCGCGGCGATAGCCGCACCACCGGCCATGCTCAGCTTGCGCCCGATCAGGTCGATGGCCTGGATGGCGTTGGTCCCCTCATAGATCGGGGCAATACGGGCGTCGCGATAGTGCTGGGCCGCGCCGGTCTCCTCGATGAAGCCCATGCCGCCGTGAATCTGCACGCCGAGCGAGGCGACTTCCACGCCCACGTCGGTGGACCAGGCCTTGGCGATCGGGGTCAGCAACTCCTCGCGCAGCCGCGCCGCCTCCTTCTCCGCCGGATCGCTCGCCAGCCGGGCCAGGTCGGCGGCCACGGCGGTGGACAGGCAGATGGCGCGGGCGGCATCCACCTTGGCCTTCATGAAGATCAGCGTGCGGCGCACGTCCGGGTGGTCGAAGATCGGGGCCGAGGCCTCGCCGGTCCAGGCCGAGCGGCCCTGACGGCGTTCGAGCGAGAAGGCCAGCGCCTGCTGATAGGCCCGCTCGGCGATACCGACGCCCTGCGTCCCCACCTGCAGGCGCGCCGCGTTCATCATCGTGAACATGTGGGCCAGGCCCTGGTTCTCCACACCCACCAGCTCCGCCCTGGCGCCCTCGAACAACATCACGCAGGTGGGCGAGGCGTGGATGCCCAGCTTGTGCTCGATACTGGCCGGCCGCAGGTCGTTTAAGCCCCCCAGCGAGCCGTCCTCGTTGAGGATCCGCTTGGAGGCCGCAAACAGGCTGATGCCCTTCACCCCCGCCGGCGCGCCGGGCAGGCGGGCCAGGACCAGGTGGATGATGTTGTCGGCGCCATCGTGGTCGCCCCAGGTGATGAAGATCTTCTCGCCCTTGAGCCGGTAGCCGCCCTCGCCGTCCGGCTCGGCGCGGGTGGTCACCGCCGACAGGTCCGAGCCCGCCTGGGGCTCGGTGAGGTTCATGGTGCCCGTCCATTCCCCGCTGACCAGCCGGGGCAAGATCAGGGTCTTCTGGCGCGCCGTGCCATGGTGGGCCAGGGCCTCGATGGCGCCCTGGGTGAGGATGGGACAGAGGCTGAAGGCCATGTTGGCCGCGCTGACCATCTCATAGACGCCGATCTCCAGCGCCTTGGGCAGCCCCTGGCCGCCATGCTCGGGGGCGGCCGACAGGCCGGTCCAGCCCTGCTCGGCGAAGGCGCGATAGGCGTCGGCGAAGCCCGGGGCGGCGGTGACGCGGCCGTTCTCGTAAGTGGCGCCGTTCAGGTCGCCCGACCGGTTCAGCGGGGCCAGCACCTCGGCGGTGAACACCCCTGCCGCCTCCAGCACGGCGGCCACGGTGTCGGCGTCGGCCTCGGGCGCCAGGGCGGCCACCCTCGGGAAGCCGGCCTGGTGGGTCAGGGCGAAGGAGATGTCGCGGACGGGCGCGCGGTAGGTCATCGATTGCCTCCAGGAACGGACGGCCTATCTAGCGGGCTATGGGAGGGGCGCCAATTTGGCTTGAACAGTGGGGGCGGTTTCCCTATCTGTAATATGTGCAGTTACAGTTGGAGTTTCCGATGCGCCGTTTCGCCGCCATTGTCGTCCTCGCCGCCAGCCTGTCCGTGGGCGCCGCGCCGGCCAGTTGGGCTATCGGACCGTCGTCCACCGAGCCGGCGGACCTGGCGGGCGGGCAGTGGGTGCTGGACAAGCCCCACTCCAGCGTCACGGCGCGGGTGCTGCACATGGGCTATTCCCACTACACGCTGCGCTTCACCAGCTTCGACGCGACCTTCAGCTACGATCCCAAGGCGCCGCAGGCCGCCAAGGTGAGCGCCAGCGTCGACGCCAATTCGCTGGACACCGGCGTGGCCAGCTACGACACCGAGTTCGCCGACAAGTTCCTCAACGCCGGCAAGGCGCCGAAGATCACCTTCGTCTCCACGGCCATCCTCAGGGGCAGGGACAATCACGGCACGATGACCGGCGACCTCACCCTGCGCGGCGTGACCCGACCCGTCACCTTCGACGTCACCTTCTATGGAACCGGCGGCGGCCTCAATCCGCTGGAGAAGCGGGCCGGGTTCGGCGCGCACACGACCATCCGGCGCAGCGATTTCGGCTCGACCTACCTGATAGACCCGGCCATCGTCGGCAACGAGGTCGAGATCATCATCGAGGCCGAGTTCACCCGCAAATAGGCGGGCCGATCACCGGACCCGAGCCGAGGACGCCATGGCCAAGACCGCCCATCCCGACCGCTATTCGACCGTCGCCATCCTGCTGCACTGGCTGATCGCGGCCATGATCGTCACCAACGTGGGCTATGCCTGGTATGCCAACGGCCTGCATGGCCTCGAAAAGATACCGCCGCTGCAGATCCACAAGTCGATCGGCATCTCCATCCTGCTGCTGACCCTGGCCCGGCTGGCCTGGCGGCTGGTCAACCGGCCGCCGCCGATGCCGGCCGACCTGAAGCCCTGGGAGCGGCTGCTGGCGCGCACGGTGCATGTGCTCTTCTATGTGGTGATGATCGGCCTGCCGCTGACCGGCTGGGCCATGGTCTCGGCCAGCCCGACGATCAAGATCTATCCGATCAACTTCTTCGGCTACGGCCATTGGCCGGCGATCCAGGCGCTCTCCAGCCTGCCGCACGACCAGATGAAGCAGGCGCACGGGACCTTCGAGACGGCCCACGGCCTGCTGGCCAAGCTGATCGTCTACCTGCTGATCCCGCTGCACATCGCCGGCGCGCTGAAGCACCAGTTCATCGACAAGGACAACGACCTGGCCCGCATGCTGCCCTTCCTGCGCGGCCTGGGCGGAGGCGCCAAGACATGATCCGCAAGCTGGTTTTCGCGATCGCCCTGCTGCTGGCGATGCCGGTGTTGGCCCGGGCCGCGCCGGCCCCCGTCTGGGTGGTCGACAAGGCCGCCTCGAAGATCGGCTTCGCCAGCAACTTCGGCGGCGACCCCTTCACCGGGACCTTCAAGACCTGGGACGCCCAGATCGCCTTCGACCCGAAGAGCGCCGCCGGCAAGGTGGTCGCGCGCATCCAGACCGGTTCGGGCGCCACGGGCAACGCCGACCGCGACCAGGCCCTGCCCACGCCCGGCTGGTTCGCCTCGGCCAAATATCCGACGGCCAACTTCGAGGCCTCGAGCTTCAAGGCCCTGGGCGGCAACCGCTACCAGGCCATCGGCGTGCTTTCGATCAAGGGGGTGACGAAGCCGTTGACCCTGCCCTTCACCCTCGTCATCACCGGCGACACGGCGAGGATGACGGCCAGCGTGGCGGTCAACCGCCTGGCCTTCGGGGTCGGACAGGGCGAATGGGCAGCGAGCGACGTCATCCCCAACCCGGCGACGGTGACCATCGTGCTGGTGGCGCACCGGGCGAAGTAGTGGGCGCGGAAATCGTCGGCGCGGACCTGCTCGCGGCCGCCGCCGCCCTGGCCGCCGGCAGGCTCGTCATCCTGCCCACCGAGACCGTCTACGGCCTGGCCGCCGACGCCGCCGACCCGCGCGCCGTGGCCGCCATCTTCGAGGCCAAGGGCCGCCCCCGCTTCAACCCCCTGATCGCCCATGTGGACGGCGTCGACGCCGCCCGCCGCATCGCCGTCTTCGACGACCGCGCCGAGACCCTGGCCGCCGCCTTCTGGCCCGGCCCGCTCACCCTGGTGTTGCCGGTCCGCGAGGGCGGCTCCGTCTGCGACCTGGCCCGCGCGGGCCTCGACACCGTCGCCGTCCGCGTCCCCGGCCACCCCATCGCCCGCGCCCTGCTCGCGGCCTTCGGCGGCCCCGTCGTGGCCCCCTCCGCCAACCGCTCGGGACGCCCCAGTCCCACCACCCACGCCGACGCCATCGCCGAGACCGGCGCTTCCGCCGCCGCCGCGCTTGACGGCGGCCCCTGCACGGTCGGCCTGGAATCCACCGTGGTCGCCCTGCTGCCCGGCGAGCCCGCGCGGCTGCTGCGGCCCGGCTCGGTGACGCGCGCGCAGATCGAGGCGCTGATCGGACCGTTGGCGCAGGCGCAGGGCGACGCCAAGCGCTCGCCGGGGCGGATGGCGCTGCACTATGCGCCCGACGCGCCGGTGCGGCTGAACGTGACGGCGCCCGAGCCGGGCGAGGCCTACCTCGCCTTCGGGCCGGGGGCGGCGGGGGAGGCGGTGTTCAACTTGAGCGCCACCGGCGACCTGGCCGAGGCGGCGGCCAACCTCTTCTCCTACCTGCGCGCCGCCGACCGCCTGAAGCCCAGCGCCATCGCCGTGGCTCCGATTCCTTCCGAAGGCCTGGGCGAGGCGATCAACGACCGCCTGGCGCGCGCCGCCGGCCACATCGGCTGACGGATCGGCGCGGGCGGCGTATGGTGGCCCCATGACCATCCCCGTCCCCGCCGACGTCATCTCGCGCCTGAAGGCCGTGCTCGGCCCGCACGGCTGGAGCCAGGACGAAGCCCGCATCGCGCCGAAGCTGGTCGAATGGCGCGGCCGCTGGCAGGGGACCACCCCGCTGCTCGTGCTGCCCAAATCCACGGCCGAGGTCTCCGCCGTCGTCGGCCTCTGCGTCCAGTCCGGCACGGCCATCACCCCCCAGGGCGGCAACACCGGCCTGGTCTCCGGCCAGATCCCCCAGGGCGAAATCCTGCTCTCCACCGAACGCATGGCCGCCATCCGCGACATTGACGCCTTCGACGACGTCATCGTGGCCGAGGCCGGCGCCACCCTGGCCGCCGTGCATGAGGCCGCCCACGCCGTGCGCCGCCGCTTCCCCCTGGGCCTGGCGTCGGAGGGCTCGGCCACCGTCGGCGGCGTCGTCTCCACCAACGCCGGCGGCACCCAGGTGCTGCGCTATGGCTCGACCCGCAACCTGGTCCTGGGGCTGGAGGCCGTGCTGCCCAACGGCGAGATCTGGAACGGCCTCAAACGCCTGCACAAGGACAACACCGGCTATGACCTGAAACAGCTGCTGATCGGCGCCGAGGGCACCCTGGGCGTCGTCACCGCCGCCAGCCTCAAGCTCTTTCCGATCATGGCCTCGCGCGCCGTCGCCCTCTGCGGCCTGGCCGACCCCAAGGACGCCATCGCCCTGCTGGCCCGCGCCAAGGAGGAGACCGGCGGGGCGGTGGAGGCCTTCGAGCTGATGAGCCGCCTGGGCGTCGCCTTCGCCATCAACAACCTCCCCAACATCCGTGAGCCGCTGGAGGCCGCCCACCCCTGGTACGTCCTGATCGAGACCTCGACCGGCGAGCCCGGCGCGGCGGAGGCCGCCATGGAACGCCTGCTCACCCACGCCCTGGAGGACGGCCTGATCGCCGACGCCGCCGTGGCCCAGACGGAAGCCCAGATGAAGGCCTTCTGGGCCATCCGCGAAGGCCAGTCCGGCGCCCAGAAGCCCGAGGGCGCCGCCTGGAAGCACGACGTCTCCGTCCCCGTCTCCCGCGTGGCGGAGTTCATCGCCCGCGCCACCGCCGCCGTCCTGAAATTCGAACCCACCGCCCGCATCGTCGCCTTCGGCCACGTCGGCGACGGCAACATCCACTACGACGTCCTCCACGCCGTGGGCGTCACCGACGACGCCCACAACGCCCGGCGCGACGCGGGCAGCCGCATCGTCCACGACATCGTCGGCGACCTGGACGGCTCGATCAGCGCCGAACACGGCCTGGGCGCGATGAAGACGGCGGACGCCCTGCTCTACAAATCCCCGGTCGAGGTGGCGGCCCTGCGGGCGATCCGGGCGGCGCTGGACCCGGGTAGGATTATGAATCCGAGGGTTTTGTTTTAAGGCTGATGGATTGCGCCGGTGACTTCCGGTGCACGTGGAGCCTATGCCGTTGCAGACAGGATCGCGCTCTCCGTCGGTGGCTAGTCGTCTTCGGCGCGAACTGCGTCGTAGTCCGCAAAATGGACTTTCAATGGCTCGTTAGCGCTTCGGGGAACCCAAATTTAGAGCTCTGATTGTGGCGCAAGCTTCCAGACGCTGCTCTCACAATCGCCGCAGCGATCGGGTGAGTCTGCAACTCTGGCCTAGTACCTGTAATGCCGATTTCTACCCGCTTCGCCGCTGCCACGCTTGGGTAAAAATGCTAGGCAAGACGATGACCCCGACTTCGGCTAAATTGCAGGCTCCATCCTGGACGCATCACCAATGTTCCTCAGACGCCTGACGCTTCAAAACATCCGCTCGATTCGCGAGTTGGAATTGTCCTTTGCGGGCCTGAAGCGACCGCGAAGCTGGACCTATTTGCTCGGGGAAAATGGCACGGGAAAGAGTTCAGTTCTGCGTGCAATAGCTCTGGTGATGGCGGGTGCCGATGCGGTTTCCGAATTGGTCGGGGATCCCAACGAGTGGATACGCCTCGGGGAAGACGCCGCCTCGATCGAAGTAACCTTTGCAACCGTTGACGAAGTCGAACGGCACGCAGCGTTGAGGTTCTCGCGCGGCCAGAGCCAATTCGAGTTTTTGGATTCCAACCGGGAAACTTTGAAACAAATTGACTCGGCGGTTGCCAAAGCTGACCGCAATTACTTTGTCGTTGGGTATGGGGTAAGCCGCCGGGCGGCAAACGAACGTCTGTCCTCCCATGGTGCCTCGCCCTTCCGGAGTTCGCGGGCGCAGGCCACAGGAACTCTCTTCTCGGGTGATGCCCCACTTGTTTCGCTTGAACACTGGGCAATGGACCTTGACTACCGTCGAGGCAGCATCGGATTACGTGTCGTAGCCGAGGCTTTCCAAACGTTGCTGCCGGATGTCGATTTCTCTCGCATTGATAGAGAGCGCCGCCAGCTATTGTTCAATACTCCCGACGGCGAACTCCCGCTGGCTGCCCTCTCAGACGGTTATCAAGCGATGGCCGCCTGGTGCGGTGATTTGCTATTCCGAATTACCGAGACGTTCAGGGATCACAAACAGCCTCTAAAGGCTCGCGGCGTTCTCTTGGTCGATGAGATCGATCTCCATCTTCACCCGGTGTGGCAGCGCCGCCTGGTGGAGTTTTTGCGGGACACGCTGCCCAATCTCCAAGTGGTCCTGACAACCCATTCTCCGCTCACCGTCCATTCCGCGGATGAAGGCGAACTATTCGTCATGAGGCGTGAGGATCACAACGGAACCTACATGGAGGCTTATGAGGGCGCGCCGAACAAGTTGATGCTGCATCAGTTATTGCAGAGCCCGATTTTTGGATTGGAGACGTTGGACTCTCCTCAAGTCGCGGCCGCCCGCGCCGAACTGCGGACACTCCAGGGAGTTGGCACCGGCAAGAGCCCAGAGGATGCACGGGCCCGACGTCGAATAAGGGCTCTAACGGGGGAACTTTCGGGCGTGCCAAATTGGCGTGAAGTGCCCCCCTATCTGAGCCGCACTAACCAGCTTCTAGAGCGGGTGGCCAGGGAGTTGTCTGGGAACGAAGAGCCCGAACCGATCAAGAAGTTGGCGGCGGCAGAAAGGCCCGTGCGCAAGCGGCGGCAGTCTTGATAAAGCTCCAACGGAACCGGGCCGCCAAGGCCATCCCTGCGAGCTTCAAGGATGGCAATTTAGAGAAGAAGGCTAAGTCTCTTATAGACTTATACTACGAGACTCAGGCAGCGGGGGCTTCGATCAATTTCAAATCGAGCGCCTGGAAGCCGGCAAAGGGCGCGCTGAAGAAAGAGTCCGGTGGAAAATGTGCCTATTGTGAAGCTAGTACGGCGACGGTCGCCCACGGGGATGTCGAACATTTCCGACCCAAGTCCATATATTGGTGGTGGGCGTTTTGCTATGACAACTACCTGTTCGCTTGCCAGCTGTGCAATCAGACTCACAAGGGAGACAATTTTCCCATTTCTGGCTCGCTAGCTGTGGCTCCGGGGATGCCCCTGATCAAGCCTGACGGAGCTGCATTAGACGCGCTTGCCGCGCAATTCGTGCATGACGCGCAGGCGGTTACTGATGCTCAGATGGCCGCGCTATGGGCCCCTGAAGGAGCCCACTTGGTCAACCCGTACTTTGAAGACCCAGCGCCTCTGTTCGACTACGAGGTCGATCCCGCAAACGAGGAGATTTGGCTCCGTTCCGCTGGCGGGGCTCGGGCCGATGATGCTGTTTCATCGGGCGACCAGTTCCTTGGGCTCAATAGAGAAACCCTTCGTCGTGATCGCTTTGCCGTCTACGCCGAACTTCTCGTATTTAAAGAGGTTCTCGACGAACCGGTACTGCGGGAGTCGACGCGGCGCATGGTCGGGCGCCATGTGGCCGAGATGCAGAAGCAGCGCCGGCCTTTCGCGGGCATGATCCGTTGGTTTGCTGCGAGTTGGGCGTTGCCCGGGCCGCCATAAAGTCATGTGGGGTAGGGCCTCTAAAGCATCGGCGGCGGCCGCCGCTTTCTCCTGTCGATAGGCGCCTGGTCGCGTCGATCACGCATCCTCACCAGTCGAATGCAGCTGGCGGGTCGAATAAAACGAACGAGATAAAACGAGAACGCCGCCTCCTGCGCACCTCGCCAACCAGCTCGCTGCAGGCTCGCCTGGGGAGGCGGCGTGGCTCCGCCCCCTAACCCCCCACCGCCTCCCTACGGATCGCCCACAACGCCCGGTCCACATCCGCCTCGTCATTGAAGATATGCGGCGACAGGCGGATGCCGTTGAACCAGCGGGGTTCGACCTTCTTGATGATCACCTGGTGCTTGAGGCGCAGGGCCTGGCGCAGGTCATTGGCGTCGATGGCGGGCGGCAGGTGGAAGGCGACCATGGCGGTGATCATCGCCCCGTCCTCGGCGCTTTCCGGGGTGAGGCCGGGGATCGCGGCGAGGCCTTCGTAGGCCTGACGTCTGAGCGCCAGGACGCGGGCGCGGACGTTGGCGGGGCCGCGTTGGCGCAGGGCCTCGGCGGCGGCGCCCAGGCCGATGGCCAGGGGCAGGCAGCCGGTGCCGGCGGAGTTGGAGATGAAGCGGTGGCCGGCCTCGAGCTGGACCGGCTGGGCGCGGTCGAGCGCGTCGGGGCTGAGGTAGAGGAAGCCCGTGCCCTTGGGGCCCATCAGCCATTTGTGGCCCGGCGCGGCGTAGGCTTGGCAGCCGATGGCCTTGACGTCGACGGGCAGCTGGCCCAGCGCCTGGGCGCCGTCGACCGCGCAGAAGATGCCCCGCGCGCGGGCCAGGGCGGCGATCTCGGCGACGGGCATCAGGTGGCCGGTGGTGGTAATCACCTGGCTGACGCTGATGACGCGGGTGGCGGGCGTGCACGCCGCCTCGAAGCGGCGCACGATGGCGGCGGGGTCGAGGTCCTTGGGGCCGATGGGGATGACGTCGACGGCCACGCCGTGGCGGGCCAGGTGGTCCCAGCCGTAGACGGCGCCTTCATGCTCCTGGTCGGTGGTCAGCACCCGGTCGCCGGGGCCGAGCCGCATGCCCAGCGCCAGGGTGTTCATGGCGTCGGTGGTGGAGCGCGTGACCAGCAGGTCGTCGGCGGCGCAGCCCAGCAGGGCGGCCAGCTGGGCGCGGGCGGCGTCGGCGCGCAGGTTCAGGGGCCCGTCGCCATAGGTCTCATAGACGGGGTTGGTCTCCAGTTCGTTCCAGGCCTCGTCCATCAGGTCGCGGATCGGGCGCGGGGTGGGGCCGAGGGAGGCGGTATTGAGGTAGGTGAGGCCGGGCGTGAAGCCGTAGTCGGCGCGGGGCGGGGTGGGCCGGGCCGCGGCGAGAGCGGTGGAACCGCGCGCCAGGCCGAGGGCCGCGGCCAGGGTGGGGGCGGCCAGAAGCGTGCGCCGTGTCTGATCGCTCATTCCTCGTCGAGACATCCTGGCCCCCTCAAATCCGACGTTCCCATCGGGGAGTTTCGCCCAAGCCAGGCCTTGGGGCCAGCCTCCAGTTTGGCGCCGCGCGGGAGGCCGCGCGGCTTGAGCGCGGCGCCATTCCCCCACATGATCGGCCCATGAAGCCGCCGATGCCGACCCCTGCGGAACTGGCCATCCTGCGCGTCCTGTGGCGCGACGGGCCCGCCACCGTGCGCGCGGTGCACGGGGCCATCTATGCCGAGAGCGCGGTCGGCTACACCGGCGCGCTGAAGCTGATGCAGAACATGTTGGCCAAGGGGCTGGTCACGCGCCAGGACGCCTCGCGCACCCACGTCTATGCGGCGGCGGCGCCCCAGACGGCGACCCTCAACCGCCTGGTCAGCTCGTGGATGGACGCCGCCTTCGCCGGCTCGTCGCTGGCGTTGGCGATGCAGGCGCTGGATGCGCGACCGATCCCCGCCGAGGAGCTGGCGCGCCTGAAGGCGATGATCGAGCGGCTGCAGCGGGACGGGGCCGAAAGCGGCGCCACGGCCGGCGCTGGCGCTGGCGCTGGCGATGGCGATGGCGATGGGGAGGGCGCGGCGTGAGCGGCGCCACCGCCGACTATCTGGCGCGGCTCGGGGCCTGGGCCCTGATCTTCTGCCTGGCCGAGGGGGTGGTGCTGACCGGGTCGTGGCTGGTCTTCTCGGGGGCGTTGAGACGGGCCTCGGCGGGACTGCGCCACCGGGTAGCGTGCGCGCATTTCGCCGGTTTCGCGGTGCTGCCCCTGCTGTCGCTCGGGGCGTTGCAGGGCGCGTTGATGCGGGCAGGCGCCGAGGAGACGCCGCGCTTCGCGGCCGGCGCGGCTCAGGCCGGCGCCGGGCCGGGTCTGGCGGTGGCCGTGGCCCTGGTCTGGCTGACCGGAGCGGCGGTGTGCGCCGCGCGGCTGGTCGGCGACTGGCGCGAGACGCGGCGCTGCGGGCGCGGGACGGCCCCGGCTTCGCTGACGTCGGCGGTGGCGCGGCTGGCGGGGACGCCGGGACGGCGG
>JAQGIP010000029.1 GCA_028291055.1 Caulobacter sp.
GACCTGGTCATGCGCTACAGCCGCGCCGTCGACCGGGGCGACTTCGTCATGCTGCGCGACTGCTACCACCCCGACGCCACCGCCGACCACGGCGACCTCTACAAGGGCCCGGTCGAGCAATATATCCAATGGCTTGAAGCCGCCCTCTCACACGGCGCGACCATGAGCCACTATGTCGTCAACACCCTGTTCGAGGTGCGCGGCGACCACGCCGAGGGCGAGGTCTACAAGATCAACTACCACCGCACGCCGGCCCCGGAGTCGGTGGAGACCATCTCCGGCGCCCGCAGCCACGACACCTTCGCGCGGCGCGATGGCATATGGCGGTTTTCGAGCCGCGCGGTAGCCCTGGACTGGATGCATATCCACCCCACGCCGATGGCCGCCTACGACAGCCCCTCGGCCGGAAGCCCTCGCGGAACGCCCGGCGAGGACGATCTCAGCTACGCCCGCCTGCCCCTCTTCGCCCGGGGCGGGCCGAAAGCGTGGCGGTGAGTGGAAGCCCGCTTGACGGTAGGCCGCATGACCTAATAACTGCAAAGATTATAAAGAAAGAGCAGGCGCGACTGGCGGTCGTAGCCGGCCATTTTTCCAGACCGGAATAGCCACAGAGGAAACGCCAATGGCCACCCCCGACGCCTCCCGCAAAAATGCCAAGCGGGCGATGAGTTTCGTCACCACCATCACGCCGTTCAATGAGGACGGCGGCTTCGACGAGGTGGGCATCCACAAACATATGGCGCGCATGGCCGAGGCCGGCCTGGGCGTCTACGTCGGCACCGGCGGCAGCGGCGAAGGCTACAGCCTCTCGCAACATGAGACCAAGCGGCTGCTGGAGATCGCGGTGGAAGAGGTCGGCGGCCACGCACCCGTCCGCGCCATGGGCGTCGAGCCCCGCAGCGCCACCCAGATGATCGACTTCCTGAAGCTGGCCCGCGATGCCGGCATCGAGGTGTCGCAGCTCTATTCGCTGGACATCGGCCACGGCCATGCCCCCACGCCGGCCGAGCTGGACACCTATTATCACACGGTGCTGCGGGCGATCACCGACCTGCCCCTGGTCATCTCCACCCACCAGTCGGTGGGCTACAAGATCCCGGCCAGCCAGATCGAAGGCTATGTGCGCGACTTCCCCAACCTGGTCGGCATCAATTGCAGCCACCAGGACGTCGGCTATCTGATGCAGATCATCGACGGCTGCGGCAAGATGGTCGACGTCTACTGCGGCGGCCCGGTGCAGGGCCTGCAGACCCTGGCCTATGGCGGCAACGGCTTCCTGGCCTCGGAAGGCAACCTGTCGCCCCACCTGGCGGTGCGGGTGATCGACAAATTCCTCGAGGGTGACCAGGCCGGCTTCCTCGACGCCTATAACCGCCTGGCGCGCCTGTCGCAGGGCCTCTACGGCAATGGCGGCATCCGGGTGACCAAGGCCATCCTCAACAATCTGGGCCTGCCGGGCGGCTATCCGCGCCTGCCCAAGCTGATCGCCGACGAGGGCGAGATCGCGCGCGCCATGGCGGTGGTCAACGCCGTCAACGCCGGCGAATACGAGTCCTGGGGCAAGGGCCAATGAAGACCATCATCCTGGTCAACAGCCTGGAGGGGCGCACGCGCGACCAGTTCCGCGAGCACTATGAAGCGGTGCATGCGCCGCTGGGGGCCAGGTGGTTTCCCTTCTACAAATACCTGCGCAACCACGTGGTCGAGGCGGAACCGGGCGCGACCGAGTTCGACGGCATGGGCGAGTTCTGGGCCATCCTGACGCCGGCCGAGACCGCCCCCATCCTGGCCGGCGAGGCGGGGCCGCTCTTCGAGGACGACCGGGCGCTGTTCATGAGCACCCGGCGCTCCGGCGGCATGGTCGAGGAGATCCTGCTGGTCGGCCCGCCGCGGGGCATGGATCCCCAGCGCACCCGCAACGAGCTGGCCTTCGTCAGGAAGAAGCCCGGCGTCGACGAGGCGACCTTCAATGCCGCCTTGCGGGCCTTCGCCAGTGAGCTGCATTCGCAGAAGAAGGCGCGGCGGGTGGTGTTCAACCGGCCCGTCGAGGGCCTGGGCAACATCCAGGGCGACGGGCTGCTGCAGGCTTGGCCGCGTAACGGCCAGAGCGTGCTGCGGGGCGCGGCCAACGATGCCTTCGAGCTCTTCAACTGGGTCGCCACCGAGAGCTATGAGACGCTGCCCGAGGAATTGACGGCGGCCCCGCCCTACCTTTGAGCCAACGAGACTGCCAGTAAGGAGACGACATGGGACGATTGAGCGGCAAGGTGGCCATCATCACCGGCGCGGCGCGCGGCATGGGCGAGGTCACCGCGCGCCTGTTCGCGGAAGAAGGCGCCAAGGTCGTGCTGACCGACGTGCTGGTGGAGGACGGCCGGCGCGTGGCCGCCGAGATCGGCGAGGCGGCCATCTTCGTGGCCCACGACGTGCGCGACGAGGATCAGTGGAAGGCGGTGGTCAAGGCCGCCGTCGACACCTTCGGGCGGCTGGACATCCTGGTCAACAACGCCGGCATCCTGCGCTTCGTCACCCTGGCGGAGATGACCAAGGAAGACTTCGAACAGGTCATCGCCATCAACCTGACCGGCACCTTCCTCGGCATCAAGTCCGTGGCCCCGGTGATGATGGCCCAGCACTCGGGCTCCATCGTCAACATCAGCTCCACCGGCGGCTTCCGCGCGATGAACAGCACCGGCGCCTATACCGCCAGCAAGTTCGGCGTGCGGGGCCTGACCAAAGCCGCCAGCCTGGAGCTGGGCCACCACGGGGTGCGGGTCAATTCCGTCCACCCCGGCGGCATCGACACACCGCTGACCAACCCCGACGCCAAGTCCACCGAGGAGGTCAACGCCAACTACGGGCGCTTCCCCATGCAGCGGGCCGGCCAGGCCATCGAGATCGCCCGCGCCAGCCTCTTCCTGGCCTCCGACGACGCCTCCTACTGCTGCGGCGCGGAGCTGGTGGCGGACGGCGGCGGCCTGAGCGGCCAGTATTTCCCGGGCCTGCCGGGCGCCCCGCCCTCCATGCAGACGACCTGACCATGCTGACGCCCGAGAGCATCCGGCTGGAGCGCCGCACCATCGTCGTCGCGGGCGCCGGCGGCGGCGGCATCGGCACGGCGGTGGCCGCGATGGCGGCCCGGGCCGGCGCCCGGGTCGTCGCCATCGACCGGGCCGAGAAGGGCCGGGACGAGGCCCGGGCCGCGCTGGACGAGGCGGGTGGAGACGGCCACCGGGTGGTCGACTGCGACCTGTTCGACAAGGCCGCCGTGGACGCCCTGTTCGCCGAGCTGGGCCCGGTCGACGGGCTGGTCAATGTGGTCGGCGGCATCCAGGGCATGGGCAATTTCGCGCCCCTGCTGGACGACGAGGCCCAGGCCATCTTCCAGCGGGTGGTGGACTTCAACCTGCGCGCCGCCTTCAACACCTCCACCGCCGCCGCGCGGGGCATGATCGCCCACGGCAAGGGCGGCAGCATCGTGCAGATCGCCTCCAGCACCGGCCTCACCTCCATGCCCTACGGAGCCGGCTACGCGGCCGGCAAGGCGGCGCTGCTCAACCTGATGAAGACCATGGCCATCGAGTGGGGGTCGGCCGGGGTGCGCGTCAACGCCGTCGCCGTCGGCATGATCCGCACGGCCATGTCGCATGCCGTGGTGGCCGAGACCAATGAGGCCGCACGTCAGGTGGTGCCGATGGGCCGGGTCGGCGCTTCCGACGAGATCGCCGGGCCGGTGCTGTTCCTGCTGTCGGACCTGGCCGCCTATGTGACGGGCGCCACGCTGAGCGTGGACGGCGGCGCCATGGCGCGCGCGCCCTACAACGGCGCCGACAACCTGCCGGTGTTCGTCAACGATCCGAAGTTGAAGGCGCGGCTAGGCCTCTGACTTCAGCGCCAGGCCCGCGATGATGCCGCCATCGATCACGAACTCCGCGGCGGTGCTGTAGGTGGCGTCTACGGCCAGGAAGACGGCCAGCTTGCCCACCTCCTCCGGCTCGCCGAAGCGGGGGATGGCCTGGTTGGCCCAGGTGTCGTCCGGGAAGGCCGCCGTCAGCTGGGTGCGGATCGGGCCGGGGTGGATGCTGTTCACCCGGATTCCGAAGCGGCCGTATTCCAGGGCCGCCGTCTTGGTCAGGCCGCGCACGCCCCACTTGCTGGCCACATAGGCGGCGCGGTTGGGATAACCCACCAGCCCGGCGATGGAGCTGATGTTCATCATCGCCCCGCCCCCGGCCTTCTTCATCGACGGCAGCGCCGCGCGCATGCCCAGCCACACGCCGGTCAGGTTCACATCCAGCACACGGCGCCACATCGCCGGGTCGAGCTCATCCATCAGCCCAGGCCCGATCAGGCCGGCGTTGTTGACCAGCACCGACAGCGGGCCGTGCGCGGCCTCGGCGCTCTCCACCGCCTGGGCCCACGACCCTTCGTCTGTCACGTCGAGCTTCACATAGGCCACGTTCGGCCCCAACACGGCGGCCGTCGCCCGGCCCTCCTCCTCCAGGATATCGGCGATGAAGACCTTGGCGCCCTCGTCGGCGAAGGCCTTGGCGATAGCGGCGCCGATGCCGCGCGCGGCGCCGGTGACCAGGGCGGAGCGTCCCTCCATCCGGTTCATGGCGCCATCACCCCGCCGCCGGCCACCAGCGTGGTCCCGGACAGAGGATGGCCTGCCGACAGCAGCTGCGCGGCCAAGGGGATGGCCACCCGCCGCAGCGCGTTGGGATCGTTGTGCAACACATGAGCCTCCAGGGCGATGCAGTTGATACGGACGCCGTCGGCGGCCCAGGCCTGGCCCAGCGACTTGACCAGGGCGCGCACGCCTTCGACGGCGGCCAGATAGGCGGTGAGCCCGGCCGCGCCGGTCATGCCCTCCACGGGAACCAGGACGGCGATCGCCCCCTCGCCCGCCAGGCTGGCCCGCGCGGCCTCGATGTCGCGCCGCGCGGCGGCCAGGGTCAGGTCGAAGCGCTCGCGCCAGGCGGCGATCCCGCCTTCGACCAGGCTCATGGGGATCAGGCGGCCATGATCGAGCACGACGACCAGCGCCAACACCGCGCCGGCGTCCCCACCCATCTGGAACCCCTCCTGGGCCAGGCCCGCCGACAGGGTCCAGGCCAGGTTGCCGTCGCCGATGACCCGCGCGCGCTTCATGTGGTCACCGCCCCGCCGTCGACCACCAGGGTCTGGCCGGTGATGAAGCGGCTGTCGGGCCCCAGCAGGAAGGCCACCGCCGCGCCGATGTCGCCCCGCGCCTCGCCCAGCCGGTTCAGCGCCGAGCGCGAGGTCAGGTGTTCGCGCGCGCCCGGCGTGCGCTCCATATAGGCCTCCAGCGCCGGCGTCACGCCGGACGGCGCCACGGCGTTGACCCGCACCCCCAGCGGCCCCCACTCCCGCGCCAGGCTCTTCATCAGCCCGCGCTGGGCGCCCTTGACCATGGCGTAGGCGGGCATCTGGGCCGCGCCGTTCAGGCCCGCGAGGGAGGACATGATGACCATGGCCCCGCCGCTGTCGCGCAGGCCGGGCAGCGCCGCCGTGGCGCAGAAGACGGCGCCGTGCAGGCCGACCGCGATCTGGTCGTCCCAGGCCTCGTCCGTGACCGTGGCCAGGGTCGCGCCCACGCCGGAGAAGCGGCTGTTGGCGTTGTGGACCAGCCCGTCCAGGCGCCCGAAGGCATCGAGGGTGGCGGCGACGGCGGCGCTCACCTGGTCCTGGTCGGTGACGTCGCAGCCGATGGCCAGCGCCCTGCCGCCCTCGCCGCTGATCTCGCCGGCCACGACGGCGGCTTCCGCCTCGCTCAGGGCGGTGACCGCCACGGCGGCGCCGCGCTCGGCGCAGGCCAGGGCGATGCCCCGGCCCAACCCCTGCCCCGCCCCGGTGACCAGCACGACGCGGCCGGCCAGGGACCCGCCGGCCGGGGCGCTCACGGAACGGCGGCCTTGGTCCCGGTCTCAGCCGCCGGAACGGCGGTCAGACGCTGGAAGCCGGCCAGCCGCGACAGGATGAAGACGGTCACGGCCACGATGGGCAGCGCGATCCCCACCGAGCGGTAGACGCCGTGGATGCCCAGCGCCGCGCCGATGGCCCCGAACACCAGCGGGTTCAGGAACTCGCCGAGGTAGGCCATGGCATAGACGAGGCCCGCCGCGCGGCTCCTCAGCGCGTCTGCCGAACGCGACATGGCGATGGCCATCAAGGTCGGCATCAGCATGCCCGACCCGAGCCCCGCGATGCCGCCGCCGATCATCGCCACGGTCGAGGTGTGGGCCAGGCCCAGCACCGAAAAGCCTGCCCCCATCAGCACGCAGAGCAGGGCAAACAGCCGGGCCTCGCCGAACCGCTGGCGGATGAAGCCGGTGGAGGCCGCGCCGGGCACGCCGGCGATCACGCCGACCATCATCACATGCGACTTGGCCACCGGGCCGATCACGCCGATGGCCGACAGCAGGAAGCCCATCTGGATCGAGAGCAGGTAGTTGCAGGCGTAGAAGAAGGGGATCAGCAGATAGAAGGGCGCCATGCGCTTCAGGAAGGCCACGAACACCGGCGACGGCGCGTCTCCCGCCACGGGCGCGGCGCGGGGCGTGTTGGCCGATTTCGGGATGGCCAGGGCGGCGGCCACGAACAGCACCAGGCCGAACAGATAGAGCGCCGCCGGCGCGCGCCAGCCCCAGTGCTCGGCCAGTTGACCCGCGCTCCACACCGACAGGATGGCCGCGAAGGTGCCGATGGCCGCCTCATAGCCGATCATCCGCGAGCGGCGCGGCTCGGCGAAGACGGAGCTGATCAAGCCGATCACCGCCGCCTGGGCCGTGGCCCCCGACCACCCCAGCACCGCGCGGCTGAGCAGCAGGGCCCAGGGCGCGTCGAGATAGAGGATGCTGGAGCCGGAGACGGCGAACACCGCCAGCGCCACCAGCAGCATGCGCTTCCTGCCGAACCGGTCGACGACGATGCCGCCGGTCAGGCCGCCGACGATGACGCCCAGGCCCGGGGCCGTGACGATGAACATGCCGATCAGCGAGCCGCCCGGCGTCGTCGAATAATGTTTGGCGATCTCGGTGACGACCGGCGCCAGGGCCGTGAAGATCAGGGCGGTGAGAATGGCGCCCGACAGCATGACCGCCAGGGCGACAGCCTTGCGCACGCGCTCGAGCGGACCGTCGGCAGGAGAGCCCGCGAGGGCCGAGGTTTCCGTGGACATGCTTTCCCCTAGGCCGCGAAGCCGAACAACTGACAGGCCAGGCCGCCGGAGATCACCCCGGCCTGATCGGGCCCGACCCGCCGGGTCAGGTCGTCGAGCACCGCGCGCGTGCGCCGCCCGGTCCCCTCCGGATGCGGATAGTCGGACGACCACAGCACGCGGTCGGCGCCGATATGCTCCAGCTGATCCAGGCCCAGGGCGTCGTCCATGAAGGTGGCGTAGCATTGGCGGCGCCAATAGGCGCTGGGCGGCTCTTTGAGTTTCGGCGTGAGATCGTCGGCGAAGTCGCGATGGATCTGGTCGGCGTGCGCCAGGCAGGACGGAATCCAGGAGATGCCGCCCTCGGCGAACAGCACCTTCAGCCCGGGATGGCGCTCCAGCAGGCCGGTGAAGACCAGGTAGCCGAACAGCTTGCGGAAGGGCTGGAACTGGACGGTCAGGTAGGCGCCCAGCCCGCCCGGACCATTGTCCTCCGGCGTCTCGCTGGTGTGGAAGGCCAGGACCAGGCCGCTGGCCTCGAGCGCGGCCCACAGAGGCTGCATTTCCGGGTCGGCATAGGTGCGGCCGCGTAGCGCGCCGGGAATCGTCACCACGCTGAAGCCCAGCGCCTTGAGCATCTCAAGATAGGCCGCCGTCGTCTCCGGCGCATAGACGGTGGGCAGCACGGCCACGCCCTTCAGCCGGCCGCCGGAGCCCGCGCAGAAGTCGGCCAGCCAGCTGTTGTAGGCTGTGAAGCAGCGCACCATCAGGTCGCGATCGTTCAGCGCGAACATGCCCATGGCCCGCTGGGGAAACAGCAGCGCCGCATCGACGCCCTCGCGGTCCATCACCGCCAGTCGCCCGGCCAGATCGCTCGCGCCGGGCGCAACGTCCGAACGCGCGACAAGCTGAGGGAACAGCTGGAAGGTGCGCATCACCTCGCCGTTGACCACCAGGCTGACGCCGTCCAGGCGCGGGGCGTTCGCCCGGTCCGCTTCAGGCAGATGCGCGGGAAGCCAGTCCGACCAGAACTCCGGCGGTTCGATGATGTGCTCGTCGGCTGAAACGATCCATCCCAAGCAACAAACTCCAACGTCTTGTCCGAACCGTCACGGCTCAATATCTAACTAAGATTTAGAGGATTAAAAGGTCGCGGGAAGCATAGCAACCGCCGCCTGCGGTCGCTTGGCGGCTGGAGGGCTGACAGGCGAAGGCGCCACCCTGCGCCATAGCGCACGGAAAACCGGCTCGGCAGAGGCGCAGCCTAGTTTTTGCTACGACAATGATGCCGATGCGTCCGCTCCTCAGCCCGCGGCCACGCGCTCGACGCCTCATCGACGTTGGTGAGACCTGAGCCGATTCCCGCCTGGGTCTCGACCAGGACGATATGCCCCCGGGCGGTGAGTTCGCGCACGCTGCCGGGCGTGAGGCCGACGCGGAACTCGTTAGTCCTGATCTCTCTCGGCACGCCGGTCGTCATCGGGAGGAGGCTCCTGGTGCGCGGTGGTCAGCCGACCCGCCCAAGGGCGTCCGACAAGATGGAAACGATGGTTTCGATCTGGGCGGGCTCGACGATCGGCGGCGGCGAGAGCGCCACGATGTCGCCGGTGACGCGAATCAGCAGCCCCTTGTCGAAGCAATCGACGAAGAGGTCGTAGGCCCGGGCGCCGGGCGCGCCGGGGCGGGGCGGGCCGAGAGCTCCTGCTTCAAGGTTCGCCGCAGCAGCTTGCCGGTCTCGTTGTAGGGCAGCACGTCCCGGAACTCGAACAGCTCCGGGGTCTTGGTGGAGCGCAGGCGGGCGCGGACCCAGGCGCCGAGTTCCTCCGCCGAGGTCTTCACGTCGGTGGGCGAAACCACCGCCGCCACCCGCTCGCCCCACTCGTCGTCGGGCAGGCCGATCACCGCCACGTCGGCGACGCCGGGGTGACCGCGTAGAACATCCTCGATCTCGCCGGGGGAGATGTTTTCCCCGCCGCGCACGATGACGTCGTCCAGACGGCCTTCCACGAAAAGGAAGCCGCCCTCGTCCAGCCAGCCGCTGTCGTTGGTGGGAAACCAGCCGTCGTCGCGGATCGCCCGGTGGCCGAGGTATTCGCCGGCCACCTGCTCGCCCCGCACCCAGATTTCACCGAGCTCGCCCGCCGCCAACCGCTCCTCGCCAGCGCCCCTGATCTCCAGCTCCAGCGCCGGCAGGGGCCTGCCGACGGACCCCAGGCGGCGGCGGACATCGACGTCGGCGCTGGCCACGGCCTCGCGGTGATCCTGCGGGCTCAGGACGGCGACGGTGGAGGAGGTCTCGGTCAGGCCGTAGGCGTTGACGAAGTCGACGTGGGGCA
Organism: Caulobacter sp.; assembly: GCA_028291055.1. Lineage (GTDB taxonomy): Bacteria > Pseudomonadota > Alphaproteobacteria > Caulobacterales > Caulobacteraceae > Caulobacter. Next base: position 9,520 of record JAQGIP010000029.1, read on the forward strand.
GAAGCTTCAGCGCCCGCTCGATGCTGGCCGCGGGCATCCGCCCGCCGCCGTAGGAGAGGTGGCGCAGGGTCGCCAGGCGCTCCCCCTTCTCCTCCAGGACGTCGAGCACCCGGCCCAGCATGGTCGGCACCACCATGGCGTGGGTGATGGCCTCGTCGCGCGCCAGGGCGACCCAGGCCTCCGGGGTGAAGCTTTCCAGATAGACGGTGCGCCGGCCCAGATAGGTGGCGCTCAGCACCGCCGAGACCCCGGCCACGTGATAGGGCGGCACGCTGACCAGGGCCGCCTCGTCGTCGGCGGCGCCCAGGAAGTCGACGCTGGAGAGCACGTAGGCCGTGAGGTGGCGGTGACGCAGAACGGCGGCCTTGGGCTCGCCGGTGGTGCCGCTGGTAAACAGCAGGATGGCGATGTCGTCGGGCTCGGCGCCGATGGCCGGCGGCTCATGGCCGGCTCCGGCTTCGGCGAGGAAGGCCGCGCGGGTGATCACCTCCACGCCTTCGATGCCCTGGACGCGGGCGGCCATGTCCTCATCGGCGATGACCACGCTGGGGGCGGTGCGGGCGGTGATGCGGCGCAGGTCCGCGTCGGGCAGGCGGTAGTTGAGGGGGGCGAAGGGTTTGGCGGCCAGACCGGCGGCATAGAGGGCTACCGGCACGACCTGGGAGTTGAGGCCCAGGTGCGCCACCGTCCCGGCGGGGCGCGAGGCCAGCCAGCCGGCCGCCGAACGGGCCCGATCCAGCAGCTCAGGCCACACGCAGCCGTCGGCGGCGGAGCCGATGGCCACCCGCTCGCCCGCCCCGTCGGCGGCCATCTCCAGCAGCAGGGCGGTGTTCATTGTGGCTAGTCCGACGACGGGAGGCGCTTGGCCTCCTTGATGGTGAGGGCGCGGCCGTCGAAGGAGAGTATCCCCTTCCCCGCCTTGCTGCAGAGCACCTCCAGGCCGGTGTCGACATCGGTGTAGCGCTTGCCGAGCAGGCTCTCGCCTTCCGGCTTGGCGCCGCCGGCCGGACGCTCGGCGGCGGCGGCAAGCACCGCCAGCCCACCGCAGGCCAACTCACCCTCCATTGAAGGCGCGCGCACGAGCACGAACTCGGCCTCGCTGAGCGCGCATTTCCAACGCGAACCGGGGGTCAGTTTCATGGGGCTTGGCTTTCGTCGGTCAGGCCGCGGCGGCCAGGGGCGTCAGCCCCAGGTCACGGGCCACGCGGGTCAGGTTGGCGACCTTGGCTTCCAGGGGAACGGTCTCGTCGTTGGGCCAGATGGCCGGGCCCCAGAGGATGATGTTCTCGAAGCCGGCGTCGAAGAAGGGCTCCACCGTTTCCGGGTTTGGGCTGGTCGGGCGCACGAAATACTCGAAGGGCCGGCCGGACGTACCCCGGGCGGCGCGCTCCGCCTCGATGGTGTCGCGCATGGGCAGGACGTCTTCCAGGGTCACCATGGCCGAGTTGATCCAGGCGTCGGCGATCTCCGCCACCCGGCGCAGCGCCGGGCCGGTATTGCCGCCGCAGACCAGGGGCACCGTCACCGGATGCGGGGTCATCTGCAGGGACTCGAAGTCGAAATACTTGCCGTGGTGCTCGAAGTAGCCGCCGGCCAGGGCCTTCTTCATGATCGCGAACATCTCGTCCATGCGCGCGCCGCGTTCGTGGAAGGGCGCGCCCACGGCGTCGAACTCCTCCTTCAGCCAGCCCGCGCCGGTGCCGAACAGGAAGCGGCCGCCGGAGACTTCCTGGGCGGTGATGATCTGGCGGGCCAGCAGCAAGGGGTGGTTCATCGGCACGATGCAGATGGCGGTGCCGATCTTCAGCCGCGTCGTGGCCCCGGCGATGGCGCCCAGCAGGAAGAAGGGGTCGTAGATGCGCACGCCCTCGCCGATGATCGCCTTGTCGCGGGCGTCGTTCTTGTCCTTCGGCGTTTCCTTGCGTGACGGGTGATGCCCCTCGTATTTTTCGGGAACCACATAGTGCTCGCCGAACCACAGGCCTTCGAAGCCCAGCCGCTCGGCGTGGACGGCGAGGTTCAACATGTCGCTCGGCGAATAGTCGTAGGTGGTGATGCCGATGGTGCGCTTGCCGCTCATGCGGGCCTCCTTCCTATTCAGACGGACTTGTCGTTCAGACCGGCCGCCCCAAGGGGCGCCATTGGGGCAGCGCCACGTCATCGTTCAGCTTCTCGAACCACACTTCCATGGGCTGGCCCGCGGTCAGCACCGGCGCGCCGTCCAGGCGGCCCATCAGGCGCACGTCGGGAGTCTCGTCCAACTCGACCACCACCAGGGTGAAGGGCGTCGGGTAGTCAGGATGGATCTGATGGGTGACGGTGGTCCAGGTGTGCAGGCGCCCCCTGCCCTGCGCCTGGCGCCATTCGGTGTTCCAGCCCCCGCACCAGGGACAGTGCTCCGTGGGCGGCTGGGTGGCGTGGCCACAGTCGTTGCAGACGCGGAAGACCAGCCGGCCCTCGGCGGCGGCGGCGAAGAAGGGGCCGGTTTCGCGGTCCTCGGTATTGGGCTGGATCGAATAGGACATCAGGCGGCCTTCCTGAACACCACGCTGGAGCCGATCGGCAACGGGCCGCCGGTGACCAGGGACAGCTCCGCGCCCGGGATCTGCATGTCCGCCTCGCCGCGCAGCTGACGCACCGCCTGGACGATGTGGTTCATGCCGTGGACATAGGCTTCCGACATGTGGCCGCCGCCGGTGTTGATGGGAATGGAGCCGGTGGCGCGGATCGCGCCGCTTTCCACGAAGGCGCCGCCCTCACCCTTGCCGCAGAAGCCGTAGGCCTCCAGCTGCAGGATGACGCTGATGGTGAAGCAGTCGTAGATCTGGGCGACGCTCATATCGGAGGGACCGACTCCGGCCCGCTTCCACAGCCGCTCGCCCGCCGCCCGGCCGCCCAGCTCGGTCATGTCGTGGCGGCTGACCACCGGGAACATCATCCCGGCGCGGGCGTCGAGGGGCGCGCCCCCGGCCACGGCGCGGATGGTCACCGGCGGCTTCCTCAGATCCTTCGCCCGCTCCGTGCTGGTGATCACCACCGCGCAGGCGCCGTCGCTCTCCAGGCAGAAGTCGAACAGGCGCAGCGGCGTGGAGATCATCCGCGAGGCGAGGTAGTCGTCCATCGACATCGGCTTGCCGTGCATGATGGCGTGAGGCGTCCTGTTGGCGTTCTCGCGGCAGGCCATGGCCACCGCGCCCAGCTGCTCGGCCGTCGTGCCGTATTCCAGCATGTGGCGGCGCGTCATCAGGGCGAAGGTCTGGCCGGCGGTCATCAGGCCGTAGGGCAGGAAGTATTCGTCGTAGGAGCCTCGTCCGCCGACTATCTCGGCGCCGACGCCGCGCTGGCCGCCCGCGCCCAGGCGGGTTTCCGAGCGGCCGTTCAGCGAGCGGAAGGCGATCACCGTCTTGGCCTGGCCGGAGAGCACCGCGCCCATGGCCAGCCCCATCATCATGCAGGGCGCCACGCCGCCAGGGCCGGTGTCGGCCCAGTAGGTGAGGTTCTTGGCGCCGAGCGAGGCGGCCAGGGTGTAGGGCGTCACCACGTCGTCGCCGCAGCGCACGATGCCGTCCACGTCCTCGACGGAGAGGCCGGCGTCGGCCAGCGCCTTCAGCGCCGCCTCGGTGGCCAGCGACAGCACGCCACGGCCGGAATTGCGGGTGAAGTCGGTCTGGCCGATGCCCACGACCGCGGTCTTGTCGCGGCCGGCGAAGGTCATGTCGTCGTCGATCAGGCTCATCGCGCCAACTCCGCAACTTGATGTTCGCCCAGCTTCGGCGCCCGCGTCCTGGGGACCGCGTCGAAAGCCGAGAAGACGTAGGACGGGCCGGGATAGAGGGCGCTCGAGCCGTCCGCCTCCTCGACCTCCTTGAAGAAGCCGCGGGCCAGGAGATGCTCGTCCTCGAAGAGGTCCTCGGGGGCGTTGAGGACGCCGATCGGCAGGCCGGCCGCCTGGCCGTCATGATAGGCCTCGTGCGCCGTCTGGATCAGGAAGAAGCACTCCACCAGCGATTGGATTTCGTAGAAGTGGGCCTGGCGGTAGGCGAGATCGTTGTAGGCCGGCTCGACCAGGTCGGCGGCCATGCCCTTCCCGTCCATCCACTTCACCAGGGCGGCCCAGGCGCGTGGGTCCGACAGGATCAGGGCGAAGTAGACGAAGCGGTCGTCGGCGCTGCGGAACAGGGCCGATTGCGTCGGCGAGGGTTGAGCGTGGCGGCAGGTCTGGCGCTGCACATTGATGCGCGGATAGAACCAGTAGGGGTTGGCCAGTTCGATATTGACGGCGCAGGCCTCGTGCATGGAGACGTCGACCAGCTGCCCCTCGCCGGTCTGCTGGCGGTTCAGCAGCGCCAGCATGGCGCCGATGTGGGCGAAGCTGGCGGCGGTGTGATAGCCCTGATTGCCGCCCGGACGGATGGGCGGGATCGAGTGGTCGTCATAGCCGCAGCTGTTCAGCGGCCCGCCGGCGGCCAGCGCGATGAGATCCGAGGATTTGTAGTCCGCCCAGGGACCGGTGAGGCCGAAGGCGGTGACCGACAGGATGATCAGCGACGGCTGCTCGGCGTGCAGGACCGCCAGGTCGAGGCCGATGGCCTTGAGCGCCGCCGGCTGCAGGGTGGTGATGAAGACGTCGGCGTTCGCGGTCAGCGACTTCAGGGCCGCCACGCCGCCGGGCGCCGTAACCTCCAGCAGAACGCTCCGCTTGTTGGAATTGTAGTAGCGGAAGTTGAGGCTGGTCTCGGGACCGGCCACGCCGCCGGCCCAGGGGCCGACCTTGCGGCTAGGCGCCCCGTCCACCGGCTCAAGCTTGAGCACTTCGGCGCCCATCTCGGCCAGCAGGCGGCCGGCGTATTCACCCGCCGGATCCTCGGCCAATTCGATGACGCGAAGGCCGGTGAAGGGCGGCGGGGTCTTGGTCGCCGGCTTGAGAGATTGCGCGCCCATCACAGCACCCCTTCGGCGGTCAGGGTCTCAAACTCCTCGTCGCCCATGCCCAGCAGGGTCTTGAAGACATAGGCGTTGTCCTCGGCCAGCAGCGGGGCGGAGCGCCAGTTCTCCTGCGGGATGGAGGAGAACTGGATCGGCGTGCCCTCGAAGCGCGCCTCGCCGATCACCGGATGGTCCATCTCGAAATAGACGCCGCGCTCGGCGATCTGCGGATCGGTCTCGTTGAGGTCCTCGGCGGTCTGCACCGCCCCGGCCCTGACGCCCACGGCCTGCAGGCCGTGCATCAGGACGAAGCGGTCCTTGTCCGCCGTCCACGCCGCCATCTTGGCGTCGAGGGCGTCCTGGTTGGCGACCCGCGCGGCCAGGGTGGCGAAGCGCGCCTCGGAGGCCCAGGCGGGGTTGCCCATGGCCGCGACCAGGGCCCGCCACTCGACCTCGTCGAAGACGGCGATGGCGATCCAACGGTCCTCGCCGACGCAGGGATAGACCCCGTGCGGCGCGGCGTGCGGCTCTTCCAGGCGGTTGCCGGGGGGGAATTCGGGACCCCGGGTGCTGCGCCCGTTGACCGACACGTCCAGCAGCAGAGGACCCAGCAGGTTGATCCCGGCCTCGACGGCGGAGACGTCGATCTCCGAGCCCAGGCCCGTCAGGTTCCTGTTGTAGATCGCCATCATGAGGGCGGCGGCGTTGAAGAAGGCCGCCTCGTTGTCCATGTAGCTCAGCCCCCAGCCGGAGGGCTCCTCGCCGGGCAGGCCGCTGATGTGGGATAGCCCGCTCACCGCCTGCACCACCGGGCCATAGCTCTTGTTCTCGGCGTGGGGGCCGGTGTGGCCGAAGCCGCTCATGCGGGCATAGATGACGGCCGGCGACAACTCACGCACCCGCTCATAGGTCAGCCCCCAGCGCTCCATCACCCCCGGCGCGAAATTCTCGGTGAGGACGCTGGAGGAGGCGATCAGCCGGTCGGCCAGTTCGCGGCCGCGCGGGTCGCGCATGTTCAGCGTAACGCCAAGCTTGTTCCTGTTATAGTTGTTGAACAGGCCGCCCTTGTTGGGGTCGGGGTTGGCGTCCTCGTCGCCATAGGTGCGCACCTCGCCCTTGTAGATCGGCAGGCGCCTGGGCATGTCCAGGTTGGCGCGGTTTTCGATGCGGATCACCGTGGCGCCGAAGTCGCCCAACAGCCGGGTGGCGCAGGCGCCCACGCCCATCCAACAGAAGTCGGCGATGCGCACGCCGCTCAGCGGGCCGCGGCGCGGCCCGGGGCGCCGCAGCGGGTCGGGATAGGCCCCGGAATCGGCTTCAGGCGGCTTGCTGCGCGTGGCTTCGGCGGTCGTAACCAACAGTGTAATGCCCTCGCGGGCCCTCCCCAATCTGGTCGGTGGCTTGTGGCGGGCCTCAGAAGGACTCGCCAAATCTGTGCCGTTCTCTTATAATCATCATTATAAACTCGACCCTCGCTTGTCAATCGGGCGGAGAGACGGACGTTGAATTCTGACGACGATTCCGTGTTTATGGCGGTAGACATGACGTTGGACGCTCGCCCTCCCGGCGAGTGCATCGCAACGAACCGGACAACGGGGAGCTTACGGCGGACATGGCGGAGCGAAGACGGCGTAAGGCGGGCGAGGACAGCGGCGAACCGCAGGGCGCAACGGACAACTTCAGCTGGTCCGGCGAAGGCGTTCGCCGCACCTTGAAGACCTCCGAGATCGTCGCCCTTGAGATCGTGCGGGACATCGTCTCCCAGGGCCTGAAGGCCGGTGACCGCCTGCCTCTCGAAGCCCAGATGCTGGTCCAGTACCGCGTCAGCCGCTCCTCCCTGCGCGAGGCCCTGCGCCTCCTGGAGGTCCAGGGCCTTATCGCCATCCGGCCAGGGCCCGGCTCGGGCACGGTGGTCGGCAAGGTGCTGCCCGGCAATCTCGCCCGCACCATGACCCTCTATCTGCACCTGGCCGGCTCGACCTACGATCAGCTGCTCGACGCCTGGCTGCAGACCGAACCCCTGCTGGCCGAACTGGCGGCCAAGAACCCCGACCGCGCCCGGGTCAAGGCGGCCATGGCCCCCTTCCTGGAAGGCTCCGACACCTGCCACGGCGGCAAGCTGCGCGAGATCAAGGCCGGACTGGCCTTCCACGACGTGGTCGCCGAGCTCGCAGACAATCCGGTGCTGACCCTGGTGCTCAAGGCTATCGGCTTCATCACCGCCGAGCACATCCTGGTCGCCGCGCCCCGTGAGGAACTGGAGGACCGCATCGTCGACGACCACGCGGTCCTGGCCGAGGCGATCTGGGCCGGCAAGCCCGCCCTGGCCCGCAAGCTGATGGCCGAGCACGTCGAGCATATCGTCGCCGACTTCAAGGTCTATTGGCCGCGCCGCGTGGGCGAGAAGGTGCAATGGCGCTGAGCCTCGACGAACTCTCCAGCCGCGCCGAGATCGCCGAGGTGGTGATCAACTATGTGCGCGCGGTGGACCGGGGCGACGAGGCGCTGTTCCGCGGCTGCTTCCACCCCGACTCCACCCATGATCATGGGTCCTTCCAGGGCCTGTCGTCCGACTTCGCCGACTTCGCCATGAAGGTCGTGGGCGCCATGGTGCTGACCCACCACCAGCTGGGTCCCGTCTCCATCGAACTGGACGGCGAGCGCGCCCATGTGGAGACCTACTTCACCGCCTATCACCGCTATGGCGAGACACCCCCGCCCGGCGGCTTCGCCCACGGCGACCGCACCATGGGCGGCCGCTACGTCGACCGCTTCGAACGCCGCGACGGCGTCTGGAAGATCGCCCACCGCCGGGGCGTCAACGAGTGGCAGCGCCACGAACCCTCCAGCGACGGCGGCTTCTTCGACCAACCGGCCAGCTATCGCGGCCGCCGCGACAAGGACGATCCGGTCTATCAGCGCTGATCAAGCAACAGCGCCAACCTGTGGCTCACAGGAAACCCAGGGCTTGGCCGACTTTCTGCGGCCAGAACTTCTGGAAATCATCGATGACATGAACCACGTGCTCACACATCAATCGCTCGGCTGCGTCCGCGTCACCCAGGATGATTGCCCCGGCGATTTCCCGGTGATCATGCGCCATCCCCTTTTCCATCAGCGCCCCCTCTGTCCGGGGAAGCACCTGCTCCGACACGATCGAACTGACTGAGCGCAAGACTAGCCACAGCACCTTGTTGTCAGCGAGTTCCGAAACGACGCTGTGAAACTCAGGCCCTTCGACCAAATGCCGGGCGTGGCTCTCGTCGAGAAACGGCTCCAACGCCGTCTTCACCTGTTGGCGGTTGGGGTTGAGAGCCGCTAGCCGCGCCAGCATCGGTTCGGTGCGCCGCCAGGCGTCCAGGAGTTCGTCATATGCTGTCCCGAGCATGTGAAGGTGCAAGGTCAGAGAGCGGCCGACCTTTGCAGGTGACACGCTTCCCACCGCGGCGCCCTGACGTCGCCCTCGGCGGATTACAATCAGTCCCTGAACCTCCAGCAGCCTCAGGGCTTCGCGCAGCGATGAGCGACCCACGCCATATTGCCTGAGCATCTCCACCTCAAGCGGCAGGGCATCTCCTTTGGAGAGACCGCGAGTCACGATGTCGCGGACAATGTCGAGGGCGAGAGCCTCAGCCACCTTGCGCACCGGGGCAATCGGCAGCGAGGCGCCGCTTTGGACGTGATCATCCGCGGCCATCGTCTGGCGCACTCCACAACCGCTTTCCGAGGTAGCATCTGGTGGACCAAATCCCGGGTCGCCTCAAGGGCCGCACAGACTTCCACGACCGTCTCCGCTTGATCTTGAAAAACATGATCATATAATAGGCCCGCTCTGATACAGCGACCATCGCGCCAACGCGGACAATATAAATGCCCAATCAATCGCCGTTTTCCGGAATGAGCCTGCTTGAATCAGAGATTCAGGATCATCTGTTCGCGTTCTATGAGCAACTCCATGAGCATGACCCAGTATACCTCATGCCGGAGACTGGGATTTATATTCTCACTCGCTATGAGGATGTGCGAACGGCGCTCATGGACACGGAGACCTTTTCTAGCCGCAGCGATTTCGGAATCCTTCAGGGTGAGGGATGGGCGAAGTATCAAAAAGTTCTGGCGGACGACGGCTGGGCAAACCTAAACACACTGCAGAGCATCGATCCGCCGGAACATGGACGCTACCGACGTCTGTTGGATCGCACCTTCAATGCCCGTCGTGTCGAGGCGTTGCGGCCAAGACTGGAAGAAGTCGCCAACCTAGTCATCGATGAGTTTATCGACGCCGGGGAATGCGACTTCATCCAGGCTTTTGCTATCCCTTACCCGGGACTGATCATTTCCGAGCAATTTGGCTTCGAACTCTCAGAGATCGCAACATTCAGGAAGTGGTCGCGGTCATTGGCCAACTCCGCGGGTCAGGTCCTGTCCGCGGAAGCATTGCTTGAAGCAGCGAAGCTGGAACTGGAGATGCAGCATTTCCTCGCCTCGATGATTGAGGACAGGCGGGCAAACCCGAAAGACGACCTGATTTCTCGTCTCGTTCACGCGAACGAAGAAGGCGACTCCAGCGAGCCCCCGCTGAGCATGCAGGAAATGCAGAGCGTGATGCGTCAGGTCATCACGGGCGGATACGGGACGCTGACCGGCGCATTCACCAACGGCCTCCATCTGTTGCTGAACAATCCGGAGCAGATGCTGAAATTGCGCGCGGACAGAAGCCTGATGAAGGGCTTCATCGAGGAGTCAATTCGCATCGAGACCTCGGTGCAGGGCTTGATGCGCAAGACCACGCGCGACGTCGAGGTCTCGGGACGGCTGATTCCAAAGGATTCCCGCGTAATCGTGCGCTACGGAGCCGCCAATCACGACGCGGCCAAGTTCAAGTGCCCCCACGAGTTCGACGTCACGAGAGAAAACGCCTCGGCCCATCTGGGCTTTGGCGCCGGTCCCCATTTCTGCGTCGGTCGCGTGCTGGCGCGCAACGAGCTGACCATTGGCTTCAATGCCATATTGGACAGGATGGCGGACATAGAACTCTCGCGGCCTCTGCAGGCGCCCAACTACATGCCGAGTCTGATCCACAGGCTGCTCCGCGAGCTGCCGATAAAGTTCACGGCGGTCAGGTGATCGTCCGCAACAACATCAGGATGCCTTGCCCGCCAGGAAGCCCCCATCAACGGGAATGGCGGCGCCCGTGATGAAGCTCGCATGGCGCGAGGCAAGGAACACGACGAGCTCGGCCACCTCATCCGGCTCTGCCCAGCGTCCCAGAGGATGACTTAAAGCGACCCGGTCGCGCGCCCCGGGCTGCTCCAACAGCGCGGAGGTCAAGGGTGTGTTGACCGACCCTGGCGCCACCGCATTCACTCGGATTCCATATTCGGCGAGATCAAGCGCCAAGACCTTGGTCAGGCCGACCAGTCCATGCTTCGAGGCCGAATAACCCGTTCGCCGCGACACCCCGGTTAGACCCGCGACCGAGGCGACATTGACGATTGCTCCACCCTGCTCAAGCTTGACCATCCGACGGACAACCGACTGGGTGCAGAAGAATGCTCCGGAGAGGTTGACGTCGATGACGCGACGCCATTCCGCCGGCGTAAGATCGAGAAAACTCTGCCGCTCCGCGATGCCTGCGTTGTTGACGAGAATACCGATATCTCCGAGCGCACCCTGTACATCGGACATGCAGGCATCCACCGCATCGGGATCGACGATGTCCAATTCGAATGCTTCAGCCCGGCCGCCATCCGCGCAAATTCGCGCGGCGACCTGACGCGCAGCCTCTCCGTTGCGGTCCACCACGGCGACTGAAACACCGGCCCGCGCAAACGCCGCCGCAGATGCAGCGCCGATCCCTCCGCCCGCGCCGGTGATAACCGCCGTTCTGGAATCGAAACTGTCCTTGGCTATCATTACCTCACTCCGGACTCCGCGACCGCTCAGCAAATGAGCGTCTACTAGGACGTAGCCTCCAAGCTGTCTGCGGAACCCTCAGGGTGTCGCAAATGCATGGGACTCTTCAATTCGCTGGGTAGAGCCCGCGCGGCCAGCAGATAGAGGAAGGACGCCAGGATGTTGAACACCAGTGATATGGAGATGGCGTAGCGCAGGCTGTCCGCCCCGAACCGCGAGACGACGAGGTCGCTCACCGCCCCGGTGATCAGCGGCCCGAGCGCCAGGCCCAGCAAGTTGACCGTCAGCACCAGGGTGGCCGATGTAAAGGCGCGCATATTGGCCGCCACCAGGGACTGCGACACGGAATTCACCGAGCCCAGATAGACCGCGACCAGCACGGCGGGCCCGGCGGCGAACATCAGCGACAGGCTGGCGTTGTTGACGAAGTACTGGGCCATGCCGAAGGGCGCGATCAGCAAGGTGGCGCCGGCCGGCAGCCACATGTACCAGCGCGGGTCCTTGCGGGCCAAGCGGTCGGCCAACGCGCCTCCCACCAGGGTGCCGAAGATCCCGCCCACGCCTACCAGCAGGGCGAGGAAGCCGCCGATGGTGGCCAGTTTCATGTGGTAGACGCGGTCGTAGAAGGGCGCGTTCCAGCTGGTCATGGCGAACTGGGTATAGGCATGGGCCGCCGTGGCCATGGCCATGTAGCGAAAGGATTTCAACCGCCACAGGATGCCGGCGGCGGCGGCGAACGATGGCCCGGGCTCGCCCGCTGCGGTCTTGCCATCGAAGGCGCCGCGCTCGGGCTCGCGCACTGTGAACAGCAGGATCGGCACCAGGATCAGGCCCGTGAGGCCCACCACCAGGAAGGTATGTCGCCAGCCTAGCATCGCACCCAGCTTACCGCCCAGATAGAAGCCCAGCATGGACCCGATGGAGAGCGACAGACTCCAGACCGCCATGGCCCTGGCCCGCTGGTGGCGCGGGAAATAGTCGGAGATCAGCGAGTGGCTCGAGGGGACGCAGCCGGCCTCCCCCACCCCCACGCCGATCCGCAACAGGACCAGCATGGTGAAGTTGCGCGCGAAACCCGTGAGCGCCGTCGTGCCCGTCCAGATGGTCAGAGCGATGGCCATCAACCCCTTGCGGGAGCGAGTGTCGGCCAGCCGCGCGATCGGCAGGGCCAGTGTCGTATAGAAGAGGGCGAAGGACAGCCCGGTCAGTGCGCCCAGCTGCCAGTCGGCCAGGTGCAGTTCCTTCTTCAGGGGTATCTGCAGGATCGAGAGGATACTGCGGTCGATGTAGTTGAACAGCGCCACGAAGAAGAGGACGCCCAGGGCGTACCAGGCGTGCCCCCTCGAAACCGCTCGCGATCCGTCCTTGGCCATCTGCCATCCAGTCCTGGGGCGGCCTTGGGGCGGCCGCCGGAGAAGAAAAAGATGGGCCGCGCGGCAATGCCACGCGGCCCGCAGTGAAAGACTAGGAGGGACTAGTCAAACTTGTAGGTCAGGGTCACGCCGACCTGGCGGGGCGGATTGATCACCCCACGGTCGACTTCATTGAGGCCGCTGCCGCCGAGGGCCAGGGAGCGCGCTTCAAGTGGCGTCAGGAAGAAGAAGGAGTAGTTGGACGGCGCCATCATGTACCACTGATTGGTCAGGTTCTTGCCCCAGAGCTGCAGGGTCCAGTTGTGGCTGGGCGCCTCATAGGTCAGTTGGGCATTCAGGATGCCCTTCTTCTCGGTGAAGGGCGCCGCGATCGGTTGGTTGCGCGCATCGGCTACGGCCTGGGCCGCACCGGTGCGGGTATCGATGACATCCGTGTTCTGCGGGCTGACCTGACTGGCGCTGGCCCACTGATCATCGACGTGGAACAACAGCGAGCCACCGCCCCCCAGGTCGAAGCGGTATTCTGCCGAGATGGTGAGGTCGTTCTTCGGGGTGAAGGGCACGACATTGCCCGTGCAATCCAGCCCGTTCGGGAGGGCCGCAGAGTGGGCCAGGCAATCTCTGAATTCGGAGTATTTCGCGTCGTTGTAAGCGTAGTTCAGACCCAGGGTCAGGCCCGGGATCGGCTTCAGCAGCGTCTCTAACTCGACGCCCTTCACCCGCTCGGACCCGGCGTTGCTGTCGGTCAATACGCCGGACACCAGCGAGCGGACCTGCAGGTGCTTGGTGTCGGCCTGGTAGACGGCCACGTTGATCAGCAGGCGCTTGTCGAACCACAGGGTCTTGGCGCCGGCCTCGTAGCTGATGGACGTTTCCGGATCGAGCGGGATCTGGGCCTTGGCCAGGCTGGTGGAGGTCAGCGACCAGCCGCCGCCCTTGAAGCCGGTGGAAACGCCGCCGTAGAACATCAGGTTTTCCTGCGGCTTGAACTGCAGGATCGCGCGCGGCGTGAAGGCGGTCCAGGAGCGCTTCAGGCCGTTGGCGTTGAAGCCCGCGCCATAGAAGGCCGACGAGCCGTTGTGATCGGTGTAGGCGTGCTTTTCCTCGAAGGTGTAGCGCGCGCCGAAGGTCAGCGACCAGGCGTCGGTGATGTGCCACTTGGCCTCGCCGAAGGGCGCCATGGTGATCACATGGGCGTCACCGGTGACGATCTGGTGTTGCAACGCGCCGCCGGTCAGCACCGAAAGCTGGCTGGTCGGATCGGTCCCGTCGAAGTTGAAGGTGATCTGCTTGCGCAGGTTCTCGAAGCTGTAATAGAGGCCCGCCACATATTCCAGCTTGCCGCCGCTGTTGGAGGTCAGCCGCAGTTCCTCACTGAACTGCCATTCGCGGCTGGCGTTGATGCTCTTGTTGTCGTTCAGCGACTTTGCGCTGCTGTCGCCGTCATCCTGATAGTAGGCGTCCAGGGTGCGGTAGCTGGTGATGAAGGACCAGGTTCCGTAGGAGCGGGTCTTGTCGATCTTCAGCTGGCCGGCCCAGATGTCGCGCTTGTTCTGGCCGTCAACGGTGTGGAACACGTCCCAGGGGCTGGACGCCATCGCCTGTTCGGTGGCCACCAGCGAGCCCTGGCCGATGGCCTTGTAGCCTGCCGCGTAGGCGTCCTCGTGCGAATAGTTGAAGAAGCCGACCACGCTGGTGCTGTCGTCGGGCTCCCACCGGAATGACGGACGGATCGAGAAGCTCTTGATGTCGCTCAGGTTATGGCCGGTCGTGCGGTTGTGCATATAGCCGCCGACGTCCTTGACGCTGAAGGCCAGGCGCCCGGCCAGGTCGTCGCCGAACGAACGGTTGACGAAGCCCTGGGTCTCAAAGCCCATCGAATTGACCTCGGGATAGCCCGAGACCGTCGCGCTGATCTGGCCGTTGTTGGCGCCCAGCTGGGCCTTGTTGCTGGTGATCTGCAACGCGCCGCCCACCACGTTGCGCCCGAAGGTCGTCCCCTGGGGGCCGCGCAGAATGGCGATCTGGCTGATGTCGTAGAAGTCGGCGTCGAACGAGGCCAGCGAGCCATAGTAGATATCGTCCATGAACACCGCGACCGGCAGCTCCAGGGCGGGCGCGTCGTTGGTGGCGCACTGGCCGCGCAGGCAGACGTTGGCGGTGCTGGGGCCCTTGGTGCTGACGAAGCTGGCGCCCGGTGTGAGCATGGGCAGGTCCAGGAAGTTGCCGATGTGGGCCGCGCGGGCCTTCTCGCCGGTGATCGCGGTCACGGCGATCGGCACGTTCTGGAGCTTGTCCTCGCGCTTGGTGGCGGTGACGATCACCTCCTCCACCTGGGTTGAGCCGCCGCCCGAACCGGCGTCCGCCGGGGCATCGGCGGCCAGGGCGGGTGTCGCCCCGATCAGGCCGGCGCCGAACAGGCCCGCGGCGGCCGCCAGGGCCCCTGGGCTGACCCGGCCGACCAGGCCCAGCACTCGAATATTCCTCACGAGAGACATGCTCTCCCCCTTGCTTTTGTTATGGTGTCTGTTGCGCCATGCCGACGCGGGAATTCGGGCTACCAAGCAAGCAACCGGAGTAGAGACATGGGTCGGCCCGACACCGAAGCGCGGGCATAACCTCTTCACACTGTTAGGTTTTCGCTCATTGGCGACTCGTCTCCTCCGGAACTTTTCTTGTTTTTATTAGAGGATGATCATGATCATAATCTGCACCCTGTCAAGCCGACCCCAAGGGCTCAACTGTGGCAATTTTGCATGATGATCATCCCAAAATAGGCGACGACCTGCCCTTAGGTCAGGCCGAACCCACGCGCAGGAGTTGCTTGCCGAAATTGCGCCCGTCAAAGAGGCGCATCAGCGTCTGGGGCGCATTCTCGAATCCGGCCTGGATGTCCTCGCGATAGCGCAACGCGCCGGAGCGCACCCACTCCGCCAGTCGCCGGTTCGCCACCGCAAACTGAGCCTCGTAGCGCGGCAGCAGGAAGCCCTGGATGGTGGCCCCGGTGAACACCACGTTGAAGTAGTTGCGCGGCCCGGGCGGCATCTGTTCGGGGTCGCGCGGATCGGCGTTGTAGCGCGAGATTCCGCCGCAGATCACCACCCGGGCGCCCACGGCGAGGCGGGCCATGGCGTCATTGAGGATGTCGCCGCCGACATTGTCGAAGAAGACGTCGATGCCGTTCGGGCAATGCTGCTTCAGCCCACCGCGGATCTTGCCGGCCTTGTAGTCGATGGCGCCGTCGAACCCCAGTTCGTCCACCAGCCAGGCGCACTTGTCCGCCCCGCCGGCGATGCCGATCACCCGGCAGCCGCTGAGCTTGGCGATCTGACCCACGATCGACCCGGTGGCGCCGGCCGCGCCGGAGATCACCACCGTATCGCCGGGCTTGGGTTTGCCCACCTCGACGAAGGCCAGGTAGGCGGTCTTGCCGGTGCCGCCCAGCACGCCCAGCGCCGCGGTCGGCGGCACGCCTTGCGGAACCGCCGCCAGCTTGGCGCCGTCCAGCACCGCCATCTCGCGCCAGCCGATGGGGCCGGTCACCAGGTCGCCCGGCGCGAAGCCCGGGTGATGGGATTCGACCACCTCGCCGAGGCCCGCGCCCGGCATCAGACCGCCGATCTCCACCGGGTCCACATAGCCGGCGATATTCTCCATCCAGCTCTTCTGCGCCGGGTCGAAGGACAGCCAGTCGGTGCGCAACTTCACCTGCCCCTCGCCCACCGGGGGCACGGGCGCCGTCTCGAGACGGAAATCATCCTCGCTCAAGGCCCGGCCGATCGGTCTGGCGGCCACCACCCATTGCCGGCTGGTCGTGGTCATGGCGTCTCTCCTGGACTATTGGGCGCCGGCGTCCTGGGCAAAACCCCAGGCAGCCTCGGCGAGGGGGCGGACGCGCAGGGCCTGTTCGGCCGCGCCGGCCGCCGCGGCGGTGCCGTCGCGGGCCCGGCCGACGATGCCCTGGATGATGGCGGCCACCCGGAACAGATTGTAGGCCTTGTGGAAGGCCAGGTTCTCGATCGGCGCGCGGCCCGTGCGCTCCACATAGCGAGCCACATAGGTCTCCAGGTCGGGGATGCCCAACGCCGCCAGGTCCTTGTCGATCAGGGCGCCGCGGCTATCGAAGCCGGGCGGGCGGTACCATTCCATGGCGTGGTACATCAGGTCGCCCAGCGGATGGCCGGTGGTCGACAGCTCCCAGTCCAGCACCGCCACCACACGCGGCTCGGTGGGGTGGATCAGCACATTGTGGAAGCTGTAGTCGCCGTGGGCCAGGCGGGTCTCGTCGTCGCCCGGAATGGCGCCGGGCAGCCAGGCGATCAGCTTGTCCATGGCCGGAATGACCTCGGTGGCCGACAGCTCATACTGCTGCGACCAGCGCCCGATCTGGCGGCCGAAATAGTTGCCGGCCCGGCCATAGTCGCCGAGGCCAATGGCCGTGTGATCGACCGTATGCAGGCGCGCCAGCGTCTCGTTCACCGAGTCATAGACCCCCGCCCGCTCCTGCCGGCTCAGGTCCGGCATGGCATTGTCCAGGAACACCCGGCCGGCCACGTGGCGCATGATGTAGAAGGCGGTGCCCAGAACGCTGTCGTCTTCGCAGAGCACCAGCGGCTCGGGAACCGGAAAGCCTGTCTCCCACAACGCCTTCATCACCCGATACTCGCGGTCCACCGCATGGGCCGATTTCAGCAGCACGCCCGGCGGCTTGCGGCGCAGCACATACTTCGCGCCCGGCGTCTCCAGCAGATAGGTGGGATTGGACTGCCCGCCCTCGAACTGGCGCAGCGTCAGCGGGCCGCCATAGCCCGGCACGGTATCGCCCATGAAGGCCGCCAGCCGCGCCTCGTCGATGCGGTGGGCCTCTTTGACCGTGATCACCTGTCCCAGATACTTCTGTCCGGCCTGCGCCATGCCGCGCCCCCTTAGTAGACGCCGCCATCGAGGCGGATGATGGCCCCGGTGGTGAAGCTGGATCTGTCGCTCGCCAGGTAGAGGGCGGTGGTGGCGATCTCCTCCGGGCGGCCGATGCGGCGCAGGGCGGCGGTGGAGTTCTTGTCGGCGTTCTCGCGCCAGCTCTTGGCGATGTCGGTCCAGAAGGGCCCGCACATGATGGCGTTGACCCTGACCTTCGGCCCGAACTCCAGGGCGTGGCACTGGGTCATGATGTTGAGCGCCGACTTGGCGCCCGAATAGACCGGATAGGTGCGGCTGGGCGCGACTCCCGCCAGGCTGGAGACATTGATGATGGCCCCTGAGCCCGCCGCCATCATCCGCTCGCCGATCAGGGCCGAGAGCCGGAAGGGTCCCTTGAAGTTGACCCCCACGGTCTTGTCGAACAGCGCCTCGGTGACCTCGATCGAGCTCGGCGCGGTGGGCGCGATGCCGGCGTTGTTGACCAGCACATCCACCTTGCCGAACGTGTCATAGGCCGCCTCGACCAGGGCCGGCAGCGCATCCCACTGGCCCACGTGACAGCCCACCGCCAGGGCCTTGCGGCCCATGGCCCGGACCTCGGCGGCGACCTCTTCACAGGCCTCGGCCTTGCGGCTGGCGATGACGATGTCGCCGCCCTGGGCCGCGAAGGCCCTGACCATCTCATGGCCCAGTCCCCGGCTGCCGCCGGTGACCAGGACCACCTTGCCGGTCATGTCGAAATAGTCGCTCAAGCCGCTCTCCCCGGGAAATCGTCAGCGCGCGGTCTGACAGCCGCGCTTGCGGCGGCCGGGACCAACCCGGCCGCCCGGCTCCCTAGTCCAGGTGGTAGATGCGCTTGGCGTTGCCGTGGACGATCTTCTCCACGACCTTGCGGTCGATGCCCGCGAACACCTCTTCCATATAGGTCGCCGGCAGCTGGGCCGAGGTGGCCGGGCCGGGGCTCATGCTGGTCGGGTGCGGGAAGTCGGTCTCATAGAGGATGTTGTCGGGGCCCAGGATGTCGATGGTGGGCTTCAGCGTCGCCTTCTCGAACCAGAAGGAGCCGTAGATCTGGCGCTTGAAGAACTCGCTGGGCAGCAGCTTGTACTCCGGGTTCTCCTTGTGCGCCCCGCAGTTCAGCCACTGGTAGTCCAGGCTGGCCAGCAGATAGGGAATCCAGCCCACCCCGCTCTCGACGACCACGAAGTTCAGGTTCGGGAAGCGGTGGCACACCCCGCCGCAGGTCAGCTGCGAGATGGTCTGGGCCAGGTCCAGGGAAAACAGCGCCCCCATCGAGGCGAACGATGCATGCGGCTTCACCGACGGGTGCATCATGTCGAAATACCACATGTCCCCGGTGCCGACGTGGAAGTTGATCGGCAGGCCCAACTCCTGGGCGGCGGCCCACAGCCGGTCCCAGTGCGGGTCGGTCAGCTTGGCCAGGCCGAAGGTCTCCGGCTCGGCGCACATCACCACGCCCTTGTGGCCCAGCCGCGCGCAGCGGGTCATCTCCTTGACGGTCTCGTCCAGGTCCCAGAACGGCAGGGCGCACTGGGCGATCAGCCGCTTGGGGTCGGCGCTGGCCCATTCGGTCAGCCAGTCGTTGTAGGCCTTCACGCACAGCAGCATCAGCTCGCTGTCGCCCAGCGCCAGGAAGCGCCCGGCGCCGAAGCCGGCGACGTTGGGATAGAGGATCTGGGCGTAGATGCCGTACTCGTCCATCTTCTTCAGGCGCGCGGTGTTCTGGTAGAGGGCCGGATCGACCATCTCCAGCTTCTGGGGCCGCTTGGGCGGATATTCGTGCC
>JAQGIP010000051.1 GCA_028291055.1 Caulobacter sp.
GCGCCAACCACCGCTCGCGCGCCCATGACCCCAGCCATGCCCAGGCCCCCGACGGTCAGCGCCGTGCCGACCGCGGCGCCGGCGCCCAGTTGCGGCGCGCCGGAAACCAGGCCTGTCGCGATGCCGGGCCCGAAGATGCCGAGGCCCAGGAGACAGATGGCCGCCAGCGCGGTGGCCAGCACCTGCTCGAGGCTGGGCTGGGTTCCGGCGAAAGCCTGTACGAACTGGCTGAACAGGGTGGAGCCGATGCCCACGATGATGGCCAGCACCAGCACCTTGACGCCGGAGGCGACGACGTTGCCCAGCACCCGCTCGGCCAGGAAGGCGGTGCGGCCGAACAGGCCGAATGGCACCAGGACGAACCCGGCCAGGGTGGTCAGCTTGAATTCGATCAGGGTGACGAAGAGCTGCACCGCCAGGATGAAGAAGGCGATCAGCACGATCACGAAGGCCAGCAGAAGCACGGCGATCTGGATGAAGTTCTCGAAGAACCCCGGAAAGCCGGCGAGCTGGCCCGCCGCCTCGAGCATCGGCTTGCCAGCGTCGATGCCGGCCTGAGCGATCTTGCCCGGGTGGAGGAAGTCGCTCGCCGACATCCCCGCGCCGGCCGCCTTCAGGCCGAGGCCCGAGAAGCTCAGGTAGACGATCTTGGCCAGGCGATTGAAGTTGCCGATCAGGAAGGCGAAGAAGCCCACATAGAGGATCTTCTTGACCAGCCGGGCCAGGATGTCCTCGCCCGGCGCCCACGCCCAGAAGAGGGCGGCCAGGACCACGTCGATGGCCACCAGGACCTGGGCCAGCGCGCCGACGTCACCGCCGATCAGCCCGAAGCCGGAGTCGATGTAGCGGGTGAAGACCGCCAGGAATTGGTCGACGACGCCGGTGTCGTTCATCGCCGGGCCTCCGATCTCACGCCGAGGAACCGCTCGCGGCTCGTCCGCCACGCCTCCCGGCACAGCGGGTCATCCTGCGCCGGCGCGCCGATGGCCCGGCAGCGGTCCAACTCAGCCGACAAGGATGTCGAGGCCGCCGCCGGCGGCGCACCCTCGGCCGGTGGGGCGTGCCGGCCGATGGCCAGCGCCGCCGCCAGGACGGCGGCGACGGTCAGGGCGATAGCGCCGAGGCGCGCCAGCTTGGCAGGGTCGAGCGGGCTCACGGGTAGAACATCTGCACGGGCTGTGATTGGTAGGTCTGGCCGGTGCCCAGGAAGCGGCGCAGGCGCTCCTTGGCTTCCGCGGCGCTCTCGGCCTGACGGGCCTGCTCCAGGGCGTTGGCCCGCCCCTGCGCGGCAATCAGGGCGGTCAGGTCGGCCAGCTGCTTGGACTGCAGGGCCAGCAGTTGGTTGCCGGCCTGGGTCGCTTGAAGCGCCCCCACCGCCCCCTGGCTCTGGCCGACCAAGGCGCCGGCCTGGCCCTGGGTGGATGACAGGGTCCCGACCACGCCGGCCTGGACGTCGAGCACGTGCTGGAAGGCTTCGATCGAATTGAGCCAGCGCGCCTGGGCCGAGGCGGTCAGGGCCTGGTCGGTGGCGCTGGCGCTGAAGGTGGTCGGGTAGTTCTGCTGGAACTCGCGCTTGATTGCCTGGACGTCGTAGGCGACGCGGGTCGCTTGGCCCAGGAGCCCTGTGATCTGGCTCATGTCCTGCTGCAGGGCCTGCAGCGCCGAGAAGGGCAGCTGCTGGAGGTTCCTGGCCTGGTTCAACAGCATGGTGGCTTCGTTCTGCAGCGAGCGGATCTGGTTCTGGATCTGCTCCAGGGCGCGGGCCGCCTGCAGAAGGTTCTGCGCATAGTTGGTGGGATCGTAGACGATGCCGCCCAGCGCCATCGCCGGTGGGGCGGCGACAACCAGCGAGACGACGGCGATGCCGGCCAGCAGGGCGCGGCGAAGGGGGCGATGGGTCACGGCTGAAGCTCCAGGGAGGGATCGGAAGGTTGCGTCGAGGCGGGCGCGAGCAGGTCCGCCGCCCAGGGGAGGCCCCGCCGGCGCAACCAGGCCGCGGCGAAACCGGCCGCGCCATGCTCGGCGATCGTGGCGGCGATGGCGGCCTGATCGGTCTTGGCGGAGGCGGCGCAGAAGGCGAGCGCCACGGGGCCGAGGCCCAGCTCGAACAGGCGGTTGCCGCGACGCGACTGGCAGTAGTAGTCGCGCTTGGGCGTGGCCCGGCTGAGGATCTCGATCTGCCGGTCGTTCAGCCCAAAGCGGCGATAGATGGCGGCAATCTGCGGCTCCAAGGCCCGCTCGTTCGGCAGGAAGAGCCGGGTCGGGCAGCTTTCGATGATGGCCGGGGCGATGGCGCTGGCCTCGATGTCGGCCAGGGACTGGGTCGCGAAGATCACCGAGGCGTTCTTCTTGCGCAGGGTCTTCAGCCACTCGCGCAGCTGGGCGCCGAAGGTGGCGTCGTCCAGCGCCAGCCAGCCCTCATCGACGATGACCAGGCTGGGCCGGCCGGTGAGCAGGCCCTCGATGCGGTGGAAGAGATAGGCCAGCACGGCCGGCGCGGCGGCCGAGCCGATCAGGCCCTCGGTCTCGAAGGCCTGCACGTCGGCCGCGCCCACGCGCTCGACCTCGGCGTCAAGCAGCCGGCCCCAGGGGCCGGCCACGGTGTAGGGCTGCAGGGCGCGCTTCAGCGCCATCGACTGCAGCAGCACCGAAAGGCCCGTGAGCGTGCGCTCCGACGCCGGCGCGGAGGCCAGGCTGCCGAGCGCCGACCACAGGTGGTCCTTCACCTCCGGCGTAACCGTCACGCCTTCGCGCGCCAGCACGGCGGCCAGCCACTCCGCCGCCCAATTGCGCTCTGCGGGATCATCGATCTGCGCCAACGGCTGCAGGGCGACGCCGGCTTCGTCCTGGTCAGACAACGCACCGCCGAGATCGTGGAAGTCGCCGCCCATGGCCAGGGCCGCAGCGCGGATCGAGCCGCCGAAGTCGAAGGCGAACACCTGGGCGGCCGGGTAGCGCCTAAACTGCAGCGCCATCAGCGCCAGCAGCACGCTCTTGCCGGCGCCGGTGGGGCCGACCACCAGGGTGTGGCCAACATCGCCGACATGGGTGGATAGCCGGAATGGCGTCGAGCCCTCGGTCCGGCCGTGAAGCAGAGGCGGCCCACCCAGGTGGTCGTTACGCTCCGGCCCTGCCCAGACCGCCGACAACGGGATCATGTGGGCCAGGTTCAGGGTCGAGAGCGGCGGCTGGCGGACGTTGGCGTAGGCGTGGCCTGGCAGGGAGCCCAGCCAGGCGTCCACGGCGTTCACCGTCTCCACCATGCAGGTGAAGTCGCGGCCCTGGATCACCTTCTCCACCAGGCGCAGCTTGGCGTCGGCGGTGGCGGCGACCTCATCCCAGACGACCACGGTCGCCGTTACATAGGCGTGCCCCACCAGGTCGGAGCCAAGGTCCTGCAGGGCGGCGTCGGCATCGAGCGCCTTGTTCTCGGCGTCGGTGTCGAGCAGCGCCGAGGCCTCGTTGGTCAGAACCTCCTTGAGAATGGCGGCGATCGACTTCCGCTTGGAAAACCACTGCCGCCGGATCCTGCCGACCAGCTTGGCGGCATCGGTCTTGTCCAGGCAGATGGCCCGCGTCGACCAGCGATAGGGGAAGGCAAGCCGGTTGAGCTCGTCGAGCAGGCCCGGCCAGGTCTCCGTCGGAAAGCCGCTGATGGTCAGGACCCGCAGATGCGCGCGTCCAAGCCTCGGCTCCAGGCCACCGGCCAGCGCCTGATCGGCCAGCAACACGTCGAGATGCATCGGTGTCTCGGGGACACGCACCTGCTGGCGGTTGCGCGACAGGCCAGGCCTGGCGCTGCACGGCGGGACGCGCCGTCGAGCGGCCGGCGGCGCGAAAGCGCGCCCAAGGCGTCACGCCCGTAGGAGCCGCGCGAAGCGCGGCGGGACCGAGCGTGACCGCCGGCCGCTCTCCATATTCTCAAAGGGGCGTTGCGGGGTTCACCTCGCTGGAAGGGGTCGGACGAGACGCCAGGCTCGACCGCAGGGGAAGGCCTTCCCCTCGACCCGCAGCCGGGTTGGACGAGGGGGTCTCTCGATGACGTCAGCGATAGAGATTCCGAACTTTACCGACGCATCGGAGTTGGCAATCCTGCCGAGGGCCGAGAGGACGGGTCACCGGCCATGTCCGATCCTTGTATACATTTTTCGGACATCCCCGTCGCGGCAACCGGCCCAGGATCACGTTCCGATCGGACATGCCGCCATGGCATGGAGCCCGTCGCTGGCGCTCCGACGCGTGGACCATCTGACGTCGCGCCACCCTGTATGATGCGGTCACCAGTCATCGCGCCACAATATGTTGACTCAACCCTCGACGAGTGGTTCGAATCAGCTCAGTTGTGGATATAGGTTAATAGGCCTTTCACGGCCCCTTCCGGCGAGCCCCGACTCGCCATATCGGTGGGCTGTGGAGTTTTGACGGGCTGTATCTGACCCACCCCCATGATCGACCAGGGCGCGAGTTGCCGAAGGTCTAGCGCGTAAGCTTTGCCGTTCCCATATGGAGGGGCTTCAGTAACGACGGCGCCGGCCGTCGAAGTTGGGGAGAGGACGGCCGCCCGACTTGGCGGTCAAAAAGGGGCCGCCCTCTCGCCCGGAGTAGTACCGACTCGTCTGGGTCGGCGGCGCGATCATATGCCCTGGCAGCGTAGTGGCAACCACCACGCGTGACCCCGCCCCCGCCTGGATTCACATCGTCGAAGACAGAGGGGATAGGCATGAGTTCGGGCATCGCCCACCGCTGCGCGTTACCTGACGCATCGTTCGAGGAGGCTTGGCAGTCGATTAAGATCGCCGAGTCCGTGAAAACGCGCCTGTTGGCGCAGTCCATCTTGGCCCTCACCTTGCGGCCGGCCGTGCCCTTCGAAACTGCACCGCTGCACGGCCTGATCGTCCTGGCGGGCGACCCGGGCACTGGTAAGACCACGCTCGCGCGCGGCTTGGCCAGCCGTGTGGCCGCCATGATCAAGGGGCCGAAGGTCACCTTCCTGCAGATCGATCCGCACGGGCTGGCGAGCGCGGCGTTGGGCAAGAGCCAGCAACAGGTCACCACCCTGTTCCAGCAAACCATCCCGGAGGCGGGTATGGGCGGCCTCGCCGTCGTGCTGCTCGATGAGGTCGAGACCCTGGCGGCGGATCGCCGCCGCATGAGCCTCGAGGCCAACCCGGTGGACGTCCATCGGGCGACCGATGCGGTCCTGGCCGGCCTCGACCTGCTCACCCGGACCCATAAGAACATCCTGCTGGTGGCGACCACCAACTACCCGCAGGCTGTGGATCCGGCCTTCATGTCGCGCGCGGACCTGGTCGAGATGATCCCGCTACCCAACGCGGAGGCGCGCGGCGAGATCATCGCTGACACGCTCAGGGGCCTGGCGAAGCGCTGGCCGCGTGTCGCGGACCTGACCCGCGATCTGACGACCTTTGTCGCTGCTTCCGACGGTCTCGATGGGCGGCGTCTGCGCAAGGCGGTCGTCGGGGCCGCGGCTATGTCCATCGAAACGGCGCGAGACCCGGGCCTCACGACGAGCCAGCAGGTTTTGGCTTCGATCAAGGCGGCCGGACGCAGCGCCAAGGAGGCAGGCCGTGAAGCTGCGTAGGGACATCGCCGCGGTTCCGCTGCGCACCGGCGCCGGCGCCTGGAGCGCGATCGTCGGCCTCATCACCAAGACCGACTCCATCGACGGGGGGCAGTTGACCGCCGCGGCGAGCGTCATGGCCGCGCTGCTCTCCGAAGAGCACTACGCCAAGCGCCCGCTCACGCTGAAGGGCGACGGCCACCGCCTGGTGATCTACCTCAGCTACGGCCCCGACGCCTTGACGCAGGGCGATGCGGTCACGCCGCTGGACTGGAACCCGACGGCCAAGGACTGGACGCTGTTCGTTCCCTGCGATCCCGACGACATCGATTGGGCGAAAGACGCGTTGGCGGCCCGAGCGGCGCGCATCAAGCTGCACAAGCTGGACGAAACACCGGCCGACCTCGAAGAGGAGGCGGCCTCCTCCAAGAGTGCCGCTTTCGAAATCGATTGGAGCGCGGCCGGCTGATGAGCGTCTCGACCTTCACCTTCACGCGCACCCACACGGCGGCCTTCGTGGCTGACCACATGCGCAACCAACTCGTGCGAATTGTCCAGGCCGCCGGCCTGTCGCCGACCGCGCTGGTCGATGACTGGGAGGTGCTTGGACGCGCGGCGCGCACCTGGTTGGAGACCGGCGACCTGATGGGACTCACGATCGAGTTCTACAAGCCGGGGAGCAGCAAGCTGGAGCTGCGGTGGGATTTCGACATCACCTATGAAGGCAGCGGCGTCGATGACGACATGTGGGTGGATCGCGACCATCTGAGGCGCACGATCGAGAAGGCGGGGGCACCGCCGCCTGGCTGCACCTATGGCATCATCCTCTCCACGCGGCGCGGGCGGCCCGACGTGACCGGCATGTCGTCGACGACCTATCGCTCGACCGAGGGGCTCGTCAGCCGCGCCACGGGCACGGCCATCGCCACTCACGACATCATGGCCGGGCTTCGCTACTGGAGGCCCGCATGAGTAAGGTCAGCGACGCGTTCGCCACCTTCAAGAGCCGCCTGGAGATCACTCAGACCGAGCAAGACGACGCCAGCCGGCGCCAGAAGGACGTGCGCGCGACGGTGCAAGCGGCGTTTGCCGTGGACTACGATTTTCTCACCGGGTCCTACGGCCGCCATACCAAGACCAAGCCGCTCAAGGACATCGACATCTTCGTCGTACTCGGCAAGGACGAGCAGCACCGTCGCAAGGCGCATCCGAAGGACGTTCTCGATGACCTCGAGAAGTGCCTGAAGGATGCCTATGGCGCCGACCTGGTGGAGCGTGACCGCCGCTGCGTGACCGTCTTTTTCCAGAAAAAGAGCCAGACCCAGCATGAAGACGGCAAGATCCTCAGCCTCGACGTGGTCCCCGCCTTCGCCTCTGGCTCCGACTACGAGATTCCCGATGACACGTTGGGCGAGTGGATCAAGACCAACCCGGCCGTTCACGCCGAGAAGACAACGGCCAAGAACAAGGCTCTGAGCGGCGCCTGGGTGCCGCTCGTGAAGATGCTGAAGAGCTGGAACCGCGCCAACGGCAAGCCGATCGAGCCCTCCTTCCTGGTGGAAGTCATGGCGCTTGAGTTGGTGGACGGGCCGTTCAACACCTATCCCGACGAGGCGCGGCGCTTTTTCGCCGCGGCCAGCGCGAGCGTCAGTGACGACTGGCCTGATCCGGCGGGTCTCGGCCCGCCGGTGTCGGATGAGATGACGCAGAGCCGATGCGAAACGGCCAAGCAAAAGCTGCGTGCTGCAGAGGTGCTGGCCGCCCGCGCCTTCCGCGCTGAACAGCAAGGCAGTGAAAGCGAGGCTGTACGGCTCTGGAAAGAGGTGTTCGGCGAGTTCTTCCCGTCTTCGTAGGTGCTCCCACGCGTGACCGACTCCAACGACAGTGATGAAGCCGCCGTGACGCCGACGCCGCTTAGCGGAGATCGACCCAAGGAGACCTTGGCCGAAGACCGCCTCGGCTTTGCCGGCTTCGCTGGCGCCCTAGCCCAGAGCATCGCCCGCATGGCGCCGCGCGACGGCATGGTCCTCGCCGTTCACGGCCCCTGGGGGAGCGGCAAGACCAGCGCGGTAAACATGGCGCTGGACGCCTTGGCGAACATGGAGCCGCCGGAAGCGCGCCCTATCGTCGCCCGTTTCAATCCGTGGTGGTTCTCTGAACAGGAAAATCTGACGCGCGCCTTCTTTTCGGAGGTTTCAGCGGCGCTGGGCCCGAAGGTCTCGTCCAGGGTGATCGAAGGCCTGAAGAACGTCGCGCGCCGCGCCGCCGGCGCGAAGGGTCTGATCGGCGCCGGTATTGGCCTCATTCCAGGCGTCGGCGCCTTCAAAGATCTGGCGGAGAGTGGCCTGGAAGCCCTCGGCGCCGCGGCGAGCGACGAGCGCAGCTTGGACGCCTCGCGGCATGAGCTGGAGCAGGCGCTTCGGGACGAGGACAAGCGAATTCTCATCGTCATCGACGATGTTGATCGCCTTCCCGCTGACGAAGCGCGCCAGATCTTCAGGCTGGTCAAGTCCGTCGCCGACCTGCCCAATGTGATCTATCTGCTGGTCTTCGATCGGGAGATCGCCCGCCGCGCCCTGAACGAGGCGGCCGACCCGAATGGACCAGAATGGCTTGAGAAGATTGTCCAGGCCTCCTTTGACCTTCCGCCAGCCCATCGGATCGATCTGCAGCGCCTGTTCCTGGGAAAGCTGGAAGAAATTATCGGACCTAGCCCGCCGATCCAGCCCGGCCGCTGGCCCGATGTGTTTCACCGCGCCGTCGCGCCGTGGCTACGAACGCCGCGCGACACTACGCGGCTTGCGAACGCCATCGCCGTGGCCTGGCCCGTGGTCGCCGACAAGGTCGATCTGGCGGATTTCATTGCGATCGAGACCCTGAGGCTCATGGAGCCAGAGGTGTATGATCTGGTCCGCCACAATGCCTCGGCGCTGACCGGCCTCGGCGAGGTTCGAGAAGATCAGAAAGCGTTTGCCGAGCGGCTTCTGGCGGCGGCTGGCGAGGCTCGTCGGGGAGATGTGCGAAGCAGCTTGGAGCTGCTGTTCCCGCGCTTGGAACGCGCTTGGTCCAATCGGTCCTACGACGGCGGCTTTATGGCCGGATGGGACAAGGTCCGCCGGATCTGTTCACCGCGCCGGTTCCCGTCCTATTTCACGTTTAGCCTCTGCGACGATGTGCTTGCCGATATTGAACTCGAGGAGGTGGTGGCCCTTCTGGCCGACCCCGTCGCCTTTGGTGCGCGTATTGAGGCCTATCGGGGTCATCGGCGCCGCGGGGGTGGAACCAAGGCCGATCTCGTTCTCGACGAGATCATTCATGATCAGACGCTGATCGCGCCGGAACGCCGGACACAGGCGGCTCGCACCCTGATCCAGGCGGGCGATCACTTTCTGCAAGAGACGGAAGCGCGTGGCTTCGCGATGGTGCCAGGCCTTTGGCGGATCTGGTGGGGGGTGGAGGCTGCGCTGATAGCGATCAAGCCCGCCGAACGCGTCAAGGTCATGTGCGAAGCCATGGCGACATCGCCATCGCTACAAACCCTGGCCCACATCGTCTCCAGCCTTCGAACCGAACACGGTCGCCACGGCGAAGACCACGCGAAGCCGGTCGCCAATCGCCTCGTCGGCGGCAACGGCCTCACGAAGGTTGAGACGGCCTTCGCGGCGCGGATGATGCGCGAGGCCGCCGACGGTACGCTGCTGTCCAGGCCGGGCCTGCGGTCGATCCTGTTTTCCTGGGCCGGCACCGCCGACGAGACCGTCGTACGCGACTGGACCGCTATGATGATGGACACCGACGCTGGAGCCGTACGACTGGCGCAGGTCGTCACCAGCATGGCGATCGGCGGGGCCCTGGGAAGCTACACCCAGATCGAGATTCCTCGTGTCGATCGGAAGGCGCTCGCGGAGATTGTGGACGTGGACGCGCTCGTCAGTCGACTTGACGCTAGCCGTGGCCGCGACCCGGCGAACGATGCCGTCATCGATCTATTCTTCAAGGGGTTGGGCGCGCGAGATTGACCGTCAGACGGCGACGCCGGCCTGCCTGAGCATTTGTTCGGCGCCCACCTTCATTCGCGCCTCCATGCTGTTACGGCTCAGCCGGTAGAGGAAGGGAAACAGGAGCGGGCTCGCGACACGGCGCGTGTAGATCGAATTCTGGAATTCGCGAGCCCGATCCAGGCATTCGTCCTCGCCGCAGGCGCCAGCCTTAACACGTTCCCACAGCGCCTCAGCTTCGCTCTTCACCGTCTCCTGGGCGTCGGCCGTATCCTTCTGGCGGAAGTATTCGCGGATAGACCAGATCAGCACCGGAGAGGCCGGCGCCAGCACGGCCGCCACAAAGTCGATCAGCGTCATCTGGAGCGCGAGGCCGGCGATGAAGAGGAGCGCGGTCAGCGTGGAGGCAATCGCGAGCACCGCGAAGCCGTAGCGACGGCGGAGGCGGCTGTCGTACCAGAGGTTTGTGCGCTGGCAGATAATCCGGGCGAGATGCAGCGGGGCCGCGCCCACGACGGGCGGATACCAGTCAAGGATAAGCCTCCTGCGAGCCTCACCGGTCCAGGCGCTGGCCGCCTCGTCAATGAGTTCTGGGTCGAGCCGCTTGCCCGCGACAAACGCGTTCCACGGGATGGCCAGCACTTCGGTGTCGAACTGCTCGGCGACCTTCGCCGCTGTTTGCAGGCGCTTTCGCTGAAGACGATCGAGCACCGCCGCATCCAGGAAGGAGATGATCAGCGACAACGCGGCGATGTACGGCCGCCAAGCGGGGGACATGAGGCCCAAAACGGCTCCAGCGACAGGAATCGCCAGGGTGATGACCAGCTGGAGATGCTGCACGCGGGTCGCCGCCGCATAGGTGGCTTGGCGGGCGCGCATCAGCTTCAACCCAGCCTCAGAGTTCTGCAGCGTGGGAATGTCGTTCATCGCGGCCGCGCTCGCTCCAGGACCGACCCCCAGGTCGTTCTCATTCGACATAGAGGGCGATCTCCGAACCGAAAATGGCCTGCCACTCCAGTCCCGCGAGCACATTCTCGTTGTCGCGCTCCTGGTCGCAGGCGCGGACCGAGACCGCGTGGGCCGACCGAGCCTTTGAAGCCCAGGCGTCGCCCAGGCCAACCCATTGGCCTGTTCCCGGCATGATGATGCCGCCGTTCGCACGCGACACCAGATGGGCGAGGAAGTCCCGAATGAGCCAGTCATACCAGAAGAAGCTGCGGGTGTAGGGCCAGGTTTGAAGGAACTCGATCGCCAACCGCTCGAGGACGAAGGATTTCAGGGGGACCGCGCAACACCGCTGCCACTGTTTCATCATGCGGACCAGGTGGCGGGTCACCCCGCCGTTTGCCTGATCCGAATGTTCCAGCTCAGCGATCTCGGCGCGGGGATCGGTGAGGCGGTAGGAGCCGCCGAGGTTCGTATCGCAGATCCAGAACTGCCCATCCGCGAACTCGAAGGCTGGGACCACCTCCACAGGCATGGTCGCGAACCGCACCACCACAACCTGGCCATCCCCGCCAATGTCGCTTTCGGTGTATTCCGCGGCCAGGACAGTTTTCACCTCCTGCAACAGCTGCGACTGCTTGTTGCCCGAGCGGGCTTCGAAGCGGTGATAGACGTCCCAGGGCAAGGCGAACAACACGTCGACATCGCGCGGCGGCCGCACCCTCAAGTGCTTGCCCCAGGCGCCCGTGAGCATGGAATTGGCCGTTTCCGAATCGAGACCGTAGTAGTGCCGATTCAGGACGCGCCGGACGCCGGCCTGCTTGGTCGTTCCGTCGCGGTCCTGGATGTCGGTCACCGCCAGGTTCGCAATAAAGCCCTCCATGCGGCGGGTCAGATACCACCAGCCGTGAGAGGGTTGGTTCGAACCGGATTGGGAGTCTGTCACGCCGCGTCGCCGGAGCTGCCCGCGTGCGCCGTAGATGCGCCGATACCCATCGCCAGTTTGTACTCGGCCCACGCGCGACCCAATTCCGTCCGCCGGCGCTTGTAGATGCCAGGGAGCGGGAGCGGTGTGCCTTCGACGGCCGCGTTGTAGTCGGCCATCGCCTGCAGGACATCGCCCAATGGATGGCGTCGGCCCCGCGCTGCCGATAATCTCAGCCGGATCGCGTCCATGGAGGCCGCGGACCGAAGATGGGCAAAGGCCGCGCCCAGCACGTCCGAGGACAGTAGGAAGACGCCAAACGCCAAAAGGACACGGGCGGCAATCACACGCGCGTTCCCGTCGAGCTGTGGGGCGAAGGCGAGCCAAGCCACGACCACGCCCACCAGCCCGAAGAACAAGACAAGCAGCATGGACTCGCCGCTCCGGCGCTGAAGGTCAGCGGTAAAGAACGCCGACTCGTCGACCATCTCCGAGACGCGGATCGTTCCCGCCGGGGCGGTCGTGGCGAAATAGTCCTCGACGGACATCGGCGCGAGCTGAGAGACGGGCGCTGTGAACCCGGCCTGAATCACGCTCAGCTCGGCGACATCCTCATCCCAGCCCCGGATCACCAGCAGGAGGCGCCGGGCCTGATCACCGGAGGCGCGGTGGCGCCTATAGTAGAAGTCGCACACGAGCCATACGGCCAGGACGACCACGCCGATCCCGGCAAGGGCGAGCAGGTGCTCACCGTTGTTCGAGAACACGGATGTCGCTGCTAGCAGGGCCACAGCGAACTGGAGCACAAGACTCCACCCTCTGAGCATCTCCGCCCGGCCGAGCTCGGCCCGTTGATGGGTCAGTAGGCGGTTGATGACGGCCAGATCAGCTATGAGACACCTCCAGAACCTTGGCGACGAAGATGCTCTTTCCCGCCGTGTAGGCGTCCAGATCACCTTCCGACGCCGCCGCGAGGCGCCGTTTCAGATTCTCATAGGTTTGGGCCAGCCCCGGATCGGCCCGAAGCTTGTCACGAAATCGGAGCAAATCTAGCCACTGGTAGCTATCGACCAGTGTCAGATGCAGGTTGATGGGCGGTTCGCCCTCGCCCGCGGGGCGCCGCAGAAAGGCACTCCTATCCGGCGGTGACAACGACGCGCCAGATACGAAGCCCAGCGCTTCAAGGCCCCGCACAGCGTTTGGGAGGTCCCGCTGATCGCCGACCCCGACCAGAATGTCGAGGATCGCCTTGGCGCCCAGGCCAGGCACCGCAGTGCTCCCGACGTGCTCAAAGCGAACACCAGGGCCCAAGGCGGAACGCAGCCAGAGAGCGGCCCGCTCGAACGCCGGACGCCAGGAGTCGTCCGAGTTGCGAATCTCGATAGGGTCCGACATCGGGGTCAGGCCCGCAGCCCCAACGCCTTCAACCAGGCGTCAACCTGGCCGAAGGCGTCCTGCTGCCATTGGTCGGCGGTGCGTTCGCCGAGCAGATGGCTCTCCTCGACGAACCTGCGCACGCATGTTGGGCCATAGCCCTCGACGGTGTCGAATTTCTCGGCGATCCGGCCGAAGCCCGTCGCGCCGTCCTTAACGTCCAGGAGGGG
Source organism: Caulobacter sp. (assembly GCA_028291055.1). Taxonomy (GTDB): domain Bacteria; phylum Pseudomonadota; class Alphaproteobacteria; order Caulobacterales; family Caulobacteraceae; genus Caulobacter. The sequence continues at coordinate 13,054 of JAQGIP010000051.1, forward strand.
CTTGCAGACCTCGGCCAGCGCCGTCGGGCCGCCGGGGTAGTTTCGGACGCAGTAGTAGATATCGTAGGCGTCCTTCTGCTTATGCCGGCCGTGAATCGCGAACCCCTTCATCGCCAGCAGCGCCGGGATGGAGGCGACGGCGATCTCCACCTTGTTGGTGCCGCCATCGGGCATCGGGCCATCGATCGCCACCAGCTGATAGAACTTCAACGCCAGGTCCGCGCCATCGGCCCGCTGGACGGCAAAATCCGCAACCAGCGGCGGCGTGTTCTTCACGACCTCCGCGTCCCTCGGCATCAGGAAATCGACCAGCACGTCGATCGCCGGCGCCCCGTCCTCTCCAGCCGGCACGCGTCGCACGAGCTGGAAGCGGCGGCGGTCCTTGCGCTGCTCGTAACCTGCGCCCATCAGCGCATCGACCAGCAGAGCATACTCGCCATCGCCCAGGGCCTCGGCATGCAGGCTGAGATCGATGTCGAAGGTGCCGACATGCGGCATCTCTGGATTGTCCAGCAGCAGCCAGGGCACGGCGCCGCCAATGACGGCGAACTTGCCCTGGTAACTGCCGAGGATTTGGCCGATCTCCACCAGAACCTTTTTCACGGCCGCGGTCGTGCGGTCGTCGTAGTCGGCAGCCACCTGGGGTTCGGTCATCGCGGCCACTCCAGCCCGGCCCCACGCAGATGATCGGCCGCTTCACGGCCCCGCTCACCCGCAGCCGCCAGGTCGAGATAGGTCTGGAGCGGACTCGTGGTGCGCACGCCGGGCGCCGGTTCGATGATGTCACGGAAAAGTCCGTCGTCCTTCATGACCGTGATCTCAAGATTCGCGCCTCGGGCGATGGGCCCAATCTCCATGACGTCCCGCAGCGCCGCGTAACCGGGGCGGTCCACATAAAGGTAGTCCGTTCCCGTCCGGCCGTAAGGGGCCAGCCACTGGGCCGCGGAGAAGGACGCCAGCATCACCTGGGCTCCGGGCCGTTCAGCCGCCGCCCCGATCGCCTTGTTCAGCGCCGGGCCATGCAGCGGCGTATAGGCGAAGATCCGCTCTCCAGCCGGTGGCTCATAGTGGTCCCGCCAATGGTCGATGAGCGCGTCGGGGGCCGTGAGCCGCAGGCCCCCGCGCTCGACGATCGCCCATTCGCGCGCCAGTAGCGCCTGGCGGACGTTGCTGGCGTGGCCCAGGCTGACCCCGGCAGCCTCGGCCAAATCGACCAACTTCCAGACGTGGGTCGGCTCACGCAACAGGCGGCGCAGCACCTGTGCGGACTTCGGCTTGAAGAGCGACTTGAGTTCGCGGCGCTCCGCCGGCGGCTTGCTGCCCACGTGGCGCTCGATGAAGACGTTGTCGAAGACCAGCCGGCTGTTGCCTTCCAGGTCGACGTAGCCAACCCCCGCCTGTTTGCAGAGCACCCGTGATTCCTCGGACAGGTAGGGTGCGATCAAGACGGGCGTCGCCAGGACCGTCGGGAAGCTGCTGGTGACGTACTTCAGGTGATGGACCGCCTCCCGCACATGCCGTGGCTGCCCGCTCGATTTGACCTCGCAGACCAGCGCGTGGGGAAGATCGCCCACCGTGAAGCGCACGATGAGGTCGATCCCGCGATCGAAGGCCGTGGGCTCATGCTCGACCTTCACATCATGGACGGCCGGAACCTCCTCAAGCAATTGGCGCAGCAGTTCGGCCGACTGCAGTTCCAGTTCGTGCTCCGTCGGAGGGAAGGATTTCAACATGCGCTGAAAGTGGCACATCTGGTGAAATAAGGCAAATTTTCATCAAACTCCTTCTTTCAACAGCCGTTGAAAGAAGCTCCAGAGGACCGGCCCGCCGTAAAGAAGGCTGCAAGGCCCCCGCGCGAAGCGCGTGGCGGGACGCGCTATCGAGGGCCCGGCGGCGTCCGTAGCTCCTGGAAGGACGCCCTTGCGGTCGAACCCGTAGGGGCCGCGTCAGCGGCGGGACCGAGCACGGCCGCCGGGCGCTCCCCGCTTAAAACATGAGACGAACTTTCGCCGCTCGGCACCGATGCTATGTCTAGGCGCATGACCCTGGCTCCTGACAAGGTTGATGCTCCCGCCTGTCTTCACACGGAGACGGCATGCCTCAACCAGCATGAGCTCATTCGGAAGTATCGATGCGAAGCCTGCGCCGGCGTGATGATGTGCGCCTGCGACGAGGCGTTCGGCCGGCGCTTCCTGTCGCATCAGCTTAGCGAGGGGCGCGAACTTGCCAGCCAAGAGCGCGTCAATGTCACGCTAGGCTTCCAGCCTGGCGTTTGCGCCGAATGCCGGGACCTGCCGGCTGAGCCGGCGCCTGCGGGCGAAATCCACGGCCGCACATCGAAGATCAAACGGTACTATTGGCGCGAGCTGTTTTTCGAGGAAATGCGGAGGAAGGCGGATTGGACCGAGGCCCATTCCGACGCTGACGCGGCCGAGCGCTCAGAGGCTCACGCTGCAATCGATGAGCAGGTCCTCGCCGACATCAAGGCGCTGCACGCGACGGCGCCGAAGTATGTGATCGCCGAACCGTCTCAGTCGGAAATCCTGAAGCGCTACGGCGTGGAAGTGCTGTCGATACCGGCCGATTATGTCGAGACGCCGCAAAAAGGTGCCGTGATCCAAGACATCACGGGGCCGATTTCGCCGGAAGACTTCGTCAGCCGTCACTTCGAGGCGGGAGGCTGGGCGGTGATGCCGCTGGAGAGCGTTCCGCTCCACTGCCTCTTCGGTGTGATGATGTGGCTGCTGATCGAAGACCCCGAAGATCCTCGCAGCCGAATGGTGAGCTTCGGTGATCGCGCGGCGTACGAGGCGCAGCGTGAGAAGCCGGCCATCTGGACGCGGCACCCCGAGGACTTCGGGAGCAAGGGGTATGCCCTGCGGCGCAGGTCAGCCATCAAACGGCATTTCGAACTGATACCGCCGGAGCGCGAAGAGCTCCTATCGCTGTTCGACTACTGGCGGCCTTACAGTGCGAACCTGCGGCAGTACCTTTGGGCGCATCGCGAGGCTGACGTGGATCGCGCGCGGCGGCTGGTCGAAGTGCTGCCGCCGGAAACCATCAAGCGGATCCTGCGCCATCTCTTCGGCGACTACTGGGGCCGATTCCTCGGGTGGCCGGACCTGCTGCTACATCGCGGCGAGGAAATCATGTTGCTGGAAGTGAAGTCCTCATCGGACAAGCTGAGCCAGGACCAGAAGGGCTGGATCGCCGACAATCACGATCACCTGCATCTCCCGTTCAAGCTCGTGAAGCTGCACCGCAACACTCCCAAGACGCGGCGCACGGCGTAGGAGTTCGTCAGCCTATCGACGCTGCAGCGGCTCAATGAAGACGCTCCAATAGAGTTCGGCCGCGCCCTCAAGCGAGAGCTTCTCATCTTCGCGCCCGCCCCGACCCATCCGGGCCATTCCCATGCTGCGCAGAAAGAGCGCTTGGTTGTCGGCGTCGATGGAGAGGTTCTCGTTGTAGGAGTTGGATTCGGTTGTCTCGCTTGAGGAGTACGCAATGCCGCCGCCGAAGTGCCCTCCACCCATGAAGATGGTGCAGCGCGTGGCGGCCTTCCCGTCGCGATAGGCCACGCAGCTGAAGCGATTGGCGTCGATCCGGCGGAAGGTCCCCTCGACCCCGGGATTGCGGGCTCCGATCTCGGCCAGGGAGTTCTCGAAGAACTTGGCCAGGTAGTCGAAAGCCTGCAGCCGGAACGTATCCTTGTCCTGCTCGGTGAAATGTTTGGCGATACGCAGGTTGCTGGACCGGGTCGGCTCGACCGCGGCCGGCGCCGACACCGGCTGCGGCGCCGGTTGGGTGCGTGGCGCGATAGCGCCGCGCGATGCCGCGAGCCTCTCAGCGGCGACCCGAACCGCCTTGGCGACTTCCAGCAACGCCTGGTCGCGGTCGGGCCATTGGGTAATCGGGCGGCCGTCCGGGGGCGTCGCCATGAGCTTGCCGAAGGGAGCACCATGCCAGTCGCAGGCCCGCAGGATGACGGGGATGACGATGGCCTCGCCTGCCGCATGGCGCTCCATGGCCCGCAGCATCTCGCGGTCATAGCAATAGTCGGACGCCAGGAAGTCGGCACTGACCAGCAGCAGGATGATGTCGTCGGTCTCCAAATGGACGTCGATCGCGTGATCGAACTCCTCGCCGGCGCCGATCCTTCGGTCATGCCAGGTTTCGATGACGCCCTGGCGCTTGAGGAGGGCCAGCTGCTTTTCAAGCTGGTCCCGCAGCGCCTCATCAACGTGCGAATAGGAGAAGAAGACGCTCGCCAAGACGTGGCTCCGAGCTGATTCCGAGGATATCTCTGGTCCTAGATGGAGGCGCCGCCCCGGGATGGACAAGGTCGAACGCGTAGCCCGCGCCATATGCCAGGCCCGAGGCCAGAACCCCGACGCCGATTCCGGGCGTGGGCCGATGGTCACGGTGACCCGGCAGAGCAGCAGCCACTCGACACACTACAGCCAGGAACAGCAGGCTGTGCCCAACTGGCGGACCTTCGAGACCGAGGCAAAGGTCTTCATCGCAGCCCAAGAGGCCCTCGCCGATGAAACCTGAGCCCGGCCGGCGGATCCTCGATAGTGGTCGCGGCCATGGGACCTGATCGTCTCTGGCTTCCGACGTCGGCGCTCGTCTCCCAGCCCATCGCCGAGATCGACAAGGGCGCCCTGGTGCTGATGCGCCCTCACGGCCGCAACAAGCTGCCGATGCTCGGCTTTCGCTTCGATCACGACGACGGCCGTTTCATCTACCCCCTGGGTGGCGCTCCCGACGGACGCGGCGATCTTGGGAAGGTTCTCGACGTCACCGATTGGGAGGAACCGGCCTACCGTGTCGACCTCTCTCATTCGGTGGAGGCTGACCTGACGGCGCCGCTCTCAGCATGGGGTGTCGATGCCCCCCGTGCGGGTGACTTAGTGGCCGGCGAAGCCGGCGCCGCGCTGATCGCCAGGTTTCATCCCAAAGGCGGTTTTCCTCATCATCGGCCGGTCAGCCTGTGCGCCTGGTCCGCGATCGAAGAGAAAGGGCTCGATACGGCGTTCCAGACCTGGCGCCTGCGGATCGATGTGCCGGGTGGGGACCCGCTCTACCTGGATCCGTTCGCTCCACCGGCGCCGCCCAGTCCCTAGCGATCACCCCTGCCCAGCGTAGGGGCTGCTTTCCAGGTGACCTGGCCCATGACGGGCATGCCCAGGGTCCACGCCCTCGCCCTCAACGAGACCGACCAGGACGCCTCGCTCGACATCGCACTCGGCGTGGCCAGCTACTTCCGGCTAGACAAGGCCGAGGCCAGCACCATCGCCAAGAATGTCGGCGACGCGGTGGCCACCTGGCACGATGTCGCACCCCACCACGGCCTCACCGCCAACCAGGTCGACTGGATGGCGACCGCCTTCGAACATGACCATCTGGCGGCGGTTAGGGCATAGAATCGAGAGATGGACAGGCATCACCGGCGTTTGAAATGCTTGGGCGAGCCTTGCGAATCTCCGATTGCGACTCGCGGGAGACGCCCACTTTCGTAGGATGCCGCGCCGTTTAGCGCTGCTGACGGGAAATTGCGACGTCGACGTCGCAAATGCGTGCACGCGAAAGCCCCCGAGCGCCCAATCGCTAGAACGAAAAGGAAAGAGAAGTAGAACCTTCGTGTGCAATCCGCGCACACGCGATCGTCTAACTATTTGAAAAGATTCACCACTCCGTCCAGTCCATCATCGGGGCGACGGACAATCTGTGCGCGGGCGCGGGCGTCATCGGCGGCTAGATAGGGGCAAACGTCCTTCAGGGCCAGAAGCCACGGCCGCTCTGGCCAGATCGCGCGCGGCCAAGCTAGTCTCCGGACCAAGAGATCCGTCCCGGAGTCGCCCGATGAAATCCTCCGCCGCCCCTGGCGCCCTGCTCGCCGTCCTGGCCCTCTCGGCCCTGGCCGCCGCCTGCGCGCCGGCGACGCCCCCCGCGCCCCAGCCCGCCAGCATGGCCGACGGCGACAAATGCTTCGGCGACCGCGACTACGCCTGCGCCGAGGCCAACTACCGCGGCTACCTGAAGCTCTACCCCCAGGACGTCCGCGCCAATGCCGTGCTGGGCATCACGCTTACCCGCGAGAGCAAGCACCACGACGCCCTGCCCTACTTCCAAAAGGCCATCGACGCCGGCGAGGGGACCTACGACCTCTACGCCAACTATGCGCTCAGCCTCGACGCCACCGGCGATACGGAGGGCGCGATCAAATACAACCGCCGCGCCCTCGACGCCGTCCCCAGCCTGGTCGACGTGCGCGGCGCCCTGGCGCGCCAGCTGGCCAAGCAGGGCAAGACCGACGAAGCCATCAAGCTGCTGCGCGACTTCGACAAGCACCTGGTGTCGCTCGGCGAGCAACCCTACTTCACCGGCCAGATCGCCGCCCTGGAAGACAAGGCGGCGAAAAAGCCCTGATGACCGGCGCGATCCAGACCGTGGGCGGCGTGCGCCTGCTCGTCTTCCCGCCGCACGGCCCCGTCGCCGCCGGCGAGCTCGACGCCACCGACCTCATCGGCGAGGCCTTCGGCGCCGACGCGGGCATGGTGGCCATCCCCTTGAGCCGGCTTTCGCCCGACTTCCTGGTCTTGAGCACCCGCATCGCCGGCCTGATCCTGCAGAAGTTCATCAACTACGGTATCCGCGTCGCCATCCTGGGCGACATCACCGCCGCCGTGGACGCCAGCGACGCCCTGCGCGACTTCGTGCGCGAGTCCAACCGGGGCCAATGGGTGTGGTTCGCGCCGGACCTGGCGGCGCTTGAAGCCCGCCTGACCGACAGCGCGCCGGGCGCCTGACGGTGGCTGCCGAACCCATCGACATCCCCGGCCTGGCCCAACGCCTCACCGCCCTGCGCACCCCCGGCCAGACCCTGGTGGTCGGCATCACCGGCGCCGTGGCCGCCGGCAAGAGCACCCTGGCCGAGGGCCTGCGCGACGCCCTGGTCCAGGCCGGCCTCAAGGCCGAGCTGGTCTGCACCGACGGCTTCCTCTTCCCCAACGCGGTGCTGGAGGCCAAGGGCCTGACCCTGCGCAAGGGCTTTCCGGAAAGCTACGACACCGACGCCATGATGGCCGCCATCTGGACCGCGCGCTCGGGCGAGGCGGTGTTCCCCGGCTATTCCCACACCACCTACGACATCGACCCGGCGCTCACCCGCACGATCGCCCACCCCGACATCCTGATCGTCGAAGGCCTCGGCTTCCCGCCCGGCCAGGCCATGGCCGACACCCTGATCTACCTCGACGCCGAGGAGGCCGATCTGGAGGCCTGGTTCGTGGCCCGCTTCATGCGGCTGTGGCGCGAGGCGGAGTTCGACCCGGCCTCCTTCTACTTCCGCTTCCGGGTCATGGACGCGGCCCAGGCGCAGGCCTTCGGACATCAGGTCTGGCAGCGCATCAACCTGCCCAACCTGCGCGACCACATCGTCCATCACCGGCCCGGCGCCGACCTCGTCCTGCGCAAGGCGGCCGACCACACCCTGTCGCTGGTCCGCGCGCCTCAGTAGTAGCGCGGGATCGGCCCCAGCTGCGGCGTCGCCTCCGCGTCGGAGAGCTCGAAGGCCACCTCGTCCACATAGCACCAGGCCCACTTCTCCGGCGGATCATAGCCCTCGATGATCGGATGGCTGGTGGCATGAAAATGCTTCGTCGCATGCCGGTTGGGGCTGTCGTCGCAGCAGCCCACATGCCCACAGGTGCGGCACAGGCGCAGATGCACCCAGCGCGCGCCGATCTTCAGGCAATCCTCGCACCCCTTGGCGCTCGGCGTGACCTTCTGGATGTGCTCGATGTGGGGACAGTCCTGCGCCATGCCGCTCTCCTTCAATCTCTAGGCCGTGGTGACCGGCGCGTCCGCCAGATAGCCGTGCAGGGCCGCCACCACCTGAGCCCCCTCGCCGATCGCCGCGCCCACCCGCTTGACCGACCCGCAGCGCACATCGCCCACCGCGAACACCCCCGCCACGCTGGATTGCAGCAGTGGCGCATCGTCCATCCCGGTGATCACGAACCCGCCGTTGTCCAGGGCCACGCCACAGTCCCCCAGCCAGCCGGTCGCCGGGTCGGCGCCCACGAACAGGAACAGGTTGCGGATGGTCTCGGTGTGGCGGATATCGCCCGCCCGGTCATGCCAGGTGATGGCTTCCAGCCCAATGCCCGGGTCGCCGTCCAGCGCCAGCACCTCCGCCTCGGTGATCAGTTCGATATTGGCCGCGGCCTCGATGCGGTCGATCAGATAGCGCGACATGCTGGCCGCCAGCCCCTGGCCCCGCACCAGCATCTTCACGACGCGCGCATGGCCTGAGAGGAAGACCGCCGCCTGCCCCGCCGAATTGCCGCCGCCCACCAGCATCACCGTTTCGCCGGCGCACAGCCTGGCCTCCACCGGCGAAGCCCAATACCACACGCCCCGGCTCTCGAACTCCTCCAGCCGCGCCACCGCCGGGCGGCGGTAGGACGCCCCGCTGGCCACCACCACCGCCTTGGCCCGGATCTCCTCGCCCTCGGTGCTGCGCAGCACGAAGACCCCGCTGCGCCGCGAACAATCCAGCGACGCCACCTGCCAGGGGATCATCGGCTCGGCCCCAAACTTCTGGGCCTGCACGAAGGCGCGGCCCGCCAGCGCCTGGCCCGAAATCCCGGTGGGAAAGCCGAGGTAGTTCTCGATCCGCGCGCTGGCTCCCGCCTGGCCGCCATAGGCGCGGCAATCGACCAGCGCCACCGACAAGCCCTCCGAGGTCGCATAGACCGCCGTGGCCAGCCCCGCAGGGCCCGCGCCCACCACCGCCACGTCATGGATCTTGCCCGCCGTCGGCGCGCCCACCATGCCCAGCGCGTGCGCCAGATCGGTCTCGCTCGGGTCGCTCAGCACCCGCCCATCCGGCGTCACCACCAGCGGCAGCCGCAGGCCTTGCGCCGCATAACGCGTGGTCAATTCACGCGCCTCGGCGTCGACCTCGGGGTCCAGCAGATGGTGCGGATGGCCGTTGCGGGTCAGGAAGTTCTGCAGCCGCGCCACGCCCGCCCCATGGGCCGCGCCGATCAGCACCGCCCCGCCCGTCTGGCTCTCGATCAGATTGACCCGCCGCAGGATCAGGGCGCGCACGATCCGCTCGCCCAGTTCGGCCTCGGCCACCAGCAACCGCCGCAACGCTTCCGGCGGAATGACCAGCGCCTCGACGTCGCCCTCGGCGTGTCCGTCGACCAGCGCCGCGCGCCCCGACAGCTGGCCCACCTCGGCCAGGAACTGGCCCACGCCCTGCTCCGTCACCGGCGTCACATGGCCCAGGCCGTCGCGCTGGGTGATCGCCACATGGCCGGACAGGATCACGAACATCCCGTCGGTTGTCACCCCCGTGGTGAACAGCGCCTCGCCGTCGCGATAGCGCCGCACCTCGCCGAAGCGTTGCATGCGGCCGATCTCGGCGGGCGTCAGCGTCGGAAACGCCTGCTCCATCCGCCCACCGAAGGTCGGCAGTATGGACGGGTCGTTTGAGAGATCATCCGACATGTGAGGCCTATCCCGCTCGCAGGCACAGCCATAGCGCGGGCCCTTGGGCCAGGGCTAGACCCGCCGCGCTCGCGGCGGCCCTAACCGATCCGGCTGGACATTCCGCCATCAACCGGCAGCACGACCCCGGTGATGAACCGCGCCTCGTCCGACGCCAGGAAGAGGGCCGCCTGGGCCGTGTCCCACGCATCGCCCATCTTCCCGCCCAGCGGCACCCTTGCCCCACGCGCGGCGCGCACTGCTTCCGGGTCCTGGCCCGTGGCCGCCGAGATCCCGGCCACGGCCATCGGCGTATCCATCAGCCCCATGGCGACGGCGTTGCAGCGCACGCCCTTGCCCGCGTTGGCCTGGGCCACCGACGTCGTCAGCCGGTTCACCGCCGCCTTTGACATCTCATAGGCCACCTGGTTTCCCCCCGCGATCCCGGCCAGGGAGGAGATGTTGACGATGGCCCCCGCACCCTGCTCGCGCATCAGCGGCAGCACCGCCTTGATGGTCAGCCACATGCCCTTGACGTTCACCGTCATGATCCGGTCGAACGCCGCCTCTTCCAGCCGGTGCGCGGGCCCGTCACCGCCCCCGCCGATGCCGATGTTGTTGACCAGGATATCGAGCCGCCCCCAGCGCGCCTTGGCGGCCTCCACCAGCGCCGGCCCGGTGATCGCCTTGGTCCAGTCGCCCGTGTAGGACCAGGCCTTGCCGCCCTCCGCCTCGATCATCTCCGCCGTCTCGGCCGCCCGGTCCCCATCGCGGTCGACGCAGATCACCTCCGCCCCCTCGCGGGCGAACAGCATCGAGATGGCGCGGCCGTTGCCGATGGTCTCGCCGGGCGTCTGGCCGGCGCCCATGACGATGACCGACTTGCCCCCCAGGCGGCCGGCCACTCTCAGAAGCCCTTCAGGTCGGGATCCAGCGTCTGGCCCTCGTCCAGCTGCACCCCGAAGCTGTTTAAGATCATCGACACCTGGGTGTACTGGCCGGCGGTGAACACCACATCCATCCGCTGCTTGTCGCTGAAATGCTTGCCCAGCGCCGCCCAGGTGGCGTCGGTGATGAAGTGGTCGCGGTTCAACTCGTCCGCCGCCAGGATCAGCGCCGCCTCCGCCGGCGTCCAGCCGGGCGCATCGGCGCCGGCCTTGATGTTCTCGATCTCCGCCGCGCTCAACCCGCTCTCCAGCCCGATACGGTGATGCTGCGTCCACTCATAGCCGGACTTGCACAGGTAGCCGATGCGCAGGATGACGATCTCGCGTTCGCGCGCCGGCAGCCCGTTGCGCCGCGACAGCACATAACCGCCCCAGGTATTGAAGGCCTTCAGCGCCTTGGGCTCGCGCGCCAGGGTGCGGAAGATGTTGAGCACCCCCAGCTTGCCGCCCCGCACTGGCTCCAGCGCCTCGGCCTGATCGGCGCTCAGTTCGCTATCGGTGAGGGGCGCCACGCGCGCCTTGGTCAGCCTCATCCCGCATCTCCCGTTTTTGTTTGTTGGTAGGAAAGTAGGGACACACACCTATTTCCGGCAAGCGCCGTGAAGCGTTGCCGGCATCGACCGGAAATAGGTGTGTGTCCCTACTTTCCCGCGCCGCCGCCCGTCAGCTGTGGACCGGGCCGGCCCCAAGCGCCTCGCGCCAATGCTTCTCACGCGCCTTCAACAGGTCGCTCAGACCCAGGGGCGTCAGATCGGTATCGTCGATCTCCTCGAGCACCTCATAGCTGAAGGCCTCCGCCCCATGGTCCTTCCACGCCTGCGCCATGTCGGCCCGCCGATGGCTGCCCAGCCGCAGCGAAAACCACAGGCTGTTCTTCTGGCTCTCGAGATTGGGCGTCGCCGCCACCCACATCTGTCCCGTGGGCGCGCACCGCACCGCGAACACCCCGCGATCACGCTTGCGCTCCTTGTAGGCCTGGACGAGATCGCGCTTGCGGGAGGAGGACATGACGGCTGGATAGCCGATAATATCACCCGGGTAAATACCTCTGAATCTCCGCTCATCCCGACGAAAGTCGGGATCCATCGTGAATTCGATGATTGCCCCAGGCCTTGGGTGACAGGACGCGCGCTATGCACCTTTGCAGCGCATCAACTTCGCACGCCCTATGGATCCCGACTTTCGTCGGGACGAGCGGTCTGAGTATTACCCCCGCAAGGCCTTCGATATCCCCGCCAGCCCCGCCTCCAGCTCGTCGCTTGTCGGCCACCCATAGCCCAGCCGGAAGTGCGTATCCGGCATCTCGAACCAATGCCCCGGCCCCACATAGGTCCCCTGCTCTTCCAGCAGCCGCCGGTAGAAACCCTCCGTCCCGCCGGCCGGCTCCTCGATCATGCGGGGGAAGCACACCACACCGCCCGAGGGCTTCACCCACTCCAGCAACGGCTCCCCAGCCATCCAGTCGCTGATCAGCTCCAGCCGCCGTTTCATCTCCACCAGCCGGGGCCCCAGGATCGCCCCGCGCCCCGCGAACACCCGCTCGGCCACCCATTCGTCGATGACGCTGCCGCAGATGCTGATCTGCTCCTTGGCCGCCAGGAAGATCTCCTGAAGCGCCGGGTCGCGGGTGATCAGCCACCCCACCCGGATGCCCGGCACGCCGTAGGCCTTCGACAGCGACGACACGCTGATCACATGCGTCCCCAGCGTCGCCGCCAGCGGCGGCTTGTCCACGAACGACAGGTCGCGATAGGTCTCGTCCACCAGCAGACAGCAGCTGTTGGCGGCAGCCAGCTCGGCCAGCCGCGTCAGTTCCTCCGTAGTCATCATCACCCCGGTCGGATTGTGCGGATTGGTGACGCTGATCAGCTTGGTGGCCGTGCTGATCGCCGCCTCCACCCGCTCGAAATCGATGCGGAAGCCGTCCTCGAAGCTCAGGTCGATATGGCTGACCCCACAGCCGATGGCCCGGGGTGTTTCGATGTTGGTCGCATAGTTGGGCCGGATCACCACCAGATGGTCCTGAGGCCCCAGCAGCGCCGTGGAGATGATGAACAGCGCCCCGGCCGCCCCCGTCGTCACCAGCACGTCGTCGGGACTAAGTCCCTCGCCCTCCGACGCGATCATCGCCCTCAGGCCCGACGGCCCGCGATGCTCGCCGTACAGCAGCGGCATGTCCGGTATGGTCAGCCCCAGGTCCGACAGCCGCTGGTCGGCCACCGAACTCTCGGAGAGATTGAAGCGGATATTGCCGTAGCCATACTCCTCCGGGCTCTCCACCTCGATCGGCATCCGGACGTATCGCATGGCATCCCCCTGGTCAGCCCGCAGGCTGGGGAGATCGCCGATCCCGGTCAAGCGGTCAGTGCTTGGCGCCCACCAGCACCGGGCTGGCCCGGTAGAACTGCGGGAACGACTTCCGCAGATTGGCGATCTTCGGCAGGTCGTAGCTGCTGATGTAGCTGCTCTCCGGATGCAGGGTCAGATAGTCCTGGTGATAGGCCTCGGCGTTGTAGAAGCCCACCAGCGGATCGACCCGGGTGACGATCCTCGACTTGAACGCATGCGCCTTGTCCAGCTGGGCGATGTAGGCCTGCGCGACCCGCTTCTGGTCGGGGTTCGTATAGAAGATCTCGTTGCGGTATTGCGTGCCCTGGTCGGGATATTGCGCGTTCAGCTGGGTCGGATCGGTCGCCACCGAGAAGAAGATCTGCAGCAGCTGGCCATAGGAGATCTGGGCGGGATCGAACACCACCCGCACCGACTCCGCATGGCCCGTACTGCCGCCGCTCACCGTCTCATAGTCGGCGGTGTCGGCCGCGCCGCCCGCATAGCCGGACACCGCGCTTTTGACGCCCTTCACATGCTGGAACACCCCCTGCACGCCCCAGAAGCAGCCGCCGGAGAAGACGGCCACCTGGGTGGGGCCGCCACGCGGCGCGTCCACGGCGGGCGCCGGCAGCGCCGCCGCCGAGGCGGGGCCCGGCGCACAGGCGCTGGCCGCCAGCGACAGGGCCACGGCGAGGGAGGTCAGGATCGAGGGTTTCAGGAAGCGCATGGCGGGTCTTGGGCTCTCAAAGGTCAGGATCAGGCGGCGTGGAAGCGCAGGGCGACGCCGTTCATGCAGTAGCGCTTGCCGGTCGGCGGCGGGCCGTCGTCGAACACATGGCCCAGGTGGCCGGCGCACTGGCGGCACGACACCGCCGTGCGGTCCATGCCCAGGGTGCTGTCGTTGGACACCACCACCGCATTGGGGATCGGCGCCCAGAAGCTCGGCCAGCCGGTGCCGGAGTGGAACTTGGTCGACGACTTGTAGAGCGGCAGGTCGCAGCCGGCGCAGGCATAGGTCCCCTTGCGCTCCTCCGCGTCCAGCGGGCTGGACCCGGCCCGCTCGGTGCCCGCCTGGCGCAGCACGTTATAGGCCGCCGGGCTCAGCCGCTTGCGCCACTCCGCGTCGCTCAGCTTGAAGGTGGCCGCCTGCGCCACCGCGCTCGACGCCGCCTGGCCCTTGCAGGCCGAGGCCGCGAAGGCCGCGGCACCCAGCAACAGGCCGCTGCTCAGCAAGGCTCTGCGATCCATGGTCATGTGAAGGCTCCGATCCGGTCTGCCCCCTAGTTCGCCGCTTGGGGACGCGAGGTTACAGGACCATACGCGCAATTCGCGGCGCAGGTTCACCGGCCCCCACGCCACCCCTCCGGTGTCCCGCGTTGACCGCCGCGCGGGATGCCGCACAATCGGCCCATGACCCGCACCGTCATCGTCTGGGCCCTCGTGCTGGCCGCCGCCGCCTTCGCGCTGCAGTGGCTCCAGTTCGAGTACGTCACGCGGGCCTTCCCTCGCGAGATCTACATCGGCCTGATCGCCACCGCCTTCGCCGCCGGCGGCGTGTGGGTAGGCTGGAAACTGACCGCGCGCGCCGCCCCTGCCCCCTTCGCGCGCAACGCCGCCGCCCAGGCTTCGCTGGGCCTCACCGGCCAGGAGATGAAGGTGCTGGAATGCCTGGCCGCCGGCCAGTCCAACAAGGAGATCGCCCGCACCCTCGGCCTGTCGCCCAACACCGTGAAGACCCACGCCGCCAACCTGTTTTCCAAGCTGGAGGTCGCGCGCCGCACCCAGGCCGTCAGCAAGGCCCGCGACCTGCATCTGATCCCCTGACCCCACGCCGAAACGGGTGAAACCCACGAACTCACCCTTTCGGGCGATACCTTCAGTTCCGCTTTCCCATGATGGTCCGGCATCCGCACAGCCGAACGCAAAGGAACACCGGCATGCTCCGCATCATCCTCACCTACGGCCTGATCTCCGGCGTCGTCATCATCCTGGGCACGCTGGCCTCCATCTTCCTGACCGGCGGCCACCATTCCAGCGTCTGGCTGGGCTACCTGATCATGCTGGTCGGCCTGTCCTCCATCCTGGTCGCCGTGAAGCAGTACCGCGACCAGACGCTGGGCGGCGTCATCAAGTTCACCACCGCCCTCGGCATCGGCCTGGGCATCGCGCTCGCCGCCACGCTGGCCTACGTCCTGGTCTGGGAGGCCTATCTGGCCGCCACCCACTACACCTTCATGGACCAGTATATTTCCGCCACCCTGGCCGCCAAACGCGCCGCCGGCGTCACCGGCGCAGCCTACGCCAAGGCTGTCCAGGAGACGGAAGCCATGCGCGCCATGTACGCCAATCCGTTGCTGCGCATGGCGATGACCGCGATCGAGATCCTCCCCGTCGGCCTGCTCGTCGCCCTCGTCACCGCCGTGCTGGTGCGCAACCCGAAGTTCCTCCCCGCGCGCTCGCGTCCCGCCGCCGCCTGAGCCCCTAAAGGCGCCGCTTGAGTTCCCAAGCGGCGCCCGCTCTACAACGCCCGTATGGACACGCCCCGCCCCGACCTCGCCGCCATGGACGCCATCTACCGTCTCGACGGCGCCCGGGTGGAAACCAGCCCCAACGCCGCCGGTCCCTGGGACGCCACCATGCAGCACGGCAGCGCCCCCACCGCGCTGTGCGCCTGGGCCGCCGAGGCCATCCCCACCGCCGTCCCGATGCAGGTGGCGCGCCTGACCATCGACCTGCTGCGCCCGGTCCCCGTGGCGCCCCTCGACATCGAGACCGCCGTCGTGCGCGAGGGAAAGAAGATCCAGCTGATCGCCATCAGCCTCAAGGCCAAGGGCGTCGAAGTGGCCCGCGCCAGCGTTCTGAAGGTTCGCCGCGCCGAGGTCGAACTGCCCGACACGGTCCACGACACCCCGCCCAACGCCACCCTGCCCCACCTCGTCGCCGCCCCCGACCCCTTCGGCGACACCACCGCCAACCGCTTCGTCAGCGGGCTTCAAATGCGCGCCGGTCGCGGCGCCTTCCGCACCCCCGGCCCCGCCGCCATCTGGTTCAAGGCCGAGCGGCCCATCATCGAGGGCGAGGCCATCACCCCCCTCATGCGCGCCTGCATCACCGCCGACTTCTGCAACGGCAGCGCCTCCATGCTGCCGTGGGAGGACTACACCTTCATCAACGGCGACCTGACCGTGAGCCTGGCCCGCTATCCGGTCGGCGACTGGGTGCTGCTCGACGCCGAGACCTGGCTGGGCGACCATGGCGGCGGCGTGGCCTTCGCGGGCTTGGCCGACGAACGCGGCTACTTCGGCCGCGCGGTGCAAAGCCTGGTGATCGAGAAACGCTGAGCGCCTCCCTATATGTTCGTGGCTACACCGGAGCCCACCATGTCCGACACGCCCACCATCCAGATCGTCTGCCCCCACTGCGACGCCACCAACCGCCTGCCCGCCGAGCGCGACGCCAAGGCGGCCAAATGCGGGCGCTGCCACCAGCCCCTGTTCGAGGGCAAGCCCGTGGCCCTGACCACCGAGCGCTTCCGCAAGCACGTGGCCAACTCCTCCATCCCCATCGTCGCCGACTTCTGGGCCGCCTGGTGCGGACCCTGCCGCGCCATCGCCCCGGTGTTCGAGCGCGCCGCCGCCGAACTCGAACCCAAGGCCCGCTTCGTGAAGGTCGACGTCGACGCCGAACCCGGCCTCTCCGCCCAGTACGGCGTGCGCTCCATCCCCGCGCTATTCCTGTTCAAGGACGGCAAGATCGCCGAACAACAGGCCGGCCTCTCCGACGGCGGCCTCTTCAAGCGCTGGGTGGAAAACGCCTAGAGTCCGGACACAACAGCCCCCCTACACTCCGCTCATCCCGCGACCCGTAGGGAGGCGCGTAGCAGCCAAAGCGGGAACCCAGGCTTTTTAGCCAAGGCTTGCGGCCCCTGCTGACCGGTCGGGGAGCGAAGCGGAAGGAAGATTTTTCCACGGACCACAGGGACCACACCAACGCTATCCTGATGCGTGGAGCGTGTGGTCGCTCGCGATTGCTGATCGACTGCGTCGATGAAGGTCGGGGCCTGTCCGGAAGGCGTTGGTGTGGTCCCTGTGGTTCGTGGACAATATTTTGGGCCTAGGCGGCCGCGCGCCGAGAGCGGCTACACTTCGTACTGACCGGGACGGTGGGCCTTGCCGACCCAGCAAAGAAGCCTGGGTTCCCGCTTTGGCTGCTACGCGCCTCCCTGCGGGTCGCGGGGATGAGCGGGCGCGTTTGGGGCATCCAGTTGGGTACAGACCTAGCACGTTCCCCATCCTGGGGATGTCTTCGCCTCGACCTCGCCGGTTTTGTCACCTAGCGTGCCAGTACCAACGCGTGGAGTAGCTTCATGTCCGACCCGGGCCCCAAGATCGGCCGCACCATCGCCGACTCCACCCCCTGGTGGCCGGACAAGACCACCGCCCCCAAGGGCTCGCCCAACATCCTGGTGGTGCTGTTCGACGACGTCGGCTTCTCGGACTTCGGCTGCTACGGCTCGCCCATCCTCACACCCACCATCGACGCCCTGGCCGAGGCGGGCCTGCGCTACACCGGCTTCCACACCACCGCCATGTGCTCGACCACGCGGGCGGCCTTGATGACCGGCTGCAACCACCACTCCGTCGGCATGGGCTGCCTGGCCAACTTCGACAGCGGCTATCCCGGTTATCGCGGCAAGATCGCCAAGGAAGCGGGCATGCTGCCGGAGATGCTGCGCTCTAATGGGTATCGAAGTTACATGGTCGGCAAGTGGCACGTCACGCCGCTGACCGAGACCGGCGCCACCGGCCCCTTCGACGGCTGGCCGCTGGGCCGGGGCTTTGACCGCTACTACGGCTTCATGGACGCCGAGACCGACCAGTACGCGCCGGAACTCGTGCGCGACAACACCCCCATCGAGGCCCCCGGAACCTATGAGACCGGCTACCACCTGACCGAGGACCTGGTCGACCAGTCGATCCGCTTCATCGCCGACCACACCGCCGACGCCCCCGACACCCCCTGGATGCTGTGGCTGGCCCCCGGCGCCTGTCACGCCCCCCACCAGGCCCCGCGCGAGATCATCGACCACTATGCCAACGTCTTCGCCGACGGCTGGGACGTCGAGCGCGAACGCCGGCTCGAACGTCAGAAGGCGCTGGGCATCGTGCCGCCCGATACCCGCATGCCGCCCCGCAACGACCATGTGCGCCCCTGGGCCGAGCACAGCCCCGACGAACAACGCCTGTTCGCCCGTCTGCAGGCCGCCTTCGCCGCCATGCTCGACCACGCCGACCGCCACCTGGCCCGCCTGGTGGCCTTCCTCGAAGACGCCGACATCAAGGACGACACCCTGATCCTGGTCCTCTCCGACAACGGCGCCAGCCAGGAGGGCGGCCCGCTCGGCATGATCAACGCCATGGGCCCCTACAACATGAAGTTCGAGCCCCTCGACGCCAAGATCGCCCGCACCGACGACATCGGCGGTCCCGACACCCACTCCAACTTCCCGCACGGCTGGGCGATGGCCTCCAACACCCCGCTCAAACGCTACAAGCAAAACACCCACGGCGGCGGCATCCGCGACCCGCTGGTCATCTCCTGGCCCAAGGGGCTCACCGCCCGCGGCGAGCTGCGCCACCAGTTCACCCATGCCAGCGACATGACGCCGACCCTGCTCGACCTGCTGGGCCTCACCAAGCCCGACACGCTCGCCGGCGTCCCGCAAATGCCCTTCGAAGGCGTCAGCTTCTCGCCCTCGCTCACCGATTCCGCCGCCCCCTCCAAGGCCAAGCCCCAGCACTTTGAGATGTTCGGCCACCGCGGCATCGTCCAGGACGGCTGGAAGGCCGTCGCCTATCACCCGCCCGGCCGCGCCTTCGACGGCGACGTGTGGGAGCTCTACCACCTGGCCGAGGACTTCTCGGAATACGAAGACCTCGCCGAGGCCGACCCCGAACGCCTGAAGGCCATGGTCGAGGAGTGGTGGCGCCAGGCCGAGGCCCACAAGGTCCTGCCCCTCGACGACCGCTTCGGCCCGCGCTTCGCCGAAAACGCCATCCGCTTCCACGGCGCGCGCAAGCGCTTCGTCTTCCACAAGGGCATGGGCCACGTCCCCACCGACGTCGCCCCCGACGTGCGCAGCCGCACCTATCGCATCGAGGCCGAGGCCCACATCGAGGCCGGAACCGAAGGCGTGCTGATCGCCCACGGCGACGCCACCTGCGGCTACAGCCTCTTCATCCGCGACGGCCGCCTGGTCCACGACATGAACGTCGGCGGCCACCATGCCATCGTTACCTCCGACCGCGACATCCCGCCCGGCCACCGCCGCCTCGGCGTCCAGGTCCAGACCATCGACGGCCGCCGCCACTTCCGCCTGACCATCGACGGCCAGCCCGCCGGCCACGGCGACACCGACCTCGGCTTCTACAACTTCGTGTCCTGGTCCGGCCTCGACATCGGCCGCGACCGCGGCAGCCCCGTCGCCGACTACGCCGCCCCCTTCGAATTCACCGGCCGCTTAAGCAAGGTCACCGTCACCATGGACGAAGACCAGACCCTCGATGGCGACGGCATCGGCGAAGCGGAGATGGCGCGGCAGTAGGCGCCCACCGTTCCTGGAAACCCGCCCGCGACCTCGGCGTTCTCGCAGCGGTAGGCTTGCAGGAGACAGCCCATGCCCCAGAGCCATACGGACCATCACGCGCGGACCCACGGCGGCAAGAAATGGTCCGCCGACGTGACCGAACACAGCGACGCCCTCGACCTGCAGAAGGACATCTTCGAATCCGACGACCCGAAGGCGATCGCCCTGTCGCTCAAACGCTCCGCCGAACACAGCAAGCGCCGCAAGGCCGAGCCCTACCGCTCCGCCATGTCCATGCTGACCTTCTACATCAACCGCGCCGGCAAGAACCTCCCGGCCGAGCGCAAGCACACCCTGGAGAAGGCCAAGGACGAGTTGCGCGCCGCCTTCGGACGCACCTGAACACGGCCGCTTGGTAACCGGTGTCAGGCGCGCTAGGCTCTCCGCAAACGGGAGGACGCCGTGACCCACGAGATCGACCGCCGGCTGCTGTTGGCCGCAGCCGGCGCCCTCGCCGCCGCCCCCGGCTTCGCCGCCACGCCCAAGGCCCCCATCGCCGCCACCAATGCCGGGCGCCTGCGGGGCTACAGCGACAACGACGTCAGCGTCTTCAAGGGCATTCCCTACGGCGCCGACACCGGCCCGCGCCGCTTCCAGCCGCCCCTGCCCGCCCCGCCGTGGCAGGGCGTCCGCGACGCCACGGCCTTCGGCCACACCGCGCCCCAGGGCAAACTCACGGACAATGTCGGCGAGGACTGCCTGGTCCTCAATGTCTGGACCCCCGCCCCCTTCGACCACGCGCGCGAAAAGAAGCGTTTGGGCGACCTCAAGCCCAAGCCGGTGATGGTCTATATCCACGGCGGCGCCTACGCGAACGGCACCGCCTCCAGCGCCCTGCTCGACGGCGCGGCCCTGGCCCGGCGCGGCGACGTGGTCGTGGTCACCCTCAACCACCGCCTCAACGCCTTCGGCTACCTGTCCCTCGCAACGCTCGCCCACGGCCTCCGGGACAGCGGCAACGCCGGCCAGCTGGACCTGGTCCTGGCCCTGCAATGGGTGCGCGACAACATCGCCGGCTTCGGCGGCGACCCCGGCTGCGTGATGCTGTTCGGCCAATCCGGTGGCGGCGCCAAGATCGCCACCCTGATGGCAATGCCCGCCGCCAAAGGCCTCTTCCACCGCGCCGCCACCATGAGCGGCCAGCAGGTCACGGTCCAGGGCCCGCTCAACGCCGCCAGCCGCGCCCGCGCCTTCCTCGACGCCCTCAAACTGCCGCCGGAACGGGCGGCCGAGGCCGCGACGCTGCCCATGCAGGCCATCCTCGACGCCCTGGCCACCCCCGACCCAATCATCGGCGCCGGCGGCATGTATTTCGGCCCGGTGATGGACGACCGCACCCTCGATCGCCACCCCTTCTACCCCGACGCCTCTCCCGTCGGCGCAGCCATCCCCATGATGATCGGCAACACCCACGACGAAACCCGGGGCCTGATCCGCGACAAATACGGCCTGCCCCTGCGCGTTCCGTGGAATGAACTCCCCGCCCAGCTGGCCGCCAACATGCGCCTCGACATCAGCCCGGCGCTGGTCAGCGCCGAATACCGCCGCCTCTATCCCGCCTACTCGTCCAGCGACGTCTTCCACGCCGCCGTCACCGCCGCCCGCTCCTGGCGCGGCGCCGTCATCGAGGACGAGGCCCGCGCCGCGGCCGGCCACCCGGCTTTCGCCTACCAGGTCGATTGGGCCTCCCCCCGCGACCACGGCGTCTTCGGCGCGCCCCACACCCTCGACATCGCCCTGGTGTTCGGAAACCTCGAAGCCGAAGGCTCCTTCGCCGCCAACGGCGGCGCGGCGGCCAAGGCCGTCTCGGCCGCGATGATGGACGCCTTCATCGCCTTCGCGCGCACCGGCGATCCCAACCACCCGGGCCTGGAACCCTGGCCGCCCTATGGCCTGGAACGCCGCCAGACCATGGTCTTCGACACCCCCTCCAAACTGGTCGACGACCCGCGCGGCGCCGAACGCCGGCTGTTCGCCCGCGTCCCCTTCGTCCAGCAGGGCGGCGAGGCCTAGATCCGCCAGGGCTGAACGCACGGCCCGGTAACGCGCCGATCACAAAAGTTGTTACCGACAGGGAACGATCCGCACGCCCATCGCTTTTGACCAATGCCGCGCTTGACCGCGGCGTGGGCTTCCGGCGTGTGCCGGCGGCTAAATCGGAGGAAATCCCATGCGTTTCATCACTGTCGCCGCCCTGGCCGCCCTGAGCTTCTCTATCGCCGCCTGCCAGCCCAAGGCCGAGAAGGCCGCTGACGCCGCCGCCGACGCCAACACCGCCGCCGCCGCCGCCTCGCAAGCCTCGACCGCCGCCACCCAGGCCGCCGACGCCAGCGCCACCGCCGCCACCACCACCGATCCCGCCACCGCCAAGGCGGCCGGCGACCAGGCTGAAGCGGCCGGCAAGACCGCCGAAAAGGCCGGCGACGCCGCCAAGGACGCCGGCAAGAAGGCCTCCGACGCGGCCCACTAGGCGCGTCGGGTCACCTGAAAAATTGAAGGCGGCGCTCCACTCCGGTGGGGCGCCGTTTTCTTTGCGGCGCCGGCACTTGGCGCCCGCACGCACACCCGCCCACGATCGTCATCCTCGGACTTGTTCCGAGGACCCCTCTGTCGGCAGCCCGTCCGGGTTTATTGATTGCGGGATGGTTTCGGCAACTCCCAATGCGCGGGTGATCGCGCAAGCAGGGGTCCTCGGAACAAGTCCGAGGATGACGGGGGATGGGTGTTGGAACGCGGCGCCTACCGGTCTACCCGCTAAAGCTCGGTGTGAACCTTCCGGTATTTCCCGCGCAGGAAGACCAGCGGCTCATGATGCGGGTCATAGCGCACCTTCAGGATCCGCCCCACGATCACCCGGTGGTCCCCGGCGTCGAAGGCGTGGTGCGTCTCCAGCTCGAAGTTGGCCATACAGCCTTTCAGGATCGGAACCCCCGACCCCCAGGTCTCAGTCTCCACGCCCTCGAACCGGTCCCCGGTCTTGGCGGTGAACTTCCGCGCGATCTCCTGCTGGTCCACATGCAGCACATTGACCGCGAACACCTTGGACGCCTCCAGATGCGCCAGGCTGTTGGACTTGAAGTCGATGCTGGTCAGCGCCAGCGGCGGATCCAGCGACACCGAGGCGAACGAATTGGCCGTGAACCCCACGGGCCGGCCGTCGTCGGCGATGGTCGTCACCACCGTCACCCCGGTCGTGAAACAGCCGAAGGCGTCGCGCAACGCGCGGCCCGCCGCTTCCGGATCGTCGCCGAATTCAAAGGTGGTCGAGCCGCTCATGCCTGTCTTCTGCGATGAAGCCGCCGGACGGGCAAGGGATTCGGCGGACAAGCTGGTTGGCCGCCGCTTCAGGCCCTACCCCTTGGCGCTGACCTGGGTCACCGGCGCGATGTCGGTGAACTTGGCCACATCGGCGAACACCTCGCCCGCCCGCGGCCCGGTCAGGCTGGCCTGCAGGGCCTCGGGGCTTTCGAATTCCAGATGCGCCATGGCCACGAACGGCGCCGCGCCGCCGTCCCCCGCCGCCAGGGCATGGAACACCTGCACCCCGGTCAGGCCCGTCGCCCCGAAGGCCGATTTCACCAGCGGAATGTGGGTCGCGTCATAATAGGCCTTGTCGAATTTGGCCCCGGCGCCGGCCGGATAGAGCACACTGAAGACGACCATCGATGTTCCCTTTCGCAAGCGCCAAGCCATCGCCCGCGCCTCACCCCAAGACCTTCACCCAGGCGCCCCAACGGCAGCCTAGTGGCTATCCAAAGGCTCATCGCCCCAACCACGTCAGCCGGGGACATGTACGCTCTCAGACCTCCAGTGTTTCAGCCACAGAACTCGACCGTACGTGTCCCCCGCCACCATCCGGGGACACGTACGGTCAGACGCCCGCGTGCTTCCCCATTGATTTGGGAGCGTACATGTCCCCGCCCAGACGCCTCGCGGTGGAGACTGGCCCAACCCGCCAATAGCTAGGCCGCATGCCCCATCGGCAGCAGCGCCCCCGGCGCGCCCTCATCCAGCGTAAACGTCACCGGCAACACCCGCTCATGCACCGTCTGCAGCTTCAGCGCCTTGGCGCCGCGCGCCAGGGCCAGCTTGCCCAGCGCCACCGGCGAGGCGCCCGCCTGGATCGCCGGCTGGGCCCCGATGCGCCGGCGCAGCACGCCATTGGCATAGATGACATTGGCCCGCATCAGCGCGGCCGGGGTCATGAATTCGATCGATAGCGACACGTTCAGCATCGGCCCGTTCTCGATGCGGTGCGGGGCGTTCTGGCGCCACGTCACCATGCGGCCGGGCGTCAGGTCGAAGACATCGGCCCCCGCATCCCAGGCCGGGTCGAAGTCGAACTGTTCGGCCGTCTCGCGCAGCACGATCTTCTCCAGATCGACGGCGCCCACATAGGGCTCCTCCACCGGATAGACCCACACCCGCTTCTGGCCCCGGATCTGCCACAGCGACACCAGCGGCACGTCCAGATGATAGAAGACCTGGGCATTGGCCGAAGAGATCAGCACGCCCAGATCGCGCTTGAAGGTGCGAAGCCCCCTCACCTGGGCCTCCTTCTCCGCGAAGACCTCATCCGACAGCGCGCCATAGTCGGCCAGATGGCTGTTGACCGCCCGCAGATTCAGCCAGATACGCCCCGCCTGGGCCGCCTCCAGCAGCCGCGAACCCGAAAGCCCGCCCGCCGATCCGCGCCGCCAGGTGCGCCAGTCCACCGGGTCCTCGCCCATGGTGAACACGCCCAGCTTCTCGCGCGGATAACGATCCAACAGCTGTTCCAGCCCCGCGTCGTCGAACATCGGACGCTCATGCAGGTCGTGGCCGAAGGCCAGGTTGGCCGTCCCGAAGCTCTTGGCCTTGTGCGGATTCCAGTCGCCGATGATGGTCATGCCGGCCGTCCGTAGAAGCTGATCTTGAAGGGCCCCCACCACAGCGTCTTGCCCAGCCCCCGCGCCGCGCGGTCCAGCGCCTGGGCCCGGTCGGGCGCACGGGTCAGCCACTTCACCCCGGCCAGCAGGCCGAAGCCCAGCGCCTGGACCACCCCCACCGCCATCCAGCGCGCCACCCCCACCCGGTCGGGCGGGCTGGCGGCGGCGCAATGTGAAGACGGGCCCTGGCCATAGGCGAAGGCGCGCGGGATCGTATAGGCCAGTGATTGGCGCGACGGCGTCGGGTCCTCCCAGACCCAGGCCTCGGGGGCCCAGGCGAACACCGCACCGGCCTTCTGCATCTGGCCGAACAGCAGGTCGTCCTCGCCGCCGATGTGGTTGCGGATGGCGGAGAAGGGCGCGAACCGGTCGGGCAGCGCCGAGCGCCGCACCAGGCTGTCGCCGCAGCCGTAGTAGTGGTCGATCACCCCTTCCGGCGCCGGGTCTTCGCGGGAGAAGAAGCGTTCGAGATAGGCGCGGTGGGCCGGATCGGCCTCCCGCGCGCGGCCCCGCACCGGCCCGAACACCGCGTCGGCGTCATGCTTTTCCTGCACGGCCAGCAGGGCGGAGAGCCAGTGCGTCGGCGCCTCCTCGTCGTCGTCCAGGAAGGCGATCAGCGAGCCGCCCGCCGCCGCCATCGCCGCATTGCGGGCATTGGCGACCCCCGCCTGGGGTTCGTGCACATAGATGACCGGGAAGGGCGCTTGCGCCGCCAGCCTGGCGACGAGCGGTTCAGCCGAGGGCGTGGCGTCATTGTCCACCACCACCAGTTCCAGCCGCGCCGCCTCGACGCCGACCTGGGCGAAGGCCGAACGCACGGCGGTGTCCAACCCCTCCAGCCGGCGCTGGGTCGGGATGATGATGCTGACCAGGGGCGCCGAGGCCCCCGTCGTGGATGTGGTTTGCGCGCGCGCCATCTTCGCCGTCTTGCCGTCGTCATCGAGGCGGTGATCATGCCCGTGAAGGCGAGAAGGAAGGGTTGAGACGGCCACCGCGCGTCAGACCTCTTCCACCGTGCGCCGGCGCGCCTGGGCCGCGAAGGCCTCGACGACCCCCGCCACCCGGCCCGCCGTGGACAGTTCCACGGTGGCGATGGCGTCCAGGCGGTTGCGCAAGCGGCCCAACACGGTCCCACGCCCCGCGCCGGCCATGGCCCACGCCTTCTCCCGCGCCCCGGCCGCGCGGCCGGCCGGCGTCTTGGCCGCCACCAGGCCCTCGCCCACCATCACCTGGCTCAAGGCGTAGTGGCGCTTGTAGTGGTCGTGGCTGGGGCCGAGGTCGTAGCGATGCAGGCCCAGCGCCGGCATCTCGCCGATCGCCTTCCACAGGAAGGCCTGGCCCGGCGAATAGGCCGAAAGCTCCGGGTCCGCCGAGGCGATCCAGGGGTGATAGATGCCGTTCAGGGTCACGCCGAAATGCCCCGCCACCAGCCGGTCGCCCGCATAGAGGCAGATCATCAGGCCCTGGAAGGCGCCGGCCCGCTGTTCAAACAGCGACTGCAGCAGCTGGCGCGTCCAGTCGGGGCGCAGCACGTCATGGCCGCCGGTGCGGTGGAACTGGTCGCGTTTCCACGTCAGCAGGGTGTCGAAGGCCGCCTGGCTGGTGTCGGGCGCCACGACGCGGGTCTCGCCGATTTCCCGGTCCATCTTGCTGCTCAGGCGGCGATAGTTCTTGAAGCGCTTGGGCGAGGCGGCGCGCACCGTCTCCAGATACTCATCAACCGGCCGATCCAGCTCCACCACCCAGGCGGGCTTGTCCTGCGCCACCGTCTCGGCGAAGGCGCCGTGCGGGTCGATCAGGCCGTTGAAGCGGAAGGCCGACAGGCCCAGCGCCGTCAGCGCCTCGGCGCCGTCGACGCCCGAGAAGCCATCGGTGACCAGGGCCTGGTAGTCGGACAGCGGCGCGCCGATGGGCCGGGCGAATCCGCCGGGCCGCTGGTGGAAGGGCAGGAAGCCGAGCGGGCTGCCGTTGCGGCTCAGCACCGCCACCCGCGCATCCTCGCGCACCGCGCCGACCGCATGGGCGAAGTCCGGCCCCAGCAGCGGGCTGGCGAAGGCCGGCTCGCGCGCGGCGATGGCGCGCCAGGCGCTGGCCTCGGCGGCGGACAGGTCGCGCGGATGAACGGTTTTCGCGGTCAGCATCGGCTCGTCTCGATCGTGCGACGTCCCAAAACGGGCCGCCGTGCCGGTGTCCGAGCAATCGCCGGGCCTGAACGCGGTTAACCAGACGTAAAAATGTCTATGGTTTTCAAAGTATTAAGACGACTAAGTAGTGCTACCTAACGCCCGAAAACCTGGGCCAGGATCGTCTCGATCCCCGCCACATCCGTCGCATCGAAGGCCGCTGGCCGGTCGCTGTCCACGTCGAATACCGCGATCAACCGGCCGTCCGCGTCGAACACCGGCGCCACCACCTCGCTCTGGGAATGGCTGTCGCAGGCGATGTGGCCGGGGAAGGCATTGACGTCCTCGACCAGCTGGGTGCGCCCGCTCTCGGCCACCGTCCCGCACACGCCGCGCCCAAAGGCGATCCGCAAACAGCCCAGCGTGCCCTGGTAGGGCCCGACCACCAGCTCACGCTCCCGCTCGGGATCCACCACATAGAACCCCGTCCAGAAATAGTGCTCGAAACTGGCCGCCAGCATCGAGGCCACCGTCGCCATCCGCGCCGTCAGGTTGGGCTCGCCCTCCAGCACCGAGGCGATCTCCTCCGCCACCTCCCGGTAACGTTGGGTCTTGTCCGCCGACAATTGCAGGTCATTGAATGCTTCAGCCATCCCGTGGAGATAATCCCTCCGCCCAGCCCGCGAAACCCACCGGCAATCTAAGGTTGCTATATCGCCGTACACGCCTATAGGCTACGCCCCATGAAACGCCCCATAATCAACCTCCAAATAGCCCTCTCCGCCCTGGCCCTCACCGCCTGCGCGACCCCCTACATCCCGCCCCAGGGTCCCACGCCCCCCGCCTGGGCCGGCGCCTTCGGCGTGCGCCCGGTGCCCAACTCCTTCCATTTCGTGGAGGGCCGCCGGGGCCCCGGCGACGCGGTCGCGGAAAGCCGCATGGTGCTGGCCCGCACCGGCGTGGTCGCCGAAACCGTCGAGACCAAGACCCCCTACGGCGGCCAGCTGCTGATCCCCGCCGGCACGCCCGTCTTCGCCGCCAACTACACCCTGCGCACCAATTACGGCCAGATCGCCCAGAAGACCGATCCCATCGAATGGTGCGCCCTACTGCCCCACGGCAAGGACGGCAAGCGGCCCACGGAGGAGACCGTCTGCCTCTTCTATGAGAACGATCACCAGGCCCGCTACATGGACGGCTACGGCATCGGCGGCTACCGCTTCGACCCCTGGCTGGGCACGGCGTCAGGCATGGCGGGCCCCCTGCCCCGTATCATCGAGCAGCCCGTAGATTTCCACGCCGACATCCGCGCCGTGGTGCGCGTCGGCAAGGTGGCCAAGGGCGGGGTGAAGTTCGAGGAACTCACCGTCGATGGCGCCACGTCAAGCCGGGTGGAAAAGGCCTACACCGTCCACTGGGACGCCACCGGCCACATCGTGCTGCACATCGGCGGCAGGACGGCTGTGCTCACGCCCACCGAAGACTATGCGGCGGTGACGCTGGCGGTGCAGCCCTAGCCGCACCGCCGCTTATCTATCGTCAGAAACCGATCGTCAGGCTGGCCTTGAGGCTGTTGTCGCGTACGCCGTCGCCCATCTGGCCCTGATAGCTGAAGGACAGGCGGGCCCGCTCGGAGACGGCCATCGACACATCGGCATCGATCACCAGCGCCGACTTGGCGATCGGCGCGCCGGCCACCGTGAAGGCCGTCCCGCCCGACGCGAAGACCAAGTCGCGGGTCGGGGTGACGTCGCCCGAGGCGCCGCGCCAGGCGATCGTGCCCTTGAAGGTCAGGGTCGAGCCCTCGCCCATCCGGGTGGTCCCCAGGCCGCGCAGGCCGATGGTGGTGAAGGTGGTCTGGCTGGTGTCAGACAGGCCCTTCAGCGCCGCCGCCCCACCCTGTTCGGTGAAGGCGCTGGTGTGGACGCTGACCAGCGCCACGCCCGCGAAGGGCTCCAGATACTGGCTGTCCGATCCGCCGCGCCACGCCACTTCACCAAATAGTTGGCCGGTGGTCGCCCGGCCGCCGCCGGCGTTATTGCCGAAGCCGCCGAAGCCGACCGAGCGGGTGGCCGCCGTGTCGTGCCAGGCATAGGCCCCGCCGAAGCGGGCGCTGAGCTGACCGCCCTCGACGGAGCCATAGGCGCCAACGTGGTAGTTGTCGGTGTCGCCCGAGGAGGCGCGGTTATCGACCTTGAAGCGGGTCTGGCTGTAGCCGCCCAGCACGCCCAGGCGCCAATGGTCGCCCGCCGGAGCATCGACGCCCATCAGGAAGCCATCGGTGGTGCGGGTCAGCTTGCCGGCGTTGCCGTCGCCATCGGCGCTGCCTTGAGCGCCGAACACCTGGCCCCAGGCCTGGCGGCCGTCGCCGCCCGTGCTCATCCGGCCCAGCGCCGCGTCGCGCACGAAGCGGCTGTCCTCGATGGCGATGCCGCGCGTCTGGGCGTGGACCTCGCCCGACAGGCCGTCGAAGGCCAGCCGGATGGTGGCCAGGTCGGGCAGGTTGGCCACGGTGTTGTAGACGAGGTTGCCCTGGCCGAGGCTTTCCGCCCCCGTGCCCGCCGCGCATTGGTTGGCGGTGACCGCCGCGCCACAGAAGCTCAAGGCGGAGCGGGTCACGTCCAGGAAGGCGTGGGTCGGATCATAGGCCAGCGACAGCTTCAGGAAGGGCTGGCTCAGCGTGCCGCCGGTCAGGCCCGAGAAGGTCCCCGAGCGGCCGAGGTCGGCGGTGACGATGGTGTAGCGGGTCCCCAGGGCATAGAGGCCGGCCGCCGGAATGGCGTTGACCGTGCCGTTGAGCGTGGCTGCGCCGGTGGCGTGGGTCAGGTCGCTCTGGCCCGCCGCGTTCAGTTCGACCTCATAGGTCGAGCCCGCCGCGAAGGTCAGCGGACCGGCGACCGTGAGCGTGCCGATCGAGTTGCCGGGCGACAGCGTGCCGCCGGAAGCCACCGTGACGGCGCCCACCTGGCCGATGCCCTGCAGGCGTCCGCCCGAGGCCACCAGCACCGTGCCGCCGAGCACGCCGTTGGCCTGAAGCGTACCGCCGGCCACGGTGGTCAGGCCGGCATAGGCGGCGCTGTTGCCGGAGAGCTTGACCGTGCCGACGCCGGACTTGGTGAAACCGCCTGCGCCCGACAGCGGGCCCGACAGGTCCAGCACCACCCCGGTGTTGGTGGTGATGACGCCCGCGCCGGTGAAGGTCAGCGCGCGGCTGGCGGCAAAGCCGGCGGTGGCGGTCAGTCCGCCGCCGTCGAAGGTGACGCCCCCGGCCACGGCGCCGAGGCCCGTGTTGGCGCCGACCGAGACGGTCCCGCCCAGGATGGTGGTGCCGCCGGTGTAGGTGTTGACGCCGCTGAGGACGAGCGTGCCCAGGTCGGTCTTGGTCAGGCCCGTGGAGCCGGTCAGCACCGAGCCGATGGTGGCGGTGATGGCCGCGCCGCCCGCCGTGCCGTCGCCGACCCGAAGCGTGGGCGAGGCGCCCGCCAGGTTCAGCGCGCCGCCGGTGACGCTATAGCCGTTGGCGGCGAACTGCAGGCTGGTGGCCTCGATGGCCCCGGCGCTGTTGTCGATGGTGACGACGCCCGCCGCGCCCGCGAACACCGCGTCAGTGCCGCCCCAGGGCGCGCTGGTGACGCCGTTGGCGTCGCTCCAGTTGCTGGTCCCCTGCTTCCAGGTCCCGGCCCCGCCCTCGACCTGGCCGGTGGGCGCGGTGGTCACGCCGTTCCAGAACTGGATCGGGCTGCCGGCGCCGTAGATGAGGTTCACCTGACCGGCGACGGAGGTCTGGATGGAGAGCGCCCCGGCGGGCGTGCCGCCGGGCGCGGTGGAGATCACCAGGCCGTTGTCGGTCAGCGCGCCGGTGTAGTCGATCAGCCGATAGAGGCCGACGCCGAAGCCGCCGCCGTCGGTGATGTTGAGTTGGCCGTCGAGGGTCAGGGGACCGGTGACGTTGAACAGCCGCGATGCGCTGGGGGCGCCCAGGGTGACATCGATCTTAGAGGCGTCACTGAGGATCAGTTCCCCGGTGTCGAGATCCTGGCCCGCCGCGCCCTTCAGATGGGCGCCGTCATCGATCGTGACCACGCCGGTCAGCGCACCCGTGCCCTGCAAGGTGGCGCCGGACTGGACCTCAAGGGTGGAGGCCTGGGTCGAACCATCGACCTGCAGCGCACCGGCCTGAACGGTCATATCGCCCGTGTAGCCGCCACCGCCCGCCAGGACGAGCGTGCCCGGGCTGGATTTGATCAGGATGCCAGTTCCTTCGAGGGCGCCGTTGATCGTATAGGTCGCGCCGGTGGGCGTGAGGATGGTCCCGACCGTGTCGAAGGTGAAGGTCCGGCCGGTGGTCATGGTGTTGACCCGCAGCAGGCCGCCTTGGAAGGTGACCCCGCCACTGGCGGCGCCCAGACCCGCATCGCTGGTGATCTGGATGGAGCCGCCCTGGATGGTGGTGCCGCCGGTGTAGGTGTTGACGCCGGCCAGGAAGAGCCCGCCCGCGTCGGTCTTGATCAGGCCGTTGGTCCCCGCGATGGTCGCATTGACGGTGACGCCCGGCGCGTTGACCGTGCCGTCGCCGACCCGGAAGATGGGGTTGGGGCCGGTGAGCGTCAGCGTGCCGCCGTCGAAGGTGTAGTTCTGCACCGCCACCTGGATACCCGTCGCGGTGACCGCGCCGGCGCTGTTGTCGATCACCACCGTGCCGCCGAAGCCGGAGAAGATGCCGAAGCCGCCACTCCAAGAGCCGCTGTGGGCCCCCGCCGCGTCGCTCCAGTTGCCGATCCCCAGCTTCCAGGTCCCCGCGCCGCCGTTCACCGTGCCGGCCGGAACCAGGGTGGTCCCGTTCCAGAAGTCGAGCGCGCCGGGCGCCGCATAGACCAGGTTCACCTGCTGGGCGATGCTGGTCTGGATGGACAGGTCGCCGGCCAGCACGCCCGCGGGCGTGGTCCCGATCTGAAGCCCGCCGTCGAAGATGCCGCCGCCGTAGTCGAAGAGCCGGTACATGCCCGGTCCGAACGCGCCGGCGTTGGTGATGTTGAGGATGCCGTCCAGCTGGATGCCGCCGGTGACGGTGAATAGCGCGCTGTTGCTGGGCGCGCCCAGGGTCACATCGATGTTGGCGGTGGGCAACAGGGTCAGGGACCCGAAGGTCAGGGTCTGGCCGGCCACGCCCTCGAGGTGGGCGTTGGAGCCGATGCTGGTGATGCCGCTGAGCGTGCCGGTCCCCGACAGGGTCGAGTTGGGGAAGACCGAGACGCTGATCGCGGCCAGGGTCCCGTTCACCGTCAGGCGGCCCGCATTCACGTCCAGGAAGCCGGTGTAGGAACTGACGCCGTTGAGCACGAGCGTGCCCGCGCCGTTCTTGGCCAGGCCGCCGGTCCCGGTGAGATGGCCGGTCTCGGTCAGCGTGACGCCGCCCGCCGTGGTCAGGATGCTGTCGGACTGGATGTCGATGTCACGGCCGGTCACGAAGGACCCGGTGGCGCGAAGGCCGCCGCCGTTGAGGACGAGATTGCCGGCCGCCCCGCCCAGCGCGGAGTCGGCGTTCACCACGACCGTGCCGGCGTTGATGGTGGCGCCGCCCGTGTAGGTGTTGACGCCGGACAGCCGCAGCTCGCCGAGGTCGGTCTTGATCAGCCGGGCGTTGCCCGCGAGCACGGCGTCGATCTGGGCGATATAGGCCGCGCCGCCCGCCGTCCCGTCACCCACGCGGATCGTGGCGTTGGCGCCGGTCAAGGTCAGCGGCGCGCCGTTGACCAGATAGCCGCTGACGGCGAATTGCAGGTCGGTGGCGCTGACCGCGCCGCCTGAGTTGTCGACGGTGACGTTGGCCGAGGCGCCCGCGAAGATCCCCAGGCCGTTGGTCCAGGCGCCGCTGATGGTCCCGTTGGCGTCGGTCCAATTGGTCGGCCCGTTCTTCCAGGTACCGGCGCCGCCGACCACCGTGCCCGTCGGGGCCAGGGTCGAGCCGTTCCAGAAGGTGATCGGACCCGATGACGAATAGATCAGGTTCACCTGGTGGGCGACGCTGGTCTGGATGGTCAAACTGCCCGCGGGCGTGCCCGCCGGCGTGGTCCCGATATCCAGGCCGTTGTCGGTCATGGGGCCGGCATAGTCGATCAGCCGGTACAGCCCCGGGCCGAAGGCCCCGCCGTTGGTGACATTCACCACCCCGTCCAGAACCAGGGAGCCGGTATCGTTGAACAGCCGTGTGGCGCTGGGTGCGCCCAGGGTGACGTCCAGGACGGAACCCGTGTTGATGTTGAGCGCCCCCATGGTGAAGGTCTGGCCGGCCACACCCTTCAGGGTGCTGCCGCTGTTGAGGGTCACGGTGCCATTGATGCTGCCCGTGCCGCCGAGGGTGGACCCGGAAACCACGGATATGGCCCCGGAGGCGAGCGAGGTGTTGATCTGCATCGTCCCCGCGTTGAGGAAGATCGAACCGGTGTAGCCAGAGCCGACGCCGGAGAGGGTGAGCGTGCCGACTCCGGCCTTGGTCAACTGTCCCGTGCCGGTGAACTGGCCCGTCAGGTTGAGCGTGGTGTTGACAATGCTGCTGAGGGTAGCGGCCGCCTGGATGTCCACATGGCGGTTGGTGGTGACGCTCTGGCCCACGAAGAAATTGCCGCCGTTCAGGATCAGGTCGTTCGACAGCGCGCCGAGGCTGCCGTCCGAGTTCACCGAAAGCGTGCCGCCCTGGACGATGGTGTTGCCCGTGTAGGTGTTGCCGGCAAGCAGTTGCAGCCGGCCCAGGTCTGTCTTGGTCAACCCGACCGTACCCAGGATCGGCACATTGATCGTCGTGCCGAAATTCGCGCCCGCGGCCGTGCCGTCGCCGACGCGGATGATGCCGCCGGCGCCGGTCAGGGTCACCGCGCCGGCGCCCTGGAACTGATAGTTGGTGGACGCGAACTGGATCGACGATGCGCTGACCGCACCACCGCTGTTGTCGATGGTTATCGTGCCGCCGGGGCCCTGGAAGATGGCCATGCCGCCGGTCCAGCCGCCGTTGGTGGCGCCGGTCGCGTCGGTCCAGTTGGTGGTCCCGATCTTCCAGGTCCCGGTTCCGCCATCGATGGCGTTGTTGGAAACGACGCCCGCGCCATCCCAGTATTGCAGGGGGGCGCCGGCCGAATAGACCAGGTTGACCTGACCCGCCACGCCGGTCTGCACCGCCAGGCTGGAGGCCTGGACGCCCGCCGGTGTCGTGCCGATGTCCAGCCCGTTGTCGGTCAGCACGCCGCTGTAGTCGATCAGGCGATAGACGCCCGCGCCGAACCCGCCCGCGTCGGTGACGTTCAGCGTACCGTCGAGGATCAGATTGCCGTTGACGTTGAAGAGGCGTGTGGAGCTGGGCGCGCCCAGGGCCACGTCAAGGAGCGAACCGCTGACCAGCGACAAAGGGCCGGTGGTGAGGGTTTGTCCGGCGATACCGCTCAGGTGACCACCCGCCAAGATGGAGGTGGAGCCCCCGATCGAACCCGAACCGCCCAGGGTCCCGCCGGTCTGCACGCTCGTGAAACCGCTGGCGAGGGAGCCGTTGACCAGCAGCGTGCCGCCGAAGACCGTCGTATTGCCCGTATAGGTGTTGGCCGCCGTCAGGACCGTCGTGCCCGCGCGCTGTTGCACGCCGCCGGCGCCGCTGACCGCGGCCGCGAACACATAGTTCGACGAGGTGTGGAAGAACCTCAGGAGCGATGTGCCGCCCGCCGTGACGTTGAGGACCACACTGCCGGCCTGCAGGGTCCCCGGCGCCTGCGCCGAGGCGCCGCTGCCGCCTATGACGAGGATGCCGTGCGAGGAACTCGAGGCGCCCAGCGTGACGACGCCCGCCCCGGCCCCCGCGCTGGCCACGCCGCCGTTCTGAATGGACAGAGTGCCCGATCCGCCCGACCCGACCTTCAGATTGCCGCTGTTGGTCCAGACCGAGCCGGCGCCATCGACGGTGACCACACCGCTTTGAAGGTCGCCCGTGGTGTCGCTGACGCCGCCGCCGTTGGTGATGTCCATGCTGAAGGCGCTGTTGAAGCCGCCGCCGAACGAGGTCGAGCCCGTGTTGGTCCACAGCGAGCCCGCGCCGTCGATGTTGACGGTTGATTGGGAGTTGGTTCCCGAGGCCACCGTCGCGCCGTTGTCGCTAAGCAGGCTTCCGGTGTGAACCGAGATGTCGGCCTGGCCCTGACTCGCGGCGGTGAAGGTTCCGCTCATCTGCCACTTGCCGCCGTTGCTGAGGGCGAGGGTTGAAAGTGCGCCCCCACCCAAGCTGCCGGTGGTGCTGGTGACGACGCCGCCGTTGTTGACGGTAAGCGAGCCGGCGCCGTTCTTGCCGACCTGCAGGAAGCTGGTGTTGGTCCACACCGATCCAACGCCATCGACCTGGACGACCCCGCTGGATCCGCTGACGTCGCCAACGTAGCCCGCGCCGTTGGTCAGGTGGCCACCCGACCCGATCGCGAGGAAGCCGGCGCCGATCTCACCCACCTCTACGCTGCTAGCCGTCACCTGGCTGCCCGCGCCGGAAATGGTCAGCGTGCCGCTCGACGGCGCGAAGTCATGGCCCAGCATCACCGCGTTGACGCCGTTGACCAGGCCGCCCGCCTGGACGGTCAATGTGCCGACGCCGCTGCCGCCGACATCGATGTCGCAGCCGCCGTTGGCCCAGTGCGAACCCGTGCCCGTGACCGTGACGGCGCCGACGCCATTGGTTCCGCCAAGGGTGGTGGTCGTGCAGTTGTTCTGGGTCATCAGGCCGCCGTTCTGGACGTTGACCGTGCCGTGCCCCTGACCGCCGACGATCAGGCTGCTGTAGTTCCAGGTCGAACCGGCCCCATTGATGGTCACCGTGCCATGCGAATTGGCCGCCGAGCCGATCGTGCTGTAGCCGACGAGGCTGTTCGTGTTGCTGAACTGGCCGCCGTTGAAGATGGCCAGGACGCCTGTGCCGGCCTTGCCGACGACGACCCCGCAGGCGCCGTTGTCGAACAGCGAGCCGACGCCGTCGACGCCGATCGAGGCCGACGACGTAGCGCCGTCGGCGATGACCGCCTGTGCGCAGTTGGTGGTGTTGACGAGGCCGCCAGACATCACATCGAACTCGCCTGTGCCGTTGACCCCGACCGTCAGACCGCTGTTGATTGTAAAGGGCGACGGGTGAGTGCCGGGAACGGTCTCGACGGTATTGTCGACAACCGTGCCGGCCCAGGCCTGACCGGACAGGGCCACGAAGGCCAGGACGGAGGCGGTGGCCAAAAGGGCGGTGGCGCGCGGACGGCGACTGCGGATCACGTTGGTCAAAGGACTTCCCACATTGCGCTTGGCGCGCTTTAGACAGCAGCTCGCACACGCCCACCGCAGACACGGAGAAGCGGGTGCCGGTCAAAGGACCGCGCCGTCGTTGTTTTCAAATTCAGTGTACCGACACCGGCAAATAGGCCCGCCCGGTCCACCACCCACGCTCAGCCAGATTACTTGGCTATATTTCGATAGTACGGACTTCGGCCTCAGGGTGGACTAGACCCCTCGCCGGTGAACCTCTTCCCGGTTCACGGTTGCCTTATCGCGGAAGCCGCCCCGCGCGTGCAGATGCATCGGGTGTCGTCGCGATGCACGGCGATGCACGGCCGTTGCGTAGGGCGCCGATCCGCCGATTTCGCGGTGGGCGGACGCGGGCGGCAAGGCCATGGCAGGGATGGCGAAACACCCGGCGCCTTCCCAAGTCTTTGGAGATGACCCTACGCCAACCCGACCTGTTCAACCCCCCGGAGGCGACCGCCGGCGCCCTGCCCGAGGGCCTGCGCTATGCGAAGGACCTGATCGGCGCGGATGAGGAAGCCGCCCTGGCCAGCGCCATCATCGCCCTTCCCCTCAAGCCGTTCGAGTTCCACGGCCACCTGGGCAACCGCCGCATTGCCGCGTTCGGCTGGCGCTACGACTACGCGCGTCAAGCCATCCAGCCCGCCCAGCCGATCCCGGACTTCCTGATCGCGCTGCGCGAACGGGTCGCGGCCTTCGCGGCAAAGCCGGCGGCGGCGTTCGAACAGGTGCTGGTCACCGAATACGCCCCCGGGGCGGGCATCGGCTGGCATAGGGACAAGGCCCATTTCGATGAGATCGTGGGGGTTTCGCTGCTGTCGCCCGCCACCCTGCGCCTGCGCCACAAGGCAGGGGCCAAATGGGATCGGGCCCGGCTCGCGCTCGCGCCGCGCTCGGCCTATCTGCTGTCGGGGCCGGCGCGCACGGTCTGGGAACACAGCATCGCGCCGCTGGAGGTCCTGCGCTACTCCATCACCTTCCGAACCCGCGCCTAGAGCCTAGAGCGTTGTCCGCTCCGATAGAATCGGAGCGGCGTCCAGGTATTTGCCTGGTCGCGCTTTTCGAGCCCGCCCCGCCCTAGCGGCGCGCCCGCGCATACTCCCGCTTCGCCGCCGCGACGTCGGACCGGAAGTCGCCGTTGGCCATCAGGCGGGTGACCACGACCGTCGCCATCACGCGGCCGGCCTCCACGTCGCTGGGGAAGTGAACGCCGCAGATTTCGCGGCTGAGCCCATAGTCATAGGCCCGCGCCAGCAGCTGTTGCGCCCGCTCCGGCGCGACCTGGGCCAGGACCAGGGCAACGGCCCAGCCATAGGCCTCATGGCCGGAGGGGTAGGAGCTGCGATCTTCCGGTTCGGCCACCGGGGCCGGCGCGGCGGTTTCGCCGCAGACGCGGGTCAGCTGGTAGCGCTGATAGGGGCGCAGGCGCGCGAAGACCTTCTTGGCCGCGAAGGTGGGCGTGGAGACGTCGCGCATGACCCGGTTCAGCAGATGCACCAGGCGCGGCGCGTGCGCGCGATCGATGGGGCCGCCGAACGCCTCATCGAAGCGGGGATAGACGAAGGCGTCGTCGTCGTTGGCCGTCTTCCACCGCTCGGGCGACACATCGCTCTGCAGGGCCATGATCGCGGCGACATCGATCCTGTCCTCCACCGAGCCCACCTCCGGCGGTCCGGGCAGCAGGACGCGGTAGTCCACGAGGCCCGGGGCCAGGTAGCCGACCGCCGGATGCTCGCCGGCCGGCGGGGCCGTCGATTCGCGCTGCTGAGCCGGCGCGGCGACCGGCGCGGCGAGCACCAGGGCCAGGGCGGCGGCGAAGGCCGGAAGGAAGGGTCTCATCGCATGCGTCCCCGAAGACCCGCGAAAACAGCGCGGACGGGGATCGTAGGCCGGGCCGCCGTGCGGGGCTACGGCGATCGCGGCGCGAGCGTCACCCGGACCCGCTCCGCTGGACGCTTGTCCAGGTTTATGAGTTGCCACGCGTCAGGCTGAAAATACATTACGGGCACCGCGGAAGGAGTTTCGCCGCACATGCGGCGACCGCGCCCGTATTTATATCTCATCATAAGAATACGCCGTGCAAAGCGGCTGGTCTGGGAGGCGACGTGAGTGGATTAATTCATACAGACGCCGCTCCATTATTACGCGTCACGTCGATCTCTTCTCGCCATGTCGGCGGTCCGATCTCAATAGGGCTCACACACAATTCACGACGCCGTAGACCGGCGCGGTTCGCGCGCGCGGTGACCGATCAGCCGCCCTACGCCTGCTTGGCCCTGGCGATGCTGGCGACCATGGCCTCCACGCCGCCGGCCGTGAAATCGACCAGCAGGCGGGTCAGCTCGTCCCCCTGCAAGGTGTCCTGCAGGTGCAACAGGCGGCTGTACCGGTTGTCGATCAATTGCCAGGAGTACAGCGAGCCGACCGAGAAGGAGAAGGCCCAGACCGCCTCCTCGCGGGTCAGGGTCGGACAGGCCCGCATCAGGGCGTCGATCCATTCGGGCAGGAAGGTGTCCCATTTGATCGAGCGCAGCATGTCCTGGTCCAGACCATTGGGCGTGGGCCAGCTGCTCAGCATTTTCGGCCCCAGCCGCGGTTCGGGCGAGACGCTGCGCGAGCGCTTGACCACCGGCTCGATCAGCGCGTGCAGCACCGCGTGCAGGCTGACCTCTCCGTCCGGCGCCTCCAGGGCCTTCATCAGCTGCTCGCGCCGCTCGTCGTGCAGGCCGCGCCAGGCCCCCAGGTACACCGCCAGGTACAGCTCGCTCTTGGAGCCAAAATACATGTGGATGGTCGACAGCGGCACGCCCGCCTTGGTGGCGATATCGCGCAGCGACGCGCCCTCGAAACCACGCTCGGCGAACAGCTCCAGGGCGCTGGCCATCAGCGCGTCGATCGAGACGACCTTGGACATCACAACTCCGCCACGCCGCCGGCGCGCAACCTGCGCCGCCTCGCGTCCCCCTCCTTATCCGATCTCAAACCGCACTTCACCGTCCATCCCCGAAAGGCGCCCCCTGCCATGAAACTCGTGACCTTCGACGCCGGCGACGGCCCCGCCCTGGGCGCTCTGCTGCCCAACGGCGACGTGCTGGGCCTGGCTTCCGCCGCCGCGCGCACCGGCGCCGACGGCGCGGCGCTGGGCTCCATGCAGGGCCTCATCGAGGCCGGCGAGCGGGCCTGGGACGGCGCGCGCGCCCTCATCGAGATGGCCCCCGCCGAGGCGGTCCATGGCCGCGCCGAGGCGCGGCTGCTGGCGCCCCTGCCCCGGCCCATCCGCCTGCGCGATTGCAGCCTGTTCCTGCAGCACATGGAAAAGGCGCTGATGAAGATGGCGTCCAACCTGGCCGAGACCGAGGCCGACCCCAAGGCCGCCTATGAGCGGCTGATGGCCACCGGCGACTACAGCCTGCTGCCCATCTTCAAGAACCAGATCGTCTACTACAACTCCGACCACCTGGCGGTGAGCGGGCCGGAGACCGAGATCGTCTGGCCGCCCTATTCGGACTGGATGGATTTCGAACTGGAGTGGGCCTGCGTCATCGGCAAGCCCGCCCGCGACGCCACGGCCGCCAACGCGCGCAGCCACATCTTCGGCTACACCATCTTCAACGACTGGTCGGCGCGCGACGTGCAGCTTCCGATCATGCAGGCCAAGCTGGGCCCGGGCGAAGGCAAGGACTTCGAGCTGGGCAACGGCCTGGGCCCCTGCATCGCCACCCCGGACGAATTTCCCGACCCCTACAACCTGACCATGACCGCCAAGGTCAACGGCGAGGAATGGTCGCGGGGTTCGACCTCGACCATGCACCACAGCTTCGACGACGCCGTCGTCCAGTTCAGCCGCGCCAAGACGCTGCACGCCGGCGAGGTGATCGGTTCCGGCACCGTGCTCAGCGGCTGCGGCTTCGAGCTGGGCCGCAAGCTGGCCGCCAACGACGTCGTCGAGCTTGAGATCGAAGGCATCGGCATCCTGCGCAACCGCGTCGTGCGTCGCTGACGCGCCCTCAATCCTCCCCTTTCCCAGTCAATCCAGAGAGTAGTTCAGCCATGCAAGCCATCCGCCGCATCGTCACCGGCCACGACGCCCAGGGGCGTTCCAACATCACCTTCGCGGGCGACGCCCCCAACGTCCTGGACAGCCCCGCCTGGCCGGGTTCGCGGGTCACGGAGCTGTGGGTCACCGAAGAGATGCCCGTCGACAACAAGGGCGTGGTCGACCGCGGCCAGCGCACCATCCGCCACGATCCCGGCCCCGGCGGCACCATCTTCCGCGTGGTGGAGATCCCGCCCGAATCCAAGACCACCATCGATGTGAAGGCCGCCTTCGAGGCCCTGGGCAGCACCAATGTCCCCACCGCCGAGGACAGCGCCAAGCATCCCAGCATGCACGCCACCCATTCGGTGGACTATCTGGTGGTGATCTCCGGCGAGATGCACATGCTGATGGAGGACGGCGAAATCCTGCTGAAGGCCGGCGACTGCATCGTGCAGCGCGGGACCAAGCATGCCTGGGCCAACCGGGGCGACGTGCCCTGCGTCATGGCCGCCATCCTGGTCGACGCCCACCCCGCCGTCTGAGTCAGCTGGAAGTCACCCCGCGTGCGCATCATCGACTATTTCCGCCAGGGCCTGCGTCACGGCCCTGATCGTGCAGCCTTCATCGAGGGCGAGCGTGTCGTCTCCTGGGGCGAGGCGGCGGAAACGGTCGAGCGCATGGCCGGCGCCCTGGCCGCGGCGGGGCTCAGCGCCTCGTCGCGGATCGGCGTCTACAGTCCCAACGACGCCATGGCCTTCACCGCCATCCTGGCCAGCTTCCGGCTGGGCTCGGTGTGGGCCCCGATCAATGCCAGGAACACCCTGGAGGCCAACCGCCACTGGCTGCGGCTGATGGCCTGCAACGCGTTGATCTACCACAGCAGCCTCGAGGCCGAGGCGCTGGAGCTGGGCGCCCTGCTGGAGGCGCCGGCCCTGCTGGTCTGCCTGGACCGCCCGGGACCGGGCGCCATTCCCTCTCTCGACCAATTCCTGGCGGCCGACGCCCCGCCCGCGCCCGAGCCGCCCGACGGCGACGATGTCATCGCCAGCGTCTTTCCCACCGGCGGCACCACGGGTCTGTCGAAGGCGGCCGAATGGTCGCTGCAGACCTGGGAGACGTTGATCTCCACCTTCTGGCAGTGCCTGCCCTGCGCCACGCCGCCCGTGCATCTGGTGGCCGGTCCGATGACCCATGCGGCCGGCGTACTGGCCCTGTGTTCCCTGCCCGGCGGCGCGACCAACGTCATCCTGGCCAAGGCCGATCCCGGCGCGATCCTGGAGGCGATCGAGCGCCACGGGGTCACCCACATCTACCTGCCGCCCACCCTGATCTACAGCCTGCTCGACCATCCGGACGCACGGGCGCGCGACTACAGCGCGCTGAAATACCTGGTGGTCGCCGCCTCCCCCATCGCGCCGGCCAAGCTGCGCGAGGCGATGGAGGTGTTCGGGGCGGTGGTCTGCCAGTCGTATGGCCAGGCCGAGGCGCCGATGTTCCTGACCTTCCTGTCCACCACCGAGCTGATGGCCGGCGGGCCCGAGCGCTGGGCCAGCTGCGGCCGCGCCACCCTGGCCACCCGGGTGGAGATCATGGACGACGACGGCCAGCTCCTGGAGCCTGGCCAACGCGGCGAGATCGTCGCCCGAGGCCATCTGGTCACGCCCGGCTATCACAAGAATCCAGAAGCCACCGCCGAGGTGCGCCAGCACGGCTGGCACCACACCGGCGACATCGGCTACCGCGACGCGGCGGGCTTCGTCTTCATCGTCGACCGCGCCAAGGACATGATCATCACCGGCGGTTTCAACGTCTTCTCCGCCGAGGTGGAGCAGGTGATCCTGAGCCACCCGAGCGTGCGCGAATGCGCGGTGGTCGGCGTGCCCGATCCCAAGTGGGGCGAGGCCGTCAAGGCCGTCGTCGAGCTGAAGGACGGGGCCCGGGCCGACCCCGCCGGGATCATCGCCCTGGTGAAGCAGCAGATGGGCAGCGTGCACGCGCCCAAGAGCGTGGAGTTCTGGGCCGAGTTGCCCCGCAGCGCCGCCGGCAAGGTGCTCAAACGCGACATCCGCGCCGGCTTCTGGGCCGGGCGGGACCGGGCGATCGGGTAGCACTCTTTCCCTCCCCCGATTGGGGGAGGGTGACGAGCGCAGCGAGGCGGGTGGGCGGGCGCCCCCTAAACTCGATAGGTCGGTGCCGACTCATGTTTCGGACATTTGCATCCCGTACGCCGCTTAGTGGGCGCCCGCCCACCCGGTCTCCGCTTCGCTGCGACCACCCTCCCCCAATCGGGGGAGGGAAAGAGCTCCACGCAAAAACGGCCGCCGGGGTTTCCCCCGGCGGCCGCCAGTCTGCAGTGCTGAAGGGCCTTAGAAGTTCAGCCGCAACGCCACGCCATAGGTGGTCGGATCGCCCGGGACGCCGAGCCCGGTGACGCCCGAGACGGCGATGTTGCGGTAGTATTCCTCGCCGCCGAGGTTCTTGCCCCACACCGCCACTTCCCAGTTGGCCTGGGCCGGTGAGTAGGTCAGGCGCGCATTCACCAGGCCGTAGCCCGGCTGATAGACGCCCGGCAGCGCGGTGTTGGCCGTGTCGAAGAAGACCTCCGACTGGTAGGTGTATTCCGCCCGCGCGGTCAGCCCGCCGCTCTCGCCGAGGTCGAAGGTGTATTCGGCGGCGTAGGAGCCGGTGTAGTCGGGCGAGCGCAGCTGGGACTTGCCCGCGAAGCTGACGCCGTTGCTGTCGAACTTGGTGAAGCGCGCCCGCTGGAAGGTGGCGTTGGCCTCCAGCCGCAGGCCGGTGACCGGCATGGCCGTCAGCGCGATGTCCACCCCGTCGGTCTTGGTGCGCCCGGCGTTGTCGATGACGTTGTTGCTGACCCCGGCGGTGACCACGGTGCGCAGGATCTGCTGGTTGGTGACCTCGGCGCGGAACACCGAGACGTTGGCGCGCAGGCGGCGGTCGAACCACTCGCTCTTGATGCCGGCTTCATAGGAGTTGACCCGCTCCGGCGCGAAGGGCACGGCCGCCAGGGCCGCCGTCACCGGCAGCAGGGTCTGGAAGCCGCCGCTCTTGAAGCCCCGGCGATAGGAGGCATAGAGCAGCACGCTGGGCGCGACCTGGTAGTTGACGCCGAAGGACGGGTCGAAGGACGACCAGCTGGCGCTGGGGTCGACCGTATAGGGAACCCCGCCGAAGCGCTGGACCAGGCGGTTGTCCTCCTTATGGTCGTTGGTATAGCGGCCACCGGCGGTGACGCTGAGTTCCGGCGTCAGGTCATAGGTCAGCTGGGCGAAGGCCGCATAGCTCTCGGTCTTGATGGCGTTCCGGTCGATGCTGGTG
The DNA here is from genome assembly GCA_028291055.1 of Caulobacter sp. Classification (GTDB taxonomy): domain Bacteria; phylum Pseudomonadota; class Alphaproteobacteria; order Caulobacterales; family Caulobacteraceae; genus Caulobacter. The sequence goes on from JAQGIP010000051.1 coordinate 56,223, forward strand.
GTGTTGCGGAAGGCGACGGTGGCGAAGTTGGGGCCGGCGAGGACCGTGTCCTGCCGATGGGTGGTGTTGTTGTAGTAGTAGACGCCGGCCAGCCAGTGCAGCTGGTTCCAGTCGTTGCTCAGGCGCAGTTCCTGGCTGAACGACTTGTCGTGCTCGTTGCTGTTGAGCTGGTAGGAGGCCAGGATGGTGCCGTCCTGGTCCTGGACCCGGTCGAAGCTGTTGGAACGGTAGGCGCTGATCGAGGTCAGCTTGCCCAGGGGCGTGGTCATTTCCAGACGGCCGGTGACGCCGAACACGTCCTGGTTCTCGTGGCCGTCTACATTGTAGAAGTGGTTGTAGAAGCTCTCGCCGGCCGGCAGCAGCGGCAGATCGGCGGCGGCGACGAAGGCGGCCTTGGAGGCCGAGGCCAGGAACTGGTTGGTCATGCCGTTGCGCGCACTGAGCGCGTCGGCCGACAGCAGGAAGGTGGCGTTGTCGCCGACGAACTCCAGCTGGGCGCGGCCGCCGGCGCTGTGGATGTCGCCGGGATCGTCGCCGCCCGCCAGGTTATGGGTGTAGGAACCGTGTTCCTTCAGCGCGCCGGAGATGCGGAACAGCACCTTGCCGTCCGCCGTCAGCGGGCCGGTGACCGTGGCGCGGCCGGTGTAGGCGCCGTAGTTGCCGGCGTCGACGGCGAAGGCGCCGTTGAAGTCGGCGTCCGGGCGCTTGGTGGTGATGCTGATGGCGCCGGCCGCGGCGTTACGGCCGAACAGCGTGCCCTGCGGCCCTTTCAGGACCTCCACGCGGGCTACGTCGAACAGGTCGAACTGCAGGCCGGCGGTGCCGGTGATGTAGACCTCGTCCACGAAGAAGGCCACGGAAGGGTCGGAGCCGCTGTCGATCTGGTTGGTGCCGCTGCCGCGCATGTAGGTGTAGCTGACGAAGCCCGAGCCCACCGTCGACATGGTCAGGCCCGGCGCATAGCGCTGGATGGAGTCCAGCGAGGTGACGCCCGAGCGGGTCAGGGCCCCTTCGTTGAGGGCGGTGATCGAGATCGGCACCTTCTGCAGGTTTTCCGACTTCTTCTGCGCGGTGACGATGACCTCTTCGACCTGCGAGGCCTGAGCGGGGGCCGGGGCCTGGGCCGCGTCGTCGGCGGCATGGGCGACGCCGATCGCGCTGACGCTGTAGAGAACAGCAATACTCGCGCCATACATCAATGATTTTATCTTCACGTTTCCTATCCCTCGAAGCCGTTCTTTATTGGACGTAAGCTCTCGCACCCGGGATAACCGGGATATCTAGCCGTCCATGTTGTTGTTGTACTGAGAGTGCTTTTCGAACCCGACTCTGGCAAGGCGCAAACATGGACGCTCGTCCAGTCCGCGCCCCGCCCCTTACTTGCCCTCCTGGAAGACCACGCGATTGCGCAGCCGTCCCAGGCCGGAGACCTCCATCTCGATGACGTCGCCATGCGCCAGCGGCTTGCCGAACTCCAGCCCGCTGCCGCCGCCCACCGTACCCGACGCGAAGAACTCGCCCGTGTGCAGGGTCTCGTCGATGGAGGCGTAGGCGATGATGTCGGCGAAACTGTGCAGCATGTCGGCGCTGGACCCGCGGCACCGCTCCTCGCCGTTGACGCTGACCGTCATGGTGAGGGCGCCGGGGTCTGGAATCTCGTCGGCGGTGACCAGCCAGGGGCCCATCACATTGCCGGTGTCGAAATCCTTGCCCTTGGACGGGCCCAGCATGGCCGGCATCTCGCGGTACTGCTGGTCGCGGGCGCTGACGTCGTTGAAGATGCAGTAGCCGAAGATGTGGTCCCAGGCGTCCGCGGGGCTGATGTTCTTGCCCGAGCGGCCCAGGAAGACCCCGAACTCCAGCTCATAGTCCAGCCACTCGCTATAGCGCGGCCGCACGATGTCGACGCCTGTGCCCACCACGCTGAAGCGGTTGGGCTTGTAGTAGACGGGGATGTCGCGGAACACCGACGACAGCACGCCGGGCATGCTGTCGGCCTTGTCGCCCAGCACGATATGCTTGTTGGCGCGGGCCTGCAGCAGGTGCCTTTCGAAGGTCAGGCAGTCATACATCTGCTGCGGCACCGGCACCGGCGCCAGCAGGCGTACGGTGTCCAGCGAGCGCACGAAGGCGGGCGCCACGACCAGGGAGCGCGCCTCCTCCAGCGCCGCCTCCCCGCCGTCGATCAGCGACAGCATGTCTTCGAAGTGACGGGCCTGGCTGGCGGCCGTGAAGTCGCTGATCGCCGCCTCGCCGGGCAGCATGGCGCCGATGTGGGCGCCGTTATCGGTCGCGAAGGTTACGAGTTTCACCGGGTGAACTTTCTTTTGCAGGTCAAGGGCTTAGTGCCGGTGATTGACGTCGCCGCAGCCGCAGGCGGCGGTGGCCGCCTCACGCCGCGCCCCGCGCTGCTTGTAGTAGCGGGCCATCAGCCCCCACAGCTCCTCGCGGGTCACCGCGGGCCGGGTTCCGCTCAGTTCGCCCCAGATCTCCATGACATTGGGGACCATCCGCTCGGCGTCGCCCCAGTTGTCGAAGTCGCCCATGGCGATGTCGAAGGCGGCGTCCAGGCAGGTCATGCCGGCGTCGTAGCGCTTCTTGGTCTCGTCCCAGACGTATTGGAGATAGGCCTTGAACTCGCGCACCGCCTGCTTGCCGACGATCGGGCCGTGGCCGGGCACGATGGTGTCCACGTCCCAACTCAGGATCAGGTCGCAGGCCTTGATCCAGTTGGCCACCGGCCCCGCCCAGATGGCCGGATGGGCGCCCGCGAACAGGATGTCGCCGGTGTAGACCACCTTGTCGGCGGGCACATGCACGAGGATGTCGCTCTTGGTGTGGGCCGGGCCCACGTCGATCAGGCGGACGTCCTTGTCGCCCACCTTCAAGTTCATCGCGCCCTCGAAGGTCTCGGTGGCGTGGGTCAGCGTGATGCCGCGGAACTCGAAGGGCCCGAACATCTGCTTCATGAAGGCGCCGCCTTCGCCCCATTCCTGCCAGCGGTCCAACATGTCGGCCAGGGTCGAGGGCAGGACGTGCTCGATGTCCGCATCGATCGAGCTGGTGGTCAGGATGCGCGAGCCCTTCAGCAGCTCGTTGCCGAAGGTGTGGTCGCCGTTGGAATGGGTGTTGACCAGGGTGCCGATCCGCTTGGCCGACGGCACGGCATCGCGCATGGTCTGCAGCATTTCGGCGGTCAGTTTCAGGTCAAACAGCGTGTCGACCAGTAACGTCTCGCCACTGTCCTCGATCAGGCCGGCATTGCTGTAGCCCCAGCTGCCGTCGGGCAGGATATAGCCCCAGCAACCATTGCCCAGATTCTCCAAGCCCTTGTTGAACGCCCAGTCAGCCATGTTCCTACCACTATGATTTATCGTTGAATTGTGGCTTGGACGGTAGGCGACGCGGCGGGCGGGGCAAGGCGCGACTATGGACGGCCGTCCATACGGGGCCATTGCGGCGGGCGGCCCGACCAACGACCCTAAGGGTGGGGCGAAGGCTCGCCCGAACGCCGGCTTCGAAGACCGGCGGCAGTGAAGACGCACGGTGTCGGGAGTGATGCAGATGAGTATGGGACTGGCGGGCCTCACGCCCTACCCCCCTCGGCGGCAGGCCTACTACACGGCCTTCATCGTCTTCACCGTGACGCTGTTCTCCTTCCTGGACCGCCAGGTGCTGGCCATCCTGGTCGACCCCATCCGTCACGAGCTGCACGCCACCGACACCGGCATGAGCCTGCTCTACGGCTTCGCCTTCGTCTTCCTCTACAGCACGCTCGGCATCCCCATCGGCCGGCTGATCGACCGCAAGCAGCGCCGCTTGATCCTGGCCGCCGGGGTGGCGGTCTGGAGCCTGGCCACCATCGCCTGCGGTCTGGCCCAGGACTATTGGACGCTGTTCGGGGCGCGCATGTGCGTGGGCATCGGCGAGGCCTGCCTGACGCCCGCCGCCTGCTCCCTGCTGGCCGACTGTTTCCAGCCACGTGTGCGGGGCCGGGCCATGAGCTTCTACCTGATGGGCGTCTATGGCGGCATCGGCCTGTCGATGATGATGGGCGGGCTGCTCTATGACGTGCTGCTGCACTCAAGCCCCCTGCCGCTGATCGGCGGCCTGACCCCGTGGCGTCAGATCTTCATCATCATCGGCGCGCCCGGCCTGGCGATCTCCGCCCTGGTGCTGACCATGAAGGAGCCCGACCGCCAGGACGTGGCGCCCCTGCCCGTGGCCGGGGCGGACCCTCTGCCCCCGGCGCCGGACCTGCTGGCCTATATGCGCGCCAACCTCGCCGTCATCGCCACCGTCCTGCTGGCCCACGGCCTGCTGGCCTTCGTCAGCTATGGCCTGATGGGCTGGGCCCCCAGCGTGCTGATGCGCGAGTTCCATCAGACGCGCGGCGTCGTGGGTCTGACCCTGGGCCTGCTGTCCCTGGCCGGCGGCATCGTCGGCGCGCTCAGTGGTTCCTTCATCTGCGACCGCTGGACGGCGGGCGGGGTCAAGGCGGCCAAGTTCAAGGTCTGCGCCGTGGGCGCGGGGCTCGCCGGCGTGGGCCTGGCCATCCTGCCCTTCGCGGCCACGCCCTGGGTCGCCGTCGCGGCCATCACGCTGTGCATCACCGCGCTGCCGTTTGCCTCGGCCAGCGGCCAGACCATGGTCCAGGAGCTGTTCCCCAACCGCCTGCGCGGCCAGGGTTCGGCCATGACGGTGCTGATGATCGGCCTGTTCGGGGCCGGCGGCGGGCCGCTGGTGGTGGGCCTGCTCAGCGACCACGTCTTCGGCAAGGCGGGGCTGTCGATGGCCATCGTCTCCGCCGCCCTGCCGGCGGCGGCGGTCGTGATCGTGCTCTATCTGGTCGGCCGCAACGGTTACGAGGCCCTGCGCGGCCGCGTGCTGCCCCCGGAACCGGCGCCGGTCGCGGCGATCGACGGCGGGGCTATGCCGCTGGCCCGTCCGGCCTGACAGCCCGTCGGTCGATGAGGCCCTGCATGCCCGCGACCGCGAAATCGACCAGGTATTCGACGATGTCGTCGGGGTTGCTGTCGGTCATGTCGATGATCTCGTCGTAGCGGTTGTCCATCATCTCCCAGGAGTAGAGGGCGCCCACCACGAAGGAGAAGCCCCACACCGCCTCCGACTTCGACAGGGTCGGACAGGCGCGGCCTACCGCGTCGATCCAACGGCCCAGACTGTCCTGGCTATTGTTGCGGCGGCGCATCTCCTCCTTGACCAGCGGCGGGGCGCCCACCCACTGCCGCAGCAGCCGCGGCGTGCGGCGGTCAGCGGCGGTGGCGCTGCGGGCGCGGTCCACCACCGGCTTGACCAGGGCGAAGATGATGTCGCGCAGGTCGGGGGGCCCGCCCCTGGCGGCGACCCGGGCGGCCAGCAGGGCCGCGCGGTCGTTCTCGATCTCGCGCCACAGCTGGCCCATGACCGCCACGAACAGGTCGGACTTGGCGCCGAAATACATGTTGATGGTGCTGAGCGGCGTGCGGGCGCCCGCCGCGATGTCGCGCAGGGACGCGCCCTCATAGCCCGTATCCGAGAATACGGTGATGGCGCTGTCCATCAGGGCGGTGATCGTCTCGGCCTTGGACATCGGTTTCTAAGGCCTCCTGTCGATAAGATGGGAAGCCGTCTCACCATCACAAAGGCCGGATCGGCGCAACCGGTCAGGCGGCGGCGGCTTCCTGCCCTTCGATCTCGATACCCAGCCCGACGAGCACGCGCGAGACCATGTTGTAGGAGGCGATGACCATCATCAGCTCGAACACCTGCTCCGGCGTCGGGAAGGCCGCGTTGACCGCCGCCATCGTCGCGGGGCGGATCTTCACGTCGCGGGTGCTGTCCAACGCGAGGGCGAGCACGGCCCGTTCGGTGGCGTCAAACAGCGTCGTGTTGGTCGAGGCCGCCGCCACGTCCTTCAGGGCGTCCACCTGGGCCTGGCTGCCGCCCGCGGCGATCAGCGGGCCGATGTGGTGGTGGAATTCGTAGTCGGCCTCATTCATGGCCGCCACCGCGCAGATGGCCAGTTCGCGGTCGCGCGGCGTGATGCGATAGCCCTTGCGCACCCGCACCATCAGATAGGCCCAGCCCTCCGCCAGGGGCGGGCAGTAGAGCAGCATGCGGTCGAGGTTCAGCAGCCGCCCGCCGCGCCGCACGCGGACATCCGCCGCGACCCGCTCGGCCTCGGCATCGAACTCGGTCCTGTAGGGAATGTTGGGCATGGCGCGCTTCTCACCGTCGCTGATTTGCGCCCATTCAGTGGAAGTTCCCCGCCAACGGCGCAAGCAAACGCTTAGGACGGTTGTCCAGCCAGGAACCGCGCCGTCACGCCGTTGGTCCAGCCGAACCCGTCCTGGATCGGATACTCGCCGCCCCCGCCCGCGCCGAGCGTCACGACGTCGTACTTTTCCAGGAAGCGGCCGGTGCGCGCATAGACGTCGCTGACCAGCGCCGACCAGCGCCCGGCAATCTCCCCAGCCAAGGCGTTATGGCCATAGGCTTCCAAACCCCGCACCGCGAGCCACTGCAGCGGCGCCCAGCCGTTGGGCGCATCCCACTGCTGGCCGGTGACCCGGTTCGTCGCCAGCAGGCCGCCGGGGGCGAGAAGCTCGCGCGCGACAACCTGCGCCGTGCGCGCCGCCTGGCCGGCGTCGGCGATCGCGAAGAACAGCGGATAGACCGCCGCCGCCGTGACCGCCCCGCGCAGGCGTGCGGCCGTCCAGTCGAAGTCGTCGAACAGCCCCGTCGGCTCGTTCCACAGATGGCGGACAATCGCGGCCTTCCGCGCCGCCGCCTTGCGGCGATAGCGGGCGGCCCCGGAAGCATCGCCCGCCCGCTCCGCGCCGTCGGCGATGGCGCCTTCCAGGCCATGCAGGATGCAGTTGAGATCGATCGGCACGATGTCCGTCGTGCGGATCAACTCCAGGCTCTGGCCGTCCGCCAGCCAGCGGGACGTGAAGTCCCACCCGCTCTCGGCGCCGGCTCTCAGGTTCCGCCAGATCTCCCGCTCGGGCTGCGGCGATGCCTTGGCCAGCCGAACGTCGGCCCGGAAGGACTCGTCGCGCGGGGTATCCTTGTCGTCCCAATAGCGGTTGAGCAGCGCCCCGCCCGGCATGCGCACCACGCGGCGCACCGGCGCGCCCTGCCGCGCCTGGGTGGCGCCGCGCATCCACCAGCGGTACTCGGCGACCAGTTCGGGCAGGTAGCGGGCATAGGCCGCCGCCGGATCGCGCGGCTCAGTCAGCCCGGCCGTCAGGAAGAAGACCGGCGGCTGGGAGCGGCCCAGATAGTAGGTGCGGTTGCCGTTGGGCACATGGCCGTGGGCGCGGATCAGGTGGGCGAAGTTGTCCGCCATCTCCCGCGCGGCCTGGGGGTCGTCCAGGCCCAGCAGCGCGAAGTAGGAATCCCAATAGTAGGTCTCCGTAAACCGGCCGCCCGGCGCCAGATAGGGATGCGGCAGGGGCAGCAGCGACGAATACCGGGGCGCGGCCGGCGCGGTGCGGGTCAGGGCCGGCCACAGCGCTTCGATCGCCCGCGCCACGCAAAGCCCGGCCGTCGAGGTGGTCTCCAGCGGCGAAGCGTCGATGCGGAAGTTGGCCGCCACGAAGGCGCGCAGGCCCGCATCGGTGACCGGCGGCGCGGCGCGGTAGGCTCGCAGGATGGCGCCCGGAGACCGCAGCGGCTCGGCGTCCGCCCAGGTCTTGCCGTCCTCGCAAAGCCCCGCCAGGGCCACGCGCTCGAACAATTCCGCGAAGGTCTCGGCGGGGGAGCGCGGTCCAGTCACGGCTTGATGTGGCCCTTCAGGAACTTGGCCTGCATGCCCAGCGCCGCGTTGGTCTCGGGGCATTCGAGCCAAGCCCAGAAGGCGTGGGGCAGGCCTTCGTAGACCACCAGGTCACTGACGTTGCCGGCCTCGCGCAGGGCCAGGTGCAGCATGCAGCAATGGCTGAGCAGCAGGTCGCGGGTGGAAGACATCACCATGGTCGGCGGCAGGCCCGACAGGTCGCCGAACTGGGGCGAGATCAGCGGGTCGGTGGGATCGGCGTCGCCGATGTATTCCCTGATCACCTCATGGGTCAGCTTGCCGACCTGCAACGGCGGCAGATAGCCCTCGATGTCGCCGGCCCGCGACAGGTCGCCCGCGCCGGAGAAGATGCCGGCCGCCGCCGGTAGGGGCAGGCCCTCGGCCTTGAGCCGCACCATCAATTGCATCGTCAGCACCGCGCCGGCCGAAGTGCCGAACACCGCGATCTTGTCGGGCCCATGGATGGCCAGCGCCGCCTTGTAGGCCGCCAGCGCATCGTCCACCGCGGCCGGATACTTGTTCTCCGGCGCCAGGCGATAGAGCACGGTGGCCACCGTCATGCCCGTCAGCGCCGCGATGGGCAGGGTTTCCAGCAGCGAACCGGCGTCGATCACGAAGCCGCCGCCGTGGAAGTTGATCAGCAGGCCCTTGGCGTCATCGGCGCCCTCAGCTGGGCGCACATACTTCGCCGGCACGCCGCCCAGTTCGCCGTCTTCCACCGTGGTGGCATGCAGGGCCTGGCGCGCGAGCAGCAGGAAGCCGGTCATCTGTTCGCTGAAGGCCCGCATGTCGGCGATGGCCATGTCGGCCGGCGGCGGCGGGGCGGCCAGCATCGGGGCCAGCAGGGCGCGGGCTTCCGGGCTGACGGTGTCGGCCAGGGGCGGCTGGGGTCTGACGTCGGTCGTCATCTGGTCCGCCTCAGAAGTGGTAGCGCAGCTGCACGCCATACATGCGCGGTTCGCCATAGGTGTAGGTCACCGAGCCGCTGGCGATATATTGGTCCTGGATGCCCGTGGCGTACTCACTGTCGTTCGCATTGGTCACGAAGGCCGACAGGTCGATCGGCCGGCCCAACAGCCCATCGATGCCGGCGCGCAGGTTCAGCGTGCCGTAACCGGGCAGATATTTCACCTGGGCCTGGTTGGTCTGGGCGGTCGAGAACTTGGACTGATAGGCGTAGTTGACCGCGACATTGCCCTGTCCCAGCGCGCCCAGCGGCCAGCTGTAGCTGGCGCCCAGCGAGACCTTGTTGGCGGGGGTGTAGGGGAAGGCCGAGCCGTTCAGGATCAGGGCCGCGCTGGGCCCGTCGACCTTGGTGTATTTGCTGTCGATATAGCTGTAGCCCGCCGTCAGGGTCAGGCCGTGGACCGGCACGATGGCGGTGTTGATCTCCACGCCCTGGATCAGCCCCTTGGCGGCGCTGCGGGTGACGTTGAGGACCACGCCGCTAACCAGTTCACCGGTGGTGCGCTGGATGTTGGTGTAGTCGCCGCGATAGACGGCCACGCCCAGGCGCACCGGCATGCCCTGAACCTCGAACTGGCTCTTCACGCCCAGCTCGATGTCCTGCAGCTTTTCGGGCGGGAAGTCGCGGAAAGGCGAACCCACCGGCACCGGGCCGTTGACGCCGCCCGCCTTGAAGGCGTCGCGCGAGGTCGCATAGAGGTGCAGGCCGGGGCTGGGCTGGTAGTCCAGGGTGATGTTGTAGGAGGTATAGTCGAAGTCCACCTCGCCGATCACCGGGGGGGCCAGGATCGCGGTGGCGCTGTAGCTGTAGTCCCAGGTGTGGCGCAGGCCGAGGGTCAAGCTGAGGCCATGCGGAGCGCCCAGCTTCTCCAGGTCCAGCGTGCCCTGGCCGAACACCGCATAGCTATGGGCGCGATTGTCGAGCGTGGCCGGAATCGGGCCCAGGAAGAAGGACAGCGGGAACTGGGTGAACAGCCCGCCCTGGTGCGGCGCGTTCAGCGTCTGGCGGTCATAGTAGCCGCCGACCGTGAAGCTCAGCGCGTCGCTGAAGGCGCGGCCCTGCAGCTGCAGTTCCTCGGTGAAGATGTCGGGCGCCTGGGTCGGGTCGGTGCCGGCGCTGGTCTGGCCGCCGATCGGGAAGATGGTGGCGTCGTAGTCGTAGCCATAGTGGTATTGCAGGTGGGAGTAGCTGACGATGTTCTTCAGCTTCAGGTGGTCGTTGAAGTCGACCGTGGTCTGGTTGATGAACTGCCAGTAGGTGGTCTTGGAGAACTCATCCAGGTCATAGGCCACGTGGCGATTGCCCAACGCGGCCTGGTCGGCCACCGCCGTCGCCAGCCCCGGGAAGGCTACGAGCGCCGGGAAGACGCCGGCGCCGGCGGCGGGGTTGAACTGCTTAAGGATGGTGCCCGGCCCGTTGGAGCTGGAGCGGAAGTAGCGGGCGATCGTGTAGTTCTCGATATTGTCGGTCGGCCGCAGGATCAGGCTGGCGCGCACGCTGTCGTAGTTGACGTCGTCATAGTCCTTGCCCGCGAAGTTGGGGCCGACATCGATGGTGTAGCCGTCGCGGCGGCCGAACTCGCCGCCGACCCGCAGCAGCGCCTTGCCGTCGACCAGGGGGATGTTGAGCGCGAACTCCGCGCGCCGGTCGTTGTAGTTGCCGCCCTCGACCTGGACATAGCCCCCGAACTCATTGGTCGGACGCTGGGGCACGAACAGCACGTTGCCGCCGGTGGCGTTCTTACCGAACAGGGTGCCTTGGGGGCCCGCCACCACCTGGACGCTGGCCATGTCGAACAGGGTGCCGGCGCGGCCGTCGACGCTGATGGCGTTGGGCACTTCCGCGAAATAGGGGATCACGCCGGGCACCGAGCCGAAGGCCGGGCCCTGGCCGCGCAGGGCGAAGTAGGAGAATTCGGAGGGATATCCGCCGGTGATGGTGATCAGCGAGGGCGTGAAGTTGGCCAGGTCCGTGCGCGATTCGATGTGCTTGGCCGCCAGGTCCTTCGGCGAGAAGGCGGTCACCGCCAAGGGCACCTGCTGGAGGCTCTCCGACTGGCGCCGGGCGGTGACGACCACCTCCTCCAGCGCGGGCGGCGTATCCGCCGAGGGCGCGCCGGCGGCGGCCGCCGCCTCCGCGAAGGCCGGCGCGGCGGCCGCCAAAGCCAGAGCCAAGAATGCACAACCTGAAACGAGCGCGGTGCGCGTCATGACAGCCTTCCCCATGTTTATCGCCGGAATTGCTCCGGTCATGAAGCGCTATAGACTGGGGATTGATATCGATGTCAATGCCACTTTGAAGGGGCAGGCTTGACATTTCCCGGTCATGTTGCACAAACACTGACATCGATATCAGCGAGCAGCCCTTTGTCGCAGCCTCCCCCTCCCCCGCCGTTCGGCCCCTGGGTCAGCGACACCGCCAAGGCGATGTTCGAGGCGCATGTGCGCGGCGCGGCCGCTCCGCCGGGCGGCGTCGAGGTGCTGCGCGCCCACTATCGGCGGTTCAACGACGAGCGCCTCGCCGTGGCCGACACCCTGTTCGATACGCGCCAGGACCACACCGCCATCGCTGGTGTCACGGTCGATATCGTGCGCCCCGCCGACGCCGCGAAAGACCGCTCGCCCCGCCCGGTGCTGATATGCCTGCATGGCGGCGGCTTCATGTGGGGCGACGGCTCCGGCGCCCTGCTCGAGGCCGTGCCCGTGGCCGCCGTCAGCGGCATCGAGGTGGTCGCCGTCGACTACCGCATGGCCCCGGAACATCGCTTTCCCGCCGCCACCGACGATGTGCTGGCCGTCTATCGCGCGCTGCGGGCCGATCCGGGCGTGAGCGCCATCGGCCTGTTCGGCTGTTCGGCCGGCGCCGTGCTGACGGCCCAGGTCACCGCGCGGCTGATCGCCGAGGGCGAACCCCTGCCCGACGCCATCTGCATGCTGCACGCCGCCGGCGTGGAGATGGCCGGCGATTCAGCGGGGACCATGGCCCTGCTCAACGGCGTGGCTCCCGCCGAGAGCCTGGGCGGCCTGGGCGGCCTGCCCTATTTCGACGGCGCCGACGCCAACGACCCCCTGGTCTTCCCCGGCAACCACCCCGACGTGCTGGCGAAATTCCCGCCCAGCCTGTTGATCACCGGCACGCGCGACTTCGCCGCCAGCGCCGTCACCGTCATGCACCGCCGCCTGCTGGCCGCGGGGGCGCAGGCCGAGCTGGTGGTGTTCGACGGCATGTGGCACGCCCACCATGTGGCCGTGGAACTGCCGGAAAGCGCGGAGACCTTCGCGCTGATGAGCCGCTTCTTCGCCAGCCGGCTGACGTGAACGCCCTAGCGGCGAGGCCCCGCCGTCGTGCGGCGCGCCACCAGTTCGACCGGCAGCAGCTGGTCGCCGGGCCGCCTCCCCTTGCCGTCCAGCAGTTGCAGCAGGGTCTCGCCCAGCACACGCCCGGCGCGGGCCCAGTCCTGGCGGATGGAGCTGATCGGCGGGCGATGGGCCGCGGCGATGGGATTGTCGTCGAAGCCGATCACCGCCACCCGGTCGGGAATGGCGACGCCGCGCTCGGTCAGCACGTCGCAGGCGCCGGCGGCGATATAGTCGCTGACCGCGATCACCGCGTCGAAATCCAGGCCCTCGTCGAGCGCCGCGCCCGCCGCCCTCGCCCCGGCGGCCAGGGAGAAGTCGCAAGCCGCCACCCGCACCAGCGCCGCCTCGCTGGCCGACAGCACCTCGCGCACCCCGTCCAGCCGCGCGGCCACCTCCGGGTGGGCGCTGTCGCCCAGGAAAAGGATCCGGCGCCGCCCGCCGGCGACCATATGCTCGGCCGCGATGCGCCCGCCCTGGCGGTTGTCGCTGCCGATCACCGGAAAGTCCTGGCCGGGCAGGCTGGCGCCCCACACCACCATCGGCTGGCCGCAGGAGGCGACCTCGCGGGCGCGCCGGCCGCCCTCGCCCTGGCCGAACATGATGACGCCGTCTGCCGCGATCGCCTGGGAGCGCAGGAAGTGCTCGCTGGAGGTCAGCAGCATGGCCTGGTCGGCGGCGGTCAACACTTCCAAAAGCCCGCCGATCACCGTCAGCAGCACGGGGTCGGAGATCGGCCGGTCGCCCACCTCCAGCTGCTCGAGCACCACCGCCACCGTATGGCTGCGCCGGGTGCGCAGGTTGCGCGCGGCGACATTCATGCGATAGCCGGCCTCGTTGGCCACGGCGACGATGCGCTCGCGCAGTTCAGGGCGCACGAGGGCCGAGCCGCCGAGCGCGCGCGAGACGGTGATCTTCGACACCCCGGCCAGCTCGGCGATGGTCGCCATGGTCGGCCGGTCGGCCTGCCTGTTCATCTGTCGCGATCCGTCCATTCAGGCAGGCTGTGCGTCCATGCGGAAGTAGCGTCGGACAAGGCCGGCGATCAAGCCATACGACGTTTCGACCGCCGTGAGCGTAATCGGCAGGAACATGAAGCCGTGCGGCAGCCCGGGCAGGCGCTGGCACAGCGTCTCCACCCCCGCCGCCGCCAGCTTGGCCGCGTAGTATTCGCCGTCGTCGCGCAGCTGATCGAGCTCGGCCGTCAGCACGATGGCGGGCGCCAGGCCGCTGTGGTCCGCCGCCAGATAGGGCGACACGCCCGGCTGGGCGTAGTCCCCGTCCGCGCCGATGTAGAGGGCGCGGCAGTCCGTCATATAGGCCTGGGTCAGCCCCGGCCCGTCGACCCCGGTGATCGACGGCAGGGCGAAGTCGAGGCTCGTGGCCGGATGCACCAGCAGCTGGAACAGCGGCTGGGCCAGCCCCTGGTCGCGCAGCCGCAGGGTGATGGCCGCCGTCAGGTTCGACCCCGCGCTCTCGCCCCCCAGCGCCACCCACGCCGGATCGCAGCCCAGCGCCGCCGCCTCGCGTCGGGCCCAACCGAACGCCCTCTCGCAGTCGTCCAATCCGGCCGGGAAGGGATGCTCCGGCGCCAATCGGTAACCGACCGCCAGGATGGCCGCGCCCGTCCTGGCGCACAGGTGGGCGCAGACCGCGTCATGCGTCTCCAGGTCCCCCAGCATCCAGCCGCCGCCGTGCAGGAAGACCAGCAGCGGCAGGCCCGCGCCCGCGCCCTGCGGCCTATAGAGCCGCACCGGCACGCCGTCGGCGTCGAGGTCCCGCGCCGCCACCCCCTGCGGCCGGGGCAGGGCCTGGCCTGTCGCCGCCATCCCCATGCGGATCATCGGGATCAGCTCCGCCGTGATCGGCGGCAAGGGCTGTGGTTCACCCAGCAGAGCGGCGATTTCGGGGTCGAGCGGCATGGGCCCTCCAGGCTTTTGGTATCGATACCACACGAGAGTCCGCAAGGACCAGCATCTATCGGGAAACGCTCATGACCACCGCCGCCGACGCCAACATCGACACCCCCCTGCCGCGGCTGATGCCACGGGTCTCGCTGCTCTATCTCAGCCTCTACATCCACTACGGCTTCTTCGCCTTCGTGCCCCTGTGGCTGAAGTCCCGGGGCGTCTCCTCGGCCGCCATCGGCATGCTGGTCGCCATCCCGCTGGTCCTGCGCATCCTCACCGTGGCGCCCATCGCCGGCTACGTCGGCCGCCGGGGCCAGGTGCGCAACGCCATGCTGGTCTTCATGCTGGCCGCCGCCGCCCTGCTGGCCGCCCTGGGCATGACCTCCGGCCTGGCGGCCGTGGTCGTGGTGATGCTGCTCTTTTCCCTGGCCTGGGATCAGATCCCGGTCCTGGCCGACGCCTATGCGGTGATGGCCGTGCGCAGCCAGGATCTCGACTTCGGCCGTATCCGCGTCTGGGGATCCATCGCCGTGGTCGCGGCCGCCGCCGCCAGCGGCTGGGTGATCAGCCAGGTCCACCTGCCGGTCCTGCCCTACCTGATCGCGGGCCTGCTGCTGCTGCCCGTCGCCGTCACCGCGTGGCTGCCCGCCGACAACCGCTTGGCCGGACCCACGGAGCCGGACGAAGCCACCGCCGACTGGCGCCACCTGCTGGCCGACCGGCCCCTGATCGCCGGCATGTTCGCCACCTCCCTGGTGATGGGCAGCCAGGGCATGTTCAACAGCTTCAGCGCCATCCAGTGGACCGCCGCCGGCATCTCCACCTCGATGGTCGGCCTGCTCAACGCCACCGCCGTGGTGTCGGAGATCGCCTTCTTCTGGTTCGGCAAGCGGCTGCTGGGAGACCGCGACCCACGCCTGATGCTGGTGATCGCCGCCATAGCGGCGGCCATCCGCTGGCTGATGATGGCCACCACACCGCACCTGCCCCTGCTGATCGTCGCCCAGCTGATGCAGGGGGCCAGCGCCACGGGCGCCATACTGGGCATGATGCTGCTGATCGGCGCCCGCACCCCCGTGCGCCTGACCTCGGCGGCGCAGGGGCTGAACGCCGTGCTGCTGGGCGTCGTGCTGGCCGTGGTCACCGCCGCGTCGGGCCTGATCTGGGCCTGGGGCCCCGCCATCTCCTACGCCGCCATGGCCGTGGTCGCCCTGACCGCCCTGCTGCCTTTGGCCTTGATGCGGGACAGACAACCGCGCCCCGAGCCCCGACTCAACCCGGGCTAGAGCGCTTTCCGGCGAAGCGGAAACCGGTTTGCCGCCGAAAAGCGCGACAAAACAAAGACCTAGAGCGCCGCTCCGATTCGATCGGAGCGGATTACGCTCTACTCCCCCTTGAAGTCCGCCTTGCGCTTCTCGCGGAAGGCGGCGAGGCCTTCCTGCAGGTCGGCGGTCAGGGTGGTCAGCAGATACTGGTCGCGGTCGGCGCCGGAGGCTTCCACGCGCCCCACCGCCTCATCGATCGCCTGCTTGATGATCCGGGCCGGCAGGGGCGGCAGAACGGCGGCCTTGGCGGCCCAGCGGCGGGCCACGGTCAGGGCCTCGCCCTTGGCGGTCAGCTCTTCCGCCGCGCCCCAGGCGAGGCAGGTCTCCGCGTCGATGGTCTCGCCGAACAGGGCCATGCGCTTGGCGCGCGGCGCGCCGATCATGGCGGCCAGCCGCGGCAGCGTGCCCCAGGGCATGCTCATGCCCAGCGGCGCCTCGGGCAGCCGCAGCGAGGCGCCCTCCCCCATGATCCGGAAGTCGCAGACCAGGGCCAGGGCCGCGGCCCCGCCGATGCAATAGCCCTCGATGGCGGCGATGGTCACCACCTCGATCTCTTGCCAGGCGCGGCACATGTCGGGCCCCGCCTGCTGGGCCACGCGCCGCTCCAGCAGGGTCGGCTTGGCGGCGGCGTTGGCGGCGGAGGCCTTCAGGTCCTGGCCCGCCGAGAAATAGTCCGCGCCGCCGGTCAGGATCACCGCCTTTACGTCTGTGCGGCGGCGCAGAGCGGTGGCCACATCGGTCAGTTCGCCCAGCACCTCGAAGGTGAAGGCATTGCGGGCCTGGGGCCGGTCGATCGTGACGACGACGACGCCGTCCGCCCCCTCGTCGATCCGCAAACTGCTCATCGCTGGTCCTTCATGGCAAAGGCCGGCCCATCGCTGGACCGGCCTGAACACCCTGCCTCCGTCGGGCCCGCGCCTCCAAGTCGCGGCGCGGGCCCTTCAGGGGATACTAGTAGCTGTAGCTGAGCTTCACGCCGACGGTGCGCGGCTCGCCCCAGACACCGTTCTCGCCGAAGATGTTGGCGTCGGCGTCCTGCAGATAGACCGCGTCGAACAGGTTGCGGCCGTAGATCTGGACCTGCCAGTTCTCGGTGGGCTTCCAGGCGAGCGAGGCGGTCACCAGGGTGTGGGCTTCGGAGATGCGGCTGGGCTCGCCGGTGATCGGATCTTCGCGGACCGTCGCCGTGGAGAAGTCGCTGGAATAGTAGACGCTGCCGAAGAAGATGAACTCACCGACCGAAGTGGTCTTGCTGTAGTTGACGTTGAAGTTGCCGCTCCAGTCGGGGGCCCGCAGGATGCGATCGCCCGACACGTCCTGCAGCGCCGTCACCGAGTTGGGGCTGTTGGGGTCGGCCGGCACGGTCGGCAGGTTGACCGACAGGTCCTTGAAGCTGTCGTAGCGGCCGTGGGTATAGGCGCCGGCGAGCGACAGGGTCAGGTTGTCGGTGACGTTCCAGCTGGCCGAGCCTTCGAGACCATAGATCGTCGCCGCGGCGGCGTTCTGGAAGATGGTCGTGGTGCCCGTGTAGCGGCTGACCTGGATGTTGGTCCACTTGTAGTGATAGGCGGCCAGCGAGGCGGCCCAACGCGGGCGGCTGATCTTGTAGCCGACCTCGAAGGCCTGCAGCTTTTCGGGGTTCAGCGCCTGGGCGGCCAGTTGCGAGCCGGCGGTCAGGCCCACCGCGTCGGTGTTGTAGAGGCCGCTCTTGAAGCCCTTGGAGTAGGACGCATAGACGTTGCTGTTCTCGTCGAACTTGTAGCGGACCACCGCGCGCGGCGAGAAGTCGGTCCAGGTCTTGGAGTTCAGGAAGGCCACCGTCGTCGGCGCCGCGATCGGACGCTGGTAGTGGAAGTCGCGCTGCTCGTAGCTGTAGCGGCCGCCCACGATCACCGACAGATTGTCGGTGACATTGATGGTGGCGTCCAGATAGGGCGCGAACGACTTGGTGATCTGCTCGGCGCGCAGGTTGGCGGAGATGTACTTCTTCACGAAGTCGTTGTCGTAATAGAATAGGCCGCCCACCCATTCGACGCGCTCGCCCTTGTGCGAGATGTTGAATTCCTGACTGAAGGTCTTGTCCGTGGAGAACCACGAGGCCGAGCTGGTGGGCGCGTCGCGGGTGTCGGTATCGGCCGACAGGTGGTTGGTTTCGTTGCGGAAACCGGTCAGCGACGAGAACTTGTAATCCCCCAGCGTATATTCGGCCTTGGCGCTGCCGACACCCCAGAAGGCGCGGTTGTCGGCATTGTAGGTGGAATAGATGGTGTTGCGGGTCGAGGGCGCCGCCGGCTGCACCAGCTGGTGGTTGAAGGGGGTGCGCAGCAGGCCGGTGGTGTCGTAGGAGCCGCCGTGCTCGGCCGTCAGGGTCAGGCGGAAGCCTTCCGCCGGGGTCCACAACAGCTTGGCGCGCTCGCCATACTGCCATTGCTTGTTGAGCGGCGTGCCCACCGGCACGCCCACGGAACTGACCGGGTCATGGCCCTTGACCAGCCAGCCGTCGGATCCGCGCGCCGTCAGCGCCAGGTCCACCGCCACCGTGTCCGACAGGCCGGTGGTGCCGTAGAAGTTGCCCGAGCGGCCGTTACGCTCCTCCACGCCGCCGCTGACGCTGAAATGCGGGTCGTGCGACGGGTCCTTGGTGGTGATCATGATCGCGCCGCCGGTGGCGTTGCGGCCGAACAGGGTGCCTTGCGGACCCTTCAGCACGTCCACGCGGGCGACGTTATTGAAGTCGGCGTCGATGGACACCTTGGAGGGGTTATAGAGGCCGTCGATATAGACGGCGACGCTGTTCTCGCCCACGCGGCTGTTGACGCCGCGGATCGCCGGTTCCGTCCAGGCGCCGTTGTGGGTCACCGTGACGGCGGGCGTCAGGCGGAAGATATCCTTCACCGTGTGGATGGACTGCTGGTCCATCTTCTGGGCGGAGATCGAGGTGATGGTGATGGGCACGTCGACGATGCGCTCGTCGCGGCGCTGGGCGGTGACGACAACCTCTTCGACCGCGGTGTTGCCGCCACTGGCGTCGGCGTCAGCCGCATAGGCGGCGGTGAAAGGCGTAAGCGCGCTGCCGGCGAGGGCCAGCAGGATCCAGGTCTTGGCGACGGTCATGGGCTTAGCCCTCCCCTTAGGTTTCTTATGATATATACCGACCGCCCCGTATGTATCTTGCGTCAACGAAAAGGGCAATAGATATATTAAGGTCCAACGTGTTGTTTCGAATGATTATTTCAACGCTGTCGCGTTTTCTGCCCGAGCCCTGCGGTCCCGAACGATTTACTACCGCAGGTAGGTTATCCTATATTTGGTCACAACCTAACAACAATTCGAACCGCCGGTATGGAACCTGACCAGATCTTGCGGTCAGGCCACGGTCCGGGTCCCGAGATAGTCCTCTACCTGTGCCGCCGAGTAGCCCAGGTCCCTGAGCAGCTCGCCGGTGTGTTCTCCGAAGTGGGGCGCGCGGCCGGGGCCGGGCGCGGGTGTCTTGGACAGCTGGACCAGCGCGCCCGTGGCGACGATGCGGCCATAGCGCGGATCCTGGAAGGTGCGGGTCAGGCCCGCGGCGACGGCGCCGGCGTCGCGCTCCATCGCCCCGTCCTGCAGCGAAAGGCAGGGCTCGGCCCAGACCTCCGCATCGGCCAACGCGGCCAGGGCGGCGTCCGTGTCCAGCTTGGCGAAGGCCGCCGCGATGACCTGCGTGGTCGCCTCGCGCCAACCGGCGCGCGGGCCGAGATCCAGGCCCAGGCAGGCAGCCAGGCGCGCGGCCATCTCGGGTGAGCGCGCCGCCACGGCCAGCCAGCCGTCGCGGGTGGCGTAGAGGCGTTCGGCTGGGTTCAGCCCCAGCTGTTCGGCGTCCACCGTCGGCGCACCGATGAAGGCGCCGTCCGGCGTCTGGATCAGTTCCGACATCAGGTAGAGGGATGAGTCGAGCAGGTTGACCTGGGCGTCGAGCAGCGTGCCGCTGATCGAGCGCTCATAGAGGCCCATCAGCAGCGAGATGCTGCCCAGCGAGCCGGTCGTGTAGTCGACCACCGCGGTGCGGTACCAGAGCGGCGGATTGCCGGCGCCGCCGGCGCGCACTTCCTGGCCGCTGATCGCCTGCAGGATGGGGTCGAGCCCGGCCAGCGTCGCCTTCGGTCCGGTGGCGCCATAGGCCGAGGACTCCAGCGTCAGCACGTTCGGCGCTTCGCGGCGTAGGTCCTTCGGGCCGATGCCCAGCCGGTCGGCCACGCCAGGGCGGAAGTTGTTGTGCACGATGTCGGCGCTGGCGCACAGGCGGCGCAGGACCTCGCGGCCCTCCGGCGTCTTGATGTCCAGCACGATGGAACGTTTGCCGGTGTTGCAGCACCACCAGGCGGAATAGACCTTGGTATTGGGATCGCCGCCGGGGCCATCCACCTTGATCACGTCCGCGCCCAGGTCGGCCAGCGCCTTGCCCACGTAAGGTCCGGCGATGAAGGTGCCCAGGCCCACGACCCGCACCCCGGCCAGCGGTCCGGCCGTCTTGTCGGCGAGCGGCGCCAGGGGCGCGGGAGCCACCTTGGCGCCGGCCTTGATCTGGATCGGCAGGGCGACGGAACGCACGCCGTCGGCGCCCGTCCGGATGATGCCGTTGATATTGGTCTGTTCGTCGTCCCAGTTCTCGCCGGGCTTGAGCACCGCGTCGGCCGGAATGCCGTTGTCCCAGAAGGCCTGCAGCAGGTCGGGACGGGTGAACTTGCGCACATAGCTGGCGAACAGGTCGAAATCGCCGAAGAAGTCGCGCGGCGGGGCGTCGGGCCGCTTGGCGCCGGTATCCAGCGGATCGACCTCGCCGGGGATGCCCAGCACGCCATAGACCCGCGCCAGCGCGCCGGGGCGCTGCATGGCGAACTGGATCCAGCCGCCGTCGGCGCATTCGAAGATCAGTTGGCGCACATCGAGCGGAATCTCGGAAAGCGAGGCGGTGTCGTCGCGCTCATAGACGATGCGGTCGGGCATGCAGACCATGGCCGCGCCGTGCTGCAGCGAGGTGCGTACGATCTGGCCCTCGCCGGTCCGCTCGCGCGCCACCAGCCCGGCCCACACCCCGACCATGCCTTGCAGGGCCATGGCGAAGGATGGCATCGGCAGCGCCCACGCCAGGGGCTTGTCGCTGAACTGTTCGAAACACATCCCCGAGCGGGCCTGGGCCAGGAGGTCGACGGCCGGGCGGGCCGCGCCCTCCCCGTCCACGCCGCCGCTCAGTTCCAGTACGATGGCGCGGCCGTTCAGGGCCGCGATCTGCTCGGCGTCGCGGGGCTGCTCCAGGCCCGGATAGTCCTCGCCGCCGGTGATGATGATGTCCGCCGCGCGGACCGCCGCGTCGAAAGCGGATTGGTCGATGGCCGCGCCGCCCGAACGCAGCACGCCATAGGCCGGATAGACGTCATGGAAGGGGTCGCCATTGGACGGTTCGAGCCGCTGCACGGCGGCGCCGATGTCGGCGAAATGACGGCCGATCAGGGCCGCGCCCAGGCCCACGCCGAGGTCCAGCACCTTGAGCTGACTGATTGCCGGCAAGCGATCCATGGTTCGTCTTCAGCGCCTTCTTGGCCGCCGGTCCGCCGCCGATGCGGGGGTGTCCGAGAGCCTTGTTTTCCTCCCCAGATCAAACGCTGGGAGTTCACCGCAGCCCCGCTCTCAGGCGGGATACCTACCGGATGGTATGGATCGTCGTCCGCACACTGTCAAGCGCCCGGACCGCCCTCTGCTTTGGGCCAATTGGTCGCGATTCCGACCAGCCGCAACGCGGCGTCCTCCATGTGGTCGGCGATATCTTGCGGCGTGCGGCGGCCGGACGGATTGTACCAGTTGATGGCCCAGGCGATCATGCCGTTGACCTCGTGCGCGGCCAGCGCCGGGTCGTCGATCCGGAAGGCCCCGGCCTTCACGCCGTCGGCCATCAGCCCCGACAGCACGTCCAGAAAGGCCCGGCCGAGCGCGGTCACATCGCGCATCTGCTCGGCGTTGAGCAGCCCCTTCTCGCGCGAGATCAGCGCGATCCGCTGGCGGTCGGTCAGCACCAGCATCGCATAGGTCCGCGCGAAGGTTTTCAACTGCGCTACCGGGTCGTCCGACGAGGCGCGCGCCGCGCGCGCCACCTCCAGCGCCGAGTTCACCGAGGCCAGGTACAGCGCCAGCAGGATCTCGTCCTTGCTCTTGAAATGGTAGTAGATGAAGGGCTTGGTGACCCCCAGCGCCGAGCACAGGTTCTCCATGCTCGCGCCATGGAAACCCTTCACGAAGAACAGCTCCGCCGCCACGTCCAGGATACGTTCGCGCTTCAGGTTGCGGGTGTGGTCGCGGGCGGAAAGGGGCGCGTTCATCGGGCCGGAATCTCTCACTGCCAGGGTGGCGCCGGTCATGCGGCCAGCGCTCCGGCCCCAACGGTGACGTCCACCAGTTCACACAGCCGCTCGCCCAGTTCCCCGCGCGACAGGCCCGACGACTTATGCCACCGCGACACCCAGCTGGTCATGCCCGTAATGGTCTGGGCGGTCAGCGCCACGTTGGCGATGTGGAAGGCGCCGCTCGCCACCCCGCCGGTCAGCAGCCCGCGCAGCTTCTCGTCGAACCCGGCCTTGGCCGCCTTGATCCCAGCCAGCGTCTCGCGGCTCAGCAAGGGCTCCAGCCCCTGCAACGCCTCGACATCCCGGTCCAGCTCCAGGTGGAATTCCGCGAAGGCGCGCACGAAGGCGTGCAGCTGCCTCAACGGCTCGGCATGCTCCGTCTGGGCTTCGTCGATACAGGCCACCGCCCGGCGCACCGCGCCCAGATAGCGCTCCACGTCATCCTTGGTGGCCTTGGCCAGGCCCGCCCAGCCGCCGTCCACATAGAGCAGCTGGCGATCGCTCTCGCCCAACTGCACCGCAACGACCTCGCCGACCAGCAGGATGTGGGTGTCGATCTCGTGCGTCGCCGCCAACCGGCAATCGAAGCTCACCGCCGACTTCAGCAGCACCGGCGCGCCGGTCTCCAGCGTCGTCCACTCAGCGCCCTCAAAGCGCTGCTCACCCTTCAGCCCGCCCGCCCCGGCGAAGCGGTTACCCACCGCGTCCTGGTCATAGGCCAGAGTGTTGATCGCGAACGCCCCGGCCGCGAGCACGCTCGGCAGCGCGCTGGCCGACCTGTTCAGCGCCACCGCCAGCTGCGGCGGCTCGGCCGTCAGCGACATCACCGCCGTGGCCGTCATGCCCGCGCGCGCGCCGCCATGCTCGGCGGTGATCACCGAGACGGCGGCCGGGAACCTGCGCATCCCGGCCTTGAAGTCCTCAGGCGACATCCGCCACCTGCAACGCCGGCTTGGGCGTGAACACCTTGTGCTGGAAGTGCGGCATCACTTCCTGCGCGAAGCGCGTCATGTTGCGGTGACGCACCTCTTTCGGCTGGCCGATCGTGCAGGTCTGGATGACGAAGTGGTTGAAGCCGAAGCCCTGCAACCTCTCCAGCCGCTCCTTGATCATCTCCGGCGTGCCGGTCAGCTGCATGTCCAGATAGGGGTCGAGGTTCTCCGGATACTGGTTCTTGGCCAGGTTGGCGAACATCCGCGCAAACGACTCGTAGCCCTTCTTCTGGCTGAAGTCGGTGGTGTCGGTCTCATAGTGCTTCACCTGCTGGCGGAAGGTCTCGGGCAGCCACCGCCGGCCCTCCTCGCGCGCCTCCTCCGCCGTGTCGCCGATGAAGCATTTGATCTGCAGCGGGACCGAGACGTTGGTGTCCATCTTCAACTCCTCGGCGCGGACCTTCCAGTTCTTGATGATGTTCTCCAGATAGCGGTCCGGGAAGTTGGCCAGGCACAGCGGCGGCACGCCCATGTCGGCGGCCTGGGCGGCCTTTTCCGGTGAGCCGATGGCCCCGTAGAAGGTCGGCTTGCTGGCCGGGAAGGGCTTCATCGTCACCTTGCGGTTGACGTTGTAGTAGTCGCCCTTGAAGTCGAACGGCTGCGGGCCATAGCTGCGCTGCAGCAGCTTCAGGCCCTCTTCCAGCTGCTCGCGGCCGATGTCCTGGTCCATGCCGAAGGCTTCGTATTCCAGCGCCGCCGTGCCGCGTCCCAGGCCGATATGCAGCTCGCCCTGCGTCATCAGCGACAGCATGTGCAGCTCTTCCGACATCCGCATCGGCAGATACCAGGGCAGCACCAACACCGCCGTGCCCAGCGACAGCCGCGGCGCATGCGCGGCCACATGCGCCAGCATCAGCAGCGGGCTCGGGCAGGGATAGTAGTCGGAGAAGTGGTGCTCGATCATCCACACGCCGTCATAGCCGAGCGTGTCGGCCAGCATCGCGTCCTCGACCACCTCGCGGTACATGGTCCGCTCGTCGGCGGTGATATTCACAGGCGAGGCCTGCACGGAGAACTGGGTCGCTTTGGGGCTCGAAGACATGGCGCTCCTCCTTAAGTTCGTACCGGTTGGTATGTTTATACCACGCGGTATAATTCCGGCCGCTCAGAGCGTCAAATGAAATCCGTCAGGTCCGCGTCCAGAGCGGAATCCCCTCGGCGTCATGGGTCACCAGCCCCCTCGCCCCCACCGGCTCCTCGCTCTCGCTGAGCAACAGCGCCAACGCCGTCTCGTCCCCCACCGCCACCTTGGCCAGCAACCGCCCGCCCTCAGGCGTGCGCGCGATCACCACCCCATGCCGGGGCGCCCCCGCCCGGTCGAACAACACCGTGCAGGCCTCGATCACGGCCGGCCCCGCATGGCCGCTCACCGTGGGAATCCCCGATGGCCGCTCCGTCTCCGGATGCTGGTATTCCTCGGCCAACGCCCGCGCCGGCGCGCGCGCCGAAACCACCAGCGCATGGTGCTTGCTGACATAGCCGCCCTGGCCATAGAGCAGCGCCGCGCTCTCCGGCTGCGCCCTCACCCGCCGCACCATGGCGACCGCCGCATGGGCCATGTAGTTGTTCAGCGGCGCCCCGAAGAAGGTCAGCCCGCCCGTCACGCTGATCGCCGCATCAGGCCCCAGCCCCAGATGCCGCCGCGCCATCTTCGGCACCACCGGGAAACAGCTGTAGAGCTCCACCAGGTCGAAGGCCGCCCTGCCCTCGCCCGCCAGCACCGCCGACGCGCCATCCAGCACCGCCGCCATCGCCCCGGCCCGGTCATAGCGTTCCCGCGCCAGATAATCCGCCGGCTCATTGGCCGCCGCCCCGCCCCAGGGATAGACGATCCGGTCCTCCGCGATGCCCAGCGCCCGCGCCCGCGCCAG
Source organism: Caulobacter sp. (assembly GCA_028291055.1). Classification (GTDB taxonomy): domain Bacteria; phylum Pseudomonadota; class Alphaproteobacteria; order Caulobacterales; family Caulobacteraceae; genus Caulobacter. Next base: position 80,825 of record JAQGIP010000051.1, read on the forward strand.
GCTGGTCAGCACCACCGCCGCCCCCTGGTTGACCAGCGGATTGGCCACCATCAGCTTCGGATAGGGCCAGGCGATCATCCGGTTATCCGCCGACACCGTGGCGATCTCGTCGGCCCCGAACCGCCGCTTCTGCCAGGCCGACGGCTGCGTCGCCGCCACGGCCGACAACCCGGCCCACAGCGCCGCCGACTCCGCCCGCGCCTCGCTGAAACTCTGCCCCCACGCCGCCCGCGTCGCCGACTCATAGAAGGGATAGACGTTGGTTGGGATCGCCACCTCCAGCGTGCGCGCCAGCGCCGCCTGCGCATGCCCCGCGCGCGGCGGATCGTAGTCCTCGACCCGCGGCGACCAGGGCAACTCCACGCCCGCCTTCGCCGCACGCCGCACGCTGCTCTCGGCTTCAGCCCCCACCACCAGCGCCAGGGAACTGTCGCCACGCGCGATGCGCAAAGCCGCCTCATGGATGAACTGCACCGGCGACTGCCCGCCCACCGGCCCATAGCGCCCATGCCGGGGGCTCATCCCCAGCAACCCACTGACCAGCCCCACCGCATCCGGATAGGGCCACGACACCTCGTTGACGATATCCAGGCTGTCGCAGGCGCCCAGCAACGCCGCCCCCGCATCGGCCTCCGCCGCCCGCGCCGCCGCCACCATCAGCGCCGCCGGCTCAAGCCCCGGCCCCTCGGCCGCCCGGTCCACGGCCTCGCCCACGCCGACGATGACGGGAATGCGGTCTTCAGCGCTCATGCGGGCAAACCCCAAAACTCCGCTCATCCCGACGAAAGTCGGGATCCATAGGGCATCAAGTGGAAACGCGCAGACGAGCGCTACCCCTCACAGCCAAACTTCGGGCGCCCCATGGATCCCGGCTTTCGCCGGGATGAGCGGAGAGTTGGAAAGCCTCAGGCCGCCTTCTGCCGCTTGCCCATGGCCTGGATGCCGGGCAGCACCGCCTCGGTCCACAGTTGCATGTTCCCGTTGGCCTCATCGTCGTCCATCGCGCCGTAGCTGAAGATGGCGTTGAAGTGCTCGCAGCCCAGCATGTCGCGGATGGTCTCGATCCGGCCCAGGCACTGTTCCGGCGTGCCATAGACCTGCAGGTTGGCGAAGTTCACCGCCGCCTCGTCCTGGCCCCACTTGTTGATGTTTTTCGACATCTTGCCGTAGTACTCGTAATCCTTGGTGGTAGTCAGATGATCGCCGGCCAGCTCATAATGCTTCATCACCGTCTTGTAGTAGTTGCCGAGCTGGAACTGCCCCCGCTCCTTGGCCTTTTCCGCATCGCGGTCGACATAGACCTGGCAGGTCACGATCGGCGTCGGCGCCTCCTCGTGATTGATCTCCTGGAACAGCGTCTTGTAGCCCTCGTGCTCCTTCACCGTGGTCTCCCACGGCTTCTGCGGCGTGATCAGGATGCCGACGCCCAGCCGCGCCATGATCTCCTGGCTCTCCGGCGACACGGCGGCCGCATACTGGCGGCCCTTGAAGCTGGCCGTCGGGCCGGGGCGCAGATAGCGCTTGGGCACCTGATAGTGCTTGCCGTCGAACTCCATGTAACCGTCGCGCAGGCCGTTCAGCATGATGGTCGCCGCCTCGATGAAGCGTTCGCGCGACTCGCCCATGGGAATATTCATCCCCTCGAACTCGATGCGGCCCAGGCCGCGCCCGATGCCGAGCACGAAGCGGCCGTCCGACAGGTTGTCGAGCAGCGCCACGGCCTCCGTCGCCCGCACCGGATTGTGCCACGGCAGGATGATGGCGCCCGAGCCGATCTGGATATGCTTGGTGCGCGAGGCGATGAAGGCCAGCACCTGGGTCACGTCCGGCACCATGGTGTAGCCGGTGAAGTGGTGCTCCACGCTCCACACCGCGTCATAGCCGAGCTCCTCGGCCCGGGACGCCTGGGCGATGTCGCGCTTGATGATCCCGCGGTCCGACACGGCGGTCGGGCCTTCGCCCTCCTCCAGATAGTTCGGATGCTGGAAGAAGAATGTCATCCCGGCTTTCATTGGCCCGTCTCCTCTATGGGGCGCCGCTCCGCGGAGGCGCCAATTACAAACCGACCGGTAGGTATTATGTCGGGGCAACACGCAAAGTCAACGCGGCTCCCCAAATTTTCCCCGACGCCAGGTCAACCCCGCCCCCGCGCAGCGGCCTCAATACCTTCGCGCCCCGATGGCCCGGGCGCCGGTAGGCCTGTGCACCTTCCACGTCTTGGCGTCCTTGGTGGTTCATCTCCTTTGCGCCGCCGAGCCCGGCATCCATTGCCCGAAGGTTCGACCACCAAGGACGCCAGGAAGTGAAAGGCGCCGAGCCGAGGGCGCCTGGGCCACATGGCGTCGGGATCGAATGAATGATCCGCTGCGCGGGCGCCTCAGCCCGCCGCCGCGAGCGCCTCGCTCCAGCCCTCGAGCGGTTCGAACAGCGCGGCCACGTCCGCCTCGCCCACGTCCTCGATGGACCCCGGCGACCAGGCCGGCGGCGCGGTCTTGTCCAGCAGCGCGGCCTTGCTCCAGCCGGCGAAATCATGCGCCGATATCAGCCGTCCGTTCAGCCGGTATTCCAGCTCCAGCGCCATCTGCGCCGAGGCCACCCCCGCCCCGCGCTTCAGCAGCTCAAACGCCGCCGCCACGGCCAGCGGCGAGCTCTTGCGGATCGCCTCCAGACTCTTGGCCGCCAACGCCCCGCCGTCCGCCTCCAGCGCCGCGATCAGCGCGCCCAGGCTGGGCTGCACGAACAGCCGGTCGATCTGCGCCTGGTCGGTGGGCGCCGCCACGGCTTGAGCAAACCCGTCCAGCAGCGCCCTGTAGTCCGCCGGCCGCGCCACCAGCGCAGCCTTCAGTTCCTCCAGCCGCCCACTCTCCACCAGCACGTCGGCCAACCCGCGCGCCACCACCTCGCCGCCCTTCAGCCGCGTCCCGCTCAGCGTCAGCCACAGCCCCGTGCCGCCCTTCAGCCGGGGCAAGGCCCAGGCCCCGCCCACATCCGGGATGAAGCCGACGCTCGTCTCCATGAAGGCCACCATCGTCCGCTCGGTCGCCACGGTGACGGCGGCCGCCAGCGCCAGCCCCAGGCCACCCCCGAGCGTCGCCCCGTCGGCCACGGTCACGATCGGCTTGGGATAGGCGGCCATCACCGCCACCATCGCCTGCTGCTCGGCGAAATAGGCCCGCCCCCAGACCCCGTCGCCATTGCCGCTGGTCGCCAACCCCACCGCGTCGCCGCCCGCCACGAATCCGCGCTCGCCCACATGATCGATCAGCACCAGGCTCACCGCCGGGTCGCTGCGCCACCCCACGAGGGCCGACGTAACGGCCCCGATAATCTCCAGGTCCAGCGCGGCTTTCGCAAGGCCGATACGACCCACCGCACCTTCGACACGGGCAACCACATGCGGCGAGCTGGTCATGGCAATCTCCGCCCCGCGCCCTCAGACGAGGACGTCGTAGGCCTCTGCATTGAAGGGAATGAAGGCCTCGCCGGTGCGGGCCTTGCGCGCGAACTGCGGGTCGCTCAGCAGGGCGCGCCCCACCGCGATCAGGTCGAACTCGCCAGCCTCGAAGCGCGCCAGCACCCGGTCGAGGTTGTCCACCGTGAAGATCTGGCCGTCGCGCGCCACGCCGACCCCGCCCACCGCCATGGTGGTCACGCCGGTCAGCTTCCTGGTCCAGCCCGCCTGGCTCAGCTCCGAGCCCTCGAACGCCGGCCGGTCGAAGTTGCGCGTGGAGACGTCGAACACATCCACGCCCGCCTCCACCAGCGGCTCCAGGAAGGCCGCCAGGTCGTCCGGCGTCTCGCCCAGCCGCGCCAGGTAATCGTGCTGCTTCCACTGCGAATAGCGGAAGATCACCGGCCTGTCCGGCCCCACTTCGCGCCTCAGCCCCTTGATGATCTGCACCGCGAACTCGGCGCGCCGGGCCATGTCCCCGCCCCAGCGGTCGTCGCGCTGGTTGGTCTCTGCCCAGAAGAAGGTGTCGATCAGATAGCCGTGCGCCCCATGCACCGCGATGCCGTCGAAGCCGACGCTCATCGCCGCCGCCGTGCTCCTCACATAGCCGTCGACCAGGTCCTGCACCGTCTCGTCGGTGGGCGCCGGCAGCGGCTCGCTGACCTTGGCGATGAACGCCGCCGGCGTGGAGGTATGACGCCCCACCGGCCCCCAGAACCCCGACGGCCGGATCGACATCGCCTCCGGATACGGCCCCGTGCCCTGCAACCGGAACCCGCCCATGTGCCACAGCTGCGGAATGATCAGCCCGCCCGCCCCGCGCACCGCCTCGACCACGCGCCGCCAGCCGGCCAGCGCGGCTTCGCCATACATGAAGGGGATGTCGGCCTGGCGCTTGCCCATGCCCGCCTCGCCCAGGGCCGAGGGATGATCCACCCCCACGCCCTCGGTGATGATCAGCCCCACCTCGGCCTCGGCCCGGCGTTTGTAATAGGCCGCCACATCCTCGCCCGGCACGCCGTCCGTCGAGAAGTTGCGCGTCATCGGCGACATCACGATGCGGTTGGGCAGGCTCAGCCCCCGCACGCTCAGCGGCTCAAACAGCGGCGACGTGTCGGCCATGAACCCTAGCCCGCCGCCAGCGGATCGAGCGGCGCGGCGCCCAGCTCCACCGTGCGCGGCGCGGTGTGGCGCAGCGCCAGCACATAGATCAGCGAGGCCAGCACATAGAAGCCGACCATCACCGCCAGCGCGACCTGAAGCCCGTGGAAGGAGGAGGTCTTGCACGCCGCCTGCAAGGCCGCGTCCGCCGTCTTGGCCGCATGCCCGCCGGGGCACTGCGCCAGGAAGGACCCGCCGCCCGTGAAGGTGCGCCCGGCATACAGGTCGGAGAACACCCCCGTCAGCGTCGGCCCGATGCCCAACCCCACCAGTGTCGAGGCCAGCAGCATCACCGCCGAGGCCGAGGCCCGCATCCGCGCGCTGACCCGGTTCAGCACCACCGCCAGGCAGGGCGCCAGCGCGATATTGACCAGCACCGAGCCCAGCACGAACATCAGGATGAACATCCGGTAGTCCGGCTGGAACAGCGCCCCGGCCAGCAGCAGCCCGCCGCCCATGTAGCCGATCGCCGGAACCCCCGCGTACCATCGCGTATCCCGCGTCCCCAGCCAGTCGGTGATGGTCCCGCCCACCGAGGCGCCCAGCACCCCGGAGATGCCGTAGGACAGGCCGAACAGGCTGGCGGCCGCAAACAGCTTCAGGTCATAGGCCCGGATCAGGAAGGGCACCGTGAAGGTCGAGATCGAATAGAGGCCCACCGCCGCGCAGGCCATGCCGAACATCACATGCACGAACAGACGATCGCCCATGAACACCTTGAGCGCCGTGAAGAAGGGCGGCGGCTTCACCTCGGCGGCCACCACATCGTGCTGGCCCCGCACCGGCTCGCGCGTCGTCAGCACGAACACCAGCGCCAGGATCAGCCCCGGCAGACCCACCGCGAACATCCCCGCGCGCCAGCCCAGCTCCTGGCCGATCCAGCCGCCACCGAAGGTGCCGGCGATGATCCCCAGCGGGGGTCCCACCGCGTAGACCCCGAAGGCCATGGAGCGCTTGCGCGGCGGAAACAGATCCGACAGCAGCGAGTGGGCCGTGGGCGTACAGCCCGCCTCGCCGACGCCGACGCCCATGCGCGCGATCATCAGCTGCGTGAAGTTGGCCGCCACCCCCGACACCGCCGTCATCAGCGACCACAGCGTCAGGCACGACGCCAGAACCCACTTCCTGTTGAACCGGTCGGCCAGGCGCCCGATCGGCACTCCCAGCACGCCATAGAAGATCACGAAGGTGATGCCCGTCAGCAGCCCCAGGTCGGTGTCGCTGATCTTCAGATCGGTCTTGATCGCCTCGCCGAGCACGCCGACGACAACCCGGTCCACATAGTTGGACATGTAGACCAGCACCAGCAGCGCCAGCACATAGTAGGGCCTGTCCTTCACCACCTTCATCGGCGCGATCACTCCCAACTCCGGCATGAATAACAATTATACCCACCGGTTGGTATCTGACTAGCACGCGTCCGTGGCGGGGAAAAGGTGGCGCGAGAGCCAGCGCCCGGATGCGAATGCGGGCTGTGCCCCCGACCCTACCCGCCCATCCCCCAGCAGGCGGGGAAGAGCCGGCCTCGAAATCCCCTAAGCCCCCCGCCGCGCCCCCGGCGTTTCCAGCCCCAGCAGGATCATGTCCGCGAAGAACTTCCCCACCTCGGCGGGCGTCATCTTGCCGCCCGGCTGGTACCAGTGGTGGGTGAACTGGCACATGCCCAACAGGGTCATGGCCGCCACCGTCGGGCTTTCCATATGCACCAGCTCGCCGCGCTCCATGCCCCGGTTCATCAGCTTGACGATGAACCTGAACAGCTCGCCGCGCCGCTCGCGGTTGTTGGGGATCAGCTCGGGCGGCAGCCGGCGGTATTCTTCCCAGAACAGCGCCACCTCGACGCGATAGTCGATCACCACCTTGACCATCTCCTCCACGAAGGCGGCGATGGCCAGATGGCTGGGCATGTCGTCGGTGATGGTCGTGCTGGTGACCTTGAACAGCCGCTCCAGGCTGCGCTCGTACATCACCCGCAGCAGGTCCTCCTTGGCGCCGAAGTAGTGGTAGAAGGCGCCCTTGGTCAGCTTGGCGCCTTCGACGATCTCCTGCACGGAGGTGTCGGCGAAGCCCTTGTCCCAGAACAGCAGCCGCGCCGACTCATAGAGGTCGCGCTTCGACTGCGGCCACTCCTCGACGGTGTAGTTGTCGGGCTCGTTCAAGCCATAGGACCGCGGCGCCGGCGGGCGCTTGGCGGCGGCCACGGTCTTCGGCGCGCGCTTGGTCGACTGTTTCATACGTCTGCTTCTCTCGGCCCGATCGGACCTGGCCCCCGGAATCAAGGTCCATCAAAGCCTACCACAAGGTATGCCGCACGACGGTAGCCGACCTGAGCGGCGAAACTTCAGCGTTTTCTATGCCTGGTCCTTGTTCAGCGCCTTCATGCTGGCCGGCGTCTGGCCGCCGATGATGGTGCCCGTGGTCATGGCGTTGTGGGCATGGGCCAGGTGGTGCATGGCGAACACCCCGTCCATGGCCGAGCGCTTGCCGCGCAGGTCCTCCACGAAGTTCAGCGCCTGTTTGGCCAGCGCCATCGCGAACCGCGGCCGGGTGGCCAGCTTCTCGGCGATGGCGATCGCATCCTCATCCAGCGCTTCGCGGGTCGTGACCCGGTTGACCATGCCCACGTCGAAGGCCCGCTGCGCATTCATCTTCTCGCCCAGCATCAGGAATTCGCGCGCGATCCGCGGCGACATCTCGAACGCGTGCGCGAAATACTCGACCCCCGGCACGCCCATATGCAGCGCCGGCTCCATGAAATAGGCGTCGTCGGAGGCCAGGATGAAGTCGCTGATCCAGGCGATCATCAGCCCGCCGGCGATGCAGGCGCCATGCACCGCCGCCACCATCGGCTTGGGGATCTCGCGCCACCGGCGGCACATGCCGAGATAGATCTCCTGCTCACGCACATACAGCTGCTCGGCGCCCGGCTTGTCGGTGGAATTGTACCAGGGCGAGCGACGCGCCTCGATCGGCACATGGGCGTCGCGCCCCGGCGTGCCCATGTCATGGCCGGCCGAGAAGTTCTTGCCCTCGCCCTTGATGACGATGGCCTGGATGGCGTCGTCGTGGGCCGCGCGCATGAAGGCCGCATCTAATGCGTAGGTCATCTGGTTGTTCTGGGCGTTGCCGAACTTCGGCCGGTTCATGCTGACGATGGCGACCGCGCCGCGCACCTCATAGAGCACCGGCTCGTCGGTCTCATACTGCGGCGGCGCGATAGGGGTCGGGGCGATGGGAGTGGCGTCGTCGGCCATGGCGGGGTCCCTTTTTGGGTGCGGGTCTAGGTGTGAGATTTGGGGTGGGTGAAGCGTGTGGAGATCGAAGGGCGCTGCCTCTCATCTCCCACTTCCGTCATCCTCGGACTTGTTCCGAGGACCCCTCGATCGGCCACCCCCGAAAAGCCGGGAATAACGCGGCGGCGCCGAAGCAACCCCCCGCCCACCGATGACGGCGCAGGCAGGGGTCCTCGGAACAAGTCCGAGGATGACGGTTGAGAGAGGTAAAGCGCTCCCACCTACTCCACCATTTCCGCCAGCAAACCCAACGCGCGCCTTTGATGCCGCGCCGCGGCCTGCGCATCGAACGCCAGCGTATCGCGCACCGCGAACCCATGATGCGCCCCGCGATAGGTCTCGATGATGTGGTCGACATTGGCCTCGCGCAGCGCGCCCGCCAGCCGGCCCTCTTCCTCGCCCGTGAAATACGGGTCGACCTCGGCCACGCCCACATAGACCCGCGCCGTCATCGCCCCGGCCAGCAGATGGGGGCTGGTGTCGCGCGTGGTGGCCAGCTCGCCGCCATGGAACGACATGGCCAAGGCGACCCGGTCCCCGGCCAGCCCGGCCACGGTCAGTGCGCAGCGCCCGCCCATGCAGTAGCCCATCACCGCGATCCTGCCGCCGCCGGCCAGCTCCGCGAGATAGTCCACATACTTCGGCGCATCCTCCGCGAACACGCCGCTCAGCGCCTTGTTCAGCCGCCCCACCACCTTCAGGGCCTCCATGTCGCTGAACACCAACGCCGGATCGAACGGCCCATAGGGCGCCGAACGCCAGAACAGATCGGGGATCAAAACCAGCCAGCCCTCGGCGGCAAACGCCTCGCCCATCTCGCGCAAGGTGGAGCGGAAACCCAGCGCATCCATGCACATCAGCACCGCGCCCTTGGGCGTACCGGCCGGCTCGCAGACATAGGCCCGGGCCGAACCCTCACCCATGGCGATCTCGACGTCTCGACTGGTCATCGGCCTCGGTCCCTGCTTCTCGCCGAGGTCGGCACACGGATCGCGACCTACCCCTCCCCTCCGCTCATCCCGACGAAAGTCCCGCCACCGGCCCGCGGGGCCAGTCATTCCAAGCCCAATGGATCCCGACTTTCGTCGGGATGAGCGGAGTGTGGGGGAAAGGTGGTCGCTCTTCCCTGTGCCTCCCAAGGCGCGCTCAACGGCGCTTTCATTGTTTTCGTATCAGCCGCCGGTCAGCATGCCAATCAACAGCATGCCAACCGGTGGGTATCCAACTCAGGCCGCACAAACCTCGGGCGAAGACCAGGCCTCCGCCAACAAGCTCCGCGCCACCGCGCAGTCCTTCTGGATCTGGTCCTTCAACTCGCTCAACGAGGCGAACTTGCGGTCGCCCCGCACCCGCGCCACCAGGATGGTCTCCAGGTGCCGGTCATAGAGATCGCCGTTGAAGTCGAGGATGAAGACCTCCAGCTCGCGGTCCTGGCCATCCACCGTCGGGCGCCGTCCGACATAGCTGACGCTGCGCACCAGCGGCCCGCCGTCCACCCGCGAGAACGACGCATAGATGCCGTCCTCCGGCAGCACCGCCGGGTCGGCGCCGACATTGGCGGTGGGGAACCCGATGGTCCGCCCGATCTGCTGGCCGTGGCGCACCGCGCCCGCAATCCTAAGTCCGTTCGCCATGGCCGCTTCCTAGCCTTTCGATCCGGCGCGGCCATCGACCGCCGCGCCCTGTTGAACCCAGTCCTCAATCGCGCCCGCCGCCACGCCGCACTCGGCCAGCACGCCCCTGGTCTCCCAGCCGATAGCCTGGGCGGGCTCCCCGAGCGGCGCATAGCCGCCGTCCATGACAATGGTAGGCCGAAGCCCCCTCACCGCCCCTTCGGTCGGATGCGCCTCGCGTACGATCAGCCCCGCCGCCGTCAGGTGCGGGTCCTCCTGCAAGCTCTCCAGCGTGTGACAGGGCATGGCCGGCACATCGACCGCCACGAACAGGTCCAGCCACTCGGCCGTCGGCCGCGCCGCCAGCGCCGCGTCGCGGATCGCGAACCAGGCCTTCATATTGGCCACCCGGTCCTTCACCGTGGCGAAGCGCGGATCACTGATCAGCTCCGCCTTGCCCACCGCATGCAGGAAGGCGTGAACCTGGGCGTTGGTGTTGACCGTCAGGCTGATCCAGCCGTCCGCCGTCTTCAACGGCGCCGCGCCCGGGTCCAGCATGCGGGTGTCGCCGCTCGGTCCCACCGCCGGCTCGAAGCTGGCCTGGGCCATATGTTCCTGCAGCACGAAGGCCGCCATGGTCTCGAACATCGGAACTTCCAGCACCGAACCGACCCCCGTGCGCGCCCGCTCGGCGATGGCCGCCGCGATGGCCCCCGCCGCGATCTCGCCCGTCACATGGTCGCACAGCAGCAACGGCGCATAGGACGGCTTGCCGTCTCGCCGCAGTCCCAGCCCCGCCACCCCCGAAGCGCCCTGCACCACGCTGTCGTAGGCCGGCCGGTCGCGATAGGGCCCGCCCGGCCCATAGCCGGTGATGGTGCAATGGATCAGCTCGGGCCGCGTGCGCCGCACGCTGTCGGGGTCCAGCCCCAGCCGCGCCAGCGCCGCCGGGCGCATGTTCGACACCAGCACGTCGCAAGTGGCCAATATCGCCATCAGCCCCTCGCGCCCCGCCGCCGACTTCAGGTCCAGGCAGACCGCCCGCTTGTTGCGATTGAAATGCAGATAGGCCCCGGAGTGCTTGCCCGTCGGCGAAGGCCCGCCCAGGCTGCGCATCAGGTCGCCGTCGGGCGACTCCACCTTGATCACCTCGGCCCCGTATTGTGCGAGCCGCAGCGTGCACACCGGCCCCACCACCACCGTGGTCAGGTCCAGGACCCGCACGCCCTTCAGCGGCGTCGCGCTCATCGGATCTCCAGCTCCGCCACCGTGTGGCCCGTCCCGTCCGCCGCCCAGGCCGACCAGCCGTCGTCGTTGCGTTTCAAATTCAGCGTCGCGGTATCGCCCACGAACAGCGGCCGCACGTTGCGCGCCGCGATCTCATTGGCTTCCCGTCCACTCTCTCGGCGGAACAGCTCCAGCAGCATCAGCGACGTCAGCCCGCCGTTGACCACCAGCCCCGGATAGCCCTCGACGTCGCGCGCATAGGCCAGGTCATAATGGATGCGGTGGGCGTTGAAGGTCACCGCCGAATAGCGGAACAGCATCACTTCGGTCGGCGTGAAGCCCGCCGTCGCATCCGCCGCGCGCGCTTCCGGCGGCCCAGCCACCGGCGCGGCCGGCTTGGCCCCCGCGTCCTCGACGACCTCGCGATAGATCATGTCCTCGATCTCGGTCACCGCCGGCGCCGAGGCGTCCGCCGCGAAGATCTCATGGCGCCGCCTGACCACCACGAGGCGCCCCGAACGCCCCTCCTTCGGCGTCGTCGACACTATGGTCCGCTCGCGCCGTACCGGCGCCCCGATCGGGATATCCCCGTCGAACGTCATACGCCGCCCGCCCAGCATCACCTTCCACGCGCCCTGCGCCGTGAATGCCTCCCGGATCGCCGGAAACCCGTCCGGGCTGAGCTCGCCCTGCCTGTCCAGCGGCCCGAACAGAATGAAGTGCCACCCCCTCGGCAGCGCCTGCCCCGTACGGATCAGGCCCATGTCCATGTCCAGCAAAGCTCCCACCCGCCGCACCAACGGCAAGGCGCAGACATCGTCGGCCGCCTGATCAGCGGGCCCGGAAGCGGTCATGGATGGGGCTGGACGATACATACCCATTGGTAGGTATCTTCTTTGAGACGCTCCGTCAACGCTGGTTTGCCCACCGCACGGCTACCCAAAAAAATCCTGGGCGCAGACAGTGCCGCGCCCAGGAAGGAACTCCGGGAGGAGATGGGATCAGTCCTGGCCGCCGCCTCGCATCCACTCTCAGCGAGCGCGGCGACCATTGACATACCATCTGGTAGGTATCTATCTTTTCGAGCCGCGTCAACAGGCCCCCAGACCTGATCCGCCAGGGACGAAACCCATGCAAAATAAACCCGCAAATCAACCCGCCGCCAAGCGCCAGGACCGCGTCATCGCCATCGACGTCGACGCCCTGCCCTGGATCAAGCCCGCCCGCCCGACCGACCCGCCCGACCCCACCATCCGCTACCGCACCATCTTCGAGGGCGGCGAGGGCCTGCCCCAGACCCACCTGTCCCACTACAGCCCCGGCCACACCGAGGCCCGCCACCGCCACCCCGAGGACGAGGTGCTGATGCTGTTCGAGGGCGAGCTGAACATTGAAGGCGCCCTGCACCGCGCCCCCTCCGTCCTCTACATATCCAGGGGAACCCTGTACGGCCCTCTGACCGCCGGCCCCGAGGGCGCCAAGTTCTTCCGCGTCGCCTGGCTGAAGGACATGCTGTTCCCCGCCGAAGCGTCCGCCGCCTGATGCCCATCCTGGTCGACCGGGCCGCGCCGCATGTGACGCGCCTGACCCTCTCCAACCCCGGCCGCCGCAACGCCCTGACCCAGGACATGTACCGCGAACTCGGCGCCCTGTGGCCCCGGCTGGCGGCCGACCGCGCCTGCCGGGTGGTGCTCGTGCGCGGCGAAGGCAGCGAGGCCTTCTGCACCGGCTCCGACCTCAGCGGCGGGCCGTTCACCTATCCCGACGCCCACGACATGGTCGACGCCGCGCTGCTGAAGACCGGCTACTTCCCCAAACCCATCGTCGCGGCGGTCGAGGGCGACTGCGTCGGCGGCGGCCTTGAGCTGCTGCTGTCCACCGACGTACGCATCGCGGCGCCCACCAGCCGGTTCGGCCTGCCCGAGGTGCGCTGGGGCCTGATGCCCTGGGGCGGGGCGGCCATGAAGCTGGCCGACCAGGTCGGCCAGGGACCGGCCATGGACCTGCTGCTCACCGGCCGCCTGATCGACGCGCGGGAGGCCAAGGCCCTCGGCCTGATCTCCGCGCTCAGTGACGATGTCCAGGCCCTCGCCCTTGAGCGCGCGGCCAGGATCGCCGAGGCCAGCCCCGCCGCCGTCCAGGCCACCAAGGCCGCGGCCCTACAGCACCGCCAAGCCGGCTATGCCGCGCGCGAACCCACTGAGCGCGACCTCGTCACCGCCCTTCGCGCCACCGGCCAGTCGAAGATCGGCATCGCCGCCTTCCTCGCCAAGACCACGCCTGAGTACCCCGATGAGTGACCACGCCGCGTTCCGCCAAACCATCCAAGCCTTCCTGGTCGACAAACTGACCCCCGAGCTGAAGGCCGCCAACAGCCGCCAGGCCGGCGTCTTCGCCGACGCCGAGCTCAGCCGCCGCTGGCACAGCATCCTCTACGACCAGGGCTGGATCGCGCCCAACTGGCCGGTCGAGCATGGCGGCCCGGGCTGGGACCCGGTCGAGCGCTTCATCTTCCAGGACGAGAGCGCACGCGCCGGCGCCCCCTACATCCCGGTGATCGGGACCCAGATGTGCGGCCCCGTGATCATGCGCTACGGCACGGACGCCCAGAAGGCGCGCTTCCTGCCGGCCATGCTGTCGGGCGAACACTATTGGTGCCAGGGCTACAGCGAGCCCGGCGCGGGGTCTGACCTGGCGGCGCTGAAGACCCGCGCCGACCTGTCGCAGGACGGGACCCACTACGTCGTCAACGGCTCCAAGATCTGGACCACCCACGCCCACAAGGCCAACTGGATGTTCATGCTGGTGCGCACCAGCCAAGAGGCCAAGCCCCAGGCCGGCATCAGCTTTCTGCTGACTCCCATGGATGCGCCGGGCATCACCGTGCAGCCGATCATCAGCATCTCCGGCGAGCACGAACTGAACGCCGTCTTCTTCGACAACGTCCGCGTGCCCGTCGAGAACCGGGTGGGCGAGGAGAACGCCGGCTGGGGCGTGGCCAAATACCTGCTGGAGTTCGAGCGCGGCGCGGGCGCGGCGGCCGGCCGCATCCGCCGCTTCATCGACCAGGCCCGCATCATGGCCCAGGCCGAGGGCGGCGGCGGGGGCGCGAGCTTCTGGGACGAAAACCCCGACTTCCGCGCCCGCCTCGCCCAGCTGGAGATCGAGGTCTTGGGGCTGGAATTCTCCGAACGCGAGGTGGCCGCCAAGCTGGCCGCCGGCCAGCCGATCGGCGCGACCTCCTCGCTGCTGAAACTGGGCGCCAGCACCCTGCTGCAGCGGGCCACCGAGCTGAACGTCGAGGCCCTGGGCGTCTACGCCATGCCCGACCAGCGCGCGGCCCTTGGCTTCGCCGCCAACACCCCGCCGGTCGGTCCCGACTATGCGGCCACCCCGATGGCCAAGTATCTCAACACCCGGGCCGCCACCATCTACGGCGGCTCCTACGAAGTGCAGCACAACATCCTGGCGAGAGTGATCGGTCTATGACGCCATCCCCGTTCGACGTCCTTCCCCAGTCGGGCGCCAACCACGCGGCCCTATCGCCCGTGGGTTTCCTGGCCCACGCGGCCGAGGTCTTCCCGGCCAAGACCGCGATCCTCACCGAGGGCCGCAGCTTCACCTACGCCCAGTTCCACGCCCGCGCCGTGCGGTTGGCCGGCGCTCTGGCGGCGCAAGGCATCGGCCGCGGCGACGTCGTCGCGGCCTTCCTGCCCAACGGCCCGGAGATGCTGGAGATGCACTTCGCCGTGCCGATGACCGGCGCCGTGCTGTGCTCGATCAACAGCCGCCTCGACGCGCCCGCCGTCGCCTTCATCCTCGCCCACTCGGAGGCGAAGATCCTGGTCGCCGACCTGGAGTATGGCCCGGTGGTCAAGGCCGCCCTGGCCGACACCGCCAATCCGCCGATGCTGGTCGAGGTGGACGACAAGGCGGCCGGCGATTTCGAGAGCCTGGGCGGGACCACCTACGAGGCCTTCCTGGCCGGGGCCGAGCCCTATGCCGGGTCCGGCGCGCCCGCCGATGAGTGGGACGCCATCGCGCTCAACTACACCTCCGGCACCACCGGCGATCCAAAGGGGGTGGTGCTGCATCACCGGGGCGCGGCCTTGAACGCCTACGGCAACATCATGAGCCTGGGGTTCAGCCAGACCAGCGTCTACCTGTGGACCCTGCCCATGTTCCACTGCAACGGCTGGACCCACACCTGGGCCCTGACCCTGGCGGGCGCCACCCACGTCTGTCACCGCAAGGTCGACCCCGCCGCCATCTTCGCCGCTATCGCCGAGCACGGCGTCACCCACCTGAGCGGCGCGCCGGTGGTGCTGGGCATGATCGCCAATGCGCCCGACAGCATCAAACGCCGGTCGGCCCAGACGGTGCGGGTCGCCACGGGCGGCGCGGCGCCACCCACCGCCATCCTGGAGAAGATGGAGGCCATGGGCTTCGCCGTCACCCACCTCTACGGCATGACCGAATGCTATGGCCCGGCCGCCGTCTGCACGCCCCAGCCCGGCATCGAAGACTGGTCGCTGAGCGACCGCGCCGCCTTCACCGCGCGCCAGGGCGTGAGTCACGCCACGGTGGGCGCCGTCGACGTGCTGGATCCCGAGACCGGCCTGCCCGCCCCGCGCGACGGCAAGACGCTGGGCGAACTGGTGGTGCGCGGCAACACGGTGATGAAGGGCTATTTCAAGAACCCCAAGGCCACCGCCGCCGCGCTGAAGGACGGCTGGCTATGGACCGGCGACCTCGCCGTCATCCACCCCGACGCCTACATCGAGATCAAGGACCGCTCCAAGGACGTGATCATCTCCGGCGGCGAGAACATCTCCTCCCTTGAGGTCGAGGAAGCCCTCTACCGCCACCCGGCCGTGCTGGAAGCCGCCGTCGTAGCCCAGCCGGACGAGAAGTGGGGCGAGACGCCCCATGCCTTCGTAGCCCTGCGCGACGACGCGGACGCGGTCAGCGAGGCCGATATCGTCGCCTGGTGCCGGTCCCACCTGGCCGGCTACAAGATCCCGCGCCGCGTCACCTTCGGACCACTGCCCAAGACGGCGACGGGCAAGATCCAGAAGCATGTGCTGCGCGGACGGGTGAGCGAGAAGGCCTAGCGTTGACAGGCCGGGCTTGAGGCACAAGACTGGATTACGAACGTAATTCAACCGTGCCAAGGCCTCCAGCATGAACGCCAAACCGCTTCTCCTCATCGCCGCGATCGGACTCATGGCGGCGGGCGACCCCAAGGCGGCGATCATGGACAGCATCGAACGCCAGGCCCGCCTGCCGGACGGCGCCCTGGCGGTGGAGAAGTATGAGCGGCACTATGCCTACATGGGCGACGGCACGGTGATCGGCATCTACGTGTCGCTGGATGGCGATGACGTCCCGGGCCGCACCTGGGGCTCGACGAAGCAACTGCCGCAGATTTCCGACGGCGGCTGCGGCGTGGTGACCGTCTTCTACGATCCCAAGACGAAGAAGGTGACCGACACCCGCTGCAACTTCACGGAGTAGGCGGCTCGGCTGGCGCCGCGAAGCTCGGATAGGCGCCCATCAGCGCGATCAGCGTGGCGCTGAGCAGCAGCAGCGGGATCAGCGCCCAGAGCGCCGGGCCATAACCGCCGGTGCGGTCGAACACCACGCCGGCCAGGAAGGGCCCCATGCCGACGCCCAGGCTCAGCAGGCCGACCATGGTCCCGAAGATGGTCCCATAAGCGCGCAGGCCGAAGTAGCGGGCCGAGAGGTAGGAGATGATGTCGACCTCGCCGCCCACCGACAGGCCGACCACGATGGCGATGGCCGTGGCCTGGACCGGCGAGCCATGGAAGTTGAGCAGCAGCACGCACCCCGCCACCGGCAGGGCGAAGACGACGGCCCCCACGGCGCGGGCGTCGAAGCGGTCGATCAGGAAGCCGCAGGCCAGGCGCGCGATCAGCGACGACAGGCCGATCAGACCGGCGATGCCGACCGCGGCCTTGCGCGAGACGCCGCCCGCCGAGAGGATGGGCACGAAGTGGACCACCATGGCGTAGAGGGCCGCCGTGGTCAGCAGGCCGGCCAGCGCCAGGCGGAAGAAGCGCCAGGTCGCCATACCCTCCCGCGCCGTCAGGCCGGGCGGGACGGGGGCCCCGCCGCGCGTCTTGATCGCGCCGGACTGCACGGCTTTGTCGCGCGCGTCATGGAAGGCGGTGATGGCCAGCGGCAGGCTAATGGCCAGCCCGATAGCGCCCAGGCCGAAGTAGGCCCCGCGCCAGCCGTAGGCGGTGATCAGACGGTCGGTGATCATCGGGGTGAGCGCCGAGCCCACGCCCGTGCCGCAAAGGGTGGCGGCCAGGGCCACACCCCGTCCTCTTTCGAAATGGCTGACCACGCCGGCGGTCCACACCGTCGGCTTGATCGACACCGACCCCACGGCCACGAACACCCACAGCGCCCACCAGGTCCAGATCGAGGGACCGGCCAGGCCAAGCCCCGCCACCGCGCCGCAATAGAGCACCAAGCCCGGCAGCCCCACGCGCCGGGGCCCGAAGCGGTCGATCATCATTCCGAAGAAGGGCGCCAGGACCACCGACACCACGCTGACCACCAGCAGGCCGGCGGTGATGTCGCCCCGCGTCCAGTGGAAGGCATGCTGTATCGGCGCCATGAAGACGCCGACCGCATAGCTGTGGGTCACTCCCACGGCGCAGGCCATGCTGGCGGCGAACACCACCAGCCAATGGTGGCGCCATTCCGAAAGCGCGGTGGCGGGGCGGACTTGCGCGGCGTCGGTCATCCCGCGCCGTGCCCGCCTTCGCAGGGAATGACGGCGCCGGTGGTCCAGCGGGATTCGTCCGACAGCAGGAACAACGCCGCGCGCGCCACGTCCTGGGGGTGGGCCACGTAGTTCATCGGATAGGCCGCCGCGATGGCTTCCTTGGCCGCCTCGTCGGGCAGGCCGTCGAACATTTCCGAATGGGTCGGCCCCGGCGCGATGGCGTTCACCCGGATGCCGCGCTGGGCATAGTCCAGCGCCGCGCACTTGGTCATGCCGATCAGGCCCCACTTGCTGGCCGCATAGATGGCGTTGCCCGGCGCGCCCTTGATGCCCCAGACCGAGGAGGTGTTGACGATCGAGCCCCCTCCCCCGGCCAGCATGGCGGCGGCCTCGTGCTTGATGCAAAGGAAGGCCCCGCGCAGGTTGGTGGCCATGACCTCGTCGAAGTGGGCCACCGGCGCCTGATCGATGGTCACGCGGCCCCGCGTGATGCCGGCGTTGTTGAAGGCGCCGTCGAGGCGGCCATAGCGCGAGACGGCGAAGGCCACGGCGGCCTCCACCGAGGCCTCGTCCTGCACGTCGCAGGTGACTGCGGAGGCTTCCAGACCCTTGGCCTTGAGCGCCGCGATCACCGCTTCCAGCTTGTCGGTGCGGCGCGCGGCGGCGACGACGCTGGCGCCCTCGGCGGCGAACAGGCCCACGGCCGCCTCCCCGATGCCGCTGGTGGCGCCGGTGACCAGGACCACGCGGCCGGCCAATCGGTGAGAGGTGAAATCGAGCGGCGGCGGGCTGTTATAGGCCATGGGCGAACGGACCCTGCACGGCTTCAAAAACACCCATCCCCGGTTCCTTTTATTGGCCGGGA
Organism: Caulobacter sp.; assembly: GCA_028291055.1. Lineage (GTDB taxonomy): Bacteria > Pseudomonadota > Alphaproteobacteria > Caulobacterales > Caulobacteraceae > Caulobacter. Next base: position 99,195 of record JAQGIP010000051.1, read on the forward strand.
TGCGAGACAAACCGACCGGTTTGTATTATTCCTGGCGACCTGAGCTGTCAACGAGACCGGGCCAACCGGCCACCGTCGGAGGAACGCCATGAGCACACCCCAATTCGACCTGGTCATCCGTGGCGGCAGCGTGCTCGACGGGCTGGGCAATCCGGCCTTTGAGGCCGACGTGGCGGTCAAGGATGGGATCATCGCCGAGATCGGCGCGGTAGCCGGATCGGGGGCGGAGGAGATCGACGCCACGGGCTGCTTGGTCACGCCGGGCTTCGTGGACGTGCACACCCATTATGACGGCCAGGCCACCTGGGAAAACCACATGGCGCCCTCTTCCAATCACGGGGTCAGCACCGTGGTCGGCGGCAATTGCGGCGTGGGCTTCGCGCCCTGCCGCCCCGGCGACCGCGAGACGCTGATCGCGGTGATGGAGGGGGTGGAGGACATCCCCGGCGTGGTGATGGCGCAGGGGGTGCCGTGGAACTGGGAGACCTTCCCCGAATATATGGACGCCCTGGCTGAGCGCGCGCTCGACGTGGATATGGCGGTCCAGTTCCCCCACGCCCCGTTGCGCGTCTATGTGATGGGCCGCCGCGGCGCCGAGCGCGAGCCCTCCAACGAAGACGACCGCGCGCAGATGCGGGCCCTGACCACCGAGGCGATCCAGGCCGGAGCGCTGGGCGTCACCACCTCGCGCAGCTTCAGCCACCGGCGGCGCGACGGAGAGCTCGCGCCCACCATCAACAGCGAGCTGGAGGAGCTGAAGGCTCTGGCCGGCGGGCTGCGCGACGCGGGCGCGGGCGTCTTCCAGCTGCTGCCCGACCTGGCCGCCGCCGACTTCGCCGACGAACTGGACGTGATCGAGGCCCTGGCGCGCGAGGCCGGGCGGCCGCTGTCCTTCACCCTGGCCGTCTCCCATTCGAAGCCGGACCTGGCCGACAGGGCGCTGGCCCGACTGGCGAGCTTGAACGCCGAAGGGCTGAAGATCACCGCCCAGGTCTATCCCCGCCCCATCGGCGTGCTGTTCGGCCTGGACCTGTCGCTGCATCCGTTCGCGCTGAAGCCCGGCTTCCGCGCGCTGGAGCCCCTGCCCCTGGTCGACAAAGTCGAGGCAATGCGCGATCCGGTGCTGCGCGCGCGGCTGCTGAGCGAAACCTCCGACGATCCCAACCCGCTGCTGCTGACCCTGTGCGAAAGCTGGGACGACCTCTATGCGCTGGGCAATCCGCCCGACTATTCGCCGGGGCCGGAGAAGCGGCTGGGCGCCATCGCCGCACGCGAGGGCCGCACGGTCGAGGAGGTCACCTATGACGCCCTGCTGGAGGACGAGGGCCGCGCCATCCTCTATCGCCCCGGCACCAACTTCATCGACGGCAAGCTGGACGCGGCGCGCAAGCTGGTCGCCCATCCGGCCAGCATCATCGGCCTGGGCGACGGCGGCGCCCACTACGGCATGATCTGCGATGCGGCCTATACGACCTATATGCTGACCCGCTGGACGCGCGACGCGCCGCCGGACGAGGCCTTCGATCTGCCCTGGGTGATCCAGGCGATGACCAGCCGTCCCGCCGACCTGGTGGGCCTGGGCGACCGGGGCCGCTTGGCGGTGGGCTTCAAGGCCGACATCAACGTCATCGATTTCGAAGGGCTGACGCTTGAGGCGCCACGCATGCAGCGCGACCTGCCCGCCGGCGGCAAGCGCCTGACCCAGCGGGCCCAGGGCTACCGCGCCGCCATCGTCTCCGGACAGGTGACGGCCCGCAACGGCGTGGCGACGGGGGCCCTGCCCGGCCGGCTGGTGCGCGGAGCGCGCGGATGATCAAGACCATGGGGTTCAGCAAGGCCAAGGACGGCGTCTCGCTGGCGGCGTTCAAGGTCTACTACGAGGGCGTGCACGCGCCGATGGCCGTGGCCATGCTGCCGATGATCCACCGCTATGTGCGCAACTATGTGCAGGTCGAAGGCGCGCGGATGCCGGAGGGGGCCAATGCGTCCGAGTTTGGCTGGGCCTGCATTACCGAGATGTGGTTCGCGACGGCAGCCGACTACGACGCCTTCCATGAGGCGCTGAGCCGCCCGGAGATCCGCGATCCGCTGGTCGGCGACGAGGACGAATTCGTGATGCCGAACTCGGTCTGGAAGGTGGTGGTGGACGAGGTGGCGTCGGCGCTCTAGGCGGCCAGAGGGCTGGCTCAAACCACGCGGGTCCTCCCCAACCGGTTCGCTGCGGGCCAGCAGGGCGGGATCATCACTCATCGGGCGCTGCCCTTTGGGCGCGGCTTGCCGGCCACATAGTCGAAGTCGTTGCGGCCCTTGAGCGCGGTCAGGGCGCGCACGAAGTCGCCGGTGGCCATGGCCTTGAGTTCCTCGCGGTGCTCCACCGCCTCGCCCTCCTGCCAGGAGCCTTCCCACACGGCGCGCAGGCACTGCTTGGTCCCGCGCAGGGAGCCGGGCGCGCACAGGCGCAGGCGATCCAGCACGTGGGCGACGTGGCGATCGAGGGCCTCCACGTCGGCGAACGAACGGGTCACCAGCCCACTTTCCTCGGCGTCGCGACCGCTCATGGTTTCGCCCAGCAGCAGGAACTCCTGGGCCTTGCGATAGGTCATCTGGCGCCCCGCCCACTGGGCGCCGCCCCAGGCCGCCACGAAGCCGAAGTTGACCTCCGGCAGTTTGAAGCGCGAGGCGTGCGTGCAGTAGAGCAGGTCGCTGCGCAGCAGCAGCTCCAGGCCGCCGCCCAGGGCCCCGCTGCGCACCACCCCGATCACCGGCATGGGCAGGGCCGCGATCAGGCCGCCCAGGCGGTGGCCGGCGGCGGCGATGGTCTCGAAATCCTGGGGCGTCAGGTCGGCCAGGTTGGGCTTGATCTCGGTGACCATGACGGCGGCGTTGTGGAAGCCGCTGCCCTCGGCGTCGACGACCACCGCGCGGATCGAGGCGTCGTCGCAGGCGGCGCTCAGCACCTCGGTCAGAGCGTCCGCCATGGCGAGGCTGATGCCATTGTTGGTCTTGGGATCGGATTTGATCAGCCACAGCACGCCGTCTCGGCGCTCGACCTTCAGCACGCCGCCGCCCCCGGTTTCAGCATCGTCCAAGCGCGATCCTCCCATCCTCCGGCGCCCGCGCGATCCAACGCCGCACGGTGCGATCCAGCCCTTGCGCGCCCACGCAAAACCGCGCTAGGACCACAATACCGACCAGAAGGTATGCTATTGTCGGGACGGTGGGCAAGGCGTCGCGGACGCTGCCGCAAGGGAAATTTGGAGATGGATTTGCGCGACCCCGACCAACCGGCCCATGCGGAGGGCGTGAGCGTGGACGACACCGCCGGCCGCCAGATCCGGCGGGTGAAGGTGGCCGTGCTGGGGGCGGGCGTGGCCGGCATCTGCGCGGGCGTGCAGCTGAAGCAGCACACCGATTTCGACTTCGTCATCCTGGAGAAGGAGGACGAAATCGGCGGCACCTGGCGCGACAACACCTATCCGGGCGTGGAGTGCGACGTGCCCTCCCACCTCTATTCCTACTCCTTCGAACTGAAGCCCGACTGGACGCGGGAATACCCCTCCGGCGGCGAGATCTTCGGCTACCTGCGCGACGTGGTCGACAAATACGGCCTGCGCCCGCATGTGATGACGGGCGCCCATGTGCTGGAGGCCGCCTACGAAGGCGGCTCATGGCTGCTGACCATGGCCTCCGGCGAACAGCTGCGCGCCGATGCCATCATCTCCGCGCTGGGCATATTGCATGTGCCGAAGATGCCGAGCTGGCCGGGGCTGGAGAGCTTCAAGGGCCCGGCCTTCCATTCGGCGCGGTGGCGCCACGACCTGGACCTGACCGGCAAGCGCGTCGGCATCGTCGGCACCGGCGCCACCACCGTGCAACTGGGCCCCAAGACCGCCGAGATCGCCGAGCGGCTGTTCGTCTTTCAGCGCTCGCCGGTGTGGGTGGCGCCCAAGAACAACATGCCGATCGCCGAGGATGAGCGCGAGCATCTGCGGCTCGACCACACGGCGCTGCGCCGCAAGCGCTGGGACCTGTGGAAGAGTTGGGAATCCACGGCGCTGGAGATGGTGACGCCGGGCAGCCGGCTGAACACCCGGGCCCAGGAGGCGGCTTTGCGTCACCTGCAGACCCAGGTCCACGACCCCGCGCTGGCGGCGCGGTTGACGCCGGACTTCAACTACAGCTGCAAGCGGCCGACCTTCTCGGACGACTATTTCCCGATGTTCAACCGCGACAACGTCGAGCTGGTGACCGATGGCATCGACCATGTCACCGAGACGGGCATCGTCACCCACGACGGCACGGCGATCGATCTCGACGTGCTGGTCTTCGCCACCGGCTTCAAGTCCTGCGACATCACCGCGGAGCTGGATTTCCGGGGCGAGGACGGGGTAGCGCTGCGCGATGTGTGGGCCGAACGGATCACCTCCTACCGCACGGTGATGGCGCCGAAGATGCCCAACCTCTTCATCCTGTTCGGACCCAATTCGGCCGGGCTGACCTCGGCCTATCAGATGATCGAGGCGGGGTGCGTCTTCGCGATCAAGGCGTTGAAATACCTGAACGATAACGGCCTTGCCGCGATGACGCCGAAGATGGGCGAGGTGGTCGCCTTCTGCGAGGACGTCCAGAAGAAGTTCAAGCGCACCACCCTGAACCGGGGTTGTACCTCCTGGTACACGGACGGCAGCGGCTATACCCACGCCAACTGGCCCTCCTCCAGCCTCGAATACCGCATGCTGATGAACCAGCTGGCGCCCGAGCATTTCGACTTCAGTCAGGCGGGTTGAGTTTCATGCCGCTGGATTTTACCGGACGCACCGCCGTCGTCTTCGGCGCCGAGGGCGACCTCGGCCGCGCCGTGGCGCGCCATCTGGAGGCGGGGGGCGCCGCCGTCTACGCCGACGGGCCGCAAACCCCGCTGAGCGAGCCGGCGACGCGCGACCTGGTCGAGCGGGCCATGGCCGAGCGCGGGGCGATCGACATCCTGGTCCATGCGCGGGAATCGGCGCCCGCCGGGGGCCTGGCGGCGACCTCCGACGCGGCTTTCGGCGAGGCGCTGCGCCGGCATGCGCACAGCGCGCTCTGGGCGTTGCAGGCGGCGCTGCCGCATATGCGCGAGGCCAACTACGGGCGCATCCTGGCCCTCGTTTCGGGCATCGGCGTCTATGGGGCGGAGCAGGACGTGGCCCATGCGGCGGCCCATGCCGGGGTCGCGGCCCTGACCCGCAGCGTGGCGCAAGGCAACCTCGACCGCCGCATCCGGGCCAACGTCCTGGCCCCGGTGGCGCTGACCACGGCGACCGCGGCCTTCTTCGACGAGCAGGCGCAGCTCGACCGCGCCCTGTTCGGCATCGGCGATGTGCTGGCCGCCGTGGGCCATCTCTGCCACGCCGACTGCGCGGCCAACGGCGAGACCTTCAGCGCCGGCGGCGGGCGTTTCGCGCAGCTGTTCACCGGCGCGACCCTGGGAATATTCGACCCGACACTGACGGACGGCGGCTTCGGCGCGGCGTTGGAGAAAATCCGGGACGCCCGCGCTCACATCGCCCCTCGCGGCGTCGCCGACGAACTGGTCACGGTCGCCGTCTAGGCCGAAGGAGGTCGGTGGGCGGCGCCGCTGCGGCTCGCGGCGTCCAGTTCAGCCAACACCTCGGCGGTGTGTTGGTCCAGGGCGGGCGGCGGGCGGTCCAGCCGCGCCTGCAGGTCGCCGAAATCCCAGAAACGGCCCGGCTGCTCCAGGGCGCCATAGACCGGATGGTCGTAGCAGGCCCTCAGGCCGATGGCCCGGTTCTCGGCGGAGTCGAAGAAGGCGTCGCGCTGGCGTTCGCGGACGGGCGCGCAGGCCACCTGTGCGGCTGACAGCCGTTGCAGGGCTTCGGCCTGCGACAGGTCCCGGATCACGGCTTCGCAGGCGCCGGCGTCTCCCACGCCAAGCGCGGCGATCATCGCCGTCTGCCGCGCGGGGTCCGGCTCCGAGACGGCGATCCAGCCGTCGGCCGCCTGGTAGATCCGTTCGAAGGGCCCAAGGCCCAACTGCAGGGAGTCGATTTCCGCCACCGGCGTCAGTGCGCCGCCGGGGAGGACGATGGCCTCGCTGACGGTGAGGATTGTGGCGCCCAGCAGCGAGGCGGTGACCCTCTGCCCCTCTCCCGTCTGGTCGCGGCGGCGCAAGGCCAGCAGGGTCGCCTCGACCGAGGCCAGGGCGCAGAGGTGGTCGGTGAAGCCGAAGCGATGCCAGATCGGCGGGTTGTCGCGGCCCGCGCCGGCCAGCTCCCAGCCGCTCGACGACTGGAACATCTGGTCCATGCCGGGCCAGTCTCGGCGCGGCCCCTCAGGCCCATAGGAGCTGACGTGGCAGTAGACGATGTTCGGATTGATCCGGCGCAGGGTCTCGTAGTCGATGCCCAGCTTCACGGCGGCGGGCATGCGCAGGTTGTGGTGCACGACGTCGGCCCATTCCACCAGCCGCGCCAGGGTCTGGCGCGAGGCCGGGTCCTTCAGCTGTAGCGACATCGCCCGCTTGCCGCGCTGGCAGCCGACGAAGTTGCCTTCGAGGATGCGCATCATCTCGCCTTCCGGCGGCTCGACCTTGATCACCTCGGCCCCCAGGTCGGCCAGCAGCATGGTCGCCAGCGGCCCCGCCAGAGCCGCGCCCAGGTCCAGCACCTTCACGCCGGCCAACGGCGCGCCGCCCACGGACTTGGCGGCCGGGGGCGCCTTGGCCGCCCAGGTCTCGCCCAGCACCGCCCGGGTGTCCGCGCCCAGCGGCCGGCAGCCGACCGGCGCGCGCGGCGGCGGGCTCACCGAGAAGGGCATGCCGGGTTGCAGCGTGGCGCCGAACAGGGGGTCATCGACCTGCGCCACATAGCCGTTCGCCCGCGCCTGTTCGTCCCCATAGAGGGCCCCGAAACGGAGCACCGGCTGCACCGGCACATCATGCGCCTGCAGGTGCTCGACCCAGGCGTCGCGGGAGCGGGTCTTCATCAGTTCGCGCACGGCCCCGAAGTGGGAGAAGGGGATGCGGAAGGCGTCGCCGGCCGCCGCATCCGCCGCCTTCACCCAGACCTCGCCGCGCCGCGCGAATTCCTCCTGAATCCACGGCGCCTTGTCGCAGCCCATCATCACATGCAGCCATTCGCCGTCGGCGCACTGGAAGATGCTGACCTCCATGGCCTTGGGCAGGCCGCGCGCCAGCATCGCTGTCGGCCGTTCCGCGCGGTGCCAGTACATGGCCATGGGGACGAGCGCGCCCTGAAAGAGGCTGGTGTGGGCCGGGCCTGGACGGCCGCCCCGGTCGCGGTGGATCAGCCGGGCCAGCACGCCGATCGCGGCCAGGCTGGCGGCGTTCCAGCTGCCCAGCGGCAGGCGCAGATAGACGGGGCCGTCGCGGCGCACGGCGGCCTGTTCGTCGAGGATGCCGGCCTCGGCCAGCACGAGACTGTCGCGGGCGGGCGTCGCCTGGGCCGCGTGGCCGGTCGGAACGCCGGTGACCCCGCAGGCGATCAGATGCGGATGGCGCTCGGCGAGGGCGACGTCGTCGAGGCCCAGGGCCAGAGCTTCGGCCTGGGTATGGCTGTGGAACAGCACATCGGCGCCGGCCAGCAGGCGGTGCAGGGCCTCGGCGTCGGTGGGCAGGTCGAGCGTGATGCTGCGCTTGCTGCGGTTCCAGACATGGAAGCCGGGCTGGCCGCGCTGGGGGTCGCCGGCGGGCGGTTCGACCTTGACCACCTCGGCGCCCATCTCGGCCAGAACCATGGCCGCCACGGGGCCCGCGATGCCCTGGGCCATGTCGATGATCCGCAGATCGGAAAGCACTTGGTCGCGCACGCCGCACATCCTCCACACGCCCGCGTCTTGAGGCGCGGGTCTCCTTCGATGACCCACTATCGATCACACAAGCGGCTTGCGCATCAACAAACTTACCGTTCAGTATGTGAACGGGACGAGGGGCGGATCAGCCTCCAGGAAACGCGCCGATGCAGATGCAGCAAACCAAATGGTCACGGCTGAGGGGGTCGGCGGCGACCGCCCTGATCGTTGTCTCGGCCGCCAACCTGCTCAACTATTTCGACCGCTCGATCTTCAACCTGGTGCTGGAGCCGATCCGCCGGGAGTTCCACCTGACCAATACGCAGGTGGGCTTCCTGGCCGGCGGGTTCGCCCTGCTCTTCGCTATCGGCAGCCTGCCGATGGCCTGGGCGGCGGACCGCTGGCGGCGGCTGAACGTCGTGGGTCTTTCGGTGGTGGTCTGGAGCCTGGCCACGGCGGCCTCGGGCCTGGCCGTCAGCTTCGCCTGGCTGTTCGTGGCCCGCGTCGGCGTCGGCGTCGGCGAGGCGGGCTGTCTTCCGGCCGGCACCTCCCTGATCGGCGACCACTATCCTCCGGCCAAGCGGGCCGGCGCCATGGCGGTCTACCAGGGGTCGGGCCTGCTGGGCTCGATGCTGGGCCTGATGATCGTCGGCGTGCTGGCCGAACGCCTGGGTTGGCGCATGGCGCTGATCACGGCCAGCCTGGCCGGCCTGCTGCTGGCCCCCTTCGCCCTGCTGCTGCGTGAGCCGGCCCGAGGCCGTTTCGACACCAAACAGGCCGGCGAGCAGCCCTGGCTCAGCGCGCTCGGCGTGCTCCTGCGCTCGCCCGTCTATCTGCTGCTGGTGGTGGCCATCACCTGGGTGTCGCTGGGCTTCACCAGCATCGGCGCCTGGGGCCCCAGCTTCTTCGTGCGCTCATTCCACCTGTCGCTGTCGACGGTCGGCCTGCTGTTCGGCCTGTCCTTCGGCCTCAGCGCGGCGGCGGGCACCTTCATCGGCGGCTATGCGACGTCCCGGCTGGCCGCGCGCAACCGCCGCTGGGAGTTCTGGGTCCCGGCCGGCGCCTACGCCCTGGCCGTGCCGCTCTATGAACTGGCCCTGCACGCGCCCACGCCCACCATCGCCTTCAGCTTCGTGGCCCTGGCCTCCTTCGCCGCCTTCCTGGGCTATGGCCCGACCATGTCGCTCTATCACGTGGTGGCGCCGCCCGCCGTTCGCGCCACCGCCGTCGCCATCGGCGCCTGCACCGCGGGCCTGATCGGCGCCTTCGGCGGGCCGGTGGCGATCGGCATGCTCACCGACGCGCTCACGCCCAGCCTCGGCCCCAACGCTTTGCGGGGCGCGTTGAGCGTGCTTATGCTGGGCTTCCTCATTCCCGCCGTGCTCTACGCCCTGGCCGGGCGGATGGCGTTCGGCGGCATGAAGGCCGGGCGGCCGGACGACCTCGAACCGGCGGCCGTCAAGCCGGCGCCGCTTGCCTGAGCCCGCCAGACCAAGGGAAGACGTGACCGCCCTGCCCGACCGCCCGACCACCAAGAAGCAGCAGCGTCAGGCCAGCGTCCGGCGCATCCTCGACGCGGCGCTGAACGGCATTCTCGGGCGCGGCTATCGCTCCACGACCGTGGAGGACATCGCCGCCGAAGCGGGGCTGACCAAGGGCGCCATCTACTTCTATTTCGAGAACAAGACGGCGGTGTTCCTGGCCCTGCTGGACGAGATCGAGACCCTGATCATGGGCAGCCTGGAGGCGCGGCTGGCGGCGGCCGGCGGCTCGCCGCTCAGCCAGCTGGTGGCGGTGATCCACAATCAGGGGGCCCTGGCGGAAAACCACTCACGCGAACTGATCGTCTTCACCATCGCCATGGCGGAGTTCGCCGGGGTCGACGACCCGATCGAGCGGCGGCTGCAGCAGATCTATGGCCGCCTGTGCGACACCATCGAGGGGATCATGGTCCGGGGCCAGGCGTCGGGCGATTTCCACGCCCATGTCGGCGCGCGGGAGTTCGCCTCCATCATCATGGCGCTGGAGCACGGCACGCTGTTGGAGTGGTATTTCCGCGGCCGAAGCCTGGATGGCCCGGAGCTGGTGCGCGCGGCGCGCACCCTTCTGCTGGACGGCGTGATGCGCCGCCCCGCCCCGACGGATTGATCGGTCCCCCGGACGGCCGATGCGGCGTGTCATGAGAGGCCGCTGCTGCTATAGCCGTGCAACGCGGCGCGCGGCGCCGACGGGATTGAAGAGGTAGGCGTTGCTTCAGGTCAGGCGAAGAAGACCGCGTAGAGTCCTGAAGATGAGCGAGAGCGTGGCGCTGGAAATCCTGCGCGACATCGTCTCCTCCGGCAAGAAGGCCGGCGACCGTCTGCCTCTGGAATCGGAGATGCTGGTCCATTACGGCGTCAGCCGTCCGTCGCTGCGCGAGGCGCTGCGGCTGCTGGAGTTCCAGGGCCTGATCGCCATTCGCCCGGGCCCGGGATCGAGCACCATCGTCGGGCAGGCCACCGCTCCAAACCTGGCCCGCATGCTGGTGCTCTATCTGCACCTGGCCAACGCCAGCTATGACGAACTGCTGTCCACCTGGCAGATGACCGAGCCGTTGCTGGCCCGGCTGGCCGCGCAGAACCCGGACCGCGAGGCGGTGCGCAAGGCCATGGCGCCCTTCCTGGCCGGGGTAAAGGCGTCGAGCGCCGAAAAGGACCGCAGCCAGGCCCTGCATTTCCACGACGTCGTGGCCGATCTGGCCAACAACAAGGTCCTGGCCCTGGTCTGCCATGGTGTCGGCTCCATCGCCGACGAGCATCTGGTCGAAGAGGGCCACGTCCAGGTGCCGGCCGAGCTGATCAAGGACCACGCGCGCCTGGCCCAGGCCATCCATGACGGCAAGGCGGATGAGGCGGCCGAATATATGGCCGATCACATGGGCCGCGTCGTCGCCGCCTTCCGCAAGCGCTGGCCCGACAGGGTCGGCGAGAAGAGCTGGATCTGACGGTCTGGGAACCGGGCTGCTCCAGCGGCCCCTCCCCCCCTCCGCTCATCCCGACGAAAGTCGGGACCCATGCGACCCATCCGGACGGGCCGCGGTGCTTGATGCAGTTCCCGGCGGCGCGATGGCGGCGACTTGGCCATCACGGACCTACCTGAAGCTCATTCTGGGTCCCGACTTTCGTCGGGATGAGCGGAGTCTATTTGAGCGCGGATGATCACTCCCACCACCCAAAACCGCGTTGACCGCGCCGCTTAATCGTTAGATCATCTACAGGAAGTGGCCGGATAAGCCGCACCCACCTGGAGGAAATCGCGATGACCGCCGCCCTGGCCCAGAAGTACAAGGTGATCGACACCGACACCCACATCATCGAGCCCTACGACCTGTGGACGTCGCGGATTTCGGTGAAGAAGTGGGGCGATCGGGTGCCCAACGTGAAGTGGGATCCGGTGGCGAAGGAAGACGCCTGGTACTTCAACAACAACCGCCTGGGCACCGCCGCCGGCGCCGCGATGGCCGGCTGGCATGAGTTTCCGCCCAAGCATCCCCGCGAGTGGAAGGATGTGGCGGCCAGCGCCTGGAACGCCGAAGCCCGCCTGAAGAAGATGGACGAGTACGGCATCTACGCCCAGATCTTCTACCCCAACGTCGCCGGCTTCGGCGCGGGCCAGTATCTGGGCCTCGAGGACCCCGAGCTGATGATGCTCTGCGTCCAGGCCTACAACGACTGGGCCGTCGACTGGTCCAGCGCCGACAAGAAGCGCCTGATCCCCCAGGCCGCCATGCCCTTCTGGGACATGGACCTGTGCATCAAGGAAATGGAGCGCGCCGCCAAGATCGGCCACAAGGGCCTGATCCTGACCAGCGAGCCGCAGCACTTCGGCCAGCCCAAGCTCACCGACCCGCACTGGGACCGCTTCTGGGCCGCCGCCCAGGACATGCAGCTGCCGATCAACTTCCACATCGGCTCGGGCGACATGTCCGACTACACCCTGATCCATGAGCGCAACGGCCAGCACGCGGCCTTCGCCTCCCTGCCGGTGCTGTTCACCCTGCAGAACTCCCGCGTCATCGCCCAGCTGGTCATGGGCGGCATCTGCCACATGTTCCCCAAGCTCAACTTCGTGTCTGTCGAGAGTGGTGTGGGCTGGCTGCCCTTCGCGCTCGATATGATGGACTGGATGTGGGTCAACGGCGGCGTGCGCCAGGAAAACCCGGCCCTCGACCTGCTGCCCAGCGAGTATTTCAAGCGCCAGATCTACGGCTGCTTCTGGTTCGAACGCCGCACCCTGAAGTCGGCCATCGACCAGCTGGGCGCGGACAACATCCTCTATGAGTCCGACTTCCCCCACCCCACCAGCATGAGCCCGGGTCCGGCCTCGTCCGCCGTGGAGCCGAAGCAATACATCCAGGAAGTGCTGGCCGACTACCCGGCCGATGTCGTCGAGAAGATCCTCTACAGCAACGCTGCCAAGATCTACCATATCGACTAGACCGCCGGGTCAGGGTCCAGGCGCTCCCTCGCCTGGACCCGCACTCCCCCAAACCCGAGGCCACACGATGACGATATTCCGGCGAAGCGTTCGCATCGCGGGCGCCCCCGGCGCCATCAGCGCCGACATGGAGGACGACTTCCACCGCTTCGGGGTCGACATGACCCATGACGGCGAGACCATCACCGCCGTCCAGGGCCGCGCGATCCGCACCCCCTGGAATACCTGCAAGTTCGCGCCGGACGCGCTGCAAAATCTGGTGGGCCTGCCGCTCAGGGCCTGCGCCAGCGACTTCATCCGCCAGTCCAATCCCCGCGCCCAATGCACCCACATGTATGAGCTGGCGGCGCTCGCCGGAGCCCACGCCCTGCGTGGTCAGCTCCAGGCCGACTATGCCGCCGAGGTCCCCATCGCCCTCGGCGACGACCCCACCCGCGTGACCCTGCATCGTAACGGCGAGATCCTGTTCGACTGGCAGGTCCGCCGTCCGTCCCAGCCCCACGGCGATGTGCATTCGCCGGAAAGGCTGGTCGGCGGCGACATCATCGTCTCGCCCGAGCCGTTCGCGGGCCGAGCCTTGCGCGACCTGATGGTCTGGGCGCGCGACGCGCTGACGCCCGACCTGTTCGACGCCGTCTACATCTTCCGCCGTTCGATCGGCATCTCCGCCGGCCGACTCATGGACCTCGACGCCCCGGATGTGGACATCGCGGCGCTGCTTTTCAGCCGCAAGAGCGGCGACTGCTTCACCTTCCAGCCGGAAAAATTGGCGACCACGACGCGCACGCGCGGGTCGACCCTGGACTTCACCGCCCGGCCCGGGGCCCTGCTCCAGGACATCTCCTAGCGCCCATGCGCCCGCACCCGGCCTCAGGCGTAGCTGGTGCGCCCACCCGCCACCATGCCGCCATCGACCACCAGATCGTGGCAGTTGACGAAGGCGCCCTCGTCGCTGGCCAGGAAGACGGCCGCCGCCGCGATGTCGCGCGGCGCCCCGGCGCGGTGCAGCGGGGTGATGCCGGCCAGGTTACGCGCCAGCTTCTCCAGCTTCGCCTCCCGGTGCGCGGGCTCCAGCCCCGCATTGGCCGCCGAGCCTCCGAAGAACAGCGGCGTGACGATGCCGCCCGGCGAGATCGAGTTGACCGTGATCCCGTGCCTGCCCAGCTCCATGCCGGCCATCCGCGTCGCGTGTGTCACCCCGGCCTTGGCGATGGAATAGAGGTAGGTGCCCATGTCGGTGCGCAGGGCGCCGACGCTGGTGGTGTTGATGATGGCGCCCCGGCCCTGGCGCTTCATGACCGGCGCGGCGTGCTTCATCCCATAGAGGACGCTGCCCAGCAGCAGGCTCATGGCGTCCTCGAAGTCCGCCGCGGTGAAGGTCTCCAGCTCACCGGTCGTGGGCCCGCCCGCGTTGCTGAAGAGCACGTCCAGCGCGCCGAATGCGCTGACCGCCGTCTCGATGGCCTCGGCGATGTCCTCCTCGCGCCGCACGTCGCCGCGCACGAAGCGGGCATTGGCGCCCAGCCGCTCGGCCAGCGCCCCGCCGGCCTCGGCGTTGCGGCCGGTGAACACCACCTTGGCGCCCTCTTCGATGAAGCGCTCCACCGTGCCCTCGCCGATGCCGCTGGTGCCGCCGGTGATCACCGCCACCCGTCCGTTCAACCGACCCACGCCCGTCTCCCTCATTTCCGATGACCCCAACGCCACGCGCGGAGCCTTCAATGCCAAACCCGGCCGACACGCCGTCCACCACCGTGGACGACCTCATCGCCAAGGACGAAATCCTGGGCGTCCTGCATCGCTACTGTCACAGCTGCGACCGCTCGGACGCGCAGACGCTGGCGACCTGCTTTCATCCGGACTCGATCACCGACCACGCCGGGGTGACGATCAAGTCCTTGGAGTGGATCCCCCACGCCCTGGCCTGGCTGGCCGACCGCGTGGCCGTCACCCACATGATCGCCAATCCGATGATCCAGGTGGCCGGCGACCGGGCCATCTCCGACTGCCATTTCGTGGCCTACAACCGCTCGCCCAAGGCCGGCGGCGACGGTTGGGAGGAGACCCTGGTCAAGGGCCGCTACCTGGACCGTTTCGAACGCCGGGACGGCGTCTGGAAGATCGTCCACCGCACGGGCATCCACGACCTGGAACGGGTGAACGACGCCCCCGCCAACGCCAACGACGTGGCCGGCGAGCACCGCAGCGGCAAGGCGCCGAACGACCCCTTCTACGCCCTGCTGGCCGACTTCCAGGCCGGGCGCTAGAGGGTTCAAGCCCCCGGCGTCCGCAGCGGCGGGCCGATGAAGCCGGCCTCCGCCGTGTTGAAGAAGGGGATTTCCGGCGACATGGTCAGGCCCGCGTCCACCACCAGCACCTGGCCCGTCACCTGGCGCGCGCCGTCGCTGGCCAGGTAGGCGAAGGCCTCGGCCGTCTCGTCCGGATACATGGCCAGCTTCATGGGCGAGGCCTCCGCCGCCATCCGATCCATGGCCTCCACATCGCCGCCCACCAGGGCCAGCGACAACGGGCTGATCACATTGCCGGGCGCCACGGCGTTGACCCTGATGCGGTGCGGCGCCAGTTCGGCGGCGGCCGAGCGGGTGAGCCCGATCACCGCATGTTTCGCCGTCGTATAGGCATGCGCCCCGAACCCGCCGCGCAGGCCGGCCACGCTGGTGGTGGTCAGGATCGAGCCCCCCTGCCCCTGTTCCACCAGCACCCGCGCGGCGTGCTTGACCCCGAAGAACACCCCGTCCAGCAGCGCCGCCATGGTGGCGCGCCAGGCCTCCGCCTCGATGACGCGGATCGAGCCGATGGCGCCGATGAAGCCGGCGTTGTTGATCATGCAGTCCAGCCGCCCGAACCGCCTCACCGCATGGTCGACGGCGGCCGCGACGGCCTGCTCGGAGGTGATGTCCACATGCACGAAACTGGCCTGGCCCAGTTCGGCCGCCAGCGCCTCGCCGGCCTCCGCCTGCACGTCGGCGATCACCACGCTGGCGCCCTCGGCCACGAACAGCCGCGCCGTGGCCTCGCCGATGCCGCTGGCCCCGCCGGTGACCACGGCCACCTTGCCCTTCAGACGATCGCCCATGACCTCAGCCGATCCTGTCGAAGCGGATGTGAAGCTCGCGCATCGGCCGCAGCATCATGTGCGGCACATGCACCGGGTCGGGCAGCGGCCGGGCCAGCCCGATATTGCCCATCCGCGCCAGCACCGCCCCGAACACGGCGATCATCTCGCGCCTGGCCAGCACACGGCCGACGCAGAGGTGCGGCCCCGCGCCGAAGGCCATGTGGTGCTTGTCCTTGCGGTCGATATCCATCTTGTGGGGGCATTCGAACTTGGCCGCGTCGTGGTTGGCCGCCGCATAGCGGGGCATGACCAGCGAGCCCTTGGGAATGGCCACGCCGGCGATCTCGGTGTCCCGCGTGGCGATCCGCGCCAGGCCCGGAACCGGCGTCTCGAAGCGCAGCGCCTCCTCCACGAAATCCTTCACCCGCGAGGGGTCGGCGCGCAGCTTCTCCATCTGGTCGGGAAAGCGCGTCAGCAGCCACAGGCCGTGGCAGATGGCGCTGACCAGGGACTCATAGGTGCCCGACAGGAACTGGCGCATCAGGCTCTGCATCTCGGCCATGTCGAGGGGCTCGACGTCGGCGTCGCTTTCCTGCACCACCGCCGAGATCAGGTCGTTGCGGGGGTCCTTGCGGCGTGCCTCAAGCTGGCCCGCCACATAGTGCTGCATCTCCAGGATGGTCTCGGCGTTCTCGCGGATCTCATCGGGCGTCAGGATGCGCGCGCCCGGCAGCATGATGGCGTCGCCCCAGCGCTTGTAGATGTCCATCTTCGAGGGATCGAGGCCCAGCTGCTCGGAGATCACCGTGCCCACCAGCGGGAAGGCGAACTCGCTGACCACCTCGCATTCGCCGCGGTCGATGAAGCGGTCGATGATCTCAGCCACGATCTCGGTGATCCGGGGCGCGATGGCCTCGATGCGCCGCGCGTTGAAGATCTTGTCGGCGATGCGGCGATAGCGAGTATGGGCCGGCGGATCGGCGAAATTGAGGGTGTAGACCTCCGGCCAGCCCTTCTCCGCGATGATGTCTTCGTAAATCTGCCAGTTGTCGCCCTGAAGGACCTTCACCTCGATGCGGTTGGAGAAGGTCGCCGTATCCATCAGCATCTCGCGCAGGTCGTCATAGCGCGAGACCATATACATGCCCGTTTCCGGCATCTGGTAGACCGGCGCCTGGGCATGCAGGGCGCGGTAGAAGTCAAACGGGTCGTCCTGGACCTTGGGGTCGAGGAAGCTGAACTCGCTGATCGGCCGGGTCGAAGCATCCGCCATTGTCGTCTCCATGTCTAAGCCGCCGACGCGGGCGCGAGCGCATACTCGCGCTGGACCTGGCCGACCTCCTCGATGAAGCCCATCAGCTCGGCCAGGGAGCCGGGGTTGGGGGGCGACGCGATGGTCAGGATGGTGCCGCCCGCGGCGGCGTATTCGGGAATAACCGCCAGGCTGGCGCGCACATCGACCCTGCCGTCGGCGTGCGTCACGTGCGGGATGCCGACGCGGATGTGCTGGTCGGAAAGGTCACGCCCCACCTCGGCCAGCGCCTCGCCCAACCGGTCCACGCCCTCGCGGATCTGCGCGGGGTTCAGCCCCACCGGGCACCAGCCGTCGGCCAGCTCGGCCATGCGCCGGGCGTTCTTGCCGGTCATGTTGAGGCCCAGCAGCAGCGGCACGCGGCCCTGCAGCGGGCGCGGCAGGGCCCAGCTGTTGGTCACGTGCACATTCTCGGATGTGAAGTTGACCGGCTGCTCGCCCCAGATGGCGCGGCAGGCGCGCACCGACTCTTCCAGCCGGGCGTAGCGCTCCTCGAAAGGAATGCCGACCGCGTCGTATTCCTCCTTCTGCCAGCCGACGCCCAGCGCCAGCTGGGTGCGCCCGCCGGAGATGACGTCGAGGGTGGCGATGGTCTTGGCCAGCAGCACCGGATGGCGCAGGGGCGCGATCAGGATGCCGGTGGCGAGCTTGAGGTTCTTGGTCACCGCCGCCATGGCCGCCAGGGTGGTCAGCGGCTCCATCCAGGCCGACTCCGCCGGATGCAGGAAGGCCCCGTAGGGATAGGCCGCCAGGTTCTCGCCCAACAGCAGGTGGTCGCCGAAGATCACCGAGTGGATGCCCGCCTCGTCCATGGCGCGGGCCACCTCGAGACAGACGCCGAGATCGCCGCCGGGCGACTGGTAGGGCCGGAAGAAGATCGAGAGCTGGACGCTCATGCCATGCCTTTCGAAAGCTCGCGGGGCGGGTTCACAGCGTCGCTCCGCCGTCGACGATCAGGGTCTGGCCGCAGACGTAGGCGGCCCAGGGCGAGGCCAGGAACAGGGCCGCGCCCGCCATGTCGTCGGGCGTGCCCATCCGGCCGATGGGGATGGAGGCCAGGGCGCCCTTCAGCCGGTCCGGGTTGTCGGTGGTGACCTTGGTCAGCTTGGTGTCGACGAGGCCGGGCGCCAGGCCGTTCACGCGGATGCCGTCGGGCGCCCACGCCTGGCCCGGGGTGCGGGTCAGGCTGACCGCGCCGGACTTCGACGCCGCATAGGCCGGATTGCCTTTGTTGGCCCGGTAGGCCGAGATCGAACTGACGATGACGACCGCGCCCTGGCTCGCCTTCAACGCCGGATGGAAGCGCCGCGAGACGTGCATCAGGCTGTCGAGATTGACGGCCATCACCCGGTCCCAGCCGGCCTGTTCGAACTCGCCGCGCCGATAGACTACCGCGCCCTGGCAAAGGACCAGCACATCCAGGGTCTCGAACGGCTCGGCCGCCGCGGCGATCTCGTCCGGAACGCCCACGTCCACGCAGCTGTAGCCCAGCCCGGCGAGGTCGGAGCCGTCGACCCCGTCATAGGCCGACGCGTCGGCTCGGGTGCCCCAGACATGCACCCGCGCGCCCCGCGCCAGGAAGGCGCGGGCGATGCCGTTGCCGATGCCGCTGGAGCCGCCGACCACCAGCACGGCCTTGCCGGCGAAATCCGGATCATTCATCGCACACGCTCACTCAGATTCATCCGATCCACCGCAGGGCCCGCTCGAAAAGGGCCACGGTCTGGGCGTGGAGCCGGTCGCCGATGTCCTTGGGGGCCCGCCCGGCGCAGGCGCGCGCGTGGCTGCCTTCCAGGATGATGCCCAGCTTGTAGCAGGCCAGCACGCCGTACCAGGTGACGGCCGACAGATCGCGCCCGCTATGCGCGCCATAGTGGGCGACCAATTCCTCGGCTGTGGGGAACCCCAGCCAGGGCGTGACCTGGGTCTTTTCCGGCGGCGGGTCGGCCTCCTCCGGCCAGGTGGCCAGCAGCCAGCCCAGGTCGATCAGCGGGTCGCCGATGGTGGTCAGCTCCCAGTCGACGATGGCCGCCAGCTCCGGCCCGTCATGACGGTACATGACATTGGCCAGATGGTAGTCGCCGTGCAGGATGCCGGGCTCGAAGGCCGCGGGGCGGTTGGCGGCCAGCCAGGCGGCCACCTTGTCGAGGCCCGGGATACCGCCCTCGCCGTCCCAGCCGGCATGCTCGCGGTAGCTTTCCAGCTGGCCCCGCCAACGCGCGACCTGGCGTTCCAGATAGTTCTCCGGGCGGCCGAAATCCGAGAGGCCGATGGCCCGATAGTCCAGCTGTCCCAGCACCGCGATCGCCTCGACCATGGCCAGCCCCATCCGATGGCGCAGCACCGCCGACTCCGCATGCAGCGGCGGCAGGCCGGTCGATGGATTGAAGCCGTCCACCGGCTCCATCAGGTAGAAGGCCGCGCCCAGCACCGCTTCATCTTCACACGCCGCGATCAGCGGCGGATGCGGCACGGCGCTGCCCTTGAGCGCGCCCAGCATCCGCGCCTCGCGGCGCATGGTTTCGTTGGAATTGGCGCGGGGATGGGCCGGCGGCCGGCGCAGCACATAGGCGCGCTCGTCGCGGCGGAATTGGACCAGCAGATTCTGGGTGCCGCCCGCGAGCAGCGACGGCTCCTCGATGGGGCCCCGCCCCAGGCCCTCGCGGTCCATCCAGACGGACAAGGATGCAAGGTCGACACCTGGCAACAACGCTTCTTCCCTCGACGTTTTTTATATAGATGATCTTATTTATCTAGGCTGTCCCTAGGGACCCTTGTCAACCTCCGAAGCCTCTCGATCGGCCCCGTTTCACGGGCCGTTTTTCATCCCTGGGAAAGTGCTCACCACATGACGAAATTGCTGGAAGGAATCCGCGTCCTGGAAGTGGCGATCTACGCCTTCGTACCCTCGGCCGCCGCCGTGCTGGCCGACTGGGGCGCGGACGTGATCAAGGTCGAGGATCCCGACGTCGGCGACCCGGTGCGGGGCCTGACCGCCTATGGTTTCGGACCCGGGGACGGCGGTGTCTCAGCCCTCTGGGAGCTGTTCAACCGCGGCAAGCGCAGCGTCGGCATCAATATCAGGAAGCCCGAGGGGCTTGAGATCCTGATGTCGCTGGTCGACCAGTCCGACGTCTTCCTGACCAACTTCATGCAGCCGGCCCGCGCCAAGCTTGGCATCGACGTCGACCAGATCCTGGCCCGCAACCCGCGCATCATCTACGGCCGGGGCACCGGCCACGGCCCGGTCGGGCCGGACGCCAACAAGGGCGGCTTCGACGCCCTGTCCTACTGGGGCCGGCCCGGCGCGGGCTCCGCGGCCATCGCGCCGGGCGACACCATGCCCGTGCTGATGCCCGGCCCCGCCTTCGGCGACATGCAGTGCGGCATGCATCTGGCCGGCGGCATCCTGGGCGGCCTCTATCGCCGTGAGAAGACCGGCAAGGGCGGCGTCGTCGACGTGTCGCTGCTGGGCTCCGGCCTGTGGGCCATGGCCGCCTCGACGGCCGGCGCCCATGTGCTGAAGTCCGACAACATCGTCCAGCTCGACCGCCGCCGCGCGCCCAACCCGATCGCCAACATCTACGCCACTGGCGACGGCCGGGGCTTCTACCTCGGCATGCTGGAGTCGGACCGTTACTGGCCCGGCCTCTGCGAGGCGCTCGGCCTGTCGGGCCTGACGCAGGACGCCCGGTTCACCACCTCCCCACTCAGGGCCGCCAATTCCGAAGCCCTGATCGTCATCTTCGACGAGCTGTTCGGGCGCCTCACGCTGGTGGAGATCGGCGAAAGGCTGAACAGCCAGGAGGGCCCCTGGGCCGTGGTCGGCCGCCCGGCCGACGTCGTGACCGACGAACAGGCGCTGCTGAACGGCTATGTGCAGATGGTCGACTGCGGCGAAGACGCCCAACTGCCGATGATCACCGCCCCGGTGCAATACGACCAGGACGCCCCCACCCTGTCCCGCGCCCCAGGCCACGGCGAACACACCGACGACGTGATGGGCTCGCTCGGCATCGACACCGACAACCTGATCCGCCTGAAGGTGGCCGGCGTCATCAACTAGCGGCGACCGCGCCGGCCAGGGACATGTACCACCGGGTACGTGTCCCCCTGCGATGTGCCGGCCTATGCGATGCAGGTGTCTTCTCCAAGATCTCCGCTCATCCCGACGAAAGTCGGGACCCATACTGACTCGCCGGAAGGGCCGGGCCCCATGGGACACCCGCGCCCGTCATCGGCTCGAAGGTCAGTTCTGACGGGCCCTATGGGTCCCGACTTTCGTCGGGATGAGCGGAGGGTTTGGGGGAAGCGGACCCACCCCACAACGCGATGCGGCCGCGCTCGATGAGCGCGGCCGCACCTTGGATCGTTGATCGTCTGAGAGGCTAGAACTTGTAGCCCAACGCCACGCCGAACGTGCGGGGCTTGGCGAAGGAGGCGAAGTCGCCCACCGCGGCTTCACGCACATAGAGCTCGGTGTGTTCGTCCGTCAGGTTGGCCCCGAAGACGGAGACCTTCCACGCGTCGGACGGCGAGTACCAGGTCAGGTTGGCGTTCACGATGGTGAAGGCCGGCTGCTTCAGGCGGTTGTCGACGTGCCAGAAGTAGGAGCCGCTGTAGGAGGCCGTCACCGTGGATTCGATATGGCCGACCGGCACGTCGTGCTGGAAGGTCAGCGAGGCGAAACCGGCGAACTCGGGCGTGCGGATCAGCTTGTTGCCGGAGTCGTCCTTCACGACCTGGGTGTTGCCGTTCGGCAGGCCGCCCGGCGTGAAGATCGGAACCCAGTTCTGGCCTTGGAGGAAGCTGGTGTAGCGGCCGTGGGTATAGGCGCCGCCCACGTGGATCGAGAAGTTGTCGTTCAGGCGCGCCGAGAAGTCCGCATCCAAGCCGTAGATCTCGCCGGCGGCGGCGTTGTAAAGCACCTGTTGGTTGAGGGTGTTCAGCGCGTTGATCTGGATGTTTTCGTACTGGCTGTAGAAGACCGAGGTCGAGAAGACGGTCGCGCCGACGTTGTACTTGTAGCCGATTTCGTAGGCCTTCACCTTTTCGGGCTGGACCGGAACGCCGGCCGAGGGGCAGGCGGGGTTGGGACGCGGCGCCGCCGTGGTGCAGGCGCCGGTGGCGCCGCCGTCGAACAGGCCGCTCTTGAAGCCTTCGCTGTAGCTGGCGTAGGCGCTGGACTTCTCGGTGACGTCGTAACGCAGGGCGACACGCGGGGTGAACGCCGACCAGGTGTGCGATGCGTCGAGCATGATGGCGCCGTTCGGGCCGCCGTCGTTGTTGGTGGCGTGCTTCTTTTCGCTGCTGTAGCGGCCGCCGACGGTCAGGTGCAGGCTGTCGGTGAGGTCGAACTTCACTTCGGCGTAGGCCGCGTAGGCCGTGGCGTCGACGTGGACGTAGGGACGGAGCGACGGGAAGGGCAGGAAGGCGCCGCCCACCGCCACGCGCGCCTGGGTGATGGATTCATCGTGATAGTAGTAGAGGCCGCCCAACCACGACACGCGCCCCATGACCGGAGAGGTGTAGATCAACTCCTGGGTCTCGGTTTCCTGCGTCTGGGGGTCGGCATAGAAGGTCTGAACCGGAACCTCGGTGCCGTCCAGATCGGTGCCAAAGGGATACTTGGTCTTGGCCCAGCTGCTGATCGAGGTCAGCTTGCCCCAGGAATGGTCCCAGTCGAGGTTCAGCGTCACCGCCCTGTAGTCCAGGCGGTTATAGGGGTCGTTGTTCAGCGAGATGTGCTCGTAATCGTCGTTCGGAATATGGGCCGCGACGCTGCCCTGCTGCGGCGTGTTGCCGTTGAGCGGACGATAGGAATAGGCCGCATTGTCCGACTGCTTGATGTAGGCGCCGGTCAGGATCGCGCGGAAGTCGTCGGTCGGCTGGAAGAGCAGGCGGGCTCGGATACCCTGGGAGTCGGTGATCGACGAGTGCTTGCCGCCGAGCGCCAGGTTGCGGGTATAGCCGTCGTTCTTGCGGCTGTAGGCGGCCACGTTGACGGCGAACATGTCGCCGAGCGGCAGGTTGCCGTAGACCGACAGCCCGACCTCGTCGAAGCTGCCGTAGCTGGCGTCGATGCTGGCGCTGGTCTTGGTCAGCGAGGGAACCTTGGTCGTCACGACGATGGCGCCGCCGGTGGCGTTACGGCCGTAGAGCGAACCCTGCGGGCCCTTCAGCACTTCGATCTGGTCGACGTTGTTGAAGTCGAACAGGCCCGAGCCCTGGCTGGAGATATAGACGCCGTCCACATAGATGGCGACGTTGGGATCGGCGCCCGTGCCGGTCACGGTCGTGCCAACGCCGCGGATGGTCGGCTGCACATAGGTGCCTTGCGAGGTGATGTTGAGGCCGGGCGTCAGCAGGCGCAGGTCGCGCGAATCCGAGACGCCGGAATTCTTGAGCTCGGTCGAGGTGACCACGGAGACCGAGGCGGGAACGTCGACCAGACGTTCCGAGCGGCGCTGCGCGGTGACGACCACTTCGGCGACGACGCCGGGTTCGGTCGGTTGCGGGTCCGCCTGGCTCTGGGCGAACGCGATGGTCGGGAGCAAGGAGGCTCCCGCGAATAGAACGGAAATCAGCTGTGAACGTCGCATCGATTGATCCTCCCCAAGGTTCGCCCGCCTTTTTTGTGCGGGGCGTTTTCCGACCACTGCGAGACATCTAGGAGGTCGGCTGAGCGACTATATGTCGGCCTCACTGAATTACCATCCATAAAATATAACGCGTTGCAGAAACTGCGGTGCACAAGATTTCTAAGTGAACATTGATATTATTGTTTTTTCAGGGTTTTTAGATTTTCTAGTTAGATAAATGACCAAAATAAGCTGCATCCCGTTCTAGGAAGTTGGAGTAGATTTACACGCTTCGGATGCTCAAACTTCAGGGCTCTCCCCTCCTGCGTGTGAGTCCCAGGCCACCGGGAGGCCCTCGGGGTCGCCCCATCCGCGCTTGCCCCGACTCGCACCTTCATGGGCGATAGCGGGGCGCGGGCTGCGATCGGGACATGTTCGGGGCAAGCGCCTCGCGCGCGGCCTTGAAGGCGGCCCAGTCGGCGATGTCGGGGAGCGATGGGATCGTCACCCGCTCGCCCAGTTCCAGACCCGCCAGCGCCGCCTCGACCATCGCCTCGGCGTCCATCAGCCGGTCGCCCGCGATCGCCTCGATGTCGATCTCCGCCTTCCCCCAGATTTCCGTCCGGGTCATGCCCGGCAACACCGCCTGCACCCGTACGCCCGCACGGCCGAGTTCGCTCTGCAGCCCCTCGCTCAGGGCCAGCAGATAGGCCTTGCTCGCGGTATAGCCGGCGCTGATGCCCGGCCGGTCGGCGTTGAGGCCCACCACCGAGCCGACATTGATGATGTCTCCGCGCCCGCGCGCCACGAACCCGGGCGCCACCGCCCTCGCAAGCCGGGTCGAGGCCACCACATTCAGCAGCAGCATGGCCTCAAGCGCGTCGGGCGACATGTCGACCATGCGGCCGGGCACGGCGATCCCGGCATTGTTCACCAGCACCGAGATGTCGTCATGGCGCAGCCTGTCCTCGACGCGCCGCAGGTCGGAGGGGTGCGAAAGATCGGCCGCCAGCACCTCCACGGCCACGCCCGCCGCGTCACGCAGCGCGGCGGCCGACCGCTCGAGCCGGGACCGGTCGCGCGCGACCAGGGCGAGATCGTATCCCCGCGCGGCGAGGCTCGTCGCATAGGCGGCGCCGATGCCCGCCGACGCCCCGGTGACCAGGGCAACCCCCTTCAACTCCGCCAACGCAACCTCCCTTGGGTGGGACGCACTGGCCCTCACCTCATTATTGATATCAGTTCCAGTTTTCACTAGCTCTGTCACCTGCCGATCTGCGCATCCTGCGCGCGCGCTCACCTGCGCATAGGGCGAACCGGTCTCGGAGCCGCGCGGACGGAGCCCGCAAAGACACTTCCAGTTGAAAATGGAGACCATGATGATTTCTGGCGCACGCTTCGACGGCAAGACCGTCCTCGTCACCGGCGGCGCGGGGGGTATCGGGCTGGCCATCGCGACGCGGTTCGCGGGCGAAGGCGCACGCGTGGTCGTCGCCGACCTGAATGGCGCGCAGGCCGAGGCGGCCGCCGCCGGGATCAACGAAACGGGCGGGCGGGCCATGGGCGTCGCCGTGGACGTCAGCGACGCGTCCCAGGTCCAGGCCATGGTCGACGGCGCGGCCCGACACTTCGGCGGCGTCGACGTCGCGGTCTGCGCGGCCGGACGCATGAGCCCCAACGTCGACTTCCTCGATCTTGAGGAAGCCGAGTGGAAGAGCGTGCTCGACGTCAACCTCACCGGCGCCTTCCTGGTCGGCAAGGCCGTGGCGCGCCGCATGCTGGCCGACCGCCGGGGCGAGGCCATCATCCACATCTCCTCAGTCGGCGGCGTGCTGGGGGTGCCCACCCAGGCGCCCTACTGCGTGAGCAAGGCCGGGCTCGGCATGCTGACCAAGGTCATGGCCCTGTCGCTGGCGCCGCACGGGATCCGGGTGAACGCCGTGGGGCCGGGCCCCATCAGGACGGCGATGACCAGCGCCCTGGAAGACGACCCCGCCATGCTCCAGCTGATGATGTCGCGAACCCCGATCGGCCGGTTGGGCGAGCCCGACGAGATCGCCTCCATCGTCCTGTTCCTGGCAAGCGCCGAGGCCGCCTATATCGCCGGCCAGACCCTTTACGCCGACGGCGGCCGTCTCGCCCTGAACTATGTGATGGCGCCCAAACCGCCGGCCGCCTGAGCGTCAGACTTGGGCGTGACCGCCGTCGACGAACATCTCCGTGCCGGCCACGAACCTCGACGCGTCCGAGGCCAGGAACAGCGCCGCCTCGCCGATATCGTCGGGCTCCCCCACCCTGCCCAACGGGATCATGCGGGCGAGGTTTTCCAGGAAAACCGCCTCCTGCCCGGGCGGCGCCATGCTCATCAGGCTGTCGGTCACTACCGGCCCGGGGCTCAGCACATTGACCCGGATGCGCCGGCGCTTCAGCTCCACCGTCCAGCTGCGCGCCAGGCTGCGTAGCGCGGCCTTCGAGGCCCCATAGAGACTCTGCGACGGCAAGGCCTTCACCGAGCCGCTTGAGCCGATCAGGATGACCGACGCCCCTTCGCTCAGCAGCGGCAGCGCCGCCTGCACGGTGAACACCACGCCCTTCACATTGAGCGCGAAGGTCTCGTCGAAATTCTGCTCGGTGATGTCGCCCAGCCGCGCGACCTCCCCGCCTCCGGCGTTGGCCACCAGCACGTCGATACGTCCGGCCTCGGCCCTCACCGCCTCCATCAGCCGCTCGAGATCGCCGGTTACCGCCGCGTCGGCGACGACGGTCCTGGCCTGGGGGCCGATCAGGGCGGCGGCCTCGTCCAACGACGCGGCGTTGCGCGCGGAGACAAACACCAGCGCGCCTTCCTGCGCAAAGCGCCTGGCGATCGCCAGGCCGATGCCCCGGCTGCCGCCAGTGACGACGCAGACCCTGCCTTCCAGCGCCTTGGTCATCGCGCGCCGGCCGACGCCGGCTCACCCGGGCGCCGGCGAGGGGCCGCCGCATCCACCTCGGCGGGCGCATGCCGAAGCTGCTCTTCGAGCGCCTCACAGGACTGCTGCAGAACCTCCACCGCCTCGTCGAGGTCCTCCCGCTGGCGCGCGAGCACATTCAGCTGACGGCGGAAGATGTCGAGGGCCGCCCGGCTCTGGATGGCGTTGCCATCGCCCTCGTCGCGCAGCGCGAAGATGTCGGCGATATCGCGGATCGACAGCCGCATGCGCTTGCCCGCCAGGATCAGCCTCAAGCGCGCCCGCTCACGGTTGCCGAACAGCCGCACCGTGCCCTGCCGACGCGGCTCCAGCAGGCCCATCTCCTCGTAGAACCGCACGGCGCGCGAGGTCACCGCATACTCCCGGCAGATTTCGCCGATCGCCTGGATGCGCTCCGGCTGTCTGAGGTTCGCCATCGCGGGCTTCCTTTTACTGGGTTTCGATCTGCAGCCGCTCGTAGCGGTCCAGGTGATAGTCGCTCGACCCGAACTGCTGCTCGATCATCAGGGCGCGCCGGAAGTAGTGGCTGACCGGCGTCTCGTCGGCGATGCCGATACCCCCATGCAGCTGCACCGCCGCCTGGCTGACCGCGCGGCAGGCCCGCCCGATCCGGCTCTTGGCCGCCGACACCGCCGCCGCCCGGTCGGGCGTGTCCAGCTTGATGCGCGCCACCATCGCCAGGCTGGCCGCCTGCTTGGCCTCGATCATCATGTCGACCATGCGGTGCTGCAGCACCTGGAACTCCGCGATCGCCTTGCCGAACTGCCTGCGCTGGCGGGTGTAGTCGACGGTGATGTCGACCAGCGCCTGCATGACACCACAGGCCTCCGCGCAGACCGCCGTCGTCGCCTCGTCCAGCATCCGCTCGATCAGCGGCAGGGCCTCGCCGACAGGCCCGATCACCCGCTCCCCCGCCACCCGCACGTCGCTCAGGATCAGGTCGGACGCCGAGCCACCGTCGATGGTGCCGTAGTCGATCCGCTCGATCCCAGGCGCGCCGGCGTCCAGCAGGAAGAGGGAAATCCCGTCCGCATCCGCCGCCTCACCGGCCGTCCGCGCCACCACGATGATGTGCCCGGCCGAGGCCGCGTTCAGCACCAGCGTCTTGCGGCCGTTCAGCAGATAGCCGTCGCCCGAGGCGACCGCGTGCGTGGAGACGTAGGACGGCTCATACCCCCCCTCCGACTCCGCATGGGCCACGGCGACCGTGGCGGCGCCCTCGGCAATGGCGCTCAGCAACGGCGCGGCGGCCTCATGGGCCCAGGCCCGCAACAGCTCCGCCCCCATGACGACCGTCGTCAGATAGGGCTCCAGCACCAGCCGCTGGCCGAAGGCGCGCATGATCGCGCCCACCTCCGCCGCGCCGCCGCCCAGCCCGCCGACCGCTTCCGGCAACGCCGCGCCCAGCACGCCCAGCTCACCGGCCAGGGTGCGCCAAAGGTCCGGCTCCCACGCGGCCGCCGCGACCCGCTTCCGGCGGGCCTGGAAGTCATAGTGCTCCTCCAGGAAGCGCCCGAGCGGCTCGGCGATCGCTCGTTCCATGTCCGTCTGACCGAAGTCCATCACGTCTGTCCCTGTCATGGTCTCAGAGCCTCAGGGCCGTGCGCGCCAGGATATTGCGCTGCACTTCGCTGGAGCCGCCGAAGATGGTGAAGGCCCGCATGTTGAGGTAGGTGGCCACCGGCGTCAGCGCCCTGGCCGGCCCCACCACGGGCGCATTGCCGGCCCCGAACAGCGCCGGGCCCTGATTGGCCATGGCGTATTGCCCGATCGCCTCCACGCCCAGCTCGCTGATCTTCTGCAGCGCCTCGCTGGTCTTCAGCTTCTGGATGGAGGCCATGGCGTCGTCCAGCACCGCCTCGCCTCGCGACAGGGCCTGGATGCCCGCCCGCTCGGAGCATTCGATGGCCAGGATGTCGATCTCCAGCTCCGCCAGCTTGCGCCGGAACGCCGGGTGCTTCGCCATCGCGCTGAACCCGCCCTCGTCCGAGGCCAGAACCCGCCGCAGCTGGGTCAGGTTGGACTTCAGATAGGTCGCCGCCGAGCCGCCGCCGCGCTCGTTGAGCAGCAGGAACTTGGCCACCGACCAGCCCTTGTTCTCCTCGCCGATCAGGTTGCCCACCGGGACCGTCACATTGTCGAAGAAGACCTCATTGACCTCATGCTCGCCCGACATCGAGATGATCGGCCGCACGGTGATCCCTGGCGTATCCATGGGCAGGACGATGAAGCTGATGCCGGCCTGCGGCGCCCCCTCCTGACTGGTCCGCACCAGCATGAAGATCCAGTTGGCGTACTGGGCGTGGGTGGTCCAGATCTTCTGGCCGTTGATCACATAGTCGTCGCCGACCCGGTCCGCCCGGCAGCGCAGCGACGCCAGGTCCGACCCCGACTGCGGCTCGCTGTAGCCCTGGCACCAATAGTGCTCGCCCGACAGGATGGCCGGCAGGAAGAAGTCCTGCTGCTGCGGCGTGCCGTAGCGCATGATCACCGGCCCGCACATGGTGATCGCCATGCCCGGCAGCGCCGGCGTACCAGCCGCCGCGCACTCCACCGAGAAGATGTACTGCTGGGTCGCCGTGAACTCCGCCCCACCGAACCGCTTGGGCCAGTTGGGCGCCACCCAGCCCTGCTCATAGAGGATCCGATGCCAGCGCTTCGAGAGGCTCCCGTCAGCGAAGATGCCGATCTGGTGCTCGGCCTCCTCGCGCAGTTCCGGGGTGAACTTCTCGGCCAGAAACGCCCGCACCTCATCGCGGAAAGCGGCATCTTCAGGCGACAACGCCATGTCCAGGCTGATCATGCGTGGTCCTTCGCGCCGACGGTTTCGGCGCTCTTGCTATGGAAACGGATGGTGTTGGCGGCCCTGGGCATGGCCACCTGGTTTTCGGGTGCGTCGGGGTCGCCCCAGCCGATCGACATGCCGGCAAACAGCATCAGCTGCGGGGACATGCCCAGGAAGCCGTCGACGGTCCGGTGATAGAGGGCCCAGCATTCCTGCGGACAGGAATCCAGCCCCGCCTCGCGCAACAGCAGCATCACCGTCTGCAGATACATCCCCAGGTCCGCCCACTGCGGCGGTCCGTGATCGCGCTCGACATGGCAGAACAGCCCCACCGGCGCGCCGAAGAATTCGAAGTTGCGGGCAAACCAGCGCGCCCGTCCCACCTTGTCCTCGCGCGGAATGCCCATCCGCTCATAGAGCAGCTGCCCCACCGCAAAGGTGCGCTCGCGATAGGCGGGCGCGAGCTGCTTCGGATAGATGTCGTACTCCGTCCCCTCGCCGTGCGGCGCCTCGGCCACCCGGCTGGCGACCAAAGTCTTCAGCGCCTCAAGCTCCTCGCCCATCACCACACTGATATGCCAGGGCTGGATGTTGCCGCCGGACGGCGCGCGGGTGGCGCGCTCCAGGATGTCGCGCAGCAGGTCGGCATCGACCGGCCGGTCGAGGAAGCGCCGCACCGAGCGGCGGGAGGCCACGGCGTCACTGACCTTCATAGGGCCTCGAACAGCTTGAGGGCGCCGGCCCCGCGCACGGCGTCGGCATGGGCCAGGGCCGCGCGGTCCGCCAGATCGGCCAGCCAGTAGCGGCCCGCCGCCGCGAGGCGCCGCCACACCGGCGTGTCGTCGCCCAGGGTCGCCAGCCGCGCGCCGATCCAGCCCGTCGCCGCCAACCCGGCCAGGTGCAGGAAGGCGGTCGCGCCGGCCTCGGCCTCCCACGGCGTCGCCTGCAAGCCGGCGAGCTGTCCGGCAGCGCTCTCAAGGTGATCCAGGCAGGCGACGACGGGCAGCCGAATGTCGTCGCTAATGCCCGCGATGTCGGCGCGCGCCAGGGCCAGGAAGACCGTCAGCCCCTCGCCTTCGCCCCGCCACAGCCGCCGGTGCAACAGGTCGATCGCCTGCATGCCCGTGGTGCCTTCATAGATGGTCGCGATCCGCGCATCCCGCGCCAGCTGCTCGACCGGCCAGTCGCGGGTGTAGCCCGCCCCGCCCAGCACCTGGATCGCCTGGCTGGCCACGTCGAAGCCGGCCTCGCCGCCAATGGTCTTGAAGATCGGCAGCAGCCACTGGACCAGGGCCGAAGCCGCCGCCCGGTCGGCCGCCTCGGGCTCCCCCGCCGCCAGATCCGCTTGCACCGCGATGGCGATCCCCAGGCCGCGAAGCGTCTCCACCCGCGCCGTCATCTCCAGCAGCATGCGCCGCACATCGGCGTGGGTGTCGATGACGACGGCCGGCGCCGAGGCCGGCCCGCCCTGGCGCCGCTCGGCCGCATAGCCCCGCGCCACATCCAGCGCTGCGGCCGCCAGTCCCAACCCCTGCACGCCCGCCGACAGCCGCATGTTGGTGATCATCACGAACAACTGCTGCAGCCCCCGGCCTTCCTCGCCGATCAGCCAACCGCTCGCGCCCTCGAACCCCAGCGCGCAGGTCGGCGAGCCATGCAGGCCCATCTTCTCCTCGACCCGGCGCACGACGATGGCGTTGGGCCGCATCGCGCCGTCCTCGCCCGCCAGCGTGCTGGGCGTCAGGAACAGGCTCAGGCCCTTGGGCGAACGCGCCAGCAGGCAGTGGCCGATGCGCGGCGTCAGCCCGTGGTCGCCGAAGCTGATCCACATCTTCTCGCCGGTGATCGACCAGGCGCCGTCGTCGCTCGGCGTCGCGGTGGTGCGCAGCCGGCCCACGTCGGAGCCCGCGTCGGCTTCCGAGATGCAGATGCTGGCCGCCCACTCGCCCCGCACCAGGGCCGGCAGCCATTCGTCCCTCAGCGCCTGCGACCCATGCGTCGCGATCAACCGCGCCGCCGAGCGCTGCAGCACCGGCAACATCCCGAACGCCGCGCAACTGCTGTCGACCAGTTGCTGCACCGACGCGGCCAGAAACAGGGGCAGCCCCTGCCCGCCGATCTCTTCCGGGTGGTCGAGCGTCGGCCACCCGGCGTCCGCATAGGCCGTCCAGGCCTCGCGATAGCCGTCGGCAACCCGCACCCGCCCGTCTTCGAGACCGCAGCCCTGCCGGTCGCCCGGTGCGTTGATCGCCGCCAAGTGGTCGGCGCAGAAACGCGCGGCCTCGCGCAGCACCGCTTCCACCGTCGCCGCGTCCGCCTGGGCGAAGGCCGGCGACAGGGCGCGCAGCCGCGCGATCCCCGGAGCCGCCTCGACCTGGGCCAGGATGGGCGCGACGTCGATGGGCGCGGCGGCGCTCACGTCGGCCGCCTACTCGACCCGGAAGACGGGAATGGGCTGGCCGTCGGCGGTGGGCGCGAAGGCCACCCTCACCCGCTGGCCGATCGCCACGCTGGCGGGGTCGGCATCGATGATGGCGCTCATCATCGTCGGGCCCTCGTCAAGGGTGATCAGGGCCGGGACCTGGAACACCGGCGCACGCGCCGTGACCGTGAAGCTGTAGACCTCGCCGCCGCCCGAACATTCCAGCCAGCGAGTGTCGTCGCTCATGCAGAAGGGGCAGAGGGGGCGTGGGTAGAAGTAGGCCTGGTCGCAGGCGTTGCAGGCCTTGACCAGCAGCCGGCCCTGCGCCGCCGCCTCCCAATAGGGCTTCGCGTCCGGCCAGATTTCCGGCGAGGCGGCCCGTTTCGGTGCGTCGGTCTTCGGTGCGTCGCTCATCAGGCGTCTCCCCGCTCGAGAATGACGGTCGATCCGCCGTGATAGCCGGCCAGCGATCCGCCGGTGCCGTGTGCGATGGCCAGGTCGCAGCTCGGTACCTGGACGGCCGGATGGGCCTCGCCGCGCAGCTGGCGCACCGCCTCCAGCAGCTTGGTGATGCCGCCCCGGTTGCCCGGGTGGTTGCTGCAAAGCCCGCCGCCGTCGGTGTTGAAGGGCAGCTTGCCCACGCCCGAGATCAGGTTGCCGTCGGCGACGAACCGCCCGCCGTCGCCCTTGGCGCAGAAGCCGAGGTCTTCGATCTGCATCACCACGGTGATGGTGAAGCTGTCGTACAGCGACGCGTATTTGATATCGGCCGGCGTGATCCCGGCCTCCTCATAGGCGACCTT
Organism: Caulobacter sp.; assembly: GCA_028291055.1. Lineage (GTDB taxonomy): Bacteria > Pseudomonadota > Alphaproteobacteria > Caulobacterales > Caulobacteraceae > Caulobacter. The sequence goes on from JAQGIP010000051.1 coordinate 131,434, forward strand.
CGACGAGGCGCGCCCGGCCGAATAGCTGAGATCCACCCTGCCGCCGTCATTGTGCTTCACCGCCTCGCCGGCCCCGCGCAGCCGCACGATGGGCCGCTTCAGCGTGGCCGCGATCTCCGGCCGGGTGACGATGATGGCGCCGCCGCCGTCGCTCATCACGCAGCAGTCCAGCCGGTGCAGCGGCGAGGCCACCATCGGCGAATTGACCACCTGCTCGACGGTGACCACGTCGCGCAGCAGGGCATGGGGATTGTGCTGGGCGTGGTGCGAGGCCGCCACCTTCACCCAGGCCAGCTGCTCGGAGGTGGTGCCGAACTCATGCATGTGCCGCTGGGCCACCAGGCCGTAGAGGGCCGCCGGGCCCATGTAATAGAGGTCCTCGAACGGAACCTCCGGCGCCCCGCGCCAGGACACGCCGCCCAGGCCCAGGAACTGCTTGGTGGCCACCTGATTGTCGGCGCAGGTGATCAGCGCGATGTTGCACTTGCCCTGCGCCACCGCCATGGCCGCATGGCGCACATGGCCGATGTAGGACGAACCGCCGGTCTCGGTGCTTTCCGAATAGCGCAGCTTCAGGCCCATATACTGGGCCATGGTCATGCCGCCGACGCCCGGCGCATCGGCCGCGCAGAAGTAGCCGTCGATGTCGGAAAGGCTCAGGCCCGCATCCTCGATCGCCCCCTTGGCGACGTCGGCGTGCAGCTGGGCCAGCGAAATGCCTTCGGCCTTGCGGGTGGGATGCTCGTACATCCCCACGATGCAGGCCGCGTCTGTCTTGCCCATGCGCTCAGGCGTCTCCGGATTGGTTGATGAGGATGACGTCGCCCGCCGGTCGGTCGGCATGCAGCCGCTCCACCAGGGCGTGGCGGCGTTCCAGCGTGGCGCGCTGGTTGACGTAGCCCTTGTCGGTGATCTCGTTGGCCTCGGCCGACGGCGGTTCTTCCAGCAGGATGATCCGCTCGAGCCGCGTCGACGATCCCGCGTTGGCCTGGTTGTGTTTGGCTGCGGCGGCGCGCACGGCCTCCACCACCCGGGGCGCGCGCACTATCTCGGCCGCCGTCAGGGCCGCATCGCCCAGCAACCGCCGGCAGGCGGCCAGGTCCGGCCACGCCAGAGCGCCAATGAAGGGCCGGTCATGGCCCGTCACCACCAGGTCGCTGACCAGCGGCATCATCGCCCCCACCAGGGCGGCGCGCAGATGGCCCACGGCCACAAAGGTGCCGGTCATCAGCTTGAAGTCTTCCGCCACCCGGCTGGCGAACCGTAGGCCGAGCTCGGGCCGCTCGCGGTCGACGAAGGTGACGGCGTCGCCGGTCTTGTAGAAACCGTCCTCGTCCAGGGCGGCGGCATAGAGCTCCGGTTCGCCGACATAGCCCGGCGTGATGTTCGGTCCCCGGGCGCGCGCCTCGAAACGCGTGGCGTCCACAGGGATCAGCTTCAGCTCGATGCCGGGCACGGGGATGCCGATATAGCCGCTGCCCTCCACCGGCCAGTAGAGCTGGGTGATCAGCGGACCGGCTTCAGTACAGCCATAGCCGGTCAGGAACGGAATGCGCTTGCCGATGGCCTTCACCGCCACCGCCTGGAACCGCGCCCACAGCTCGCTCGGCAGGCTGGCGCCCGCATACTGCACGAAGACCAGGTCGCGGAAGAACCGCTCGGCCAGGGCGTCGTCCTGCTCCAGCGCAGAGGTCAGCATGGCGTAGCCGGCCGGCACGTCGGAATAGCTGTGGGGGGAAATGTCGCGCAGATTGTGCAGCGTGCGCTCGAACTCGCCGGGCAGCGGGCGGCCGTCATCGATGTAGTAGGCCCCGCCCTGCCGCAGGCTGCGGTTGAACAGGCCGTTGCCCGCCATGGTGTGGTTCCACGGCATCCAGTTCAGGGTGACGTAGGGCCGCGACGCCTCGTCGGGCGCCCACATGGCGTCGACCATGGCCATGTTGGTGGTCAGCATGCCCTGGGTGTTGATGATGCCCTTGGGCCAACCGGTCGAGCCGGAGCTGAACAGCACCTTGGCGACGGTGTCGTGATCGGTCGCGCCATAGGCCTGCTCGACCGCATCGGTAGGCGTGGCCGCCAACAGGTCCGTGAAGGCGATGACGCCGTTGGCGCCCTCGAAATTGGAAACCGCCACCACCGGAACGCCCGCCGCATCCTGCAGCGCGATGGCCGGCGCGAAGGCGGCGTGGTCCTGGGCGAAGATCATCGCCGGGCGCAGGGCCTCGAACACCTTGGTCAGTTTCGGCAGGCCCGCCGTGCCCAGGGAATAGGCGGGCGAAATCGGCGCGACCGCCACACCGATGGTCATGGCGCCCAGCGCCAGCGCCGCATGCGCGATCGAATTGCCGGACAGGACGAGGATGGTCTGGCCGGGGGTCAGACCTCGATCCAGCAGGCCCTGGGCGATGGCGTCGGCGTCACGGCCCATCTGGCCATAGCTGACCTTGATCCACTCACCGTCGCCGCCACGCTCGGCCAGCATCAGCCGCTCGGGGTCATGGTCGGCCCAATGGCGGAGGTAGGCCACGATGGAGCGCTCACGCCGCCCAAGCGGGCGAGGATCGCGGAGCAGCAGGGCGCCGTCGGCCAGCGTCTCGACGACCACGCGCGGCTCCACCGCCGCCAGCGGCAGGAAGGGCGCCTTCACGGGGTCGGGATCTGGATCGGAGACGGCGCTCATCGGCCTGCTCTGGGCTTTCCTGGAAATGTCGGGACGCGCCTTCCCGGGCCGCGGCGAACCGGCGTTCAGGGGAAGGCTGAAAAAGGGACCGGCCGCCGGAATCCGGCGGCCGGCCGGAGTGCGAGGGTTAGAATTTCAGGTTGTAGCAACGCATCGCATTGTCCTGCAGGACCTTGCGCAGCGTGACCTTGTCCACGCCGCCGAGCGAGGCGGTGATGTGGGCCTGAGGATCGGGATAGAGCGACGTCGGGTGCGGGAAGTCGGTCTCGAACATCACATTGTCCGGGCCGATCTTGTCCAGCATGGTCTGCGGGGCGACCCGCTCGAACCAGTAGGAGGCGAACATCTGGTCGCGGAAATACTCGACCGGACGACGCTGCAGCTTCTTCTCGGGCATCATCTCGTCGACCTGGTACTCCAGGGCTTCGAGCATGAAGGGGATCCAGCCGATGCCGCTCTCCACCGAGACGATCTTCAGCTTGGGGTATTTGTCGAGCAGGCCCGAGACGATGAAGTTGCCCAGGGTCGCGGCGTTGCCGATGTAGAAGAGCATCGCGCCGACCGCCAGCTTGCGCGGGAAGTCCAGGCCGTCCCAGCAGATGCTGAAGCCGTCGATGCCGCCGGTGGCGATGTGGAAGTTGATCGGGATCTCGCGCTCGTTGCAGATCTCGAAGAAGGGCGCCCAGTGATCGGTCATGAAGCCGGGCAGGCCGAACTGCTCGGGTCGGTCAGGAAGGTTGAAGCCCTTCATGTTCAGCTCTTCGATGCAGCGCTGGGCTTCCTTGGCCAGGGCCTTGGAATCCCACACCGGCAGTAGGGCCATGGAGAACAGGCGCTCGCCCGACTCCTTCTGCTGATGCGCGCGGTCGTCGTTGTAGATCTTGATCAGGACCTCGGCGAACTCCTTGTCGACCCAGTTCAGCAGGCTGACGGAAGAGCTGGCGAAGGAGTTCGGGTAACAGATCTGGGCATGGATACCCATGTCGTCCATGAACTTGATCCTCTCCTTGGTGTCGTAGGCCGCGGGGTGGATCTGGTCGACGGTGGGCAGGCTGAGCCTGCCCAGGACCTTGTTGCGGTTCTTGTCGATGACCGAGGCGCCGCCGGGCGAGATGATCTGGTCGCCGATGTGCCAATAGTCCATCGCGCCGACCCGCTTCATGTAGGGGGCGCGGTGCTTCATCGACTCCGGCAGGCGCGCCGACCACAGGTCGGGGGCTTCGGAGAAGTGGGTGTCGACGTCGACGATCTTGATGCCGTCGGTGAGCTTCGTGGTGCCGGTCAGTTCGACGCCGGGCTTCAGCACGCCGCCGGGCTTGAAGGCGTCGACCAGCCATCCGCCGACCTGGGTCGCATCGACGCCGAGTTCCTCGCCGAAACCGAATTTCGCATCATCAGCCATGTGGCTACTCCCTGTTTTCGTTCGCCGGTCAGCCGGCGTTGAGCGCTAGTTTCTGGGTGGTCGCGGTCGTCTCCGGGTCGCCCAGGATCTGGCTTTTCAGATCCCGCCGCAGGAGCTTGCCGGTGTCGTTGTAGGGAAGGCTCGGGTAGAAGAAGAACTGCTCGGGAACCCGGCTGGACCTGAGATTGGCCAGCACCAGGGCGCGCAGGTCCTCCGTCGGAATGGGCGGGTCGCAGACCACCGCCGCCACGATCCGCTCGCCCCATTCGTCGTCGGGCAGGCCCAGCACGGCGACGTCGAGCACGCCGGTGTGGCGGCGCAGGACGTCCTCCACTTCGGAAGGCGAGATATTCTCCCCGCCGCGCACGATCACGTCGTCCAGCCGGCCCTCGACGAACAAGAAACCTTCCTCGTCCAGCCAGCCGGCGTCCTTGGTCGCAAACCATCCGTCGTCGCGGACGGCCTTGCCGCTCGCATATTCGCCCGAAATCTGTTCACCCCGGACCCAGACCTCGCCGACCACGCCGGCCCCGACCTGATGGCCCGCCTCGTCGCGGATCTCCAGTTCCAGGCTGGGCAGCGGGCGGCCGACCGAGGACAGCCGCCGGCGCACGGCCGGATCGGCGTGGGTGCGCGCGTCGCGGTGGCTCTGCGGATCGAGGATGGAGATGGTCGAGCTGGTCTCGGTCAGGCCATAGGCGTTGACGAAGTCCACGTGGGGCAGCAGGTCCATGGCGCGCTCGACCACGGCGACCGGCATGCGCCCGCCGCCATAGGACAGCGCTCGCAGGCCGGGCAGGCCCTGGCCGGTCTTGTCCAGCACATCGAGCACGCGGCCCAGCATGGTCGGCACCACCATCGCGTGGGTGACCGCCTCGGCCGCGACGCTGCCGGCCCAGGCCTCGGGCGTGAAGCCCGGCAGCTGGACCATGCGGCGGCCGCTGTAGACCGAGGTCAGCACCGCCGAGATGCCGGCGATATGGTAGGGCGGCACGCTGACCAGGGCCGCGTCGCCCTCGTCCGCGCCGAGGAATTCGATGGTCGACAGCACATAGGACGTCAGGTTGCCGTGGCGCAGGATGGCCGCCTTGGGCTCGCTGGTCGTGCCGCTGGTGAATAGGATGATGGCGACGTCCTCATCGGCGTCGTCCAGGACGGGCGGCTCACCCTCGGCCGTATAGGCCTGGGCGAAGGCTTCCGCCGAGATCAGCTCGACGCCCTCGATGCCGGACAGGCGCGCCATCAGTTCCGCGTCGCAGATGGTCGTGGTCGGCGCCGAGCGCTCCAGTAGCTTGCGCAGGCTGGCGTCGGGCAGCCGGTAGTTCAGCGGCGTGAACGGCCGTCCCGCCATTGAGGCGCCGAAGATCGCCACCGCGAAGCTAGGGCCGTTCAGGCCCACATAGGTCACCGTCTTTCCGGGACGCGACGCCATCCAGGCGGCGGCCCGGCGCGACGCGTCCAGCAGCCCGCCCATGGTCATGCCACCGTCCCGCGACCCGATGATCACCCGGTCGGGCGCGGCTTCGGCCGCCATCTCGAGAAGGAGGTGGACCTGCATCGCGGTTCAGTCCGAGGCGGGAAGCGGCTTGGCTTCCTTCAGGGTCAGGGGGCGGCCCTCGAAGGCGAAGGCGCCCTTGCCGCCCTTTGTGCAGAGCACCTCAAGGCCGGTGGCCTCGTCGACATAGCGCTTGCCGATCAGGGCCGGCGCCTCGGCGGCGTCCGTGAGTTGCGTCGCGCCCGCGCCGGCGCCCGGCGCGGTCACCGGTTCGCCGCCACAGGTGATCACCCCCTGCTCCGACGGCGGACGGATGATGATCCCCTGCGCATTGCACACAGCGCTGGCCAGCTTGGTCCCGGCCGCGAGTTTCATGGGCTCGCCGGACATCAGGCGATGACCCCGGCGATCTTCAGCTCGATCAGCTCGTCCATGGAATGGCCCATGGATTCGAAGATCGCGTCAGTGTGTTCGCCATGCTCCGGCGCGCGGGTCAGTACCGGCGCCACCCCGTCGATCTGGGCGGGGCCCGGCACGAACGGCAGGTCGGCGCCGTTCTCGAACTTGACCATCTGGATGTAGTGGTTGGCGATGGACTGCTCGTCCTTCACCGTGTCGCCCGGCATCTCGACCGTGCTCCACTGGCCTTCCTGGCTGTTCAGCCGCTCGGCCACCTCCGCGAACGGCATGGCGGAGAATATGCCGTCCAGCACCGTCACGCAGGCTTCCGAATTGGCGCCGCGGGTCTTCATGTCGATGAACCGCGGGTCCTTGGCCAGGTCGGGCTGGCCGATGGCGGCGCACAGGCCCGACCAATAGCGGTCGGCCTCCAGCATGCCGATCAGGAAGAAGCGGCCGTCCTTCGCGCGGTAGATGTTGGCCAGCGGATTGGGCGGCCGGTAGCGGTCGTGCTGGACGATGGTGTCCTTCTTGATCGCATAGGCGCCGGCGATGGTCGCCTGCATGGCCCACAGGCCCGATCCCAGCAGGGAAACGTCGACGATGGCGCCCTTGCCCGTCTTTTCGCGCTGATAGAGGGCCGCGGCGATGCCGCCGGCCATGTTCATGCCGCTCTGCACATCGCCGAAAGCGGGCCCGGGCAGCATGACGGGGAAGTTGTAGTCCGGCGGCATGGACGAGGTGCTGACCCCGGCGCGGCCCCAGTAGGACAGGCCGTCGAAGCCGCCCTTGTCGGCGTCGGGGCCCAGCGGGCCCTGGCCCGTGCCGCGGCCGTAGATGATGCGGGGATTGCGCGCCAGGATCTGGTCGGCGTCGATGCCCAGCCGGTGGCGGGCGGGCTGCATGAAGTTGGTGATGAAGACGTCCGCCTCGTCGACCAGCTCCATCAGGAGCTTCAGGCCCTCGGGCTTGTTGATGTTGATGCCGACGCTGCGCTTGCCGCGGTTGAATACTTCCCACAGCGCCGTGACGCCGCCGTCGCCGGGCTTGATGCCATAAGAGGCCAGGCCGCGCATCGGGTCGCCGCTTTCGGGGTGTTCCACCTTGATGACGTCGGCGCCCCAGTCGGACAGGGCCGCGCCGGCCGAGGGCACGAAGGCATAGATCGCGACCTCAACGACCTTGATGCCATCCAAAAGAGCCAACGACGCCTCCCGCTTCTGCCGAGACGGTTGACCCGCCTCTTTCTGAACTGGTCGCGCCCGCTTGACTCAGGCGCGTGATGATCATCGTCGGGCCGCTCCAAAAATGCAATACGTTTCGGTATTTGGATCGCATAAACACACCCCTTGAGGGGAATTCGTAGTGAAAACCGTGCGTTAATCCGAGAGGCCCGCCCTGATCGCTGATATTGGGCTCAGCTCAATTCCACTACATGAGCCGTATTTTGGGGGTTTTGGCTCGGCGCTCAGGCCAAGCTTGCCAGATCGGCCTCATACTCCGCGTAGGAGTCCTTCAGGCTGGCGGTGCTCAGTAGCATGGTGGCGACCGGTCGGTCATCACCCGGCCGGAAGACGCTGGTCTTCACCCACAGCGCCTCGGTGCGCCGCGTTGCCGACCGCGCCACCACCGCGCGCTCGATCTCATAGGTCTCGCCCACGAACAGCGGGCCGTCCTGCATGACGATCTCCTGGTCGGTGAACAGGTCGACCGTCGGCCCATGCAGCGTCCACGGGTCCTCCGACGCCAGGTGGTTCAGCAGCACGCTGACCATCTCCAGCGGAATGATTGCCCGCCCCCAGGGATTGTCGGCCCCGGCCCTGAACCAAGGCGACGGCTCGGTAATCACCGCCAGCTTACCCTCCAGCGAGAAGGGATAGAGCCGTCCCATCTTCGTATCGGCGTCCATCGCCACGCTCACGCGCGGCCGCGTCATGCCGGGCGCCACGTCGCGCAGGATGACCCACGGCTCTCCGCCCGACAGGCCATCAAGCTTGGCCTGCACCGCCGACGGCGGATGCGCCGTCCCCACCGAGGCCGTGCCGCGCAGGATCTCCGTACCGTCGTCGCGTTCCATCCAGACCGCCGTCTGGCTCTGCCCCTCGCCAGGCCGGTCCATGAAGGCCCTTACGGTCTCGCCCTCATAGACAGCAGCGCGATACTGCACCGATAGCCCGCCTTCGGCGAACCACCGTTTGCCCCAGACCGCGAAGCCCAACGGCGCGAACTGGCTGAAATGGGTCGGTCCCTCGATCGTGCCGCCCTTGAACCCCAGCTTGCGCGCCGTGGCGTCGTCGTGGATCGAGGCGTGGCCGCCATACTCCTGCTCGGCCAGCATCTGGCGCGGCTGCCGCCACGGCCCCGCCAGCACGCCGTCGGTTTCCCCGACAGCCGTTTCGAACGCGGGCAGCAGCGACATCATCCGACGGCCTCCATGACTTTCAGTTTCGAGGGCACGGCCAACTGCCCCATCAGCTCCGCGCGCCTCACCGCGACCTTCGCCAGGTTCGCGTCCTTGACGTGCCCATAGCCCCGGATGTCGTCCGGCAACCGCGCCAACGACACGGCAATCTCAAGAGTGTCGCCCGACAGCCCGTCCAGCAGCTCGCACATCGAGCGCTCGTAGTCGCCGATCAGCCGCCGCTCGACCCGCCGATCCGCCTGGTAGCCGAACACATCGAAGGCCCCGCCCCGAAGCCCCTTCAGCCGCGCCAGCAGCTTGAAGCCCGCGACCATCCACGGCCCATAGGCCCGCTTGCGCAGCTCGCCGGTGACCTTGTCGCGGCCCGCGAACAGCGGCGGCGCCAGATTGAACTCCAGCTTGAAATCACCTTCGAACTGGCTGGCGATCTGGGCGGCGAACCGCCCGTCCGTAAAGAGGCGCGCGACCTCATATTCGTCCTTGTAGGCCATCAGCTTGTAGAAGTTGCGCGCTACCGCCTCGCCCAGCGCGCCCGTATTGCCCGCGACGGCCTGCTCGGCCCGCGCCGTACGCTCGACCAGCCGCCGATACCGGCCCGCATAGGCCTCGTCCTGATAGCCGGTCAGGTCCCTCGCCCGCGCGTCCACGAAGGCCGCCAGATCGAATACGGCCGGCGCCTCCATGGCCGGCGGCGCCACGACAGCCTCGACCGCCGCCATGTCGTGCGCGGCCAGCCGGCCCCAGGCGAAGGCCTTGCGGTTGGCGGCCACGGCGACGCCGTTCAGTTCAATGGCCCGGTCCAGCGCCTCGAAGCCCAGGGGCACATGGCCTCTCTGCCAGGCGTAACCCAGCATGAAGAGGTTGGTGGCGATGGAGTCGCCCATCAGCGCGGTGGCCAACCCGCCCGCGTCGATCACGTCGGCGTCCGGCCGCACCGCCGCCTGCACCGCCTTGCGGTCGATCGCCGTGGAAAGGTCGATGGCCCCGTCGCGCACGAAGGCCGAAGTCGGCGAAACCCGCGCATTGACCACCGCCGCCGTACGGCCCGGGTCGAACCGCGACAGCGCCCCTTCCCCCGCCGCCACGACGAGGTCGCAGCCCAGCAGCAGGTCGGTCGCGCCGGCGCCGATGCGCACGGCATGGAGGTCGTTCTGGCTGGGCGCGATGCGCACATGGCTCATCACCCCGCCGTTCTTCTGAGCCAGGCCGGTGAAGTCGAGCACCGTGGCGCCCAGCCCCTCAAGACGCGCGGCCATGCCCAGCAGGGCGCCGATGGTGATGACGCCGGTGCCGCCGATGCCGGTGATCAGGATGTTGCACGGGCCGGTCAGGGCCTGGAGCGCCGGCGCGGGAAGATCGGCGAAGGGATCGTTCGTCTGTTTCGCCGCCGTGGTCTTCCTGAGCGCGCCGCCCTTCACGGTGACGAAGCTCGGGCAGAAGCCCTTCACGCAGCTGAAGTCCTTGTTGCAGTCCGACTGGTCGATGCGCCGTTTGCGGCCCAGCACCGTCTCCAGCGGCTTGACCGAGATGCAGTTCGACTTGACCGAACAGTCGCCGCAGCCCTCGCAGACCAGGTCGTTGATGAACACCCGCTTGGGCGGATCCGGATAGGTCCCGCGCTTGCGCCGGCGGCGCTTCTCGGCCGCGCAGGTCTGGTCATAGACCAGCACCGACAGGCCAGCGACCTCGCGCAGTTCGCGCTGGATGGCGTCGAGGTCATCGCGGTGGCGCACCTCGGCTCCGGGGGCCAGACCGACCGGATCGCTGTATTTCTCGGGCTCGTCGGTGACCACCAAGATCCGCCGCGCGCCCTCGGCGGCGACCTGGCGGGTGATCAGCGGCACGGTCAGTTCGCCGTCGTGCGCCTGGCCGCCGGTCATGGCCACGGCGTCATTGTAGAGGATCTTGTAGGTGATGTTGACGCCGGCCGCCGCCGCCGCGCGGATGGCCAGCAGGCCGGAGTGCATATAGGTGCCGTCGCCCAGATTCTGGAAGACGTGGGGCTCGGCGGTATAGGGCGCCTGGCCGATCCAGGTCGCGCCCTCCCCGCCCATCTGGGTGATGAAGGAGGTCCGCCGCTCGGGGATGGAATAGGCCATGCCGTGACAGCCGATGCCGGCCATGGCGCGGCTGCCTTCCGGCACATTGGTCGAGGTGTTGTGCGGACAGCCCGAGCAGAAGAAGGGCGTGCGCGCCAGCCGTGACTTCGACGTCTCCAC
>JAQGIP010000073.1 GCA_028291055.1 Caulobacter sp.
CACTCCGCGAAGGAGGGGAAAGCCGTGTTAAGCGGCTTCGTGGTCCCCGCCGTTCAGGCTCTTGGCCAGGTCCAGCAGACGGCGGCGCGGACGCTCGCCCAGCTGGTAGTAGGCGCGGATCAGGTCGAGGGTAACCTTGCGCGCGAACATCTCCCCGCCGCCTTCATACACATCCGCCCGTTGCTGGGTGCGCTCGGCGTCCGACAGGCCGTCGTAGAAGTAGCCGACCGGGACTTCCAGCGCCTCCGACAGCTGCCACAGGCGGGCGGCGGAGATGCGATTGGCGCCGCATTCATACTTCTGGATCTGCTGGAAACGCACGCCGACCGAACCGGCCAGCTGTTGCTGGGTCAGGCCCAGCAGGCGACGGCGGCGGCGCAGGCGCTTGCCGAGGTGCACGTCGATACTATCGTTGCCCATGGACATGGAAATTGACCCCTCGTCCGGTTGAATTTTCAAGCTGTGCCAGAACAGAACAGCCTGGTGGTAAGACAAAAGGCGAGTTGCAGGTCGCGTGCCGGGCGAAGAAATCTTGACCATAGTTAAGCTTAATATCCGAAACCACCTGTACGGTGGATGAACGCCCCCCGCGGCCGTGCATAGACTTACGTTAGCGGATCGAACACGGTTCACCACAACCGGGGGTCGGCCCGGACCGCGACCGTTTTACGCAGGTCATATGCAAGGGCCCCACCGGCGCTGGCCGTTGCGCACCGCCCGTCCCCGCGCCTACTTAGGCCCCATGAGCGACAAGCGCGTATCGGTGGGACAGGATATCGCCTGGCGGCTCGAGGCCCTGGGCTTCGACATCTTCACCTTCCTGTTCCGCCTGCTGCCCGTGGATGTGGCCAGCTGGATGGGCGGCGCGGTCTGCAAGCTGTTGGGCCCGCTCACCCCCAGCCACGACGTGGCGCGCCGGAACTTAAAGCTCGCCTTCCCGGAAAAGGACGCCGCCTGGCACGCCGCCATGCTCAGGGCCCAGTGGGACAACGTCGGGCGCACCTTCGCGGAATTCCCGATGATGGACCGCATCCTGCCCTCCACGGGCCGGGTCGAACTGGTCAACGGCGAACGGCTGGCGCAGATCGCGGCCCATATGGAGCCCTGCGTCTTCGTCTCCGGCCACCTGTCCAACTGGGAGGTGATGCCCGCCGCCATCGTCGACAGCGGCGTGGTCTGCCAGATGACCTACCGCGCCGCCAACAACCCCTATGTGGACGACCGCATCAAGAAGAGCCGCTTCCGCTACGGGGTGCGGCTGTTTGCCCCCAAGGGCGGCGACGGCGCGCGCGAACTGCTCGACGCCCTGGGCAAGGGCGAGTCCGTCGCCCTGATGAACGACCAGAAGTTCAACAACGGCGTCGAAGCCCCCTTCTTCGGCCACACCGCCCACACCGCGCCCGGCCCCTCGCGCCTGGCGCTGCGCTTCGGCGCCGTGCTCCAGCCCATGTCCGTCCAGCGCACCAAGGGCGCGCGCTTCCGCGCCGTCGTCCACGACCCCATCCGCCTGGTCAAGACCGGCGACCGCGCCGCCGACATCGAAACCGGCGTGCGCGCCATCAACGCCTTCATGGAAGAGCGCATCCGCGAACGCCCCGAAGAATGGTTCTGGGTCCACCGGCGCTGGCCGAAGGCGAACTATAAGGACGCCGGGTAGGACGAGCGCCGACCCCACCCCCAACGTCATCCTCGGACTTGTTCCGAGGACCCCTCTGCCGGCAGCCCGAAGAAGCGCGTGAAGGGCCGATCGGCCGAAGCAACCCCCATCACCGGATGATTGCCGACGCAGGGGTCCTCGGAACAAGTCCGAGGATGACGATTGAGAGGGAGAGCGTTGGGCGGACAACCGGCCACCCACCAACACCGCCCGCCCACGCACACCCTTGCCCCACCGCCCGGCCTCCCCTACCCAAAGCCATGGCTTCCCACACCTCCAAGTCGGTCATCTACGCGGCCCTGGCCGGCAACACCGCCATCTCGCTGACCAAGTTCGCGGCCGCCTTCTTCACCGGCAGCGCGGCGATGATGTCGGAGGCCATCCATTCGGTGGTCGATACCGGCAACCAGCTGCTGCTGCTCCATGGCCTCAACCGCGCCGCCCGCCCGCCCTCGGCGCGCCACCCGTTCGGCTATGGGCTCCAGCTCTACTTCTACACCTTCGTCGTCGCGGTGCTGATTTTCGGGGTCGGCGCCGTGGTTTCCATCGTCCAGGGCATCGAGAAGATCCGCCATCCGGAGGCCATGCATAACGCCTGGGTCAACTACCTGGTGCTCGGCCTGTCGGTGATCTTCGAGGGCCTGGTCTGGATCAAGGCGCTCCAGGCCTTCAACGTCGAGCGGGGCAATCGCTCCTGGATCAAGGCCATCCGCTCGTCCAAGGACCCCACCGTCTTCACCGTCCTGTTCGAGGACACCGCCGCCCTGCTGGGTCTGGTCGTGGCCCTGCTGGGGGTGGGCGCCAGCCAGCTGTTCCACCTGCCGGTGCTGGACGGCGTGGCCTCGGTGATGGTCGGCCTGATCCTCACCGCCACCGCCATCTTCCTGGCCGCCGAAAGCTCCAGCCTGCTGACCGGCGAGGCGGCCAGCCACGAGACCCGCATCGGCATCGCGCGCATCGTGCGCGCCGAAAAGGGCGTCAAGGGCCTCAACCAGGCGCTGACCATGCACTTCGGCCCCTACGACATCTTCGTGGCGCTGAGCCTCGACTTCGACGACGAAGTCTCCGCCGGCGAGGTGGAAGCCATCGTCACCCGCCTGGAAGCCGCCATCAAACACGCCCACACCGACGTCAGCCGCGTCTTCATTGAAGCCCAATCCTTCGCCGCCGACCGCCGCGGCGGGCGCGGCGTGGCGGTTTAAGGAACCTGCCGCAAATGGGGACATGATCCTATTTCCGGTCCCGGCCTGCCCGCGTCGCGACCTCTGCCGGAAATAGGTTCGTGTCCCCATTTGCGAGCGCGGCGCTGAAAGGTTGGTGGCGGCAGGAATTGGGGACACGAACCCATTTCCGGCCAACGCTCCGTCAAGGCGATCAAGCCGCGCCCGGAAATAGGATCATGTCCCCATTTCCCGCGAGCTGTCTGGAGATGTGTGCCCCGCATGGCCGCCCTTATTGACACCAGGCCTCGCGCCAACCGACCATCGAGGGAAAGGTCGGGGTGTGTAATGAAGCGTTGGGTGGGGGTGTTGGCGCTACTGGCCTTGGCCTGCGCGGCGGGAGCCGTGGCCGAGACCCGGACGGCCCAGGAGGCCTCCGTCCCCGGCGCTTCCGCCGCCGGCCGCGCGGCCCAGACCGCCTCCGCCCTGACCAAGGAAACCTCGCCCTGGTGGGCCCACATCGCGGTGCTGGCCTCCAGCGACATGCAGGGCAGGCTGACCGGCAGCGCCGGCTATCAGAAGGCGGCGGACTATGTGGCCGGCCGCTTCCGCGAATACGGCCTGAAGCCCGGCGGGACGGACGGCTATTTCCAGCCGGTCGACTTCGAGGTCCAGGTCGTCGACCAGGCCCGCTCCAGCGTCGTGCTCACCCCGCCCACCGGCGCGCCGGTCACCGGCGCCGACCTGATGATCATGAGCCCCGGCGTCCAGCAGCCGGCCGATCTGAAGGCCCAGATGGTGTTCGTGGGCTACGGCGTCCACCTGCCCCAGGCGGGCCATGACGACTTCGCGGGCCTGGACCTGCGCGGCAAGGTGGCCGTGCTGATCCGGGGCGGACCCGACGAACTGTCCGGCCGCCTGAAGGCCTTCGCCTCGGCCGAGGAACTGGCCCCGCTGCTCGAAGCGCGCGGCGCGGTGGGCCTGATCAGCATCTCCACCCCCGGCCGCCAGGAGGCGCCCTGGACGCGGTCGATGACCGCCGGCGCCCAGCCCGGCCTCTACCTCTCCGACCCGTCCCTGCGCCGCTTCCACGGGGCTTTCTTTTCCGCCCAGATGAATCCGGATCGCGCCGAGCTGCTGTTTTCCGGCTCCGAGCGCACCTTCGCCGAACTGGCCGCCCTGGCCGAGACCGGCCAGCCGCTGCCGGTGGTCACCCTGAAGACCGGGCTCGAAGCCCATGTGGCCGTCACCACCGGCAAGGTGACCTCGCCCAATGTCGTCGGCGTGCTGCCCGGCTCCGACCCGACGCTGGCCCCCGAGGCCGTGGTGCTGTCGGCCCACCTCGATCACCTTGGGACGGGCGCCCCCGACAACGGGGCCGACGGCATCTTCCATGGGGCCATGGACAATGCCTCGGGCGTCGCCTCGCTGCTGGAGATCGCGCGCCAGCTGCAACGCCAGCACGCCAGGCCCAGGCGCTCGATCATCTTCCTGGTGGTTTGCGGGGAGGAGAAGGGCCTGCTGGGGTCGCGCTACTTCGTCGGCCGCCCCAGCGTCTTCGCCGGCCACATCGTCGCCGACATCAACATCGACATGTTCCTGCCCATCGTGCCGCTCACCCGTCTCGTGGCCTACGGCGACGCCGAAAGCTCGCTGGGCGACCTGGCGCGCGCGGTGGCCGCCGAGCACGGCATCCAGATCGTCGCCGACCCGGCCCCCGCCCGCTTCATCTTCATCCGCTCCGACCAATACGCCTTCATCCGCACCGGCGTGCCGGCCCTGATGTTCGAGTTCGCCGCCGCGCCCGGCTCTCCCGAAGAGCGCACGCTGACCGACTGGCGCTTCCTGCGCTACCACGCCCAGCAGGACGACCTCTTCCAGCCCGTCGACCTGGCCGCCGCCGAGGCCTTCGACCGCTTCGTCCAGGATGTGCTGCTGCGGATATCCGACGCGCCCGCGCCGCCGGTCTGGCTGGAGGGGAGCCTGTATAAGGGGCGCTAGCCGCTCGTCAGATCTGGGCGAACTTGGGCTCGGGGACCCGCGGTTCCGGCGCCCGCGCTTCTGAAGCCGCCGCCTTGGCCGCGGGCTCCGGGATGGCGTCGTCTATGCCGCGGCGCTTGGGCCCGAAATAGCTGTCGGTGCGCACATAGGGGCGCGGGTGGAAGATCACCGCGTTGATCCGGTCGATGACGCCGCGCGCGGTCACCGGCTTGACCAGGAATTCGGTGACGCCGCTGTCGCGGGCCTCCACGACCCGGGCGCGCTCGGCGAACCCGGTCATCATGATGATCGGCAGATAGGGGTTTTCGCTGTCGGCGCTGTTGCGCACCAGGCGCGTGAACTCCACCCCGTCCAGGGGCGCCATCTGGAAGTCGACGATGGCGATGTCGGGCTTCCATTCGCGCACGGCCTGCAGGGCCTCGGCGCCGTCGGCGCACTCCTTCACATCGCGCACGCCGATCCCTTTCAGGATCGCCGAGACGATGGCGCGCATGTGCTGGTTGTCGTCAACCAGCAGGATCCGCAGAACTTCGAGCCCCGAACTCATTGGCCTAAGCCAGCCCCTCTAGAATGCGCCAACGGCCGGTGAGGGGTGGTTGCCCCGTCCGGCCTGAACTTGTGTGTGTAAGTACTAACCCCGGATGCCTTCCGAAAGGTTAGTGAACGCCGGTCTTCGAACGAGGAAACCGGTTTATCCACAAGGGCTTGCCGCCCCATTCCGGGTAGTTTCAGAGGATCTGCGGCGCCTTGACCCCGACCATCAGCGTCGGATCCAGATTCCGCCCCCGCCAGCGCATCCGCCAGCAAAGATGCGGCCCCGTGGCGCGGCCCTCCATTCCAACAGCCCCGATAATCTGCCCCTGGCTGACGCCCTGACCCGCCCGCACATCGATGCGCGATTGATGCAGGTACATGCTGATCAGCCCCTGCCCATGATCGATCATGGTCAACCCGCCCTCGAAGTGGAGCCCGGTCTCGGCAAAGGTCACCACGCCCCCCGCCGGACTGCGGATCGGGGTGCCCGTCGGACAGGCGAGGTCGGCCCCATAGTGTGGCCGCTTCGGCTCCCCATTCAGGATGCGCTGGCCGCCGAAGCGGGCGGCGAGGCGCGCGCCCTTCACGGGCATGATGAAGCCGGTGCGGAAGTCGTCGGCGTCGATGTCGCTGGCGAACCCCACGGCCTTGCGCTGGCCCTCGGCCTTGATGCGGGCCAGCAGCTTGGGGTCGGAGGGGCTGACCAGGTCTTCGTTAAGGCCGTTGATGCGCTGGATGTCGAAATTGCCCGGCTTGATGACCGCGTTGTGGGTCGATGAGCCCGAGGCGTTGGACGTGCTGATCGCCGCATCCAGCGGCGAGTCGCGGTCGAAGCCGACCACGAAGTAGCCGGCCTTGGAGGCGCGGCCCACGGCCTCGCCGTTGACCGAGACCTCGGCGCGCGGGCTGGTCAGGCCAAAGGCGAAGCCGCCCTGCTGATAGCGGCCGCTGATGGCCAGGCCCGGGATGGCGGCGCGCGCGCGGCCGGCCGCGAAGGCGGCGGCCGTCAGCGTCAGTCCTGTGAGTACCCCCCGGCGGTCCATCAGGCCTTCAGGTCGGGCCGGCGCGACATGACCTCGGCGGGGCCCACATAGGCCTCCTGCAGGTCGGGGCTCCAGTAGCGCAGGGCTTCCAGGGCGATCTTGTGGCCGGTGACGGCGCAGATCACATGGCGGCCAGGGCGCATGACGGTGAATTCGCCGTCGCCGTAGTGGAGGATGGCGAGGTCGCTGGAGAGGTTGCGGTCGTGAGCGTTCATGACGGGGAATGTAGCGCGGGAGGGGGTCTAGAACAAACTGCCCTGGCTGGTTGGGGGCGGCGGCGGCTTCTTGACCGGCTTGGGGGCGGGCGGCGCGGGTGCGACAGCGCTCGCCTCGCCGTCGATCACGGCGCCGCGCGCGGTGTCGGCGAAGACCAG
Source organism: Caulobacter sp. (assembly GCA_028291055.1). Taxonomy (GTDB): domain Bacteria; phylum Pseudomonadota; class Alphaproteobacteria; order Caulobacterales; family Caulobacteraceae; genus Caulobacter. Next base: position 6,770 of record JAQGIP010000073.1, read on the forward strand.
GCTGACCGCCTCGCCGCTGAGCAGTTCGCCGCCGAGGGTGGCGAGCGAACCGTCGGCGCGGTGCACGCGGGCGAAGCCGCGCTTCAGGGGGCCGGAGGGGTCCAGCGCGCGGCGGTGGCGATCGAGGCTGTCGAGGCCTTCGGAGAGCCGGGTCAGGCGCCGCTCCAGGGCGGGCTTCATACGGGCCACGAACTCGCCCAGGCGCTGGGTCTTCAGGTCGTTGGGGCGCTTGAGGAGGGCGGGAGTGAGGCGTCCGGACGTGCGCACGAAGTCGCGCTCATGGACGGCGACGTTGCGCTCCAGCCCGGCGGCGAGGCGCCCGGCGGCCATGTCGAAGCGCTGCTGGGCGATGGCCAACAGCTCGGCGGGCTTGGGCAGGCCGCGCGAGGCCGACTGAAGGCGCGTGCGGCGCTCATCCAGCATGCGCCCGCCGGTGCGCACCAGGCGCCGCTCATAGTCGAGCACGGCGCCGCGCAGCTCCGACAGCACCGGGGTGGCCATCTCGGCGGCGGCGGTGGGGGTGGGCGCGCGGCGGTCGGAGACGAAGTCGATCAGGGTGGTGTCGGTCTCGTGGCCCACGGCGCTGATCAGGGGGATGGTCCCGGCCGCCACGGTTCGGGCCAGCTGCTCGTCGTTGAAGGCCCACAGGTCCTCGACCGAACCGCCGCCCCGGGCGACGATCAGGATGTCGGGGCGGGGCAGGTCGTTTGAGCCGTCGAACGCGTTGAAGCCGCGGATGGCGGCGGCCACCTGGGCGGCGGCCTGGTCGCCCTGGACCACGACCGGCCAGACGATGACGCGGCAGGGCCAGCGGTCGCGGATGCGATGCAGGATGTCGCGGATCACCGCGCCGGTCGGGCTGGTGATCACCCCGACCACGGCGGGCATGCCGGGCAGGGGGCGTTTGTTGGCCGGGTTGAACAGCCCCTCGCCGTTGAGCCTGGCCTTCAGCCGCTCCAGCTGGGCCAGCAGGGCGCCGACCCCGGCGGCCTCCATGCTGTCGATGACGATCTGATAGCGCGACCCGGCGGGATAGGTGGTGATCTTGCCGGTGACGATCACCTCCAGCCCCTGCTCGGGGCGGACGGCGAGGTTGCGCACGCTGCCCTTCCAGACCACGCCGTCGATGGCGGCCTTGTCGTCCTTGATGGTCAGGTAGACGTGGCCGTTGCCGTGGTGGGTGACTTTGCTGAGTTCACCGCGAAGGCGCACGAAGCCGTAGGATTCCTCCAGCGTGCGTTTGAGCGCGAAGGCGAGCTCCGAGACGCTGTAGGCCTGGGCGTTGGAATCGGGGGCGGGGGTGTCGGTCACAAATCATCCTCCACCGGGAGCGGCAGCGAACGGGGGAGGTGGCCTGAAAGGCCGGAGGGGGCAAGCTGAACTTGCCTCCCAATCGCGGATCAGCGGCCGCGCCGCCTGCCCCCTCCGTCGGCATGCGCCGACACCTCCCCCGTTCGCTGCCGCGAGCGGGGGAGGATGGGTATTAGATATACCGCCGCAGCGAGCGCGCCAGTTCGTTAGGCCCGGCCTTCTTCTTCTGCTGCTGGGGCTGGTAGGCCACCCGCGCATGGTCGTTGCAGTAGGGGCCGTCGCTGGAGCGGCGGCCGCAGAAGGTGAAGTTGTCGGTGGAGGGGTCGCCGATCGGCCACTTGCACATGTGGGCGCCGAGCGTCAGCACGGTGGCGCTGCCGGGTTCTTCCTCGCGGTAGACCAGGGGGCGCGGTTCGCGCGGATCGAGGGCCACGCCGCTGCTGGCGGCGGCCACCGGCTCGGCCACGCG